>DASWED010000096.1:0-1522 GCA_036394995.1 Actinomycetota bacterium
GCCGGTGAGGTGTCGGAGAGTCCGGCCCCAAGGACCAGCAGGGCGCCCAGCGCGTAGAACCACGCGTTGCCGATCGCGTACCCCCAGAACGTGCCGGCGGCCGAGGAGACGCCCCGGCGAGCGAACCGGTTGTAATCGGCGACCAGCGGCAGCCAGGACACCGGCATGACGATGACGAGGTCCACGGCCAGCCAGAACGGCAGGCCTCCCTGGCCCGGGCGGTGCCAGATGGATCCCAGGTTCGCCGTGGTGAGCAGGCGGATCGTGATCCACGCCGCCACCCCCGCCACCACCCATGCCCCGAACCGCTCGAGCCACCGCCGGATCACCAGGATCGGTCCGCCCAGGGCCAGCGCGGTTGAGACGACGACCACCGCCGGCAGCCACAGCCAGTAGGACGACAGGGAGGAGAACAGCCTGCTGGCCACCAGGCTCATGGCCCAGAACTCGAATCCCGTCCACCCCACGAGCTGGACGATGTTGAAGACGGACGGGACGTAGGAGCCGCGGACCCCGAGGACGGGCCGGAACAGCACCATGCCCGGAACGCCCTCGCGGGCCCCCGCCAGCCCGACCAAGGCCAGCGGGATGCAGCCGACCGCCGAACCCACCCCGATAGCCAGGAGGGCTCGGGGGAACCCGAGGGCGGGCACCAGGAACGCCCCCGTCACCAGGACGAGTAAACCGATGGCCAGGTCGCCCCACAGGACGCCGAAGTCCAGACCGGAGAGCTTTCGGTGCTCGGGAGGGACGGGACGGATGCCCCAGGTCGTGGCTTCCTGCTCGAGCGTCCGTTCGATGCGCTCGGTGACGGTGGCCACGTCCCCCCCTCAGCCGGTCCCGGCTGTGGGCCTGGTCACGCGGTAGAGCGTGACCGGACGGGACAGCCCCTTCAGCTCGACCGGACCGATCTCCTGGAACCGGACGCTGCCGGGGTTCGAGACCGAGACCACGTCCGCGCTCACTAAGACCTCTCCCGGACCGGCCCTGCCCGAGATGCGAGAGGCCACGTTGACCGTCCGGCCGAAGTAATCGCCATCGCGGAAGATCACCGGGCCGGCATGCACCCCCACATGGGCGGGCGGGAGCCCCGCGGCGGGCGTCCGCTCGACCAGCTCCAGGGAACACAGGACGGCCTGTCCGGGATCGGCGAAGTGGAACATGACGCCGTCTCCCAACCACTTCACCGGCTTGCCGCCGTACCTGGCCGATTCGAGCTGCACGAGCCGGGCCAGCTCGGTGGCGAGCTCCGCGGCCGCCTCGTCCCCCCGCTCCTCGGTGAGGCGCGTGTAGCCGGCGAGGTCGAGGAAGGCCATGGCCGGCGGCCTGGCAGCACGCGGCGGGGTCACGCCGGCTCGCTCCAACGCGTCTTCCACGTGCTCGACGAGGTGCTCGAAGATGGCCCGTTCGCGCAGCCGTCGATAGAGCCACATGACGGCTCGGTCCAGCACCGGGATGAGCTGGGCGCTGACCTGCGAGGCGACGTCGCGCATCTGCTGCTCCGACATGCCCGACCGGAGGA
>DASWED010000097.1:0-7366 GCA_036394995.1 Actinomycetota bacterium
ACCCCTCCACGGTGGTGCCCTCCGGCGCTTCGTAGTCCGTCCCGTTCGCCATGACCCGCATCCATTCGAGTGTAAGGCCGGGCCTGGGGCCGGGGGGCGGAGGGGGCAGGCGGCGGAAGCTACGCGAGGGCCCTGGCGCGGCGCATCCGGCGGACCCGGCGGACGACGAACCAGGCCAGCCCCACCACCGCGATGATCGGCAGCAGGTAGCCGATCCCGACGACGATCGAGAAGATCACGCCCAGGAAGCCCGCCACGGCATGGTCGAACGCCCTGCCGAGCTTGGGCTTCGTGACGACGCCGGTTTCCCGCGCCGCGCCCTTCTCGGCCATCTCGATTCGGACGCTGGCGAGGTCGGTGCGGTTCTGGAGCAGGCGGAGCTGCCCCCGGAGCTCCTCGATCTGGAGCTCGGCGTCGGACAGGGCGTTGTTCACCTTCAGCGTGGAGGCCACGTCGGGAGCCTTCGCCAGCAGCCGCCGGAGCGACTCCTCCTGCGCCTCGGCGTTCCGGAGGCGCGCGCCCAGGTCCACGAACCGCGACGTGACGTCGACGCCCTCCCGCTGGATCCGGAGCGTGGTCCCGAGGGCCTGGAGCTCACCCAGCACCTGCGCGAACTGGTCCGCCGGCACCCGCATGACCATCGACCCGGACCGCTGCTTCGTGCCGGCCGTCGTCGAGCTCTGCACGTACCCGCCGTGCTGCTCCGCGATCGCGTTCGCCGCGTCGAACTGCTGGTCGAAGTCGCCGTCCGGCACCTGGAGCGAGACGTCCGCCGTCTTGATCACGCTCGGCCCGACGTCCGGGACGCCGCCCGGGAGGCGAACCCTACCCGAGGGTGGGAGCGCCGCCGGGCCCGGGACCATGATCGCATCCACCCCAGCGCTCCGGTCGGTGATCGCGGGTGCATATGCGGACCATCTCACCGGCCCCTTCATGGCGGCACCCGGCACGGGCCCCGCCGCCCGTTCCGCGGACCCCGATCCATCGGTTCCATCGAAGACGTAGCCGACCACGCCGGCCGCCACCAGCAGGGCCGCGGTGCAGGCGGTCAACACCTTCCAGCGGGACATCGAGCGGCGAGCCACCCCGGACCTGGACGGAATCACGCGGAGCCTCGGGGTGGCCCGGGTCCGGGACGTCTCGAGTGCGGCCGCGTCCATGAGGTCCTCGCGGAGCTCCTGGAGAAACGCGATCTCGGTGTTCACTTCCTGCCTCCCGTCCTCAGCTCGACCGTCGCGCGGTCGGCTCGGTCGTCCTGTTCATCGTCCGCGTCGCCATCGGCGATCGTGCCGGCCCGTCGCCCTCGATGCCCTGCTCGTGGAGCAGCGCGCCCATCCGGCGGAGGCCCCGGCTCACGCGGGCCCGCGCCGTCTGCTCGGTGAGGCCGGTGAGCGACGCGACCTCCGTGTAGGTCCGGCCCTCGATCACGCGCAGGTTCACCGCCTCCCGCTGCTCCTCGGACAGCAGCGCGAACGCCCGCGCCACCTGTCCCCGGACCTCCTCGCCGTCCATCAGCTCCTCGATCCGGTCGTAGTCCTCGTCCGACAGCTCCCGCTCCCGGATCCCCAGGCGGCGACGGGCCCTCGCCGCCACCGCGCCCGACCGGCGGAACCGCGAGAGCTGGTGTCGGGCGATCCCGTACAGCCACGCGACCGCGCCGCCCCCCTGGGGGCGGAACCGGTGCCTCGACACGAACGCCTGGGCGAACGTCTCGGCGGTCAGCTCCGCCGCCGTCTCAGGATCGAACGTCCGCCGCAGAAACCACCGCAGCAGCGCCTCGGCGTGCCGGTCGTAGAGCGTCCCGAACGCGTCCGCCCGGGTCCCCGACAGCACCAGCAGATCGTCGTCGTCGAGCTCTCGGTCCACGCGCCCCCTTGCCCTCCGGGCCGGCCGTTCACCCGTACTATGCCGCGACCCCCCTCCCGTGTGACAGCCGCCTTCCCTCCATGCCGCCCTTCCCTCCACCCTCGGGCGGCCGGTACCCTGTGTCCGGTTCGGACTCGGGAGGCTCACCTGCAGACCGTCAATCGCATCCTCGTCGCCACGGACCGTTCGAAGACGGCCACGAAGGCGGTGGACTGGGCTGCGCGGATGGCCGCGAACTACGGGGCCGAGCTGGTGCTCCTGCAGGTCGTCGTGCCGGAGGACGGGCAGAAGCCGGACACCGGGGCCACCGAGGCCGCCGCCGTGGCCGAGGCGCTCCCGGCGCTCCAGGACCTCGCCACGCAGCTGGCCGGGCCGAAGGGCCGGGCCCGGGTGACCGTGGACCCCGACCCCGCCCGGGCCATCGTCGACGTGGCCCACGAGGAGGCCGTGGACGTGGTCGTGGTCGGCAACCTCGGAATGGGCGGGCGGAAGAAGTTCCTGCTGGGGAACGTCCCGAACCGGGTCAGCCACAACGCCCGGTGCACGGTGATCATCGTGAACACCTCGCCGGGCGAGGAGCCGCGGATCATGCCGGCCCGCACCGACCTCCAGCCCGGCGGTCTGACCGCCGACGAGGAAGCCGTCCAGGGCTCGCTGCTGGGCCGGGCCGCCCGGATCGGGCGGGTGATGGGCAAGTACGGCGTCCGGGAGGTGTTCTCCCCGGACGACGCCGACGGCGACGCCACCAGCCGCGAGCGGGCCCGGGCCCTGCGGAGCGCGATGGAGGAGCTCGGGCCCACCTTCGCCAAGCTCGGCCAGATCCTGTCCACCCGCCCCGACCTCATGCCGCCCGCGTTCGTCGAGGAGCTCGCCACCCTCCAGGACCGGGTGACCCCGCTCACCGAGCAGGAGGTGGTCGAGGTCATGGAGCAGGAGCTGGGGGTCCCGTGGGAGGACGTGTTCGCCTCGATTGAACCGACCCCGCTCGCCGCCGGGACCATCGCCGAGGTCCACCGGGCCACCCTCGAGACCGGCGAGCGGGTGGTCGTGAAGATCCAGCGGCCCACGGCCCGTCGCGACATCCTCCAGGACCTCGGGCTGCTCGAACGGTTCGCGGAGAAGACCAAGCACCGGCCGGCGTTCCGGCAGGTGTTCGACATGCCCGCGATCATCGAGCACCTGTCGGAGTCGCTCCGGCGCGAGCTCGACTTCCGCCAGGAGGCCCGGAACATCGAACGGATGCGCCAGGTGCTGGAGCCGTACGACCGGCTGGACGTCCCCCGCGTCTACACGGACTACTCCACCGACCGGCTGCTGGTGATGGAGGAGATCCAGGGGGTCCCGATCCGCGACATCCCCGAGGGGACCGAACGCAAGGACGCGGCCCGGCAGCTGCTGGAGTCGTACTACCGCCAGATCCTGGAGGACGGGTTCTTCCACGCCGACCCCCACCCCGGGAACCTGATGTGGTGGAACGACCGCATCTACTTCCTGGACTTCGGGATGGTCGGCGAGGTGGGCCCGGACGTTCGCGAGCTGCTCCTGCTCCTGCTGCTGGCGTTCTCGCAGAGCGACGTGGCGTTCCTGGCCGACGTCACGCTGATGCTGGCCGGCGAGGACCAGCAGGTCGAGGTGGACATCGACGCGTTCCGTGAGGACCTGGGGCGGCTCATGTCGAGGTACCGCGACGTGTCGCTGCGCGAGATCCAGCTGGGACCGATCCTCCAGGAGGTCACCGAGATCTCGATCCGCCACGACGTCCGGCTGCCGTCGTCGCTGGCGCTCACCGGCAAGGCCCTGGCCCAGATGCAGCTGGCCACCGCGGAGCTGGATCCCGACCTGGACCCGTTCGCGGTGGCCGGGCAGTTCGTCCTGAAGCGACTGACCGGCCGGCTCCGCGACCGGGTGAGCCCCGGGAAGCTGTTCTACGAGGGCCAGAAGCTCCGGGTCCGGCTGGGCCGCCTGGTGGAGGCCGTCGAACGGCTCGCCGGCGCGCGCCCGGGCCCGAAGCTCCAGGTCCACTTCCGGGGAACCGAGCGCCTGGAGGACACGATCCGCCGGGTGGGCCGGCGGCTGTCCCTGGCCATCTCGGCCGGCAGCGCGCTCGTGGCCACCGCCCTCACGGCGGCCTCGTCGCGGGTGGTGGGATGGGTCCCGTGGGTGCTGGGGGTGACCGGCGGCCTGCTGGTCTCCGCGCTGGCCATCGACCTGGTCCGCCGCCGGCGGTAGCGGTCACGGCGGCTCTGCCCGAAGGGAAGCTCAGCGCTGCGTCGGGTCCCCGTCGGAGCCGAGGCCGACTCCCACGGCCGGCTCCTTCGCCCGGGCCCCGGTGGGGCCGGGACCGTCGTTCCTCGCGGCCTTCTCGAGGGCCTTCTTCGGCGAGGGACCGGAGCGGATGGCCTTCAGGAGCTTGCGCTCCACCACGGCCGCCACCACGGTCATCATCCCGCCGAGCACGGCCCGTTCGATCCACAGTCGGATCCGGTGCCCGCGGCGGGGAGGGGCACCGGAGCGGGGGCGCTTGCTCGAGGACATGCGGCCAACAGGCTACCCGCTCGGGAACCGCCGGGCGATGGCGACGCAGCACTCCCCCGGCTCGTCGACCATCTCCGCGGCCACGGCGGGGCCCGCCCCCAGGCCCCGCACGACCCCCGCCAGGAGCGCGTGGTTCATCGCGCAGATCAGCTCGGTGTGCTCGGTGGCCAGCGCGTGGAACGGGCAGTTGCGCAGGAGCACGCGATCGCCCCGGCGCTCGGGCTCGAATCCCATCCGGGCCAGCGCGTCGCCGGCGGCCGCCAGCGGTTCGTCCTGCGGCGGCGCGGCCTGCCGCATCGTCCGCCCCAGGATCTCCCCCTCCCGGGCCGCGACCCGGCGAACGGTCGCCTTCGGGGTCTCCTGGGGCCGGCTCGTCTCCAGCGAACGGGCCAGGATGTGCCCGGCCAGCTCGGACCGGTCCTCGGGGAGACTCACGTGGAACCTGGCGCCGGATGTCCGGTACACCTTGGCAGGGCGCCCCGCGCCCCGGCCGGTCCGGCCGCTCAGCCGGCGGTAGCCGGCCTCGAGCAGCCCCCCGGCCGCCAGCCGATCGAGGTGGAACGCCGCCAGGCTCCGCGAGACCCCGCACGCCTTCGCGGCCTCGTCCCGTCCCACGGCCTCGCCCCGCCCCCGGACGTACGCGTACAGGCGTCGCCGGGACGGTTCGTCCAGCAGCGCGAGGGCCCCGAGATCGGACGAGGACGGCGCGTCCACGAGACGGATTCTAACGCCAGCGAATGTTGGCGATACGGGATCGGATCACGCCGTCGCCGAGGGCCACATCTCGATGACCATCGTCATGCGGCCGGTCGTGATCTTCGAGAAGCCGGACCCCGCAGAGTCGAACGACTGCGCGCTCACGGCGAACGAGTACTCGGTGCCCGCTCCGGGAAGGCCCCGCTCCACCCACGTCAGGCTGGTCGAGATCTGCCGGCCCTGCGAGCTCAGTGGGTAGGAGCCCGGGCGCATGCTCGGGGTGCGGTCGCCCGGGGGCGAGAAGTCCACCAACAGGAACCCGCGGTCGCCCGGCGAGGTCCGGTACTGGAAGCTCAGCGTCACCGTCACGTCCACCGCCTGCGCGTCCATGGGCGCGACCACCGACCCGAGCTTCACGCGCTTCGAGGAGCAGGGGTCGGGGATGCACTCGGCCGTGGGGCCCTTCGGGAGGTTCCGCACCAGCCGGATGGCCTCGGCGGGGGGACCCCCCAGCCCGGTGTCGACGGACCCGGGCCCGATCCTCGTCTGGCGGGCCTGGGCCGCCACCGCCAGTCCCACGGTCAGCGCGACCACCGCCAACAATGCCAGGGAACGTCGCATCGATGTCTCCTCTCCACTCGGGAACCGTCACACGTCAGACGCTCGGTCACCAATCGGATGATCCGCCCGCGGGAAGCTGATCGCCACACGGCCGTCCGGTCAGCCGTTCGAACGGGACAGCATGGCCTCGGCGGAGGGCGTCACCCGCGACCAGTCCTCCCACACCGGGTCGTAGCCCAGCTCGCGGAGCTTCCCCGCGACCTCCTGCGGCGAACGCGTGTCGGCGACCTCGAACTGCTCGGTGGCCTCATCGGGGTGCTCGTAGCCGCCGGGATCCGTGTGCGAGCCGGCGCTGGTGTGGGTGACTCCGACCTGGAACAGCCCGTCGCGGAAGTCGGCCGCCTCGCGCGCGGAGATCACGATCCCCACGTCCGGCAGCAGCAGCCGGAGAGCGCAGATCAGCCGGACCAGCTCGCGGTCGG
The DNA here is from genome assembly GCA_036394995.1 of Actinomycetota bacterium. Classification (GTDB taxonomy): domain Bacteria; phylum Actinomycetota; class UBA4738; order UBA4738; family JACQTL01; genus DASWED01. The sequence continues at coordinate 6,141 of DASWED010000097.1, forward strand.
AGATCTCGGTCCGGGGCTGGTACCCGGCCGCGCTCGGCCGCATGCGGGGGACGCTCACCGTCACCTGGGAGCGCCAGTACCGCTTCATGAGGAACCGGGCGTGGGTCGCCACGCCCAGGGCCTCGTACCGCCAGTCGTCGTGGAGCCCGAACAGGGCCCCGATGCCGATCCGCCGCATCCCGGCCCGCGCGGCCCGCTCCGGCCCCAGCAGCCGCCACCGGAAATGGCGCTTCCGCCCGGCCAGGTGGACCCGCGCGTAGGTCTCCGGGTGATACGTCTCCTGGTAGATCACCACGCCCTCGCACCCCGCAGCGGCCAGGCGGCGGTACTCCTCCTCGCTCCACACCTGGACCTCGATCGCGAGCTGGGGGACCTCGTTCGCCAGGAGCCGGATGCGCTCCTCCAGGAACTCCACCCCGGTGAGGCGTTCGTGCTCGCCGGTGAGGAGCAGGATCGAACGGAACCCTCCGCGCACCAGATGCCGGGCCTCCTCCAGGGTCTCCTCCGGCGTGAGCGTCCTCCGCGCGATGGGCAGCTCGCGGGCGAACCCGCAGTACGCGCACGTGGTCAGGCACTCGTTCGACAGGTACAGCGGCGCGTACATGCGCATGGTCCGCCCGAAGCGTGCGATGGTCAGCCGCCGGGAAGCCCCGGCGAGGTCCTCGAGCCGCTCCCCCGCCGCGGGGGACAGCAGCGCGGCGAAGTCGTGGAGGGTCCGTTCCAGCGGGTGGGCGGCCAGGGCCGCGGCGACGCGCTGCGGCGATGCGCCGTTCGCCACGCGAAGCAGGTCGTCGAACGGGAGCCGCTCCAGCTCGTCGGCGAACGTCACGGCCGGCGCGGGGTCGGCGAAGCCGTCGCCGTGACGGTCGGCGGGGTGTTCGAGCGGCTTCAGCCCCCGCCCGCCGGTGCGGACCTCGGCTCCGCTCATGGCTCCGTCATCGCCGCATCGGCCTGCGACGTCACCAGCTTGTCCAGGAACCCGGTGAGCGGGCTCGAGGCCTCGGCCCGTTCGAGCTCCGGGGCCCGTCCGGCCAGGAACGCCCGCCGCCCCGCCTCGGTCCCCTGGGCGAACGCGCGAGCCATCTCCACGGGGTCGGCGGCCACGGCGATCGCGGTGTTCACCAGCACGGCGTCGCAGGCCGATGCGGCGATGACGGAGCCATGAGCGGAGCCGAGGTCCGCACCGGCGGGCGGGGGCTGAAGCCGCTCGAACTCCCCGCCGACCG
>DASWED010000098.1:0-15385 GCA_036394995.1 Actinomycetota bacterium
CCGGGGCCAGGACCTCACCGACATCCGCACCGACCTCGACGAGGTGCGAACGCACATGGGGATCGTGTTCCAGGCGTTCAACCTGTTCCCGCACAGGACGGTGATGGACAACATCACGCTGGCCCTGGACAAGGTCCTGCACCTCGACCGCGAGGAGGCTCGGGCCCGGACCGTGAAACAGCTCGAGCACGTCGGGCTGTCGCTGAAGGCCGATGCATACCCGGGGCAGCTCTCCGGAGGCCAGCAGCAGCGGGTGGCCATCGCGCGGGCCCTGGCCATGGAGCCCACGTTGATGCTGTTCGACGAGGTCACCTCGGCACTGGACCCGGAGCTCGTCGGCGAGGTGCTGGAGGTCATGAAGGAGCTCGCCGACGAAGGCATGACCATGATGGTCGTCACCCACGAGATGGGGTTCGCCCGCGAGGTCGGGACCTGGCTGATCTTCATGGAGGACGGCCAGGTCGTGGAGAGGGGCGATCCGAAGGCGATCTTCGCGAACCCCCAGCACGAACGGACGAAGAAGTTCCTCTCCGCGGTCCTGTAGATCCGCTACGGCGTCACCGTGAAATGCCCGCGCATGCCCACGTAGTCGTGGTACGTGCACACCACCTGGTAGGTCCCCGGCTTCAGGACGTCGCCCAGGCGGGCCCACAGGAACTCGCGACCCGGACGGATGTCGATGCTGATGCCGGTCCCGATCACCGTGAAGTTGTGGAGGTTGTGGCCCTCGTTCCTCACCCCGAACGGCCGGTCCTGCGAGATGAGGTTCCGCTCCGCGTAGTGGATGTCGTGGAAGTGGTTGTCCACCGCCACGACGATGAACGGCCCGGTGGTGGGCTGGGGCGGGGTCTCCACGCGCAACGTGATCCCCCGGTCCGTCGGCTCGACCCCGCCGTTCGCGGGCCCGCAGGCGGCGGCGAGCGCGGCCAGCATCGCGAGCGCAAGCGCGATCCGCAGCACCGCCCGTCGATCGGTCATGCGCCGATTATGGGGCGAGAGCCGGGACAATGGAGCGGAACCGCGCCGCTCTCCGGAGAAAAGGGTCGCACGACCCGAAAACGGGCCGAGATGCCTTTGGGCCCGATCACCCCTTCCCCATGGGTGAGCGTTTTCTACTCGGCACCTCGGCCCGCAAAGGGTGGTCCCAAGCGACCCGGTCACCCGAGATATGGATTGGGATCCGGGACCTGCAGCCACCTCGCCGGGGGCTCGCGCCCCCTGAAGGCTGCCGGTGGACTGACGCCCTCCGGCCCGCCGCCTGTCATATCCGGAGCCCGTTTCCGGCTCCCGGGTCCCAGCGGCCGCTTGGGACCGGAGCGAAATCTACCCAGGGGTCGGGGGCCTGTCAACCTGGCGAAAACGCTTGCGGCGCAACACGTTCAACACAGACTCGCAGGTAGCGGGGGGCGCCGGATTCGACGGGAAAGAGTGACATGTTTGGGGTATCGGTCGGATGGCTGACGGCTCCGCTACCGAAGCGCCTGCATCACGGCGACGACGCCCGGCGCCAGGACCAGGGCGGGAAGCAGGTTCCCCACCCGGATCCGGCGAAGGTCGAGCAGACGCAGGCCGATCCCCAGGATGAGGATCCCCCCCGCCGCCGTCAGCGCCGCGATCATCGGGTCGGAGAAGCCGCTCGCGACCGACCCGGCGGCGAGCGACAGCGCGCCCTGGTAGAGCAGGATCGTCAGCACCGAGAACCCCACGCCCCACCCGAGCGCGGCGGAGAAGGCCAGGGCGGCGAACCCGTCGAGGACCGACTTGATCGCCAGCAGCTGGTAGTCGCCGCGGAGACCGTCCTCGATGGAACCGAGGACCGTGAGGGGCCCGACGCAGAACACCAGCGATGCCACGACGAACCCTTCGGTGAACCGGGGGCCGGAGGTTCCCGTGCCGCCGAACCGCCGCTTCAGCGCCTCGCCGGCGGCGGTGAGCCGGTCCTCGATCCGCAGGAGCTCCCCGATCACGCCCCCCACCACCACGCTCCCCAGGACCACGATCGCGCTGGCGTCGGTGAACCTCGCAAGATCGCCGGTGAATGCTTGTCCGGCCTCCACGAATCCCAGGGCCAGGACGAACAGTCCCAGGCCGTGCATCACGGTCTCCCGGATCCGTTCGGGGAGGCGGTCGCCGAGGAGGGTCCCGGCCACGGTCCCCGCCAGGACCGTCCCGGCGTTGACGAGCGTGCCGGTGACGTGGATCGCGGCGGTGAGGCCCGGGCCGGCCTGCCCGGCGGCGAGGCTCACGAGGAGGGTGCGGGGGTGCGCACGGCCAGAGTGAGGCGGGACACCGCGACCAGGCGTCCCTGGTCGTCGTGCACCTGCATGTCCCAGTGGGCGATGGTGTTCCCGATCCGGAGGGGCCTGGCGGTGACCGTGACCCACCCCTGCCGGGCGGACCGGACGTGGGTGATCGACAGGTCGATCCCCACCGAGAGCTTTTCGAACCCGACCAGGAACGCGGTGCCCATCGAGGCCACGGTCTCGCACAGCGACGCAGTGGCGCCCCCGTGGAGGATGCCGTAGGGCTGCGTGTTGCCCTCGACCGGCATGCGGGCCCGAATCCACTCCCGCCCGATCTCCACGAACTCGATCCCGAGCTTCTCGACCAGGCCCCCCCTGGCCTCGTTCGCGAGCGCCACGGCCTGCTCCGCGGTCACGCCGGCGGGCGGGGGGTTCGCGCCGCCGCCGCCGGCCGAATCGATGGCGATGCCGGCGGGCTGAGAGGAGACGTCGTCAGGGGATTCGGTCATGTCCGCGGAAGCGTACCGGGACTCCCGTGGGAGCGGGGCGGCGCGATCAGACGCCGGCCGCGACGACGACCATCTCGGTGGCCAGGCCCGCCAGGAATCCCGCCAGCACGCCCCACAACGTGGTCTCCCAGGACAGCCGCCGCCCGGCGTTGAACAGCTCCCCGACCACGTACAGGATCGCGCCGGCGGCGAGGGTCAGGAAGGCCACGTTGACGTACTGGGAGGTGAACGAGGTCCCCACGACGGTCCCCAGGAACGTGGGCCCGCCGCCCACCAGGCCGGCGAGGGCCAGCCAGCCCCACGACGGGCGGGTGTCCGTCGCCGCGAGGGGACCGATGATCCCGAAGCCCTCGGTGGCATTGTGGAGGCCGAACCCGACCACGAGGAGCAAGGCCAGCGAGACCTGGCCGGCGTGCGCCGCCTGGCCGATCGCGAGCCCCTCGGAGAAGTTGTGGAGGCCGATCCCGGTGGCGATGGACATCCCGACCCGAAGGGCCTCCCTGGTCCGGTCGGCCGGGATCTCGGTGACGGCCATGGCCCCCGGTCCCAGGCTGGCTCGGGGACTCCGGCGGCGCCACAGGCGACTGACGTACAGCAGCCCCAGCAGCCCCACCCCGAGCCCGACCGCGTAGACCGTGCCGATCCCGGCGAGGGTCCCGAAGTGCCGGTCGGAGACCGCGTTCTCCAGCGGCTCGGTGGCGTTCTCCAGGATGTCGAACAGCAGGAACACCAGGATCCCCGCGGACACCCCGTTGAGGAACGTCTTCAGCGATACGTTCTGGCTGCGGATCCGGCCCATGGGCAGGCCCAGGAAGATGGTGAAACCCGCGATCGCGCCCAGCAGGATCGTCTGGCCGGTGCTCACTCCACTCCTCTCGCGTCCCGTTCGGCCGACGCCTGCCGCGCCGAGGGAAGTTAAGCTATCTAAAGGAAAGTCGGTAGGACCGCTTAATCCTATTTCGGCGATCGGAACAGCGTCAACGATCCGCCGTGGTGAGGCTCAGTCACCCTCCACCCACAGGTTGTCGGAGAGGTGGGATCCAAGGGCGACGCTGCTGCCCTTCACGGTGAGCTGCATCGTGCCGTCCGGCGCCACCCGCTCGACCCGGATGCGACCGCCCGGCATGAGGCCGGACTCCTCGAAGAACCGCATCACGTCGAGATCCAGCTCCAGGTCCTCGGTGAGCCGTCGGAGCACCACCCGCTCGCCCGGCGCGACGTCGCGGAGCGGGCGGAGCGAGGCGTATCCGACCGGATGCCTCGATCCGGGGATGGGATTGCCGTGGGGGCACGTCGCGGGGTCGTTCAGGATGGCCACCATCCGTTCCTCGACGTCGTCGGAGATCACCCGCTCCCATCGGGCGGCCTCCTGGTGGGCCCGGTGCCACGGCAGCCCGATGATCCGGATGAGGAAGTGCTCGGCCAGGCGGTGGCGCCGAACCAGGTGCCGGGCCACCTCCTCGCCCTCCGGGGTGAACCCCAGCCGGCGCCCCTCGGCCTTCACCAGGCCCTGCTGGGAGAGCTTCTTCACGGCCTGGCTCACCGCGCCCGCCGATACCCCCATCCACTGGGCCAGCCGGACCTGGACGGTGGGGATGCCCTCCTCGGCCATCTCGTAGAGGGCCTCCAGGTACTCGGGCTGGCCCACCGCGGGGGCGGCCTGCGGGGGTGTCATGGGCAGAGCCTACAATGCCGTCCGGTGGGCACCGACGCGACCGTCGCGGCGGCCACGGGCATGGCGAACGGCGCGGCCGATTCGCCATCCGGCACCCCGGAGCGCCGCCCCCGGCTGTTCCTCCTGGACGGGCACAGCCTGTCCTACCGTGCCTTCTTCGCGCTCCCCGCGACGCTGGCCACCTCCACCGGCCAGATCACCAACGCCGTCTACGGGTTCACCTCGATGCTCATCAAGCTGCTCACCGAGGAGCGACCGGACCGCATCGCGGTGGCGTTCGACCTGGGGACCCCGAAGGCCCGGCTGGAGCGCTACGCCGAGTACAAGGCGGGACGGCGGGAGACCCCCGACGAGTTCCGCCAGCAGCTCGGGCTGATCCTCGAGGTGGTGGAGACCCTCCAGATCCCGCTGGTCAGCCACCCGGAGCAGGAGGCCGACGACCTCATCGCCACCCTGGCCCTCCAGGCGGTGGAGGAGGGGATGGACGTGGTGATCGTCACGGCCGACCGCGACTTCTTCCAGGTGGTCCGGCCGGGGATCACCGTGATGTTCAACCGCCGGGGCATCTCCGACATCGTCCGGTACGACGTGGAGGCGGTCACCGAGCGGTTCGGCCTGCCCCCGGAGAAGTACCTCGACTACGTGGCCCTGAAGGGCGATACCTCCGACAACATCCCCGGCGTGCCGGGGGTGGGGGAGAAGACCGCGTCCACGCTGATCCAGACGTACGGCTCGGTGGAGGAGCTCCTGCGGCACACCGAGGAGCTGAAGGGCCGGATCCGGGCGAACATCGAGGCCGCCGGCGAGCAGCTCCTGCTGAACAAGGACCTCGCGCGCCTCGACACCGGGATCGAGCTCGACGTCGACCCTGCCGGGTGTGAGATGGGGGAGTGGGACGAGGACGCCGTGAGGCGGCTGTTCACCTCGCTCGAGTTCCGGACCCTCCTCGAGCGGCTGGAGGACGTCCGCAAGGGTGCCGCCGCGGCCGCGTTCGACACGGAACTGGACCTGTCGGAGTCGACGGGCACCGAGCTGGGCAGGCTGGCCGGGACCGGGCCGGTGGCGATCCGCATCCACGCCGAGGCCGAGGGCCTGGACGGGGTGGCCGCGTCCACCGGCGGGGGGAAGGCGGTGTATGCGGCGTTCCCGTCGCCCCAGGCCGACCGGGTGCTCGCCGAGCCCGGCGTCGCGAAGTGGGTCCACGACGCGAAGGAGCTTCGTGCGGCCGTGGTCCGTTCGGGTCGAGAGGTGAACGGGATCGCGTTCGACACGATGCTGGCCGGCTACCTCCTGGATCCGGCCGAAGCCACCTACGAGCTCGAGGCCCTGTGCCGGAACTACCTCGGGGCGGACGTCCTGGCCGGGGTGGAGGAGGAGGACGGCGGGCAGCTGTTCGGGACCCCGTGGAGGCCGGTGGCGGCCGAGGCCGCGGCGGTCGCGCTGCTGGCCCCCGTCATGGAGCGCCGCATCGAACGCGCCGGGTTGCAGTACCTGCTGGACGAGGTGGAGCTGCCGCTGGCCGCCGTGCTGGCGGGGATGCAGGCCCGCGGCGTGGCCCTCGACGTGTCCTACCTGGAGGACATGTCCGCGAACGTCACGTCACGGATGCTCGCGCTGCAGAAGGAGATCTACGACCGGGCCGGTCACGAGTTCAACCTCAACTCGCCGCCCCAGCTCCGAGAGATCCTGTACGGGGAGCTCGGGCTCTCGCCGGGCAAGAAGACGCCGAAGGGCCAGCTGTCCACGGACGCGAGCGTCCTGGAGAAGCTTCGGGACCAGCACCCCATCGTCGACGCGCTCCTGCAATGGCGGGAGCTCGACAAGCTCAACTCGACGTACCTGGTGGCGCTGCCCCGGCTGGTGAACCCCGCCACCGGCCGCGTCCACACCACGTTCAACCAGGCCGTGGCGGCCACGGGGCGGCTGTCCTCGACGAACCCGAACCTGCAGAACATCCCGGTCCGGGGCGAGGAGGGCCGGCGGATCCGGCGGGCGTTCGTGCCGGGGGACGCCGAGCGGCAGGTCCTGCTGGTGGCGGACTACTCACAGATCGAGCTCCGGATCATGGCCCACCTGTCCGGCGACGAGGGCCTGGCCGAGGCGTTCGCGTCTGACAAGGACATCCACACCGCGACCTCCGCCCGGGTGTTCGGGCTGCCGGAGGACCAGGTGGACTCCTCGATCCGGTCGCGGGCCAAGATGATCAACTACGGGCTGGCCTACGGGATGAATGCGTTCGGGCTGGCCTCGCGACTGGGGATCGCGCCCGACGAGGCCCAGGAGTTCATCGACGCGTACTTTGCCGGGTTCCCCAAGATCCGGGAGTTCCTGGACCGGCAGGTCGGACGCGCGGCCGCCGAGGGGTTCACAGAGACGCTGCTCGGGCGGCGCCGGTACATCCCGGAGCTCCAGGCGGCGAACCCCCGTGTTCGCGACCTGGGGCGGCGGATGGCGTTGAATGCCCCGATCCAGGGCGGCGCGTCCGACGTGTTCAAGCTGGCCATGATCCGGGTGGACCGGGCCCTCCGGGAGCACGCGGAGCTGGAGTGCCACATGCTCCTCACGGTCCACGACGAGCTGGTGTTCGAGGTGGCCACGCACCACGTCGAGGAGGCCGCGGACCTGGTGAAGGCCGAGATGGAGGCCGCCTACGAGCTGAAGGTTCCCCTGCGCGCCGACCTCGGCTGGGGCGCGAACTGGGCCGAGGCCGCCCCGGCCGGCCACTGAACGTCCGGCCGGGGCCCGGGGTGGCGTCTACCCGGGGGGGACCAGCTGGTAGGACGACAGCGACTGGAACACCAGCTGGATGGCGGCCTCACGATCGGCGGGGCCGTAGGCGATGCCGACGACAACGGCCCCCTCGGCCGGGTCCAGGCCGATCCCGCCGAGCAGCGCACCGTTGTCGTAGGGGTACCGGAGCTCGGTGGGACGGGTCAGGCCCATGAAGAAGAAGGCCGATGGCTGGCCCGGTTCGCCGAGCGAGGGGATGAGCTCGGAGGCGAACCCCTTCACCGCGAGGTCGAGGATCGACGTCAGCGGGACCTTGCGGAGCCCCGGCGGGATCTGGGCCCGGATCAGGACGACCCCCTCGGAGCCGTCCGGCAGGGTCCAGGCCTGCGTGACCCCCGGCGTCGAGACCGGATTCTGCTGCCAGCCGCCCGGGACGCAGAACGTGGCGTTGAGACCGGGGTCGGTGACGGTCCGCTGGGGGCCGAACGTCGCGGGGATCTCCTTCGTGGCGGCCAGGTGGCCGTTCACGTACAGCTCGACGCGATAGGACCCGTCCACGAGGCAGCGGGGCGGGGAGGCGGTGGGGAGGTACGGCAGGAGCGCGAACAGCCCTCCGTCGTCGCCCCGAGAGAAGGACACCGTGCCCGACACCTCGGGGAGCACCGTGTACCCCTGGTGGCTGGGGTCGTCGTAGTACGTCTGGGCCACCACCGTGTCCTTCGCCGGGTCGATCTTGGCTGCCTGGTCCGCGGGGATGGCGATCTGCAGCAGCGACGGCGTGATCACGAGGTCGAGCCCGAGGTCGGACGGATCGGACGAGCCGCCCGCCCCGAACACCTCCTTCATCACCAGCTCCTTCGCCTCCACCGCTGCCGCCGATTCCTCGGTTCGGTGCTCGGCCAGGACCTCGAGGGCAGAGAGCGCACCCGTGGCCCAGTAGCCGGCAGTGGACGGCTGGCGAAGCGCGGCCCTGTCGGCGTGCCGATACGTGTCCATCGCCGCGTCGCGGTCGCCCCCGGCCAGCTGGATCACCGCGAGGTTGTACAACCACAGTGGCCGTTCGGCGTCGATCGCGAGGACCCGCTTCGTGTAGTCCAGAGCCTGGTCCAGCAGTTCCGGACGGTCCTCGAGCATGGCCTCCTGGAACGACAGCGCGCCGACGTTGCCGACCGCCAGCGCGTCGTCGAGCCCGAGGTCCACGGCCCGCTTGAGGTCCTCGATCGAGCTCCGGAGGCCCTCCGGGGACGTCACGGTCCCCAGCCCGTACGTCGGCGAGTCGGCGAAGTACGTGGCCTGGCCGCGGTTCAGGTAGGCCCGGGCGAAGTCGGGCCGCTCCTCGATCGCCTTCGAGAGCTCGTCCTCCGCCTCCCGGTACCCCGACGTGTCGTAGGCGTCGAACGCGCTGGAGAGCGCGACCGTGCCGGTGGCGAACGCGGCGGCCGCCTCCTCCGACGGAGCCTGCGGACGCGACGTGGACGACAGCGCGGCCCACACCAGCCCCACCGCGACGAACACGATCCCGCCGCGGACGAACCATCGTCCGAGGGAGGCGGGCAGCGCCATGGAGAACCCCAGGAGGTACAGCGCTACCGCGAACAGCGTCAGCACCGCCGTGTAGGTCGCCGCGCGCGAGGACCATCCCGAGCTCTCCTGGTTCGCGGCGTCCTCGAGGGCGCGAAGTCGGATGGGATCGCGCGACGTCTCGTTCACGAACCGGGTCGGGAAGGACGGGTCCTGCTCCTGCGACAGGCGGCCCTGGATGGGGATCCCGGTGAAGTCGTGGCTCACGGTGTCCGCCATCTCCGAGAACCGGTCCGAGAGCTTGTGGAGGCGGGCGCCCTCCAGCCGGTCCTCGGTGGTGATCTTCGTCCCGAACACCTGGGCCTGGAGGGTGGCCTCGTTGGCCTGGGCCAGGGCCAGGGCGGCGCGGGACACCAGGGAGACCTGGACGTCGGCCCACTGGTCGGCGCGGGCCTGCCGCGCGGTGGCCACCACCGCGTCTCGCTGGGCGACCGCCGCCGCCTGGTCCGACCGGCCCGAGGACCACACCTGGAGATATCCGACCACTGCCGCCGCCAGGGTGGCCGCGACGATGAGGATGGCCACGATGGCCTCGGACCGGGAGGTGGTCTCCTCGTCCTCGACCTCCGCCGCGGCCTCGGTGGGGGTGAGCTCGTCGCCGAAGATCTGCTCGTGTTCGTGTTCGTGTTCGTGTTCGCCCTGGTGGTCGTGAAGGTGCTCCCGCTCGTGGTGGTGTTCGGGCTCGGGGACCTCCGGGCCCGGGACCTCCGGGCCTGGGACCTCCGGGCCCGGGACCTCCGGCTCCTGCGGGCCCCCGGTCATCCGGCCACCTGGATGACGGCGAACAGCACGGCCGCCACCACCATCGCCACGACCCCGGCTCCGGCGAAGATCCCCCTCGCTCCGCGGCGAGCCACCTGGGCGAACGTCAGGAACAGCAGGGCCGCAGCGAACAGCACCGCGTCGCCCACCAGGTCCAGGGCCATGGCGTGGGTCGAATTCGCCTCGTCGAACGCCGCGGAGGGCGTCAGCCCGGTGAGCTCGAGGTCGGCGTCCTCCAGCGCGTCCGCGGCGGCGCCGGGAGCGAACTCCACCACGCCGGTGGCGTCGCCGAACCCGGGCCGGTTGAACGGCTGGATCAGGGGCCGGATGCCCCGGGCCAGGGCGGCCTCCTTGCGGGCGCGCGTCCGGAAGGTGTTCGCCAGCGCCGCGTCCGTGGGCTGGACCCGGTCCGCGTCGGCCAGGAGCAGCCGCCACGCCATCACGTGCTGCTGGTAATCCGTGAACAGCCGGAAGTCGCGGGCCACCCCGGCCTCGATGGCCCCCCGGCGCTGCTGCTGGAGGATCAGCTGCTGGATCCCCCGCTGGGTCTGGTCGGAGGCGTTCGAGGACTCGGCCGAGGCCCTCCACACGACGATCGCACCCAGGATCGACACCATCGCGATGAGCACGCCGACCAGGGCCCGGAAGTGGTCGGCCGGCCGTGCGGCCCCGGCCGGGGGCGGCCCGGTGGAGCGTTCGGCGGTGGCGGTGTCGGCGCTCATGCGGTCGCTGAACCTATCGGCACCGCTCCCCGAATGGCAAGGTCTGACACGATGGATTCGTGCGAGGGGGACGGCACGCGCGTCGCGGCAGGCCGCCGACGCTTCTGGTTCGCCCTCGCCGACCACGGAGCCGAGCACCGAGCCGACGCCGAGCGAATCCCCATCTCCCTCCGCAGGGCCGTCGCCCAGCGCGTCGTCGTCGCCGAGCCTCGAGCCCTCGGGGTCGCCGACGCCGAACCTGCCGCCGGACGCCCCGACCCTGCGCGTGGGGATGTCCGGGCCGCCTCCGGAGCCCGCCGATCCCACCGACGAGATGGAGATCGACAGGCGACACCAGGTCATCCTGGTGGTCAGCGACGGCCGGGTGGAGTTCGTGTTCACACGTCGACGGGCACTGGCCGGCCCTACGTCGACCCGGACGGGAAGGACCAGGTCGCGGACACGCCGAACGGCCACTTCACGTTCACCCGGCAGGTCGACGGGTGGCGCGACGGCGACCTCGGCCTCATGTGGCGGCCCAAGTACTTCCATCCAACGGGCGTGCCGGTCTGGGTGTACGGGGAGGCCTTCGGCACGACCGGAGCCGAGCAGTAGTCCGGCTTCCCTCCTCGTCCATTCCCTTCGGACCGGAGCGCCATCTACCGGGTCGGGACCATTGACGCCATTTCTCGCGCGCGGCTACCATTCACGATGGCCGCAAGGCTCGTCCCCGCGTGCCGCTCCCACGCTTCTTCGGGACCGGGTGCGACCGTGGGGCGAATCTTTCGGCCGGAAAGGGGCTGGTACACATCGAGAGCACGGGAACGCAGGCCACGACCACGGAGCGTGACTACACGCCCGAGGAGCTCGTGGCCGCCATCGAGGAGAGCCTGAAGGACTTCAAGGACGGCGACATCCTCACCGGAACCATCGTGAAGGTGGATCGAGACGAGGTTCTCGTCGACATCGGCTACAAGTCGGAAGGGGTCATCCCCTCCAAGGAGCTGTCGATCCGCCACGACGTCGACCCCGCGGACGTGGCGACCGTCGGTGACGTGATCGAGGCCCTCGTCCTGCAGAAGGAGGACAAGGAAGGCCGCCTCATCCTGTCCAAGAAGCGCGCCCAGTACGAACGGGCGTGGGGCCGGATCGAGGAGATCATGCAGGGCGGCGGGACCATCCGCGGCCCGGTGATCGAGGTCGTGAAGGGCGGGCTCATCGTCGACATCGGTCTGCGCGGGTTCCTGCCGGCCTCCCTGGTGGACCTCCGCCGGGTCCGCGACCTCCACCCCTACGTGGGCCAGGAGATCGAGGCCAAGATCATCGAGCTCGACAGAAACCGGAACAACGTGGTCCTGTCGCGGCGCGCGTTCCTGGAGGAGTCCCAGTCCGAGGGCCGCAAGAAGTTCCTGGAGTCCCTCCAGAAGGGCGAACGCCGCAAGGGCACGGTCTCCTCGATCGTGAACTTCGGCGCGTTCGTGGACCTGGGCGGCGTGGACGGCCTGGTGCACGTGTCCGAGCTCTCGTGGAAGCACGTCGACCATCCGTCCGAGGTCGTCGCCGTGGGCCAGGAGGTCGAGGTCGAGGTGCTCGACGTCGACCTCGAGCGCGAGCGCGTCTCGCTCTCGCTGAAGGCCACGCAGGAGGACCCCTGGAAGGAGTTCGAACGGAAGTACCGGGCCGGCGAGGTCATCACCGGGCAGGTCACGAAGATCGTGCCGTTCGGCGCGTTCGTCCGGGTGGCCCAGGGCATCGAGGGGCTCGTGCACATCTCCGAGTTGTCCACGGCGCACGTCGAGTCGCCGGAGCAGGTGGTGAACGTCGGCGACACGGTCCGCGTGAAGGTCATCGACGTGGACGTGCCGCGCCGGCGGATCTCGCTCTCGATGCGGCAGGTCGGCGACCTCGGCGAGATGGAGCTCGAACCCGAGATCGAGGCCGAGCCCACCGCCATGCAGGACCTGGTGGAGGACATCGTCCCCGAGGTCTCCGCGGAGACCGCCGAGGTGCTCGCCGATGCCGAGGCCCGGGCCGACGAGGCCCAGCCCGAGGTGCTCGAGGCCACCGTCGAACCGGAACCCGCGGCCCCCGAGGAGGCCGCCCTCCACGTCGAGCCGGAAGCGGCCGAACCCGAGGTTGCCGAGCCCGCCGAGGAGGAAGAGGAGATCTCCCTCGAGGCCATCCTCCGCGACCTCAAGCGCCGCGAAGGCCGCGAGTAGTCCTCAGGTCCGCTCCACAGCCGGAACCCGTGATTCCGCGTGTGCCGCGATCCCCGGTGGTTGCGGTGGTTCGGCCGAGGCGGCTTTCACCCGGCCACCACGCTCACGGAGCACCCGCGCATGCCGCGATCCGGGTGACACGTCCGTCGTCTGTGCGCCGGTTCGCTCTTTGGAGGCCCTCGCTGGCATCGCGATGCTCAACGCTCAGCCGATGGGATCAAGCCCGTTCCACTGGCCCACAACGGCATTCTCGAGATACCCGACGAGGACGGGCACGGCTTCTGCAAGTTGGCTCCGCTCGATCCGAGCCATGCCGTGTCCCGTCCCTGTGGGAGAAGTCTCGTGGTGCTCAAACACCGCCCCGGTCCGGAACCGCACCAGCCTGGCCTGGACGACGCCTTCGCCCACGTGGATCCGTGTCGATCGGCCTTGCAGAAGCTCGCGGGCCTTGTTCTCCAAGAAGGACGCATATCGCTCGTTGAGGAGTTCGCGGCGTTGTCGGGCCTCGGCCCGGCGGCGTTCGCGATCCTCGGCCTCCTGAGCGAGCCGAACCTCTCGTTCGGGCGGGACATCCCCGAGGGGCGCATAGGCCGTCCACCCGCCGCCCTCGGGTCGCCGACGGCGGCGACGGAGGGGCCGGACGTTCTCCTCGTCGTGTTTCCGCATGTACCACTCCACTGGATCCACCACGCGAAGAACCGCGAGCCGCCATGGGCCCACGTAGTCCTTCCGGTTAACGATCCTCCGCACGCGATCTCCCCAGCCCATGCCAGTACGGTAGACCCTCCCCTCCGCGCCAGACGAACGTCTCCTCCTCTGTCATTTCGAAAGGCTGGGGTGGCCATCGCTCCTGTCATCAACGGCTACAAGGGCCGAGGGGGGAACCTATGCCTGTCCCCGACCTGTCCAATCCGCGGGCGTACACTCGCGAGCGGGAGGGGCCCGATGGACCCTGAGGACCCGAATCGACCTCGGCGGCGGAGCGGGTGGGTCTGGGCGGGCATCGCGACGGGGATCGTCCTGGCGGGCACCCTTGTCGTTGTGCTGGTCCAGAACCACGGACACGGTCCCTCCTCGCTCCCGGCTACCTTGGACCCCATGACGCCTCAGATTCCGGCGGTCTGCGCGGCGCCCTGTTGGGAAGCGACCCACCCTCGGTTCGTCTTCGAGGTGCGGAATCCAACGTCTGACTGGGTGGACGCACGATGCTCGTACACGGCCTTCGACGCTCGCAGCGCCGTTCTCGGTCACGGAGGTCTGTACTTCCAAAGCGGAATGATCCTCGAGCCTGGGGGCCAGTTCCGTGCGGACGGAGAAGGTATCGAGTTGGCCCACCCCGGCACCGTTGCGAAGTACGAGGTGGACTGCTTGGGCACGCCGACCCATCAACGTCTCAACGCACCCTAGCGGGTGCCCGGTCGGCGTCGAGTGACAATTGGGACGCTGGCCTGGCGGGGGAGGCGTCATTGGATCACGCAAGCTGAGGAACCGGCGCCCTCAACTCGTCGTCGAAGTGGCATTCGAGCGAGGATCGCTGCCATCATCGAACCTTCGGAGGGAAGCGATGGTCCGACGTTTCATCCTTGTCTGCCTGGTCGGGACCATGTCGGTGCTCGCTGCTGGATGCACCGATTCGGGTCCCGCGCCGCCGGACAGGGACCACGTCCCGTCTGTCATCGGACTGACCACCCGCGAGGCTGACGCGAGGCTGAAGAACGTCGGGTTGGTTCTTCGAGTCGACCCGGTTGGCGGGGGAAACGACGCACTGGTCCTGGCGCAGTCACCCGCCGCGGGGGCACCGCTCACCCGCGGCGACGCCGTGACGGTCCGCGCTCGCTGCTTCGCCGCACCGTGTCCGTTCCCGGGTGAGGGCAAGGAGATCTACGACCCCTGCACCTGCGCCGCTCGGTGACGGGAGGACGTCTCACCGGTTGGGCCAGGACAGCGGGGTGGTGGGACTCGAACCACACCCTCGGCGCCCGAGAGCGCCGATGTGCCTCCACAGCGACCACACCCACGCCGTCTGGCACCCGCCAGTATCTCCAAACTCCGGTGGCTTCCCGTGTTCGAGAGCCCCTGATCGCCGTGGCCGTGTCTGTCGCTCACGGCCTCCCGGGATCGCGATGGCTTGCTCGCCTCGAGCCGCCGTGGGAGCATCTGCGCGCCTCCGACAGCCCCGCCATCAGATGACCTCCGAGATCTTCCGCAGGATCGGCCTGGCCCTCCTCGTGGCCTTCGTGCTCGGGATGGTGGGCGGCATCCTCGAGAGCAACCTCGTCCAGGGCGACTACAAGGAGAAGTACGGGACGGTCCGCGTCCCCGGCTCGAAGGTCCTCCATCTCCCGGCGAAGACGATCGACGTGGCGTACGCGGTGCTCCTCCCGGGCCGAGGCAACGAGACGCCGGACGTCCCCGTGCCGCGGAACCTGGACCTCACCGTCACCCCCGTCGAACCGGAGGCCCCCGCACCCACGGTCAGGCGGGCCGTGGGCGGGAGCGCCAACAGCGTGGCGCCGAACACCGACACCGACATCCGGCTGTGGAGGGTCGAGATCCCACAGGAGGGCGACTACCGGGTCACGGTCCGGGGCGGTTCGCCGCTCGCGATCAACGCGACGCTCGAGCTCGGCACCGGTCCGCTCGTGCCCATCGGCTACGTCTGGCTGGGGGCCGCGATCGTCGGGGTCCTGGTGGGGATCTTCGGCCCCACCATCGCCGCCGCCCGCCGCCGCCGCCGGCGGTCCGGTGCGGCGCCGGCCCCCGCAGCCACCGCGGTAGCCATGGGCGGCGGTGCCACGTTCGAGGAGGTCGAGGCTCGATTGCGCGAGCTCCAGGAGTTGCACGGCCGGGGCGCGATCGGCGACACCGAGTACGAGGCGGAGCAGGCCAGGCTCCTCGACCAGCTCTGACGACCGGGCGCCGTCGGCCGTCGATTGGGGGATAGGCTCTCATCCGTGCGTGACCG
>DASWED010000099.1:0-57124 GCA_036394995.1 Actinomycetota bacterium
GCTTGAGCTCACCCCCGCAGGCCGGGCACGGCCCCGGCGGACCCGCCCCCATCGGCTGGAGCTCCTCGAGCGTGTGGCCGCAGGCGACGCAGTGGTACTCGTAGATCGGCACGTTCTCCACAGGGTATCCCCAGGTCGTCCACACGGGAGGGGTCCGGACATCCCCAGTGGGGAAATCCCATGGGGAGAATTACATGCGTGTCATCAGGCCTCGCGGTCCGTTCGGCCCTGGGAGGGCCGTTCGAACGCAGGGGCCCCCGGTCGGAGCGGGGCTAGGACCAACGTCAGGGTCAAGGCGGCCCCGGAGCGCTCCGACACCGGAGAGAGAGCCGCCCACCGCACGGAAGCCCTCCAAGGGGAAGCGATGTTCGACAGCATGGACGACCGCCCGCATCCCGCCCTCGCCGGCGACGCCACCGTCTCGACGGGCTCAGACGACGACCCCGCCGACGTGGGATTCTCGGTCAGGTTCTCGGCCATCGCGTGGCAGGTCCTCCCCGGGATGGTCCTCCCCGGGATCATCTACTTCCTGGTCTCGCGGCAGGCGTCGGTGCTGGTGGCGCTCGCCGCCGCATCGACCGTGCCGCTGCTCGACGGGCTGGTCAGGATCGTCCGGCGCCAGCCCCCCAATGCCGCCACGGGGCTGTTCGTGGTGGGAACCAGCCTGTCCGTGGCCCTCGCGTTCTGGTCGGGGTCGGGGCTGTTCATCCTGGCCAAGGGCGCCGTGATCAGCGGCCTGCTGGGGATCACGTTCGTGCTCTCCGCCGCCGTCGGCCGGCCCCTCACCAGGACCCTGGCGCTCCGCCTGTCCGCCCAGCACCCGGAGGGCCGGCGCCGCCTGGCCGAGCGGTGGATGCATCCCAGCGTGACGTCCGTGTTCCGGGTCCTCTCGGCGGGATGGGGCGTCCTCCTGCTGGGCATGGCCGCGCAGCAGACCACCATGGCCCTGACCCTGCCCCCGGGGCTCGCGATGACCCTCGAGGGGCCCGTCCACCTGACCGGGACGGCGATCGGCGTGGCCGTGAGCCTCCTCTACGTCCGGCGCCGCCAGCAGGCCGACCCGGCCGTGACGCTCCTCCCAACCCGCACCCGCTGACGCCTCCACCGCCCGTGAAGGGAGACCTCATGGCCCGGCGTGGTCACGCCGAAGTCGGCGTCAGCGCCACTGCGTCGCGCCGAGGAACCCGAGCGCGATGAGCCCGAGGCCCAGGAACAGGTAGAAGTTCGCGGGGTTCGGGCCGGGCATCAGGTTCAGGTAGTTCAGGACGATGATGGCCGCCCCGCCGAACAGCAGCGTCAGGATGATCGCGCCGTACCAGCGCGGTGACGGCTTGGGCTTCTTCTTGGGCGGCGGCTGGTACCGCCGGCGCCTCGACTTCGACCTGGGCATCGGTCCCGGGATGATACCGATCCCGCGACCCGCTAGGCCGGTGGCTACCCTTCCTCCGGGACCAGCCTGAGCGTGGTCTCGGCGGCTGCCTCCACGGCGCCGCGGGTGAACGGCCGGCCGTGGTACTCGCCCTTCGACCAGGGCTCCACGAAGTCGCGGTAGTGCTGGGAGGCCGGGTTCCCGGACTGGCCGGTGGTGTGCATCCCGAGCGACCGGTCGATGTCCGAGAGGTCCACGATCTGGCGCCACGACGGGATCACGACCGTGTCGTAGCCGATGCCTGGCTCGTAGTGGGACTGGCGGATCGTCGATTCGTCGCCCCCGGTCTCCACCACGCCCCCGGTGAACATCTCGGCGAGGTCGGGGATGATCGCGAGCGGCGCCACGAACCGGACCGTGTGCAGCGAGCCCCACCGCCACCCGTCGGCGTCCTCCCCCAGCGTGGCGACGAGCTCGTCGATGGCGGCGTCCAGGGCGGCGCGGAGCGCGTCGTCGCGGGCCTCCCGCCCGGGCCGACCGAACCACGTCGCCGTGGGAAACTCCAGGAGCTCCGGCAGGACCTGGAACTGGAACGCGTTCGTCCACTGCCGCCGGCCCCAGTAGTGGTCCAGGAGGCGTGGCGCGAGCTTGGCGGAGAGCAGCTTCCGGGACAGATGCTTGCACCACACCTCGTAGATCGCCGCCGCCACGGAATCCTCGGCCAGGTCCGCGTCCCATTCCTGCAGGTAGGCGATCGCCTCCTTCTGCCGGTCCGAGCGGGGCTCCACCTCCACCAGCGACCGCAGGAGCCGCCGGGCCGCGTGCGACACCGTGTCCATGTGCATCCGGGCGAACGTGTCGTGGGAGTGGACGTCGGCGTCCGTGAGGAGCTCCACGATCCGGCGGACCCGGAACGGCGGCAGCCAGTCCTTCCCGATGTTGTGCGGGTACGAGTCGTCGTGGATCTTGTTGTTCGCGGTGGCCAGGAACCCCTGCTCGGGGTTCTCCGACCACGGCAGCTCCTCGAACGGGATCCAGCCGTCCCATTCGTACTCGGACGTCCAGCCCGGCACGGGCATCGTGCCGTCGCCCGTGTGGCGGACCGGGTACAGGCCGGTGCACTGGTACCCGATCGTGCCGTCGGCATCGGCGTACACGGCGTTCTGGCCGGGCGCGTTCCAGGTGCTGAGGGCCCGGCGGAACTCAGCGAAGGAACACGCCGTCGCCATGTCCACCAGCGTCGTGGGGCGGATGGCGGCCTCTGCGGTGACCCACCGCAGTGCGTAGGTCTCGGTGATCCCGCTCTCCACGACCTCCGGCGCCGACGCACCCACCAGATAGGAGTCCAGGATGGGCCCGTGACGGCTCTCGGAGACCTCCAGGATCACCGGCTCGGTCCGTCCCCGGACCTCGATCTCCTCCCGGTGCACGGTGAGCGGCTCCCACATGCCGTCGTACAGCGCCGCGGTACCGTCGTCGCTGAGCCGCTCCAGGAACAGGTCCTGCGTGTCCCCGCCCACGTTCGTGAACCCCCACGCGTGGTGCGCCGTGTGGCCGATCACGACGCCGGGCGCGAATGGCAGCGTCACCCCCGAGGCCTCGTACGTGGGGCTCGACAGGTGGGCCTCGAACCAGATGGCCGGCATCTGTGCCAGCAGGTGGGGGTCGTTTGCCAGCAGCGGCTTGCCGCTCACCGTGCGTGAGCCGGCCACCACCCAGTTGTTCGAACCCTGGCCGTTCGGGGCGAGCGGCGCGGCCTGCAGCAGCTCGAACGCCGAGCGCCGGTTCGCCGGGCCCCCGTCCTTGCCCGCCACCATCGTGGAGGGCTCCGGGCCGATCTCGGGGAACAGGGCCGCCATGGTCTCCCATCCGTGGGCGGCCGCGATCTCGGCGCGGAGCAGCTCGGCGTCCCAGTTCGTGGACAGGAACCACGACATGAACACCACGCCGGCCGCGCCGTACGCGGCGCCGTCCTCGCCCTCGGGGAGGGGCGCCACGTCGAGGTCCAGAACCTCGTACTCGACGGGCTTCACCGGCATCGACCCGATCCACGCGTTCACGCCCCGGATGAACGCCCCCACCATGGCCATGTCGCGTTCGTCGTACCCGGCGGCGATCCGGCGGGCCGCACGATTCCACCCCACGGTCCGGACGAACCGGTCCAGCGGGAGCGCCATCTCCGAGAGCATCGTGGCCAGGCGGCCGTTCGCGAACCGGAGCAGGAAGTCCATCTGGAACAGCCGCTCGGAGGCCACCACGTAGCCCTGCGCGGTCCACAGGTCGTGGTCGCTCTCCGCGAAGATGTGAGGGACCCCCCACCGGTCGCGGATCACCTCGACCGGCCGCCGGAGGCCGGGGAGCCGGACCTCGCCATCCACGGGCGCGAGGCCGGCCCTCGCCTGCTCGAGCATCAACTCGGCCCACTCGCTCATCCGGCTGTCCTCTCGTTCTCTCGTCCGGCTCGGCGGCGTCGCACCGCCCCGCGGCCCCCTCGGGCTCTGTTCGGAACCTACCGCCCGGTAAGGTACGGCCGGCCGGTCCCGCGGGGCAACCGGTGGTTTGAGTCCATGGCCGCTGACCTGCCATGATGCGGATTCGACCAACCAGTTCCGGAGGGGAGACCAGCGATGACCGACCACCGGCCGTGGTACGCCAGCTATCAGGAGGGCGTGCCGAAGACGCTCGCGCCGTACCCGGAGAAGAACCTGTTTTCGCTCCTCGGGGAGTCGGCCGAGCGCCACCCCAACGCGCCGGCGGTGGTGTGGGCGGTCCCGGGCGGCAAGACCCTCTCGTACTCGCAACTGGTGGCCGAGACCGAACGGTTCTCGGCGGCGCTGGTGAAGCTCGGCGTGAAGCAGGGCGACCGTGTCGCGCTGCTCCTGCCGAACTGTCCCCAGTACGTGATCGCGTACTACGCAACGGCTCGCATGGGCGGGGTGATCGTGGGCAACAACCCGCTGTACACGTCACGCGAGCTGGCGCACCAGCTGAGCGACTGCGGCGCGGAGGTCGTGGTGGTGCTGGACTCGCTGTGGCCGAACCTGAAGGGAATCGAGGAGCATTACAAGCCCCGCGAGACCGTGGTCACCAGCGTGACCGACTACATGAAGTTCCCGATCAACGTGCTTGCCCCGATGAAGCTCAAGAAGGAGGCCCAGCACGAGGGGCACCCTTGGCCGCCGGTCCCCGCCGACGCGCCGGTGAAGCGGTGGAAGGACGTCATGAAGACGGCGGGGGAGCCGCCGCCGGTGGCCGAGGTCGACGCCAGGAAGGACGCGGCCGGGTTCATCTACACGGGCGGGACCACGGGCCTTTCGAAGGGCGCGATGCTCTCGCACTCCAACCTGGTGTCGAACGCGATGCAGGGCGCCGCATGGTTCCCGGGCCTCGGCGACGGCGACGAGGCCGTCATGTGCGTCCTGCCGTTCTTCCACTCCTACGGCATGACCGTGTGCATGAACATCGGCATCTACAAGGCGGCGAAGCTCGTGCTGCACCCGCGGTTCGAGCTGGTGAACACGCTGAAGTCCATCCAGAAGGACAAGCCGACGATGTTCCCGGGCGTCCCCCGGCTGTACATCGCGCTCAACGAGGCCGAGGAGACGAAGGGCTACGACCTCACCTCGATCCGGGCCTGCCTGTCGGGCGCGGCGGCGCTGCCCTTGGCGGTGGCGGAGAAGTTCGAGTCGATCACGGGGTCGAAGGTGGCGGAGGGGTACGGGCTCACCGAGACCTCGCCGATCACCCATGCCAACCCCATCGCCGGCAAGCGCAAGGAGGGGTACATCGGCCTCCCGGTGCCCGACACCGACTGCAAGCTGGTGGACATCGACGACCCCACGAAGGAGGTCGAGCCCGGTCTGTCGGGCGAGCTGGCCATCTCCGGTCCCCAGGTCATGCTGGGCTACTGGAACAAGCCCGAGGAGACCGCCGGCATGATCAAGGAGGACGCCGACGGGACCCGGTGGCTGTACACGGGCGACGTGGCCCAGGTCGACGAGGAGGGCTACTTCAAGATCGTCGACCGCAAGAAGGACATGATCATCGTGTCCGGGTTCAACGTGTACCCCACGGACATCGAACAGGTCCTGTACCGCCACCCCAAGGTGGAGAAGGTCGCGGTGGTGGGCGTGCCCGACGAGACCACCGGCGAGGCCGTCAAGGCGTTCATCGTCCTCCGCAAGGGCGAGACCGCCACCCCGGACGAGATCGTGAAGTGGAGCCGCGACGACCTCACCGGCTACCGCGTCCCCAAGCAGATCGAGTTCCGCGACTCCCTGCCGGAGACCCTGGTCGGCAAGGTCCTGCGCCGCGTCCTCCTCGACGAAGAGAAGAAGAAGCAGCAGGAAGCCGCGTCGTCAGGCGGGTAGCCTTTCGACGGTCGCGCCCGGCTCGCCGGTCCGCGGACCCTCCAGGGCCGACCCTAGGCCGGCGCCGCGTTCGCGTCTCCGCGGACGGGGCTCTCGTCGAGCGGCGGCACCATCTCGCCCCGGCGCCACCGCTCCGTCGGCACGATCATGCTGCTGCTCGACGCCATGGCCACCCGCTTGCCGTCCGCGTCCGTGATCTCCGCGGTGCACATGGCGATGGTCCGGCCGCGATGCGCCACCCGGGCCTTCGCCATCAGCGGCCGGCCGTCGGGCTGGACCGGACGGAGGAAGCTGCACGTGAAGCTGAGGGTGGCGAACGCGGTGCCCGCGTCGACGGTCGTGGCGACCGCGAGACCATCGTGCCGTCCGCGAGGAGGGCCACGGCCCCGCCGTAGAACCCGCGGGCCGCCGTGCAGAACCACTCGCTGGCCGGCATCTGCCAGTCGGCGAACCCCTCGCCGGCGTCCACGGGCGTCCCCGACAGCAGGCGGCACACCGGCGGAAGCGGGAGAGTGCCCTCGATCCACCCGCGGGTGATCTCGAGCCCGCTGATCTCCCACCCCTCCGGGGGCAGGGGCCGGCGACGATCGGCCCGGCCGCGAACCCCGCGTTGATGGCCAGCCGGTACGTGGCGAGAACCCTCGATCCGTCAGGTACAGGACCAGGAACGTGATGACGAAGCTGCCGAACCGGTTGACGAACGTCCCGGCGAACAGCACCCAGGCCACCCGCGGCATCGCGCGCAGGTTGCCGAGGAGCGGAGGGCGTTCGGTGGCCGGCATGACCCACTTATTGCGGTCATCGGGCTCGCCCGGCCCGAGAGGTCCGGCGTAGAGTGCGCGGGAGACACCAAGAGGAGGAACCATGTCCCGGCCGCCTCGGCTCCCAAAGGACCGGCGACTCGGTCGCGTCGCCTTCCTGGCCACAGCCGTGATCGCCGGGCTCTGGCTGTATGTCCCCCGGGCGGAGGCCGGGCCCATTCACGTGAACTGCGACGCGGGCGGGAACCTCCAGCACAAGATCGACGTGGCCCCCGGCGGGTCCACGATCCTCGTCCAGGGGACGTGTGACGGGCCGTTCTCGATCGACGGCAAGGGCCTCACGCTGAAGGGGGATCCAACCGCCACGATCGACGGGCAGCATGCCGGGTCCACCCTCACGTTCGACGCAGGCGGCAAGACGCTGCACCTGACCGATCTCCGCGTCACCGGCGGGGTGGCGCCGGGCCAGGGCGGCGGCGTGAACGTGCTGCACGGCAGCCTGACGCTGCTCCGGACGACCGTCACCGGCAACCGGGCCGTCGGCGACGACTACTCCTACGGGGGCGGCATCGCCATCCTGGGTGTGGACGCGGGCGATCTCTCGATCACCGCCAGTCGGATCACCAACAACCGGGCCCTGACCGAGCCCTCCTCCGGCTTCGCGTACGCCCAGGGGGGCGGGATCGTCGCCATGGGAACCGTGACCATCTCGCACTCGACCATCAGCGCGAACGTCGCCCGGGCCACGTCGGCCGACTCGTACGCCTACGCCTACGGTGGCGCGATCCAGAGCGGGCCGATCACGGTGGCGGGGTCCACGATCGCGAACAACGTGGCGCGGGCCTCGGCCCCCACGACCTACGCGTACGCCTACGGCGGCGCCCTCCAGGTCGGCCCGCTCGATCTCACCGGCTCCACGATCAGCGGGAACCACGTGATCGCCCACTCCGGCACCTCGTACGCATACACCTACGGGGGCGCGATGGACATCGGGAGCGGGACGATCTCGGGATCGACCGTGAAGCAGAACACGACGGACTCGCACGGCGAGCTGTACGCATATTCCTACGGGGGCGGCATCTTCTCCGAGGGGGGCGCCCTCAGCCTGGAGCACTCGTCGGTTCTGTTCAACGGCGTCTCGGCGCGATCCAACGGGTCGTACGCCTACGTGTACGGGGGCGGCATCTCGTCCGGCGGCGATGTGGTGCACCTGCAGCGTTCCACCGTGGGCGGGAACGACGGCTCCGTGATCTCCGACATCGACAACGCATTCGGCTACGGCGGCGGCGTGTCCGCGGAGGCGCTCCAGGCCATCAACAGCACCGTCGCTTCCAACACCCTGAGCGCGTCGTCTCAGACCGGGGCGGCGAAGACCGGAGCCGCGTACGGCGGCGGCGTCTTCGTCGATGACGGCGCCACGCTGACGAACGTCACCGTCGCGTCGAACACCGCCGCGGCCTCGGGCGACACGTTCACGTCCGAGGGCGGCGGGCTGTACGCGACCGACCTCACCACCAAGGCCTCGATCCTGGCCCAGAACCACGGCACCACGGGGATCGACTGCAACGCCACGACGACCTCGAAGGGGTTCAACCTGGTCCAGCATCCAGGGAAGTGCCTGACCACGCCGAAGCCGTCGGATGTCACCGGACAGGGGGCGCAGCTCGGGTCGCTCCAGAACAACGGCGGCCCGACCCTGACCATGGCCATCGCGGCGACCAGTCCCGCGTTCAACGCGATCCCGGGCGCGCTCTGCGCCGTGCCGTTCGACCAGCGAGGCGTGCCCCGTCCCCAGGGCCCCCGCTGCGACATCGGCGCGTTCGAGCGGAAGGTGCCGTGACCCGGCATCGGGTTTTGTTTGACACCCGAGCGGAGCGGGGATAGGTTTGCAACTGCAAATTCCACCTGGAGACTGGAATTCGGTGATCCGCACGAGGACGTACGGCGAAGTGGGGGCCATGATCCCCTCGCGCATCTGCGCCTGTCCGTGTCCCTGCGCCTGTTCCATGGGCGTGGAGGTGCTGGTGCGGCCGTAGTCCCCTGATACCCGGATCCGATCCGAACCCGAGGGCCGCACCCGCGGCCCTTCTTCTATTCCCAGGATTCGGATCCAGGAGGTTGAGCGAGCGACATGAGCGAGGACCGGAAGTACGGCGGCGGGGAGCCGAAGCCGCTGCGTCCCGAGCCCACGTGGGACGAGGTCCTGCAGCGCAACGCCATCGAGCGGCTGAAGCGGGACCGGCCGCCGGTGGACGTGCTCGACGACCTCGACGAGCTCGGCCGGACCCACTACGTCGAGATCCCCGAAGAGGAGCTGGTCCGGCTGAAGTGGTACGGGCTGTACCACGACAAGCCCAAGGTCGGGTCGTTCATGCTCCGGATCAAGGTGCCGGCAGGGCTGCTCCCGCCTGCGTCGCTGCGGGCCATCGGCGAGGTCTCGATCCGGTATGGGCAGGGCTTCTCGGAGCTCTCCACCAGACAGAACGTCCAGCTCCACTTCATCACGCTGCCCCAGGTCCCCGAGATCCTCGACCACCTCGCCGCGGCCGGGCTGACCACGGCCGGGGCGTGCGGCGACGCCGTTCGCAACATCACGGGGTGCCCCCTGGAGGGCGTCCTGGCCGAGGAGGCGTTCGACGTCACGCCCGTGGTGGAGGAGGCCGCGCGGTTCTTCTACGGCCACCGGGTGTACATGGACCTCCCCCGCAAGCACAAGATCACGATCTCGGCGTGCCCGGCCCAGTGCGACATGCCGGAGATCAACTGCATCGCGCTGATCGGCGTCGTCCTGGACGGGCGCGAGGGGTTCGCCATGCGGGTTGGCGGCGGGCTCTCCACGGTGCCCCGGCTGGCCCGCGACCTCGGGGTGTGGGTGCCCTCGGAGGAGGCCCTGGACGTCATGCGGACCCTGCTCGACGTGTGGCGGGAGGACCGCCGGTACCGCATCTCCCGGGTGAAGGCCCGGATGAAGTTCATGGTGGACGACTACGGCGTGGAGGCGATCCGGGCCGAGGTCGAACGACGGCTGGGCCACGCGCTCACGGACCTCCCGGCGCCGGAGCCGACCGGGTACGCCGACCACATGGGCGTGTTCGAACAGAAGCAGCCCGGGCTGTTCCACGTCGGGGTGCCGGTCCCGCTGGGGATCGTGAACGGCGAACAGCTGGTGCAGATCGCCGACGTGGCGGCGGCGGTCCGGGGCGATGTCCGGCTGACCAAGCAGCAGAACCTCGTCCTGGCCGGGGTCCCGGAGGCGCAGCTGGACGAGGTCCTGGGGTTCCTGGCCGAGGTCGGGCTCCCGGCCGACTCGAACCGCCTCCACGCCACGGCCATCGCGTGCACCGGCGAGCCGCACTGCAACTTCGCGGTGACCGAGACCAAGGGGAAGCTGCGCGACGTCGTGGCCCACCTGGTGGCCCGGTGGGGCGACCGCCTGGATGGGTTCCGGCTGAACCTGGACGGATGCCCGCATGCGTGCGCCCTGCACTGGGTGGGCGACGTCGGGCTCATGGGGACCACCGCGCGCGAGACCGTGAACGGGACCCGGCAGGCCTACGACCTGTTCCTGCGGGGCGGCGTCGGTGTCGAACAGGCCGTGGGTCGTCCGCTGGTACGGCGGGTCCCGTCCGTGCGGGTGGAGGAGACCCTGGACCGGCTGCTGGAGGCGTGGTTCGCCGGTCGGACGGACGGCGAGTCGTTCCGCGACTTCTGGATCCGAACCCCCGACGAGGATCTGGTGGCCGTGGCCGCGGGCCCGAGCGGCGCCGAGCCGAGCGAGAGCGAGGTGGCATGAACGACCAGGCGGTCCTGGACGAGTACGAGGCCGGCGAGCTGTCGATCCTGTACGACGCCGAACCGGCCGAGGAGGTCCTGGCGTGGGCGTTCGACCGGTTCCATCCCCGGATCTCGATCTCGATCGGGGGCGGCGCCGAGGGGATGGCCATCCTCGACATGGCCCTGCGGATCCAGCCGGACGCGCGGGTGTTCACGCTGGACACCGAACGGCTGCCCCAGGAGACGCACGACCTCATCGAGAAGGTCCAGCAGCGGTACGGGATCGAGGTGGAGGTCCAGCGCCCCGAGCCCGCCCACGTGCAGAAGATGGTCCAGCGTCACGGCGAGGACCTCATGTACGACGCCGTCGACCTCCGCCTGCTCTGCTGCCAGGTCCGCAAGGTGGTGCCCCTGAACCGGTACCTGGAGGGCCTGGACGCGTGGGTCACGGGCCTGCGCCGCGAGCAGTGGGCCAGCCGGGCCGAGGTCCGCAAGATCGAGCTGGACCACGACCACGGCGGCATCGTGAAGCTGAACCCCCTGGCGGACTGGACCAAGGAGGAGGTGTGGGACTACGTCAGGACGAACGACGTCCCGTACCACTCGCTGTTCGACCAGGGGTACACGTCGATCGGGTGCGCGCCGTGCACGCGGCCCATCCAGCCCGGCGAGCCCGATCGGGCCGGCCGGTGGTGGTGGGAGGTGAACGCGCCGAAGGAGTGCGGCATCCACTGCGCGATCTACACCGGCGGGTTCGAACACGAGCTCCACGCCCTGCTCTCCGCGAACGGCAACGGGCAGGCTTCGTCGAACGGGAACGGCGGCGGAGACGAGATCGAGGACGACGAGGAGGGTGCGGCGTGAAGGTCGCGGAGACGGATCGGGAGTTCCTGGTAACGGAGGCGCTGGCGCTGGCGGACGAGCTGCCGCCGGGGGAGGTCCGGGAGGTGTTCCAGGAGGTGGCGTGGACCGCGGAGCAGGGTGACATCCCGGACGAGCTCGTCCCCCGGGTCGGGGAGCTGGCCGCGCTCGCGCTGGAGACGGGCCGGGCCCGGGCGGTCCACGGACCGGCCGGGGTCCGGGCGCTGACCGCGGCCTGGCGGGAGTCGCCGCAGGGCCGGGCGGTGGTCGCCGAGGTCGAGGAGCTGAACGGGGTGCTGACGGCGCTCCGGGGCCTGCCGGTGGAGGGGGTGCGGGTCGCGGCGACGGGCCCGGGTTCGTTCGCCGTGACGCTGACCGCCGGGGCGTACGAGCTCCGCCTGGCGTTCGACCGGGACGGGGCGACGCTCCGGTCGCTCAACGTCGGCGGCGGCGGGACGGGGGAGTAGCCGTGGCGTTCGGGTATCCGGTGTCGCTCGAGGTCGGTGGGCGCCGCGCCGTCGTCATCGGCGAGGAGGCCGTGCGGGTCGGGAAGGCAGAGGCCCTCCTGGACGCCGGCGCGGTCGTCACGGTGATCGCGGAGGGGCCGGCCCGGCGGCTGGATGCCCTCGAGCGCCGCGGGGCGGAGGTGCGCCGCCGCGCGTACGTGTCCGGCGACCTGTCCGGCGCCTTCCTCTGCGTGGCCTCGGCCGACGACCCGGCGACCGCTGCCGCCATCCACGCCGAGGGCCGCGCGAGCGGAGCCCTGGTGAACGTGATGGACGACATCCCGCACTGCGACTTCGCCGCGCCGGCGCTGGTCCGCCGGGGCGACCTGGCCATCGCGATCTCCACCGGCGGCCGGTCCCCGGCCCTGGCCCGGAGGCTCCGCGAGGACCTCGGGCGGCAGTACGGGCCGGAGTGGGCCGAGCTCCTGGAGGTCGTGGGGGACGTTCGTGCGCAGACGCTCGAGGCCCTCCCGGATCTGTCGCAGCGGATCCGGGCGTGGTCCCGGGCGCTCGACCTGGAGGCCCTCCTGGCGCTGGTCCGCCGGGGCCGCGCCGACGAGGCCCGGGGGCGGCTCACGGCCGCGCTCCTGGACGAACCCCATCCCCCCGGCGTCGTGCCGCAGCTCCAGTCGGTGGGGCCGTGACGGGAACCGTGTACCTGGTGGGTGCCGGGCCCGGCGACCCCCGACTGCTCACGCTGCGCGGCGCCGAGCTCCTGCAGCGG
The DNA here is from genome assembly GCA_036394995.1 of Actinomycetota bacterium. Taxonomy (GTDB): domain Bacteria; phylum Actinomycetota; class UBA4738; order UBA4738; family JACQTL01; genus DASWED01. The sequence goes on from DASWED010000099.1 coordinate 12,366, forward strand.
GCCGACGTGGTGGTGTTCGATCGGCTGGCGCCCCTCGCCCTGCTCGACCTGGCGCCCGCCCGCGCCGAGCTGATCGACGCCGGGAAGGCGCCCGGGGGGTCGGGCCTGAGCCAGGACGACATCAGCCGTGTCGTCGTCGAACGGGCCCTCGCCGGGAACGACGTCGTCCGGCTGAAGGGCGGCGACCCGTTCGTGTTCGGCCGGGGTGGGGAGGAGGCCATGGCGTGCGTCCGGGCCCGGGTCCCGTTCGAGGTGGTGCCCGGGGTCACGTCGGCCGTGGCCGCGCCCGCGTACACGGGGATCCCCCTCACCCACCGCGGCGTGGCCTCGTCGTTCGCCGTCGTGACGGCCACGCTGGAGGGCGGGGAGGGCAACGACCTGGCACGGATCGGCGCCGCCGTGGACACGCTGGTGGTGCTCATGGCCGCCGGCCGGCTGGAGGCCGTGTGCCGGACCCTGATGGACTCCGGCCGGCCGCCGGACGAGCCGGCCGCCGTGATCCAGTGGGCCACCACCTCGCTTCAGCGCTCGATCAGGTGCACACTGGCGGAGGTGGCGTCCGCGGCGGAGGCCGCGGGGATCGGTTCGCCCGCCACGCTGGTGGTGGGCCGCGTGGCCGCCCTGGCGGACGAGCTGTCGTGGCTGGAGGTCGCCGAGCGGACGGGACCGGTGGTGGAGCCGCTCCGCGTGGCGGCGGTGGATGATTCGGCAGAGCCGGAGGAGGTGGGATGGCCCGGCTGACGGGAACCGTGTCGCGAGGGATGTCCCCCGCGGACGGCGCCTACGTGCAGCTCCAGAACCTGGGCGGTGACTTCCAGGCCGAGGTCCGCACCGGCCCCGACGGACGGTTCGTCCTGTATCCCGTGCCGGGGAGGTGGCGCCTGATCTCGTTCGCGCCCGGGTCCCAGCGGACCGATCGGGTCGTGGACGTCGGCGTGTCCGATGTCGAGGTCGAACTCATCCTGGCCTGATGGCCGGTGCTCGGCTCCGCCGCTTCAGCCGCGGGACAAGGCCCGGCCGGCCCCGAGTTCGCGGGACAGCCCCCTGGCCGCCTCCTTCACCGCGGCCACCATGTCGGGATCGGGCCCGGAGGGCAGCAGGCGCTCCACCGCGCCGGTGACGCCGATGGCCCCGGCCGCCTCCCCGCGGTGGTCGAACACGGCCGCGGCGATCCCCGCCTCGCCCACGATGGCCTCCTGGTCGTCGACGGCCACGCCGGCGGCGCGGGCCTTCTTCAGGTCGGCGTCCAGTGCTCGCTTGGTGATGAGGGTGGTCCCGGTGAGGCGCTGGAGCGGGCCGGACTCGATCGCCTCCAGGACGGCGGGCGAGGCGTTCGCCGCGATGGCCTTGCCGACCGCGCACGCGTGCCACGGAATCGAGGCCCCCACCTCCAGGATCTGCACGGAGTTGTCGGGCCGGAACACGTGGTGGACCACCAGGACGGTGGGGCCGGTGAGGACGCCCACCCGGACGGCCTCCTGGGTCCGGACGGCCAGTCCCTCCGCCCACCGGAACGACCTGGCCCGGAGCTCGTGGTTGTCGAGGTAGGCGTTGCCGAGCTGCAGGAGGGCCGGGCCCAGCCGGTACTTCCCGGTCTCGACGTCCTGCTCCACCAGGCCCTGGTCCTCGAGGGTCCGGAGGAGCCCGTAGACCGTGGCCTTGGCCAGGCCCAGGTGGGCCGAGAGCTCGGTGACCCCCAGCCGGGAGCCGCCCCCGAGGGCCTTGAGGATGAGCGCGGCACGCTCGACGGATTGGATCACGAGCCGTCCTCGATTCGGTATTGCCGAACAGGGTTCGTCATCGTAGACTACGGGCTGATCCGATGGTCGGGATTGTACTCGTGTCGCACAGCGCGAAGCTGGCCGAGGGCCTGGCGGACATGCTGGCCCAGATCTCCGGCGGGGACGTCCCCGTGGCCGCCGCCGGGGGAACCGACGACGGCCGGTTGGGGACCAGTCCCGACCGCGTGCGGGAGGCCATCCGCGAGGTCGACCGGGGCGATGGTGTGGTGGTGATCCCGGACCTGGGGAGCGCGGTGCTGGCGGTGAAGTCGGTCCTGGAACTGGAGACGGACGTGGCGGTCCTGGTGGACGCGCCGTTCGTGGAGGGCGCCGTCTCCGCCGCGGTGGTGGCCTCCACCGGCGCCCCGCTCGATGCGGTCACCGAAGCCGCGAGGCAGGCACGAGATGTCCCCAAGCTCTGAGACGGGCCTGGAGCCCGGGGTCGCCGAGCGGATCGTGCGGCTCCCGGTCGACCTCCACGCCCGCCCCGCCGGGAAGTTCTCCCAGCTCGCGGCCCGGTACTCGTCCGAGGTGACCGTGGGCGTGGGCGACCGGGCGGTCGATGCGCGGAGCGTCCTGATGGTCATGGCCCTCGGGGCCACGGCCGGGACCGAGGTCACGATCCGGGCCAGGGGCGAGGACGCAGGTGGAGCGGTTCGCGACCTCGGGGACCTCCTGGCTTCCATCGCCGAGTAGCGCCCGTCGCGGAAACGCAGCTTCAGCCCAGTTCCGGCAGGGCCCGTTCGCGAACCAGTTCCCAGACGGCCTCGACCGAATCGAGGCGTGCCGCCGACCTGGCGACCTGGCGGCACGTCTCGGCGGACAGCCGCCGGATGCGGGCCCGGACCTCGTCGACACGCGATGGCGCCACGCTCACGGACGCCACGCCCAGGCCCACCAGGACCGGGAGCACCAGCGGATCGGCGGCGGCCTCGCCGCACACTCCCACCGGCTTTCCCTGAGCCGCCCCGGCCCGGACGACCCGGTTCACCAGGGTGACCACGGTCGGATGGGCGGCCAGCGCGGGCCTCGCCCCGGGATCCCGCCGGTGCACGCCGAGGACCCGTTCGGTGAGGTCGTTCGTCCCGATCGACAGGAAGTCCACCTGACCGGCCAGGCGCTCGGCCAGGAGCGCGGCCGAGGGTACCTCGACCATCACTCCCATCTCGGCCGCCTCGGTGCCCGTCTCCGCCAGGGCCCGATCCAGCTCCTCCCGGGCCAGGCGGACCTCCCGGAGCGACGTGACCATCGGAACGAGGATCCGGAGCTGGGTCGCCGCGCCGGCGCGGAGGGCCGCCCGGAGCTGCGACCCGAGCGCGTCGGGGGTCCGGAGTAGCGGAGGGAGCCCCCGAGCCTGGCCCTCCCGCGGGTCCTGGAACGCCGCGAGGAACGGCGGGACCTTGTCGCCGCCGAAGTCCAGCACGCGAACGGTGGCCGTTCGACCGTGGAGCTGGGACAGGATCGGCTCCAGCACCCGGCGATGGGCCTCCTCGTCGGGCCAATCGGCGGCATCCAGGAACGGAAGCTCGGTCCGCAGGAGCCCCACGCCCTCGGCGCCGGCTTCCAGCCCGGCTCGGGTCTCGGCGGCCGTCGCCACGTTGCACAGGAGCGTGATCCGAACCCCGTCGAGGGTCTCGCAGGGCAGGGATCGTTCGGACGCCAGGGCGGCCTTCGTCCGGACGGCCGACCGCATGGCCTCGCGGGCCGCGGCCAGCTCGGCCGACCCGGGCTCGACGATGACCGAACCTCGATCGCCGTCGACCACCAGGGGGGTCCCGTCCGGGACCGCCAGCACGGCCGGGTCGAGGCCGAGCACCAGCGGCACCCCCAGCGAGCGGGCCACGATGGCCGCGTGCGCGTTCGGGCCGCCCCGGACTGCGGCCGCCGCCGCGACCTCGCCGTCTGAGAGCCCCAGGATGTCGGCGGGTCCGAGCTCCTCGGCCAGCAGCACCACCGGCCCGACGTCGTGCGCCGCTGAGGCCCGGCCGTTTCCCAGGGCCGCGACGGCCCGGCGTCCGACCTGACGGACGTCGGCGGCCCGTTCGGCGAGGACCGGGTCGCCGATGGCGGCGATGGCGGAGGCGTACCGTTCGGCGGCCCGGGCGATGGCCTGGGCGGGGCCGCGACCCTCGCCCACCTCCCGCCGGGCCTCCGAGCGGAGCGCGGGGTCGTCGGCGATGAGGGCGCCCACGCCGACGATGTCAGCCTCCTCGGTCCGTCCCGACTCCCGCAGACGCTGCTCCATGCGCCGGAGGTCGTCAGCCACCTGGTCGAGGGCCTCGTCCACGCGAAGGGCCGCCCGGGCGGGATCCCGGAGGGATTCCCCGTCTCCGTTCGCGTCACCCGGAGGAGGTGCCGAGCCGGCGAGCACCCTGGCCGGACCGGCTGCCACGCCGGGCGACGCCGGCACCCCATCGAGCGTTCGCGAACCCGTGGACGCGCCGGCCCCCACGGGGCTCACCCTCGGGCGCGGCCGGCGACGCGTTCCAGGGCGGCGAAGATCAGCGCGGTTGACGTGGCGCCGGGGTCCTGATGGCCCACGCTGCGGGGGCCGAGGTAGGAGGCCCGGCCCTTGCGCGCCTGCAGCGGCGTGGTGGCCCGCATCCCCTCCTCGGCGGCCTCCCGGGCGGCCGTCGTGGCCTCCGGCAGCGAGCCGCCGGTGGACAGGGTCTCCGCGAACGCCTCGACGGCCGGGATCAGCGCGTCGACCATGGTCTTGTCGCCCTCGGACGCTGCGCCGAGCTGCTGGACCCCCTCGAGGGCCGCCCGGAGCCCGTCGAGCAGGCCCTGGGGGGAGACGTCGCCGTCGTCTCCGAGGGCCTTGCCCGCGCGCCGGAACGCGGTTCCGTACAGCGGCCCGGACGCGCCGCCGACCGTCGAGACCAGCGTGTTGCCCACGAGGGCCAGGACGGGACCGGGTGCGAGGCCGTCGTTCGCCGCGTCGGCCAGCTTGGTGCGGACCGCCGTGAAGCCCCGCGACATGTTCACCCCGTGGTCGGCGTCGCCGATGGCCGCGTCGAGCTGGGTGAGGTAGTCGCGCTGATCCTCGACGGAGGACGCGACCTCCTCCACCCAGCTCCTGACGAACGCGGCGTCCACCACGTGCCGATCCTCCCGAACCCCAGCGACCCCTCGGCCTAGACGCCCCATCGTAGCGCCGGGGTGTTCACCGGGGCGTCCCACAGCCGGGTCAGCTCGTCGTCCAGCTTGGTGAGGGTGATCGAGCATCCCGCCATGTCCAGGCTGGTGACGTAGTCGCCGACGAGGCTCCGGGCGATCGTGGCCCCCCGGCCCTCGAGGATCTTCGCCACCTCGTTGAACACCACGTACAGCTCGATCAGCGGCGTGCCGCCCATCCCGTTCACGAACACCAGCGCCTGGTCGCCCCGGTCGAACGGGTAGTCGTCGAGGATGGCCTGGGTGGCGATGCCCACCAGCTCGGAGGCCGGCCCGATCTTGCGACGGATCCGCCCGGGCTCGCCGTGGATCCCAATGCCGAGCTCGATCTCGTCGTCGCCGAGCTCGAACGTCGGCGCGCCCGCGGACGGCGTGGTGCACGACGTCAGCGCGATCCCGAACGAGCGCGACCGCTCGTTGGCCTTCCGCGCCACCGTGGCCACCGCCCCGAGGTCGGCGCCGGTCTCCGCGAGGGCCCCGGCCACCTTCTCGACCACCGGGGTGGCGCCGGTGCCGCGGCGACCCGCCGTGTACAGCGAGTCCTCCACGGCCACGTCGTCGTTCACCAGCACCGACTCGACCTTGGTCCCCTCGTCGCCGGCCAGCTCCGCGGCCAGCTGGAAGTTCATGACGTCGCCGGTGTAGTTCTTCACGATGTGGACCACGCCCGATCCGCCGTCCACGCCCTTCGTCGCGGCGAGCAACTGGTCGGGAACGGGCGAGGTGAACACGGCGCCGGGGCACGCGGCGTCGAGCATGCCCAGGCCGACCAGCCCGCCGTGCATGGGCTCGTGCCCCGACCCGCCGCCCGACACCAGCCCGACCTTCCCCGATACGGGCGCGTCGGCCCGGTACACGACCATGTTCTCCACGTCCACCCGGAGGCTCGGGTGGGCCGCGGCCATGCCCCGCAGGGCGTCGGTGACGATGTCCTCGGGAGCGTTGATGAGCTTCTTCATCGCTCGATTCTCCTTCCGGTGCACTCGATGTGTGGTGCCGCTCCGCCGCGCCGCGTTGCGCCGGCCGGCCGTGGCGCGGCCGGCGCTCGTGGCCTCCTACGTCGCCTCCACCGCGTGACGCTCGGTGGTGGTCTCCTTCAACGGGAACTCCGGGATCACCTCTCTCGTCCTGGTCTTCGCCAGCGCCGTGTAGGCCAGACCGGCCAGCGCGCCGCCCGCGAACTCGCCGCCGAAGTAGGCCCAGATATGGCTCCACTTCACGGTGCCGCCGAGGATCTGCAGGGCAAGCATGGGACCGAACGTGCGGGCCGGGTTGATCGACGCGCTGGTGGCCGGGGCCACCACGATGATCGCGGCGAACACGGCGAACCCGATGGCCAGGCCGGCCCACCCGGCGGGAGCCCGGCGGTCGATCACGCCGAACACGGTGAACACCAGCAGGAAGGTCCCCACGAACTCGGCGAACGTCGCCTGGCCGTAGCCCACCCCCGCATGGAAGTCGGCCACCCCCAGCCCGAGGGTCTTCCCCGCCACCTTCCCCAGCACCCCGACGATGGCGAACGAGCCGGCGATGGCCCCCACCACCTGGGCCCCGATGTAGGCCGGGACGTCCTTCCAGGGGAACTTCCCGGTCGCGGCGAGCGCCACCGTCACGGCCGGGTTGATGTGGCACCCTGAGATGTGGCCGATGGCATACACCATCGCGATCACGATCATGGCGAACGCGAACGAGATCACGCCCAGCTCGGCCATCGTGAACTGGTGCTTGCCCAGCAGGATCAGCGTTGCGGGAACCGAGCCCACCCCGATGAACACGAGGAAGCACGTCCCGAACGCCTCGGCGAGCAGTTTCTGCCCGAAGGAGTTCTCCTCCATGAGCCGGCGCGGCAGGCCCTCAGGGGGCCGCCGCGACCCTCACCTCCCTTCCCGTTCCCTGGGGCCGAACCCGCAGGCGGGGGAGAGGGAGGAGGCGGAGGTCCGCGTTCCGGCGCGCGACCCGAGATCCCACGACCGAGGTGGCGTCCACCCCGTCGCGAAGAGTCGGGCCCTCACCCGAACCGCCTCGTTCGCCCCATCGTCCGGCTCCCGCTTGGGGTCAATGGCCCCGGACTCCATCGGCACCCGCACCCCGCGGAGCCGCCCGGCTCGTTCGGCTCGCTGTTCGACAATACCGAACGCTGTTCGGCGGACTCTACTCCCGTGCGTTCGAACCTGTCAAGCGGAAGCGCCCTACGAGACCGGCGAAGTCCGTCGGCAGGCGGAGCTCATCGGACGTGATGCAGCCCAGGGCGGCGGGCCGGGGAGGGCCTCTTCCTGGTCGAGGACGTCGACGCGGAGGCAGAGCGGTTGCAGCGGGGCCCGCTCCTGGAATCGGCCCTCCGAGCGTTGAAGGCCGTCCCGGACGTCGTCCTGGTGAACGCCACCGGACGGGACCACCCGAGGCGTGCGGGGCTGGCCCTGCACCTGGGGGCCGCGCTCGACCTCCCCACCGTCGGGGTCACCGAGCGGCCGCTCATGGCGACGGCCGGCGAGCCGGGCCCGGACCCCGGAGCCGCTTCGCCTGGCCCGCTTCCTGGCCCGGGTGCACCGGGCCCGCGAGGAGGGGAGGCTGACCGCTCCGGTCCCGCCGATCGGCACCCTCCTGCGCCCCGGATGAGCGCACGGGGATCCTCCTCGAAGGCCGGCCGGGAGTCGGGAAGACCACGGCGGCCAGGGCGCTCGTGAAGGCGCTCCGGGAGCGGGGTGTCGGCCGGCGTGGTCGTGATCGACGAGCTGGGGAAGATGGAGCTCGCGTCGGAGCGGTTCCGCGACGCCGTCGTCGAGCGGGATCTGACGATCGCCGCGACCGTCCATGCCTTCCCTCATCCGCTCACCGACGAGCTGAAGAGGCGCCCGGGCGTCCGCAGGATCGCGATACCCGGCGGAACCGGGACGCGTTTCCGGAGGAGTTGGCCGCGAGGCTGGCCTGACCCGCCCCGCGGCGAGCGTCCCTGCCGGGCGGCTCCCGGGCACGGCTGCACGGGCGGCCCGGTTCGATGCGAGCCCGCCGTCTCCTGTCAGGCCCGAGATCCGGAGCCGGTGGGGATGACCCGCGCGCTCCCGGCGACCGGGGTGAAGACGCTCTCGTGGCCGTCCACCCAGCGCACCCGGTACCCGACGCTCACCTCGCCCTCGATGATCTCGAGGATCTCCCCTTCGCGAACGGGCTGGCCCACAGCCTCGGACTCGACGACGATGCGGTCTCCCGCCTTCGCGTTCATCTCATCCCAGAGATACCCCAACCGGCCGGCGTCGGCAAACCGGGACGCCACCACGGGTCCACGCAGCGGGCGTTCCCCCTTGGGGGGCGCCGGTGGGCTCGAGCTCAGCGGGGTACGACGGCTTGTATGGGCGTCACGCTCGCGCTGGCAGGCGACACGATGTTGGGGCGCGGCGTCGCCGCGGCCCTCGACACGGTCAGACCTGAGAGTCTCGTCGCCCGGGAGGTCGTCGAGGTCGCGCGCGAGGCCGATCTCTTCGTCCTGAACCTCGAGTGCTGCATCTCCGACCGCGGCGATCCCTGGCCCGCTGCGGACAAGCCGTTCTTCTTCCGGGCCCCGCCGGCAGCGGTGGGGACGCTGCACCACCTCGGCGTCTCGTGCGTGACGCTCGCGAACAACCACGCCCTCGACTTCGGCGAGGGGGCGTTGCTCGACACGCGACGCCACCTCGAGAATGCGGGTATCGCCGCGATCGGCGCCGGCATGGACGAGGAAGCGGCTCGCCGCCCGACGGTGCTCACGGCCAACGGATTCCGGCTCGGTCTCGTCGGCGTCACCGATCATCCCGCCGACTTCGCCGCCTCGCCGGAGCGCCCCGGGGTGGCGTACGCGGACCTGAGGACCGGGGTCCCGGAGTGGCTGACGGACACGGTGGGCGGCCTCGAGTCCGATGCCGTCCTCGTGACGCCACACTGGGGTCCGAACATGGCTCGGTCGCCGGTGGCGCACGTCCGGCGAGCTGCGCCGGTCCTCCGCGACGCCGGCGCGACGTTGATCGCGGGACACTCCGCGCACGTCTTCCAGGGCGTCGAGACATCGACGCGGGACGATCGCGCGGTCGCGACGATCTTCGACCTCGGCGACTTCCTCGACGACTATGCGGTCGACCCCGAGCTCCGCAACGACCTCGGGCTGCTGTGGCTCGTGGCGCTCGACGAGCGAGGGGTCTCGCGGATCGAGGCTGTTCCGCTCCGGCTGGAGCACTGCTTCACGCGCATCGCCGATGCAGACGAGGCCGGATGGATCCTCCGGCGCTTCCACACGGCCTGCGGGGAGCTCGGTACCGAAACGAGCGTTCGACGCGGGCGGCTCCTCGTCGAGCCCCCCTCAGCTCCCGCTGGTCGCGCAACCCGCTGACCGTTCAGCCGGGATCGCCGAGCCGGCGGTCAGCCGGTTCGGTCGGCGGCTCGAGGGTGGAGGAGGCCGTAGACGTAGGCCTCGCCGAGGGCTTCCCAGGAGGCGTGGATGACGTTGTCGGAGACGCCGACCGTGACCCACTCCTTCTCGCCGTCGGTGGTCTCGACCAGGACGCGCACCGCGGCCTGGGTGCCGGCCGCGCCGTCCAGGACCCGGACCCGGTAGTCGGTGAGGCGCATCTCCTCGAGCTCGGGGTACGTGCGGGTGAGGGCGGCCCGGAGGGCGTTGTCGATGGCCCCGACGGGTCCCGCTCCCTCCGCGGTGGCGATGTGGCGGTGCCCGCCGGCCCTCACCTTCACCGTGGCCTCGGCGGGCTCCACCTTGCCCCGGCGCTCCTCCACGGTCACCCGGAACGACTCCACCTCGAAGTACGGCTGCTCCCAGCCCGTCAGCGCGCGAAGGTGGAGCTCGAGGGAGGCGTCGGCGGCCTCGTACGTGTAGCCCGCGGCCTCTCGCTCCTTGATCGAATCGAGGGCCGGGCCCGCCGCCGAGGCCTCCAGGGGGACCCTGAGCTCGGCGGCCTTCCGGAGGAGGTTCGCCCGGCCGGCCAGGTCGCTGACCAGCACGTGGCTGCCGTTGCCCACGGCGGACGGGGAGACGTGCTCGTAGGCGTCGGGCCGGCGGGCCAGGGCGCTCGCGTGGAGGCCCGCCTTGTGGGCGAACGCGTTGCGCCCCACGTAGGGCTGGTGGGGATCGGGCTGGACGTTGGCGATCTCGGCGACCAGGTGGGCCAGCTCGGTGAGGCGTCCCACGCCGCCGTCGGGCAGGACCTCCCGGCCGAGCTTCAGCGCCAGGTTCGCGACGATCGGCACGAGGTCCGCGTTCCCACACCGCTCGCCGTATCCGTTGATCGTTCCCTGGACCTGGAACGCGCCGGCCTCGAGGGCCAGGAGCGAGCTGGCCACCGCGGTGGCCGCGTCGTCGTGGAAGTGCACTCCGAGGAGGGCGCCCGCGAGCTCGTCTGCCACCGCCGCCACGACGCGGGCGGACTGCCCGGGCAGCGTGCCGCCGTTCGTGTCGCACAGGACCAGCCGCTCGGCGCCGGCGCCTGCTGCCGCATGCAGCACGGCGACGGCGTACGCGGGATCCTCGGAGAACCCGTCGAAGAAGTGCTCGGCGTCGAAGAACACGCGTCGGCCATGGTCCCGCAGGAACGCCACCGAGTCGGCCACCATCCGGAGGTTCTCCTCCGGCGTGGTCTCGAGGGTCACCGTGACGTGCAGCGGCGAGCTCTTTCCGACCAGGCAGACCACCTCGGTCTCTGCGTCGAGCAGCTCCCGGAGCACACCGCTGTCCGCCGCGCGCTCGCCGGCCTTCCTCGTCATGCCGAACGACGAGAGCGTGGCGCGCGACAGCCGCTCCTTCGACGCGAGCTTGAAGAACTCCGTGTCCCGGGGGTTCGCCCCCGGCCACCCGCCCTCGACGTAGGGCACGCCGACGGAGTCCAGCGCGTGCAGGACCTTCAGCTTGTCCTCCACCGAGAACGACAGCCCGGCCCGCTGCGCGCCGTCCCGGAGCGTGGTGTCGTACAGCTCGACCCGCTGCGGCGCGGGTGGCCGTCCCACGGCGGCGCCGTCAGGCATCGGCGGCGGCCTCCGCGATCATGTCGCCGACCTCGGACGTGGTGAACCCCATCTCGGCGGCGCGCATCGATCGGAGCTTGGGCGCGACCGAGCGGATTCCCGCCTCCACGCGGCGGGCCGCCCCGGGCTCGCCCAGGGAGTCCAGCATGAGCCCGGCCGCCGCGACGGCCGCGATGGGGTTGATGGTCCCCCGCCCGGTGTGTTCGGGAGCCGTCCCCCCGATGGGCTCGAACATCGAGACCCCCTCGGGGTTCAGGTTCGCCCCCGCGGCCACGCCCAGGCCGCCCTGGATGGCCGCGGCGAGGTCCGTGACGATGTCGCCGAACATGTTGTCGGTGACCATCACGTCGAACCGTCCCGGGTCCTCCACCAGGTACACGCACGCCGCATCCACGTGCACGTAGGCGGTTCGCACCCCCGGATGCCGCCCGGCCATCGCCGAGAATGCCCGCGACCAGAGGTCGCCCGCATAGTTGAGGACGTTCGTCTTGTGGACCAGCGTCATGTGTCCGCGCCGGCCGGGTCGCCCAGCCAGGTCGAACGCGAACGCCAGGCACCGGTCCACCCCAAAACGGGTGTTGATGCTCTCCTGGACCGCCACCTCCCCCTCGGTGCCCTTCCGGTGGAACCCGCCGACGCCCGCATACAGGCCCTCGGAGTTCTCCCGGACGACCACCAGGTCGATCTCGGCGGGATCGACCGTAGCAAGAGGCACCGACACGCCCGGGTAGGGCCGCACCGGCCGGAGGTTCACGTACTGGTCCAGCTCGAACCGGATCCGGAGCAGCAGGTCGCGTTCCAGGATGCCCGGGCGGACGTCCGGGTGGCCCACCGCGCCCAGGTAGATCGCGTCGAGCGCACGCAGCTCCTCCAGCACGGATTCCGGGAGGGTCTCGCCGGTGCGGAGATACCGCTCCCCGCCCAGGTCGAACTCGACCGGGTCGAGGGCGAACCCCTCCGTGGCGGCGACGGCGTCGAGGACCTTGCGGCCCTCGCGCACCACCTCGGGACCCGTCCCGTCCCCGGGGATCACGCCGATCCGGTAGGTGATCGTCATGGCGTCAGTCCAGGCGCCAGTCGGCCTGGGGCGGTTCGTCGCGGGCCACGCCCACCCGGACCGGGGCGTCGCCGGCCTTCAGCGACCGAGCCACCCAGGGCATGAGTCCCCCGGCATCGAGGATGTCGCGCATGAACGGCGGCAGGGGCGTGCCCTCGAACGTCAGGCCGCGCGTGGCGTTCTCCACGGAGCCCGAGTCGAGATCCACGCGGAACACGTCGCCGGGCTCGGCCCCGTCGGTCACGCCGGGGCACTCCACGATCGGGAGCCCCACGTTCACGGCGTTCCGGAAGAAGATCCGGGCGAACGATTCCGCCACGATGCACGCGATGCCCGCGCCCTTGATGGCGATCGGGGCGTGCTCCCGGGACGATCCGCTGCCGAAGTTCCTCCCCGCCACCACGAGGTCGCCGGGCCGAACCGTGGACGCGAACGACGGATCCAGGTCCTCCATGCAGTGCCGGGCCAGCTCGTCGGCCTCGATGGACGTGAGGTGGCGCGCCGGGATGATCACGTCGGTGTCGACGTTCTCGCCGTAGACGAACGCCCGCCCCTCGAACGAGGTCATGGCGGGTCTCCCGGGGCTCCCACCCCGACCGGCTCGCCGTACGACGCGCCCACGCCGGTGATCACCGACTCCTCGGGCGGCTCCACGCCGGTCTCGTCCGGGTGGGCCAGCCGGCCCATCACCGCGGTGGCGGCGGCCACGGCCGGGTTCACCAGGTAGACGCGGGCCTCGCGGTGGCCCATCCGGCCCACGTAGTTCCGGTTCGACGTGGAGACGCACACCTCGCCGGGACCGAGCACCCCCATGTGCCCGCCCAGGCACGCGCCGCACGTGGGTGTGGATACGGTGGCGCCGGCCTGCGCGAACACCTCCAGCAGGCCCTCGCGGTTGGCCTGCCGCCAGATCTCCTGCGTGGCCGGGATCACCATGAGCCGGACCCGCGGATCGGCCCGGCGGCCCCGGAGGATGTGCGCCGCCATCCGGAGGTCCTCGAGCTTCGCGTTCGTGCAGGAGCCGATGAAGACCTGGTCCACGGCCACGCGGTCTGCCTGCGAGACCGGCTCCGCCCTCGAGGGCAGCGAGGGCAGCGAGACCTGCGGCTCCAGCGCGCCCACGTCCACGACGTGCTCCGCGGCGTATCGCGCGTCCGGGTCACTGGCGAACACGTCGAACTCGCGCTCACGGCCGGCCAGCCGCTGGCGCTCCCTGACGTAGGCCAGCGTCACCTCGTCCGGCGCCACGATCCCCGACTTCGCCCCGGCCTCGATGGCCATGTTCGCCAGGGTGAACCGGGAGTCCATCGACAGGTGCGCCAGAGCCGGGCCGGTGTGCTCCATGGCCTGATAGGAGCAGCCGTCGTCGCCCACCAGCGCGATCACCGAGAGGATGACGTCCTTGCCCACCACCCACGGCCCCGGCACGCCCTCGTGCACGAACCGGACCGACTCCGGCACCCGGAGCCAGATCCGTCCGGTGGCCAGGACGGCCGCGAGGTCCGTCGACCCCACGCCCGTGGAGAACGCGCCGATCGCGCCGTACGTGCAGGAGTGGGAGTCGGCCCCGATGATCACCATCCCCGGGAGGGCCAGGGCCTGTTCGGGGAGCAGGATGTGCTCGATCCCGCCCCGGCCCAGCTCGAAGTAGTGCTCGATCCCCTGCTGCCGCGCGAACTCACGCATGGTCATGCCCAGCTTCGCGCTGGCGATGTCCTTGGCCGGGACGAAGTGCGACGGCACCAGGGCCACCTTCGCCGGGTCCCACACGTTCTCGATCCCCAGCTCCCGGAACCGGGCGATGGCCACGGGCGCCGTGACGTCGTTGCCCATGGCCAGGTCGACGTCGGCCATGATCAGGTCCCCCGGCGCGACCTCGGACAGCCCGGCGGCCCGCGCCAGGATCTTCTCGGTGACGGTCATCGGGCGGACGCCGGCGGCGGTCATGCCGCGCCCTCCCCCGAGGCCTCCGGGGCCACCGCCGTCTCCGAGCCGCCTCCGGCCCCGGCACCGACCCCGACCCCGACACCGGCCCGCACGGCCCGGTTCACGGCGGCCAGGTACGCCCGCGCGCTGGCCTCCACGACGTCCGGAGCCACACCGCGCCCGGTGAAAAGCCTCCCGGCGACGTCCAGCTGGACCACCACGTCGCCGAGCGCGTCGCTCCCGCCGGTCACCGCGCTCACGTTGTAGGCGGCCAGGCGGGCGTCCACGCCGGTGGCCCGGATGATCGCGCCGTACGCGGCGTCGATCATCCCGTCGCCCATCGCGGAGTCCTCCACGGTCTCGCCGTCCCGCAGCAGGCGCACGGTGGCGGTCGGGGAGAGGTGCGTCCCGCCGGCCACGGCCAGCGACTCCAGCGTGAACGCGTCGTCGTCGGCGACCCCGAGCTCCTCGGCCACGATCGCCTCGAGGTCGGCGTCGGTGAGTGCGAGCTTGCGGTCGGCCAGGTCCTTGAACCGGGCGAACGCGTGGTCCAGCGCCTCCCTCGACAGCTGGAGCCCCAGCTTGGCTACCGCGTCGGCGAACGCGTGCCGCCCGGAGTGCTTCCCGAGGACGATCTTCGAGCCCTCGAACCCCAGTTCCAGCGGGTCCATGATCTCGTACGTCGCCCGGTTCGAGAGCACGCCGTGCTGGTGGATCCCGGACTCGTGGGCGAACGCGTTCGCCCCCACCACGGCCTTGTTCGGCTGCACCGGGTAGCCGGTGAGCATCGACACCAGCCGCGACGTCCGGGCGATCTCCCGGACCCGGAGCCCGTGCGTCAGGTTCAGGGCCTGGCCCCGGGTCGAGATGACCATCGCCATCTCCTCCAGCGAGCAGTTCCCGGCCCGCTCGCCGATGCCGTTCACCGCCACCTCCACCTGCCGGGCCCCGTTCACCACGCCGGCCAGGGAGTTCGCCACGGCCAGGCCGAGGTCGTTGTGGCAGTGGGTGGAGATCACCACGTGCTCGGGCACCGCGTTGCGGACCAGCAGCACCAGCGCGCCGAACTCGTGGGGCATGGCGTAGCCCACCGTGTCCGGCACGTTGATGGTGGTGGCGCCCTCCTCCACGGCCACCCGGAACGACTCCAGCATGAACTCGACGTCGGTCCGGGTGGCGTCCTGCGCGGAGAACTCCACGTCGTCGGTGTACGAACGGGCCCGCCGGACGCTGCGTCGTGTGGCCGCCAGGACCTCCTCCCGCGACATCCGGAGCATCGAGGTCATGTGGACCTCGCTGGTGGAGATGAACACGTGGAGGCGGGCGCGCTGGGCGTCCCGGATGGCCTCCCAGGCCCGGTCGATGTCGCCGTCGTCGGCCCGGCACAGCGCCGCGATGACCGACCCCTTCACGGACCCGGCGATCCGCCGGACCGCCTCGAACTCCCCGGGCGACGACGCCGGGAACCCGGCCTCGATGACGTCCACGCCCAGCCGGGCCAGCTGCTCCGCGATCTCGAGCTTCTCCGCCGCCGTCAGCGCGATGCCCGGCGCCTGCTCGCCGTCGCGGAGCGTGGTGTCGAAGAACCGTACGTCGTCAGGCACGCGGGCCACCCCCGTCCGGGGAGGCGTCGGCCGGCACGCGCTCGGGGGCCGGCCCCTCCGCGGGACCGCGGCCGCGCTGGAGCCACGGCATCATCGAACGGAGGCGCTCGCCGACAGCTTCGATCTGGTGCTCGGTGTCGCGCTCGCGCATCTCGGCGAACCGGGGGAACCCGTCCCGGGCCTCGCCCACCCACTCCTCGGCGAACTCACCGGAGCGGATCTCGGCCAGGATCCGGCGCATCTCCTCGCGGGTCCGTTCGTCCACGACCCGCGGCCCCCGGGTGTAGTCGCCGTACTCGGCGGTGTCCGAGACGGAGTACCGCATCCACCCCAGCCCGCCCTCGTACATGAGGTCGACGATGAGCTTCAACTCGTGGAGGCATTCGAAGTACGCGATCTCCGGCTGGTAGCCCGCATCGACCAGCGTCTCGAACCCGGCCTTCACCAGCGAGGTCACGCCGCCGCACAGCACGGCCTGCTCGCCGAACAGGTCGGTCTCGGTCTCCTCGGCGAACGTGGTCTCGATGATGCCGGCCCGCCCCGCGCCGATCCCCGCCGCGTACGCCAGCACGCGGGCCCGGGCGGTCCCGGTGGGATCGCGGTGGACGGCGAACAGCGACGGCGTCCCGATGCCCTCGCCGTACGTTCGCCGCACCAGGTGCCCGGGGGCCTTCGGCGCGATCATCCCGACGTCCACGCCCTCCGGCGGCGAGATCTGCCCGAAGTGGATGTTGAACCCGTGGGCGAAGAGCAGGAGGTTCCCGGGCTGGAGACCGGGTTCGATGTCCGCCGCGTACGCCGCGGCTTGCGCGGTGTCCGGCAGGAGCACCATCACCACGTCGGCCTCCGCCACGGCCTCCGCCGGCGTGGTCACCGTGAGCCCGTCCTCCTCGGCCTTCGGCCACGACTTGGAGTCCGGACGCAGGCCGACCCGGACGTCGAACCCCGAGTCCCGGAGGTTCAGCGCGTGCGCGTGCCCCTGGCTGCCGTACCCCAGGACCGCGATGCGCTGGCCTTCCAGCGCCGACCGGTCGACGTCCGCGTCATACAGCACGTTGCCCATCTGCCCATCTCCTTCGATCGTTTCGATGGCCCGTCGGGCCCGTTGCAGCCCGTCAGGCCGTCCTGGCCGGGGCCCTCGCTCCCTTCGCCTTCCCGTTCGCCGCGGCGCCGTTCACCCGGCCGAGGCGCCGCCCGCCGATCGCCGCGGAGCCGCGACCCAGCGCGATCCGCCCCGTGCGGGCCAGCTCGACGATCCCGTGGGGTTCGAGGAGCGCCAGCATGGCCTCGATCTTGTCCGGCGCACCTGTGGCCTCCACCGTCAGGGTGCTGTCGGAGACGTCCACGATCCGGGCCCGGAAGATGTCGGCGATCTCGCTCACGGCGCCGCGCTCGCCGGGCGCCGCGGTCACCTTCACCAGCGCCAGCTCCCGCTCCACCGCCGCGGTGGGCTCCAGCTCCAGGACCTTCAGGACGTTCAGCAGCTTGTGGAGCTGCTTCTCCACCTGCTCCAGGGGCTTGCGCTGGACGTCGACGACGATCGTCATCCGCGACCGCCCGGGCTGCTCGGTGGTCCCAACCGCCAGCGAGTGGATGTTGAACCCTCGCCGGGCGAACAGGTTCGCCACCCGGGCCAGCACGCCCGGCCGGTCCTCCACCAACACGGAGATCGTGTGCAGGCTCATGCGATCGGTGCCTCCGCCGGATCGAGGGCCGGCTGCGCGGACTCCGGCCCGACGATGATGTCGTCGTTCGACGCCCCGGCCGGGACCATGGGGAACACCATCTCGCCCTGGTCGCACCGGAAGTCGATGACCACGCTGCGATCGGTCACGGACAGGGCCTTGTCGAGCGCGGTGTCCACGTCGTCCGGCGTCTCGGCCCGGAGGCCGATGGCCCCGTACGCCTCGGCCAGACGCACGTAGTCCGGCACGTCCTGGGTCAGGTGCACGCCCGAGTAGCGCTCGTTGTAGAACAGCTCCTGCCACTGGCGGACCATCCCCAGGTAGCCGTTGTTCACGATGGCCACCACGATGGGGATGCCCTCGGTGGTCGACGTGGCCAGCTCCTGGGCGGTCATCTGGAAGCACCCGTCGCCGTCGATGGCCACCACACGTTGCTCGGGGCGGCCCATCTTGGCCCCGATCGCGGCGGGGACCGCGAAGCCCATGGTCCCCAGCCCGCCGGAGTTGATCCACTGCCGGGGCCGGCGGAACCGGTAGAACTGCGAGGCCCACATCTGGTGCTGTCCCACGCCCGAGACGATCGTGGCGTCGCCCTCGGTGGCCGCCAGGATCCGTTCCACCACGAACTGGGGCTTGATCGGGCCGCCCTCGTCCTGCTCGTATCGAAGGGGGAACCGCCGCTGCCAGTCGGCCAGGGTGGCCAGCCACCCGGAGCGGTCCGGCGGACCGCCGTCCGCCGACTGGGCCTTCTCCAGCTCCCGGGCCAGCGAGGCCGTGACGTCGGCCGCGTCGCCCACGATCGGCACGTCCGCCGCGCGGTTCTTCCCGATCTCCGCGGGGTCGATGTCCACGTGGATCACGCGGGCGCCCGGCGCGAACGTGGCCAGGTTGCCCGTGACCCGGTCGTCGAACCGCGCCCCGATCGCGATCAGCAGGTCGGCCTTCTGCATCGCGGTGACCGCCGTGTAGTTCCCGTGCATGCCGGGCATCCCGAGCGCCAGCTCGTGGTCATCGGGGAAGGCGCCGCGCGCCATGAGCGTCGTGACCACCGGGAGCCGGCCGGTCTCGGCCAGCCGCCGGAGCTCCGGGGCCGCGTTCGCCCGGATCACCCCGCCGCCCGCGTACAGCACCGGTCGCTCGGAGGCCAGGATCAGCTTCACGGCCTCCCGGACCTGCTTGAGGTTGCCCTTCGTGGTGGGCCGGTAGCCGGGGAGATCCAACGCGTCCGGCCATTCGAACGGGGCCTGGTTGATCAGCACGTCCTTCGGCACGTCGACGAGCACCGGCCCGGGACGGCCGGTGTTCGCCACATGGAAGGCCTCGGCCACCGTCCGGGGGATGTCCTCGGTCCGGGTGACGAGCCAGTTGTGCTTGGTCACCGACATCGTGACGCCGGTGATGTCGGCCTCCTGGAACGCGTCGTTCCCGATCACGCCGGTGGGGACCTGCCCGGTGACCGCCACCACCGGGACCGAGTCCATCAGCGCGTCGGCCAGGGCCGTGACCAGGTTGCACCCGCCCGGGCCGCTGGTGGCGAAGCACACGCCGGGCCGCCCGGTGGCGTGCGCGTATCCCTCCGCGGCATGCCCCGCGCCCTGCTCGTGGCGCATCAGCACGTGGCGGATGGGCGACTCGATCAGCGGGTCGTACGCGGGCAGGATGGCCCCGCCGGGGATCCCGAACACGACCTCGACCCCGGCGAGCTCCAGGCTCCGGATGAGGGCCTGGGCCCCCGTCAGACGGGCTGGCGACGACATCAGGCGGATGCCTCCGGGGCGGCCGCGCGGTCGTGGCCGTTCGTGGGCATGCGCTCGGCCGGCGGGAACGCGGCCGTCGCCAGCGCTGGCCGCTTCTCGGCCGGCTTCCCGGCCGGCGCGGTCTCGTTCCCGTTCGCCGGCTGAGGACGGGCCTCGACCTCGCCCGACGGGGTGCGTTCGACCCGGAACCCCATGCGGTGGGCCAGCGCGTGACAGGCCCGTTCGAACTCCCACGGGGTCCAGTCCCGTCGTCGGATCTGGAACTCGTCGTCCTCCTGGTCGAACCCGGTGGCCAGGTACGTGGTCTCCGCGGCGAAGTACTCGGCCAGGCGCCGCCGGTCCCGTTGGTCGGTGACCTCCAGGCTGACCTGGCCGG
The DNA here is from genome assembly GCA_036394995.1 of Actinomycetota bacterium. Classification (GTDB taxonomy): domain Bacteria; phylum Actinomycetota; class UBA4738; order UBA4738; family JACQTL01; genus DASWED01. The sequence goes on from DASWED010000099.1 coordinate 31,729, forward strand.
GTCCCTCCCACTGGGCCGCGCCGACGGGCCGACCCTCCTCGGTGAACTCGAATCGCATGTCCTCCTCCTTCCGTTCGTCTGTCGGTGCGGGCGCTTGTGGTGCTGTGTCCGACGGGTCTCCTGGGTGTGGTTCGGTTGCTCTGGGGTGCGGGGGGTTCGTCCCGGGATTCCCGGAAAACGAAAGACCCCTCGCGTCCCGCGAAGGGCCTCTGGCGCGGCAACAGGGCGTGTCAGCCCTGCCCCGCGCCTAGGTAATAAGTACGAGGGCGAGAACCGTGGCGAAGCTCGAGCGGTCTCCTGGCGTCCTCATGTTGGTAGCCGATGATATCGATCGGGTCCAGGCTGTCAACCCATGGGCGGGCGAACGTTCCGTGAACGCGTTCCGAACCCGTTGCGCCGCAAGGGTTCCGGAATTGCGGAATCGGTGGCCGGTCACGACCCCTCCGGCGTGCACACGGCGCCCCTCGCCGCGGAGGACACCAGCCGCGCGTACTTGGCCAGCGCGCCGGCCGTGTAGCGGGGCGCTGGCGCCTTCCACCCGTCCCGCCGGCGGGCCAGCTCGGCGTTGTCCACCTCCAGGTCCAGGCGGCGCGTGTCCACGTCGAGCACGACCACGTCGCCGTCCTCCACCAGCGCGATGGGGCCGCCCACGCTGGCCTCCGGGGCCACGTGGCCGACGGCGAATCCGTGCGAGGCGCCGGAGAACCGCCCGTCCGTGACCAGCGCGACGTCGCGTCCCAGCCCGGCGCCGACGATGGCGCCGGTCACGGCCAGCATCTCCCGCATCCCCGGGCCGCCCTTCGGGCCCTCGTACCGGATCACCACCACGTCGCCGGCCCGGATCCGGCCGTGGGCCACCGCGTCGAACGCGTCCTCCTCCGACTCGAACACGCGCGCCGAGCCCCGGAAGGTCCGGCCCTCCATCCCCACCATCTTCACCACGGCGCCGTCGGGGGCCAGCGAGCCCCGGAGCACGGCCAGGCCCCCGTGCGGGTGGATCGGCGCGGCCAACGGCCGGACCACGTCGCCGTCCGGGTCCGGCGGGTCCAGCGCTTCGAGGTTCTCGCCCACGGTGGCGCCGGACACCGTGAGCGCGTCCCCGTGCAGCAGCCCGGCCTGCAGGAGCTCGCGCATGATCACCGGCACGCCGCCCACCCGATCCAGATCGGACATGACGAACCGGCCGGCCGGCCGGACGTCGCCGATGTGCGGGGTCCGCCGGCTGATCCGGTCGAAGTCCTCCATCTCCAGCTCCACCTCGGCCTCCGCGGCGATGGCCAGCAGGTGCAGGACCGCGTTCGTGGAGCCGCCGCAGGCCATGACCACGGCGATGGCGTTCTCGAAGGCCTCGCGGGTCAGGACGTCCCGGGGACGGATGCCGCGCCGGAGGCACTCCACGACGGCCACGCCGGACTCGAACGCGAACTCGTCTCGGCGCGGCTCGACGGCGGGCGGCGACGCGCTGCCCGGAAGCGACATCCCCAGCGCCTCGACGGCCGCCGCCATCGTGTTCGCCGTGTACATGCCGGCGCACGAGCCGGGCCCCGGACAGGCCAGCGACTCCAGCTCGGCCAGCTCCTCGTCGGTCATCGACCCGGCCGCGTGAGCCCCGACCGCCTCGAACACGTCCTGGATCGTCACGTCCTTCCCGCGCCAGTGGCCCGGCAGGATCGTGCCGCCGTACAGGAACACCGTCGGCAGGTTCAGCCGCGCAGCCGCCATGACCATCCCCGGCAGGCTCTTGTCGCAGCCGGCGATCGTGACCATCGCATCGAGCCGTTCGGCGTGCATCACGAGCTCCACCGAGTCCGCGATGACCTCGCGCGACACGAGCGACGCGCGCATCCCCTCGTGCCCCATCGCGATGCCGTCGGACACCGCGATCGTGGTGAACTCGATCGGCACGGCGCCGGCCTCGCGCACGCCCTCCTTCGCCTGCGCCGCAAGGCGATCGAGGTGCACGTTGCACGGCGTGACCTCGTTCCACGACGACGCCACTCCGACCTGGGGCCTGTCGAAGTCCCCGTCGGTGAACCCGACCGCCCGGAGCATGGCCCGCGCCGGCGCGCGCTGCGGCCCCTCGGTGACGTCGCGGCTCCGCGGCCGCATCGGATCGCTCATCAGCAAGACCTCGCTCGCTCGGACGGGCGCCTCGACAGCGCTCCGGGTGGCCGGGCAGTGTACGCCTCGCGCGACGGTCAGTGGATGGTGTCTTCCCAGTGCCCGGAGATGCTGAACGTCGCGAAGGCCTCGCCCTCGGTGGAGGACGAAGACCCGATGCTGCGGAGGACCGCAGTCGCGGACCTTTCCCCGTCGGGGATCGTGACGTCGACCGTCTTCATGTACGGCAGCCACGCCGGGGGTTTGGACCGCCACACGTGGAGCGCCCCGACACCGGTCCCGCGGGGGAGGCGTTACACAGAGTTCACATCGAGGAAACCGGATCGAAAACCGTTGGGGCGTAGGGTGATTCAGAGAGCCGAGGAAGGTTCTGTGCCCGAGGAGCGAGGAGACGGCATGAGGCTGTGGGACGTGCTGGTCACGACCCGCGATGAGGCGGGGAACAGGGTGAGCGATCTGGTGGGCACGTTCGCCCCCGATGCGCTCGGCGACGCCGTGGAGGAGGCCTGCCGGCGAGCGGACCAGTGCGGCGGCGGCGTCCAGGTGGTCCGGCACATCGACAAGCCCGTGCAGCGTTCCCTGCTGTCCCCGATCCAGGTGGCGTGACCCCCGGCCCGCCCGCGCGACATCTCCCCTGTGGCACCCATGTCCCGGCCCGATCGCTCCAACTTTTCCCGCGGTTCGGCGAATTCGTGGCGAGACCGGCCATCGTCCGCTCGTTCCACAGCGGTTCCGAACGCTGTCCCGCCGGCGCGGCGACCGGGTGGCGATCCGCCGGTGAGGCGACGATCCGGGAGGGTTCCGTTCGGCGCCCGGCGATTGACAGGCCCGGGTTCGCCCATATACTCCGCCTCCAACATGTTCCGGGCGGACCAGAAGGAGACGAAGGCTACCGAGGCGTCTGTACTGGCTCGCTAGGCGCGGGCGGGGCCGGGAGCCCCGTGCCGCGCCACACCGGCCTCCCCCTCGGGGGAGGTCTTGTCGTATCCGGGAACGCCGGGTGAGGCTCGAGGAGGCGACGTGCATCCGCTGGATCGGGAGCGCGACGCGTGTGGCACCGGCTTCGTCGCGGACGCCGCAGGCGCGGCGAGCCGTGATGTCGTCGAACGGGCCCTGGACGCCCTGTGCCGGGTCCGCCACCGTGGGGCCACCGACGCCGACGCCAAGACCGGCGACGGCGCCGGCCTGCTGATCCAGGTTCCCAGGGCCCTCCTCGCCGCCGAGCTCTCCCGGCTCCACGTCCCCCCCATCGACCCCGCGCGACTGGGCGTCGCGATGATGTTCGTCCGGGACGGGTTCGCCGACGGCGAGCTCCGCCGGCTGGCCGACCGGGCCTGCCGCTCGGAGGGCCTGGAGGTCGTGGCGTGGCGGGAGGTTCCCGTCGACCCGTCGGCGCTGGGCCGGCGGGCGGCGGAGACCGTCCCCCGGATCGTCCAGGCGCTGGTCGTGGGGCCCCGTGAACGGTCCGTGCCGCAGGCCGAACGGGCCTGCCACCGGGCCCGCCGCCGCCTGGAGTCCTCGGCCCGGGCCGAGGGCCGCGAGCTGTACGTGTCCTCCTTCTCGTTCCTCACCGTGACGTACAAGGCCCTGGTGGCGGCCGACCAGCTGGCCGCGTTCTACCCCGACCTCGCCGACGCCCGCACGGACTCGTCGTTCGCGCTGTTCCACCAGCGGTACTCCACGAACACCACGCCGACGTGGGAGCGAGCCCAGCCGTTCCGCCTGCTGTGCCACAACGGCGAGATCAACACGCTGGCCGGCAACGTTCACCGGATGCGGGGGCGCGAGGGCCGGCTGGGAACGGCGTCGATCCTCGACGAGGAGCTGCTGAAGCCGGCCATCGACGAGGGCGGGAGCGACTCCGCCATGCTCGACAACGCGGTGGAGCTGCTGCTCCGGGAATCGCCCGACCCCGACGAGCCCCGCGACATCCGCCAGGTCATGGCCATGCTGGTGCCGGCGGCGTGGGAGGGGCTCCCGGACATCGACGAAGACGTCCGGGGCTTCTACCGCTGGCACGCCTCGATCATGGAGCCGTGGGACGGCCCGGCCGCGCTGATCTTCACCGACGGCCGGCGGGTGGGAGCGTGCCTGGACCGCAACGGCCTCCGCCCCATGCGGTGGTTCGAGTGCGAGGACGGCCTGGTGGCCTGCTCGTCCGAGGCCGGATCCGTGGACGTGGCCGGGCGGGGGCGGGTTCGCCGGGGGAAGCTCGGGCCGGGACAGATGATCCTGGTGGACCCGGCCGACGGCGGGCTCCAGACGGATCCGGTCCGGCGGGTGGCGTCGCGGCGGGCCTATGGCGACTGGGCCGACAAGGAGCTGTCGCAGCAGTCGCCGGGCGAACCGGTGGCGCCGGCGATGGAGGACGTCCAGCGGTTCCATGTCCTCCACGGCTTCACCCGCGAGGAGCTCTCGCTGGTGCTCCGCCCGGCGGCGGGCGACGGCAAGGAGCCCACGTACTCCATGGGCGACGACACCGCGATTGCCCCGTTCAGCTCGTGGCGCAGGCCGCTCTACAACCACTTCAAGCAACGGTTCGCCCAGGTCACGAACCCCCCCATCGACCACCTCCGCGAACGCCATGTGTTCTCGATCCGGACGGTGCTCGGCCCGCGCGACCCCGTGCTGTGGGAGCGGCCGGAGGCGGCGTCGCTGTTCGAATACCCGACGTTCCTGCTGTTCCGGCCCCCGGGCGGGTTCCACCTGGACGCCACGTGGCCTCGCGACGAGGGCGTCGCCGGGTTGCGGGCGGCGATCCAGCGGCTGGCCGCGACCGCCGTCCGCGCGGCCACCCTCGGGAGCGGGATCCAGATCGTGTCCGACGAGGAGGCCTCGGCCGAACGCGCCCCCGTGCCGTCGCTGCTGGCGGTCGGGGCGGTGAACGCGGCGCTGGTCCGCGCGGGCCACCGCACCCGGACGTCGATCGTGATCCAGACCGACGACGCCCGGGAGTCGCACCACGTGGCCTGCCTGCTGGCGTTCGGGGCGGAGGCGGTGCACCCGCGGCTGGCCCTGGCCACGGTGGCCGCCGCGGCGCGGGACGGCGACCCAGAGGGCGCGCTCCTGCGATGGCGGACCTCCGTCGAGGAGGGCGTCCTGAAGGTCCTCTCGAAGCTGGGCATCTCGTGCGTGGACTCGTATCGCGGCGCGCAGACGTTCGACGCCGTGGGGATCGCGCAGGACGTCATGGAGGCCTGCTTCCCGGGCGCGGTGTCGCCGGTGGGTGGGCTCACGTTCGAGGACATCGCGGCCGACGTTCTCGAACGGCACGCGGAGGCGTTCGGCGACGTGGCGCCCGCTCTGGTCAGCCCCGGCTACGTGAAGTTCCACAAGGGCGGCGAGTACCACGAGACGAACCCCGACGTGGTGCGCGCGATGCATCGAACGGTGGACCCGGACCTCGCATCGCTGAAGTCCACGGCGGCCGGCGACGGCGACCTCCCGGACGAGGCGGAGGACGTCTCGGACGACATGCGCGCGGCCCACGCGCTCCAGCGCGCGGTGCGCGAGCCGGGCGACCCCGAGCGGTACCTGCGGTTCGTGGAGCTGGTGGAGTCGAGGATGCCCGCAGAGCCGCGCGACCTGCTGGAGTTCGTCCCGGCCGGACCGCCGGTGCCGTTGGACGAGGTGGAGCCCGCCTCGGAGATCCTCCGGCGATTCTCCACGGGCGCGATCTCGCACGGCGCGATCTCGGCGGAGGCCCACGAGACGCTGGCCCTCGCGCTGAACATGGTCGGAGGGAAGTCGAACACAGGCGAGGGCGGCGAGGACCCCAAGCGGTACCGCACCGATCGCAACTCGAAGATCAAGCAGGTGGCGAGCGGCAGGTTCGGCGTCACGCCGGAGTACTGCTCGTTCGCCGAGGAGCTCCAGATCAAGATGGCCCAGGGGTCGAAGCCCGGCGAGGGCGGACAGCTCCCCGGCCACAAGGTCACCGACGAGATCGCGCGTCTCCGCCACACGCAGCCCGGCGTGGCTCTGATCTCGCCGGCGCCGCACCATGACATCTACTCGATCGAGGACCTGTCGCAGCTCATCTACGACCTCAAGCAGGTGAACCCGAACGCGGAGGTCAGCGTGAAGCTGGTGGCCACGGTGGGCGTCGGCACCATCGCCGCCGGCGTGGCCAAGGGCCTCGCCGAGGTGGTCCACGTGAGCGGGTCCGACGGCGGGACCGGCGCCTCGCCGCTGTCGTCCATCAAGAACGCGGGGATCCCGTGGGAGTTCGGCCTCGCCGACACCCAGCAGGCCCTCGTGGACAGCGGGTTGCGGGGCCGGGTGCGGGTGCGAGTGGACGGCGGGTTCAAGACCGGGCGGGACGTGCTGGCCGCCGCGTTGCTGGGGGCCGACGAGTACTCGTTCGGCACCGCAGCGCTGCTGGCCGAGGGGTGCATCATGGTCCGGTCGTGCCACCTGGACACGTGCCCGGTGGGGATAGCCACCCAGAAGCCCGAGCTCCGCGCGAAGTTCGCCGGGACCCCGGAGATGGTGGCCGCGTACCTCACGGCCGTGGCGGAGGAGGTCCGCATGCGGCTGGCTCAGCTCGGGCTCCGTTCGATGGACGAGGCCATCGGCCGGACGGATCTGCTGCGGCAGAGGAAGGTCGGTACCCGGGCCGACAGCGTGGATCTCTCCCCGCTCCTGGGGGTGCCCGGGGAAGAGCGCCGGTTCACCGGGACCCTTGCCCTGCAGCGTCCTCGGAGCGCGCTGGGGAACCTTCTGTTCGAGGACGCCTGGGCCTCCGTTCGGGACGGGCGGACGATCCGCCTGGCCTACGACATCGGGAACGGCGACCGGACCGTGGGCGCCCGGCTGGGCGGCGCGATCGGACACGAGTTCGGCGAGGGCGCCCCGCCGGGGTTCGCTTTCGTCGCGTTCCGGGGCCATGCCGGCCAGTCGTTCGGAGCGTTCCTGGCGAGCGGCGTGGAGTTCTTCCTGGTGGGCGAGGCCAACGACTACGTCGGCAAGGGCATGGGCGGCGGCCGCATCGTGATCACGCCGCCGAGCGACGACGCCGGCGACCCGTGGCTGGCCGGGAACACCGTCCTGTACGGCGCCACCGGCGGCGAGCTGTTCGTCAACGGGCGCGTCGGTGAGCGATTCGCGATCCGCAACAGCGGGGCCACCGTGGTGGTGGAGGGCGCCGGCGAGCACGCCTGCGAGTACATGACCGGGGGGACGGTGGCCATCCTCGGCCCCGTCGGCATGAACGTCGGCGCCGGCATGACCGGCGGGCGGGCGTTCGTGTGGGATCCGGACTGGACCCTGGACCGCTACCTCAACCCCGAGCTCGTCGAACACCGGGCGCTCGACCCCGAGGAGGGCGCCGAGCTGCACGGCCTGCTCACGAGGCACGCCTCCCTCACCGGAAGCCCGCGGGCGCTCGCCATGCTCGACGACTGGCCCCTGGTGACGAAGGAGTTCCGCCTGGTCCTCCCACGGCCCGAGGTCGCCGCGATCACCAGGAAGAACGAAGGCACCAGAGCCGCCAAGGCCTGACGCTCGCGCCGGCGCCGCAGAGAGCCCGGGTGCCGGATTTCCCGTTTGGAGCCCTTGTGGTCCCGGGACAGAGTCCGTGCGATCGCGCCCTTCAGATCCCGAGGGGGTGGACTGCGCCCGATCATCCGATTCCGCTGATTTGCTGTCGCTGTCCGCCGTGTTGCTCGTGGGCGCATCCGTTCAGGCCCAGGCCGGATCCCGCGTCCACGTCGCGTCGCAGAGGACGGAGTAGACGGACATCGTGGGTGAGTTCCTGGGGACCATCGACTCGCGAGTCCGCTGCTTCGGCGACGCCTACGCCGGTGACCGCGTCCAGGTCATCTACGCCCACCCGAACGACGTGTCGGACTCCTATTCGTCCGTGGTGAAGGCGCTCCGGCTGCTGGCGCCGAACATCGACCGGGAGTTCTCCGCCGGCCGGGGAGACCCGCGGCCAGCGACACATCCGGTTCGTGACGACCCACTGTGTGCTCTCCATCCGGGACGCCGGACTGAGCCTGGATTCGTCCAGTACCGACTTCGACACCGTGGCTCGACCTCCAATCGCAGGGGTTCAGTCGCACCGACCGCGACTACCTCGTGTACCTGGACGGCCAGCAGAAGTCAGGATCGCAAGTCGGGCATTTGGGGGACCATTGGGTTTCCGCGGAGCTTGTACCCCCCACGTAAACGCCCCACATCCTCTGACCCTTGTTCAACAGGATGTTGGCCATCCCAGTGCGACCGCTCCCGGCCCGATGGAGGAAGCCATTAGGTCTTGACGACAGCGGGCTTCGAGATCGGACCAGGTCCGGGCATCGTGCGGGATGCCCTACTGCTGCTTGAGAACGGCCAACTCGCTTTCGCCGACGCGATGGCTTGAATGGCGGCAGCAGTACAACCCGGCCTTCTTCAAGAGGATCTTCGCGGACAAAGGATCGCAACGCCCGAGCCGAGACTAACCAACGGGATGGCGGCGGTTGTGGAGCCAGGTCACGGTGACTCCGACGCAGGTCACCTCGTGCCTGATCCGCGGGGACGGGCACGGCGGGTCGATGGCAGCGTGCACCTCAACGTCCGCTATGGGGACAAGGCGCCGGTGATTACCGGGTTCAGCCCGACGTCCGGGCCGCCCGGGACCGAGGTGCACGTCACGGGCACCAACCTGTTCGCGGTGGAGCCGAACGGGTTCATCGTGACGTTGAACGGGTTCTACGCACCCCCCACCGTCACGTAGAAGGGGCTCACGGTGGAGATCCCCAGCGGCGCGCCGAGTGGTCCGATCACGTTCGTCAGCGACCAAGGCCTCGTGTTCACCACGACCCAGCTTCAAGGTCACCTGACCCGGGCGTCAGGATCTGGATGGACCTCCAGGGGTGAGCCGGCCACCCTTGTATGGTTGAGTTCGAGGACGCGATGCGGAGCGCACACGACGCGGTAGCGGCCACGGCCGCCGCCACCAAGCGGGATCGCCTGTTGATCGCGGCCCGACGGGGGGACGGGATGGACGTACCCGAGGACCAGCTCAGGTCGCTGCTGGATGTGGCCGGCGCGCTCTCGGACGCCGGGATCCCTTACGCTCTCATCGGCGGCATCGCGGTCAGCATCCACTCCGAGGTTCCCCGGGCAACGCAGGACATCGATGTCGCCATTCCCTCGTCCGCGAGCAGGGAGGCGGTGAGCGCGGCCCTGACCGAAGCGGGGTTCGAGCTCCTCGGCGAGTTCCCCCACAGCCTGAACCTCCGGCATCCGAGTGGTGAGCGGGTGCAGGCGGCCATCGACCCTGCGTTCGACGACATGATCGACAGAGCCGAGGAGGTGGATGTCGCGGGCGTTGCAATCAGGATCGTGACTCGGGATGACCTCGTCGCGATGAAGGAACGATCCGCCGCAGACCCCGCTCGACGCCGGAGCAAGGCGCTCGGGGACCGTGCAGACATTGAGCTGTTGAAGGGCGACGTTCCCGATCCCGACGAGGGTTGGTGAGGACCGACTCGTCGCGTTTGCCGGAGAGGGGCGGCGCCGGTACCATCCCCGCAATCGAATACGTGCCCGGCGGCTCCTGAACGCCGTCGGGTTGAGCCTCATCCAGAGAGGTGGAGGGACAGGCCCTGTGAAGCCTCGGCAACCCCGGTGATGCGGGGTGCCAATTCCTGCCGGCGGGGACGCCGGAGAGATGAGGGATGTTCCGGACAGGGGCTCACCGCAGGCGGTGGGCCCCTTCGTTTCCCGGACATTCCTCCTCGGCTCGAGAGGAGGACGAACGATGGGCGGCTACCTGGAGGGCCTGGCGTGCCGGGCGTGCGACGCGCGCTACCCGGCGGAGGTCCGGTCGATCTGCGACGAGTGCTTCGGACCTGTCGAACCGGCCTACGACGAGGAGCGGATCAAGGCCGAGGTCACCCGGGCCGCCATCGAGGCCGGGCCGCGTTCGCTGTGGCGGTTCGAACCGCTGCTGCCGGCCACGCGGAACACATCGATCGACCTCGGCGACGGGTGGTCGCCGCTCCGGCGGGCCCATCGCCTCGGCGCCGAGCTGGGGCTGCCGAACCTGTGGCTGAAGGACGAGACCCGCAACCCGACGCACTCGTTCAAGGACCGCGTGGTCTCCGTCGCGTTGACCAAGGCGTTCGAGTTCGGATTCGACACCGTGGCCTGCGCCTCCACCGGGAACCTGGCGAACGCCATGGCGGCGCACGCGGCGGCCGGCGGCCTGCGCGCGGTGGCGCTGGTCCCCTCGGACCTGGAGCCGGCCAAGCTCACCGCCACCGCCGTCTACGGCGCCACCCTCGTGGAGGTCGACGGGACCTACGACGACGTCCAGCGGCTGTGCTCGGAGGCCCAGGAGGAGTCGCCGTGGGCGTTCGTCAACGTCGGCCTGCGCCCCTACTACGCCGAGGGGTCGAAGACCATCGCGCTCGAGACCGCCGAGCAGCTGGGGTGGCGTTCGCCCGACCACGTGGTGGTCCCGGTGGCGTCCGGCGCGCTGCTGACGAAGGTGGCGGAGGGGTTCCGGCAGCTGTGGCGGGTGGGCCTGCTGGAGGATGAACCGACGGTCCGGGTCTCGGGCGCGCAGGCGCAAGGGTGTGCCCCCGTTGCCACCGCGTTCGCTGAGGGGGCCGAGGAGATCCAGCCGGTGCGTCACCCGCAAACGATCGCCCGGTCGCTGGCCATCGGGGCCCCCGCCGACGGTCACTTCGCGCTGCAGGAGGTCCGGAAGTCCGGCGGGGCCCTGGCGGCCGTGTCCGACGCCGAGATCGTGGAAGCGGTCGGGCTCCTGGCCCGAACCGAGGGCATCTTCGCCGAGACCGCCGGCGGCGTGACCATCGCCACCCTCCAGCGGCTCGCGGCCCAGGGCCTGGTCCGTCGGGATGAGGTCGTCGTTGCGTACATCACCGGGATGGGGCTCAAGACGCTCGACGGCTTCGGCACGCGCTTCGGCGTGGCCGCGTCGATCACCCCGGAGCTCGAGGCCCTCGCGGCAGCCGTCCCCTGGGAGGCGTGAACGGAAACCGGCGACATCCCGAGGAGGCAGTGGCCACGCAGCTGAGGCGTGGGCGAGGGTTCGCGCGATGTCCCCGGGCCCTCGGCCGGGCGCCCAGTGGTCCCCGGCTCGGGGGGTCCTCCGGCCTGATCCCCTCGAGATCCACCGGGCTACCGTCTGGTTGAACCGATGGACGGGAGGCACGCCATGGCCGTGACGCGAACGAACGTGAAGAGGCTGCCGGTGAAGCCGGCGGCGAAGGCACCGCCGAAGCCGAAGCCGCAGTCGAAGCCGGTCCACAGGGGCCCGGACGTCGTGGTGAACAACGTCGAGATCACCCTCAGCCTGGCGGCGCCGTTCATGTTCGGCGCCCCGCTTCGGCTGATCGAGTGGCTGTTCGTTCGATTCGGGATCATTCCGGAGAAGCCGGTGGAGGCCACGACCGAGCCGGTGATCCCGGCCGCCGCGAAGCAGCGCCGGATCCGGCCCGCTGCCTGACGAGGTGGATCAGCTGCCGTCGGTCGGGCTCCGCCGGCCCGCCAGCGACAGGAAGTTCTCGACGAACCTCGGGCCCTCAGGGGTCAGGATCGACTCCGGGTGGAACTGGACGCCGAACCTGGGCAGCTCGCGGTGACGGACGGCCATGACCAGGCCGTCGTCCGTGGTGGCGGTGACCTCCAGCTCCGCGGGGACCGCGTCTCCCCGGATCACGAGCGAGTGGTACCGGCCGGCCTCGAACGGATCGGGGACGCCGTCGAACAGGCCGGTGCCGTCGTGGTGGATCGTGCTGGTCTTTCCGTGGACCGGCTCCGGCGCTCGGTCGATCGTTCCGCCGAACGCGGCGCCGAGGGCTTGGTGGCCGAGGCACACGCCCAGCACCGGCGTCTCGCCCGGCAGCCCGCGGAGCAGTTCCACGAAGCACCCGGCGTCCTCCGGGCGCCCCGGGCCGGGGGACAGGATCACCGCGGCCGGCCGCCGTTCCACCAGCGCCGAGGCGGGCTCGGCGTCCGAGCGGACGACCTCGGTCTCGAACCCCAGGCCCTCGACCAGCTGGACAAGGTTGTAGACGAACGAGTCGTAGTGGTCGACGACGAGGATCACGCCACCGTCACCGCCTCGACCACCTCGGGCGCCCCGGCGCCGGCCGCCGGCGCGGCGCCGACCGCGGGGAGCAGCGCCGACGCCTTCGCCTCGGTCTCGCGGAGCTCCCGTTCCGGGTCGGAGTCGTACACGATGCCCGCGCCTGCCTGGACGTGGGCCATCCCGTCCTGGAGCACGGCCGTCCGGATCGTGATGCAGACGTCGAGGTCGCCGGCGAACGTGAGGTACCCCACCGCCCCGGCGTAGGGCCCCCGCGGCGTGGGCTCCTCCTCCGCGATGATCTCCATGGCCCGGCGCTTCGGCGCCCCGGTCACCGTCCCCGCCGGGAACGTGGCGGCGAGCGCGTCGAGCGGCGTGAGGCCGTCGCGGAGGTCGCCCTCGACGGTCGAGACGATGTGCATGACCCGGCTGAACCGTTCGACTGTCATCAGCTCGGTCGGGCGAACGGTACCCGGCGCGCACACGCGCCCGAGGTCGTTGCGTGCCAGATCGACCAGCATGGCGTGCTCGGCCCGCTCCTTCGGGTCGGCCAGCAGCTCGGCCTCCAGCCGCGAGTCCTCCTCCGGATCGGCGCCCCGGCGGCGGGTCCCGGCGATGGGCCGGGTCATGACCCGCCGCCCCTCCACCCGCACCAGGGGCTCGGGTGAGGACCCGGCCAGCTCCAGGCCGTCGGGCATCCGCAGGAAGAACATGTACGGCGACGGGTTCGCCACCCGCAGCCGGCGGTACACGTCCAGGCCGCCGCCGCGGGCCGGGACCGACAGCCGCCGCGACAGCACGACCTGGAAGATGTCCCCGGCCAGGATGTGCTCGCGGGCCCGGGACACGGCCTCCCGAAACTCGTGCTCCGCCACGCTCGCTGCGCTCTCTCCTGCGCCGAAGGCCTCAGGCGGATCGATCCCCGACGGCGCCAGCGCCGGCGCCCGCGACACGCGTTCGGCAAGATCCTCCAGCGCGGCAACGCCCGCCCGGTACTCGCCGGGCCGGACGTGTGCCACCAGCGCCATGCGCTGCCGCCAGTGGTCGAACACCACCGCCCGGTCGATCACCAGGAACCGTACGGGCGGACACCCGGGGTCGCCCGGCGGATGGGGATGGCCGTCGAGCAGCTCGGCGGCCTCGTACGCCAAGTACCCGACCAGGCCGCCCGTCACCGGCGGCAGCTCCGCGGGGTGCGGGGCCGAGAGCGCGGCCGCCAGCTCCTTCAGCGCCGGCACCACCGGGCCGCCGATCTCGGTTCCCTCCAGCGGCAGGTCCCGCACGGCCCGCTCCACCCGGACGCCCTCCGCGTCCGCCGTCACCACCGCGGCGGGATCCCCCGCCACGAACGAGTACCGGCCCCACCGTTCGGACCGCTCCACGCTCTCCAACAGTGCGCCGGGCCCGTCGCCGGCCAGGGCCGGGAACACACCGACCGGGGTCGAGACGTCACCCAGGAGCTCGGCCCACACCGGCGCCAGGGCATGCCCGGCGGCGAGCGCGGCGAACTCCTCCTCGGTGGGCTGGATCCTCAGCTCCATCGTTCGATACCCCTTCCGTCCGGGCCTCGGGCCTCTCGGTTCGCCGGATACCCGGGGAATGCAGAAGGCCCCGGGTCTCCCGAACCCGGGGCCTTGCGGCTGCTGGTCTGGCGATCAGAAGCGCGGCGGCGCCGGGCTCGGGGAGCCCCACGACCAGCGCCAGGTGCCGTGCATGCCGCGCATGTGCGGGGAATTGTGTTCCCCGAAAGGCCCTCCGTCAATCGGTCGAACGTCGCCCACATGAGGAATCCCCGCGCCGCAGGCGCGTGCCGCTCCCCGCGCGGGCCTGGGAAAGTGACCGGACCATGGACGTCACGATCGGTTATCAGGGCGAGCCGGGGGCCTACTCGGAGGAGGCCGCGGCGGTGCTGTTCCCGGGCGCCGGCCTCCGGCCGTATCGCACCCTCCGCCACGTGTTCGAGGACGCCGAGCGTGGTGAGCTCCGGGCCGCCGTGGTCCCCGTGGAGAACTCCCAGGCCGGGTCCATCAACGAGACGTACGACCTTCTCGGCCGGGGCGGGGTCCACATCGTGGCGGAAGCCGTGATCCGGGTGGACCATGCCTTGCTGGCCCTGCCCGGGACGCGCCTCGGCGACCTCCGGCGGATCTCGTCGCACCCCGCGGCCCTCGCGCAGTGCCAGGAGTTCCTCGCGACCCTGGAGGCCGAGGTCGTCCCCGTGTACGACACCGCCGGCGCGGCCAAGCGGATCGCGGCCGAACGGAGGGCCGGCGAGGCCGCGGTCGCGTCGGAGCGGGCGGCCGAGGTCTACGGCCTGGAGGTCCTGGCCCGTCGGATCCAGGACGACGCGGACAACTTCACCCGGTTCGCCGCCGTGGCCGCCGACCCCGAGCCCCTCGGCCCGCCGGACAAGACCTCCCTCGTCCTGGTCACCGACCACCGGCCCGGCGCGCTGTACCACGCGCTCCGTCCGTTCGCCGAGCGGGGGGTCAACCTGGTGAAGCTGGAGTCGCGGCCGTCCGGTTCGGGCCCCTGGAAGTACCGTTTCTATCTCGACGTCGAGGCCGGGCCCGCCGACCCGGACTTCCGGGCCGCGCTGGAGGACCTCCGGGGCGAGGCAGCCGAGGTCCAGGTCCTGGGGTCCTACCCCCGGTGGCGCGAGGCCGTCGGCGCGGAGGGCAGTGTGCAGGAGAGGGTGGCCAGCCAGTGAGCGACCGAATCGAACAGCCCGCGATCAAGGGGCCCAGACCGGGGCTCCGTCAGGCCGAGCCGTACCGCTCGCCCCAGCGGCCGGTCGAGGTCCGCCTGAACACGAACGAGTGCCCGTACCCGCTGCCGGATGCGTTCGTCCGGGACCTCCAGGCCACCGTGGCGGCGGCCTCGCTCAATCGGTACCCCGACTGGGAGGCGGTAGAGCTCCGCACGATGCTGGCCGAACGAACGGGCTGGCCGGTCGACGGGCTGGTTCTGGCGAACGGATCGAACGAGGTCATCCAGCAGCTGGTGCTGGCCTACGGCGGCCCCGGCCGGCGCGCGTTGACGTTCGAGCCAACCTATCCGCTGTACTCGCGCTTGGCGTGGGTGGGGAACACGGACGTCGTGCACGTCCCGGTGGAGCCGCCGTTCGCCATCACGGCCGACCACGTGGAGCAGGCGGTCGCGGCGGATCCGGACCTGGTGTTCGTGTGCTCGCCGAACAACCCCACGGGGAACGCCCAGCCGCCCGAGGTGGTGGAGGCGCTGGCCGGATCGGGTGCCCTGGTGGTGGTGGACGAGGCGTACATCGAGTTCGGCGGGAAATCATCGGCGGCCGTGGCCGAACGGCACCCGAACGTGGCGGTCCTGCGCACCTTCTCGAAGGCGTTCGCGCTGGCCGGCGCCCGCCTGGGGTACGGGATGGTGTCCGAGGACGTGGCCGGGGACATTCGACGGGTCCGGCTGCCGTACCACGTGTCCTCGCTGACCCAGGCCGCGGGGCTGGCCGCGCTGCGGCACTACGGGGAGGCCATGGAGATCCTCGACGCGGTCCGCCACCAGCGGGACCGCCTGTACGAGACGCTCTCCGCCATGCCGGGCCTGGAGGTGTTCCCGTCCGATGCGAACTTCGTCCTGTTCCGGACGCCGCTTCCGCCGGCGCTCGTGTGGGAGGCCCTGCTGGACCACGGGGTGCTGATCCGCGACCTGTCGATGGTGGTGCCGGGGTCGCTGCGGGTGACCGCGGGGACCCCCGAGGAGGTCGACCGGTTCCTGGCGGCGTTCGAGGAGGTCCTGCGGACGGTGGAGCCGGAGCCGGCGGGCGACCCCAACGCTGCGGAATCGTGGTGAGCATTCCGTGAGCGAGGAGCGCCGGGCGGAGGTCGAACGGACCACGAAGGAGACGTCGGTCCGGGTGTCGCTGGGCCTGGACGGGCCGGGTGGCGCGAAGGTCGACACCGGGATCCCGTTCTTCGACCACATGCTGTCCCAGCTGGGGACCCACGCGGGGTTCGACTTGGAGGTCCACGCCCGGGGGGACCTGGAGGTGGACGCGCACCACACGGTGGAGGACGTCGGCCTGGCCCTGGGGCAGGCGTTCGCGGAGGCACTGGGCGGGAAGGCCGGGATCCGGCGGTTCGCGTCGATCTCGGTGCCGCTGGACGAGGCCTTGGTGGAGGTGGCCCTGGACCTGTCCGGGCGGCCGTTCGTCGTGCACGAGGCGCCGGTGCCGGCCGAGATGATCGGGACGTACGACCCCGGGCTGACCGAGGACTTCGTGAGGGCATTCGCCACGGAGGCCGGGATCACGCTCCACGTCCGGCTGGTGGCCGGGCGGAGCCCGCACCACATCGTGGAGGCGGAGTTCAAGGCCCTGGCCCGGGCCCTCGGCGACGCCACGCGCGTGACCGGCGGCGCCGAGGCGCCGTCGACGAAGGGGATGCTGTAGGTCGATGGGCGAGATCGCGATCCTCGACTACGGGATGGGCAACCTCCGGTCGGTGAGCCGGGCCGTGCAGCGGGTCGGCGGCCACGCGCGGGTCACGTCCGAGCCGGACGACGCCGCCCGGGCGGACGCCGTGATCGTGCCGGGGGTCGGGGCGTTCGGGGCGTGCATGCGGGGCCTGGAGCAGACCGGTCTCGACGCGGTGGTCCGGGAGTTCGCTCAGAGCGACCGACCGGTGCTCGGCGTCTGCCTGGGCATGCAGGTCCTGTTCGAATCGAGCGAGGAGGATCCGGACCCGGGGCTGGGGGTCCTGGAGGGCGCGGTCCGGCGCCTGCAGGACGGGCCGGGCGTGAAGGTCCCGCACATGGGGTGGAACGAGGTCCGGTGGGTCGCGGACCACCCGCTCACCCGGGGGATCCCCAGCGGGACGCGGTTCTACTTCGTGCACTCCTACGCGCCGGACCCGATCCCGGGGGTCACCGTGGGCGTCACCGAGCACGGCCGCGAGTTCACCGCCGCGATCGCGCGGGGGAACGTGTTCGCCACGCAGTTCCACCCCGAGCGCTCCGGCGAGGCCGGCCTCGCGCTCTACGAGGCGTTCGTGAAGGAGATCTCGTGATCGTCATCCCCGCCATCGACCTTCGCGGTGGGCGGTGTGTGCGGCTGCTCAGAGGCGACCCGAACGAGCAGGTCGTGTACGGCGACGATCCGGTGTCGGTGGCGCAGCGGTTCGCCGACGCGGGGGCGCGGATGCTCCACGTGGTGGACCTCGACGCGGCCCTCGAGGACGGCGACAACCGCGGGACGTTGCTCTCCATCTGCGAGTCCGTGTCGATCCCGGTGCAGACCGGCGGGGGACTGCACGACATGCAGGCCGTCGACCGGGTCCTGGCCATGGGGGCCGCCCGCGCGGTGCTGGGGACGGCTGCCGCCCGCCATCCGGACCTGGTCCGGCGGGCGGCGGAGCGGCACGGAGACCGGATCGTGGTGGCCGTCGACACCCGGGACGGGCGGGTGATGATCCGGGGCTGGCGCGACGCCGCCGGCCCTGTCGAACGGTTCCTGCCGGCGCTGGACTCGGCCGGTGCGCCAAGGTTCATGGTGACCTCGATCGGCGCGGACGGGACCATGGAGGGACCGGATCTCGACCTGTACCGCCGGGCGATGGACCTCACCTCGAAGCCGGTGATCGCCTCGGGCGGTGTGACCACCGTGGACGACCTCCGGGCCCTGGACCTGATGGGCGTGGAGGGCGCGGTGGTGGGCAAGGCCCTGTACGAGGGGACGCTGGTCCTGGAGGACGCGCTTGCCGTGGAGGAGGTCACGTGACGCTGGCCCGGCGACTCATCCCGTGCCTGGACGTCGACGCCGGCCGGGTGGTGAAGGGGACCCGTTTCGTGGACCTCCGCGACGCCGGCGACCCCGCCGAGCTGGCGGCCCGCTACGACCGAGAGGGGGCGGACGAGCTGGTGTTCCTCGACATCACGGCCACGGTGGAGGGCCGCGATGCGATGCGGGACGTCGTGACGCGAACCGCCGAGGAGGTGTTCATCCCGCTCACGGTCGGCGGCGGCGTCCGGAGCGAGGACGACGTCCGGCGGCACCTGCTGGCGGGGGCCGACAAGGTCTCGGTGAACTCGGCGGCGGTGCGCGACCCGGACATGCTCCAGCGGTGCGCGGAGCGGTTCGGGACGCAGTGCATGGTGATCGCGATCGACGCGCGTCGCCCCGGGAACGGTGGGGGTTCCTGGGAGGTCGTGGTCGACGCGGGGCGCACCAGCACCGAGCTCGATGCCGTGGAGTGGGCGGTCGAGGCGACGGAGCGCCGGGGGGCCGGCGAGGTCCTGCTGACGTCGATGGACCGCGACGGCACCGGCGAGGGCTACGACCTGGAGCTGCTCCGGGCCGTGAGCGATGCGGTGAAGGTCCCGGTGGTGGCGAGCGGCGGGGCGGGACGGCTGGAACACTTCGCCGAGGCGCTCACCGTGGGTGGCGCCGAGGCCGTCCTGGCGGCATCACGGTTCCACTTCGGCGAGCTCACGCTGGCCCAAGTGAAGTCCTACCTGTCCGAGCAGGGCATCCCGGTTCGGATGGCGTGACGTGGACGTCCCCCGACCGCCCGGTGAGGACGAACGCGAGCCGGTCGCGCTGGCCGACCTGAAGTTCGACGAGCGGGGATTGATCCCGGCGGTGGTCCAGGACGCGGACTCCGGCGAGGTCCTGATGGTGGCCTGGATGAACCTGGAAGCGGTCCAGCGAACCGTGCGCGACGGACGGACCTGGTTCTACAGCCGTTCACGCAGGGAGCTCTGGCCGAAGGGGGAGACCTCCGGCCATGTCCAGCACGTCGACGAGATCAAGATCGACTGCGACGCCGACACGGTCCTCGTGAAGGTCCACCAGGTGGGCGCGGCCTGCCACACCGGCGAACACTCCTGCTTCCACCGCGGCATCGCCCGGTAGTCTCAGGTCACCATGCTGAAGTTCGTCATTCCGAAGGGGTCGTTGGAGGAGCAGACGCTTCTGCTGCTCGAACGGGCCGATCTGCGGGTGCGGCGGGGGTCGAGCCGCGACTACCACGGGCGGATCGAGGACGAGCGGATCGAGCGGGTGTCGCTGCTGCGGCCGCAGGAGATCCCGCGGCTGGTGGAGGACGGGTTCTTCGACCTCGGGATCACCGGGCGGGACTGGGTGGTCGAGACCGGGGCCGACGTCGAGGTGCTGGCGCGGCTGGAGTACGCGAAGAGCGGCGCGGGGGTGGTCAAGGTCGTGCTCGCCGTGCCGCAGTCGCACCCCGCGGACAAGGGGGCCGAGATGCCCCCGGGCTCCCGGATCTCCACGGAGTACCCGAACCTCACGAAGCGGCACTTCGAGGAGCTCGGGATCCCGGTGAAGGTCCTGACCTCCTACGGGGCCACCGAGGCCAAGGTGCCGGACATCGTCGATGCCATCGTGGACGTCACCGAGACCGGGAGCACGCTTCGGGCCCACGGCATGAAGATCATCGACACCCTGCTGGAGTCAGAGGTCCTCCTGATCGCCGGCCGGGAGGCCGCGGCCGACCCCGAGAGGCGCCGGGCCATGGACGACATCACCACGCTGATCATGGGGGCCCTTCGGGCGGAGGGCCGGGTGCTGATCAAGCTGAACGTGGCCGCCGCCCAGCTGGAGTCCGTGCTGGGGGTCCTGCCGGCCATGAAGTCGCCGACCGTCTCGCCGCTGGCCGGCGAGGGGGCGTACGCGATCGAGACCGTCGTGGAGAAGGCGTACGTGAACACCCTCATCCCGCTCCTGAAGGCCCACGGCGCCTCGGACATCCTGGAGCTCCCGATCTCGAAGATCGTGCCGTAGCCGTGGCGCCGCCCGACGATCCCTACGCCGACCGCGAAAGGACGCCCGAGGCGTTCGGCGGACCCGGCGCGCTCGGCCCGCTCGAGCGGATCCTCCCGCCGAGCGCCACCGTCGAGAGCAGCCGGCTGGTCATCGCCGACTGCGACGCCGTGGAGCTGGCCGAACGGTTCGGCACGCCGCTGTACGTCTACGACGAGGACTCCCTCCGGTACGAGTGCCGGGAGCTGGCCGAGGCCATGCTCGGCGCGCCGGATGGCTCCCGCGGCCTGATCGCCATCAAGGCGTTCCCGTCCGTGGCCATGGCCGCGATCGCCCGCGAGGCCGGGCTGGGGATCCTGTGCTCCACCGGCGGGGAGCACGCGGTGGCCACCGCGGCCGCCGTGGAACCCGAGCACCTCGTGCTCCACGGCAACAACAAGTCAGAGGACGAGCTCCGCCTGGCGGTGAGCCGATTGGTCGTCGACAGCTTCGACGAGATCGATCGCATCGAACGATTCGGCGTCGCGGCCGACGTCTGGATCCGCGTCACGCCGGGCGTGGAGGCCGGATGGCACGAGTTCATCCGAACGGGCGGCGTGGACTCGAAGTTCGGGATCGCCGCCCCCCGCGTGGTGGAAGCGGCGAAGCGGCTTGCCGCCCTCCCGGGCGTCACCGTCCGCGGCCTCCACGCGCACGTCGGCTCCCAGCTGCTCGGCGAGGACGAGACCGGGCTCCGGGAGGTCATGGTCCCGATGCTCCGCCAGACCGAGGAGGCTCTCGGGACGCCCGTGCGCGAGCTCGACCTCGGCGGCGGCATGGGCATCGCGTACACGGTCGGTGACCCCGATCCGCTCTCGCCGGCCGACACGGCCCGCAAGCTCCTCGAGGGGTGGCCGGCCGACGTCGCGCTCACCCTGGAGCCCGGCCGGGCCCTGGTCGGCCGGGCCGGCATCTCGCTCCACCGCATCGGCACCGTGAAGGAGATCGAGGGCGTCCGGACCTACGTGGCCGTGGACGGCGGCATGTCCGACAACATCCGCACCGCCCTGTACGGCGCGCAGTACGAGTTCCTCCTGGCGAACCGCGCCGACCACCCGGGTTCGACCCCCGTCCGGATCGTGGGCAAGCACTGCGAGTCCGGCGACGTGCTGGCGTTCGAGGCCCGGCTGCCCGAGGGGGTTCGGCCCGGGGAGGTCCTGGTCACGGCCGCCACCGGTGCCTACTGCTACGCGATGTCCAGCAACTACAACGTGGTCCCCCGCCCCGCCGTGGTCCTGTGCCGCGACGGCGTGGCCCGAGAGGTCATCCGCCGCGAGACCACCGAGGACCTGCTCCGGCTCCAGCAGCCCTGACCTCGCGATCCGAGCCGCCGAACGGCCTCTGGAATCCGTCGCGGGTCACGTGCAACGATCCGTCCCCAAGCGAGACCGAACCGGGTCCGGCTGGCTCACAGGGAGGTATGCCATGCGCCGTGGTGCGGGGTTCGTCCTGTTCGTCCTGGTGATCGTGTCAGCGATGGTGGCCCCGACGCCCGCCGTCGGAGCGTCCGGGCCGACCGACAAGGTCCGGGCCGTGGCATGCGCCGCGCTCCGGGACCACCGGCTCCTCCAGGCGGTCTCGGGGGCCGGCGAGCGGCAGCTCCACGCGGTGTGCTCGGGGACGCTGGGGGCCACCTCGGGAGGCCGCACGGCCACGAAGGGCGCGCCCCGCGACGACGTGGTCCCCGCCGCGGACCTGCTCCTCAACCGGCGGTCGGCCGACACGTACCCGAAGGTCACGCAGAGCGAGGCCGGCGTGGCCGTCCACGACGGCACCGTCATCGTCGGATGGAACGACTCGAACGCGAGCCCCGGATTCATGGGCTACGGGAGGTCCACCAACGGGGGGACGACATGGACGGACCGGGGGCAGCTGCCCCAACCGCTCGGCGCGATCGGCGCCTCGTTCGGCGACCCCGTCCCGCTGGCGGACCGGAACCGGGTGAGCGGCCAGACGTCGGTGTTCTACTTCGGCACGATCGCCAGCTCCGCGACGGACGGCCGTTCGATCGTCGGCGTCTACCGCAGCGACGACGGCGGGGTGAACTGGAGCTTCGGGCGGAACGCGAGCCCGCTCGCGAAGACCACCGACAAGCTCAACGACAAGGAGTGGCTGGCCGTGGATCCCCGGGCCTCCGGGACCGGCGCCGGCAACCTGTACGTCTGCTGGACCAAGTTCGACCAGAACAACCAGGGCGGGATCCAGTTCTCCGTGTCCAAGGACCACGGGCTCACGTTCACGCAACGCTCCACCCGGCTGTCCAGCAAGAACCAGAATGTCCAGAGCTGCCAGATCGCGGTGAACCCGCTGAACGGCGCCGTGTACGTGTCGTGGTTCGACTGGAACACCACCACGCCGGAGATCCACTTCCGCGCGTCGACCGACCAGGGGACGACGTGGGGCAGCGAGAAGGTGATCGGGCAGGCGCCCCGGCCCGAGACCCAGGCGACGTGCGGCAACACCACGCGGCGGGTGTTCCAGGACTCCGAGTCGAACTCGGTCACCCGGGCCATCCGGTCGGCCCCCGCGCCGACCATGGTCGTGAACCCGGTGACCGGCAACATCGACGCCGTGTGGCACCGCGCCACCCTGTCCGGCGGTTCGCTCTCGGACCTCGCGTTCAGCCGGTCCGTCGACGGCGGCGCCACCTGGAGCACGCCGACGAGGATCAACAGCCAGGTGACGGGACAGCAGTTCTTCCCCGCCCTCGCGGTGAACCAGGACGCGGAGCTCCGGGTCATCTACTACTCGACCCAGAACTCCTCGACGAACCGGAAGATCGACGTGTACGAGGTCACCTCCGTCGACGGGGGAACGACGTGGAGCATCCCGGACCGCGTCACCGACGTGTCGTTCGACCGCCCGCAGACGAACCCGAACTTCAACCCGCCGACGTCGCCGTGCTACATGGGTGACTACCTGGGCAACGCCGCAGCGGGGCCGGGGCTCGGGGACTCGGCGTTCCTCTACGCGTGGGGCGACAACCGGCTGGACGCCGACCCGAACACCTCGGGGATCCAGCCGGACCCCGACATCCGGTTCGAACGCAGGGCCGCCACGGCCTCGTCCGGAGGCGTGAGCGGCGACTTCAACGGGGACGGCAACCCGGACCTCGCGGTCGGCGTGCCCGGCGAGGGGATCCTCACCGTCAACAAGCAGGCCGAGGACATCGGCGCCGTCCACGTCCTGTACTCGAACGGGAGCGGGCTGTCGTCGACCGGCAATCAGGAGTGGACCCAGGACTCCTCGGGCGTGCCGGACTCCGCGGAGTTCGGCGACCGATTCGGCTCCGCCGTCGCCGCCGGCGACTTCAACAACGACGGGTTCGACGACCTGGCCGTCGGCGTGCCGGACGAAGACATCCTGGCGGCGACCGACGGGGGCGCGGTGAACGTCATCTACGGCGGGGCCGGCGGGCTCCAGACGTCGTCGCCCGCCGCCCAGCTGTGGAGCCAGAGCACCTCGGACGTCGAGGACGCATCGGAGAGCGGGGACCGGTTCGGCGCCGCGCTGGCCGCCGCGGACTTCAACGGCGACGGGTTCGCCGATCTCGCGATCGGCGCTCCCGGCGAGGACATCGCCCCGGCGGTGTCGGGCGCGGCCCCGGCCGCGGACGCCGGCGCCGTGAACGTGATCTACGGGTCGGGCTTCGGCCTGAGCGCCACGAGCACGCCCGACCAGCTGTGGTTCCAGGACTCACCGAACATCATCGGCTCGCCCGAGGCCGGCGACGGCTTCGGCTCCAGCCTCGCGGCGGGCGACATGGGCGCCGGCCCCCAGGCCGACCTGGCGATCGGCGCACCGGGCGAGGATGTCGGCTCCGTCCCCGACGCCGGGGCGGTGAGTGTGATCTACGGATCCGGGGCCGGCCTGACCTCCACGGGCAACCAGATCTGGGACCAGAACGAATCCGGCGTGAACGACGTATCGGAGGCCGGCGACCGCTTCGGCGCCGCGGTCGCAGTCGCCGACTTCGGCGGGACGACTCGCGCCGACCTCGCGGTCGGGATTCCGGGCGAGGAGCTCGCCGCCGGCATCTTCGACTCCGGCGCGGTCCAGGTCTTCTACGGCTCCGACTCCGGCCTGGCCACGAGCGGCCAGCAGGAGTTCGACCAGGACACCCCCGACGGGATCCAGGGGGCGCGCGAGACCGGCGACATGTTCGGAGCCAGCCTGGCCGCCGGGCAGCTCTCCGCGGGCCCGGCGGACCTCGCGATCGGCGCGCCCGGCGAGGACGTCGGGACGATCGTGGACGCGGGGGCGGTGAACGTGATCTACGGGACCTCCATCGGGTTGACCGTGTCCGGGAACCAGATCTGGGACCAGGACGAGCCGAATGTCGACGGCCAGGCCGAGGCCCAGGACCTGTTCGGGGTCTCGCTGACGATCCCGAGCGCGGGCCGGTCGTGGCTGGCCGTCGGGGTCCCGTGGGAGTCCATCGGCACGGTCCAGCGTGCCGGCGCCGTGAACGTGATCTACGGCGGATCATCGGGGCTCCAGACGACCAGCCCGATCGACCAGGTCTGGGACCAGGACTCGAGCAACGTTCCCGATCAGACCGAGCCCGGGGACGCGTTCGGGGCAGCGGTGGGGTAGTCCCGGCGGAAGGGACGACAGCGGGCCGGGGGCGCATCCCGGCCCGCTGTCGTCTGGTCGGCTCCCGTCCGGAGCGTTCCGCGAGAGGGCGACGCCCGCCATGGGGGCGCCTGGGGCCTCCCACAGGACGCGTTCGGGAGGGCCTGGGTCTGGACGCATCGGAGATCGTGTGGCATGGTCGGCCTTCAACGTTGGCTGGGGGCCCGCGGTCGAGCGAGGTGGAGGAGGGCGTCAGCATGGCTCACCGTTATCACCGAGGGCGAGCTCGGGCACGCGCGACCGTGATCCTGGTCGCCGGGGCCCTGGTCGGGGCGCTCGCCCCGGCCGCCCGCGCCGCGGCGCCCACCGTCTCGGGGTTCTCCCCTTCCAGCGGCCCGGTGGGCACGTCCGTCACCATCACCGGCACGGGGTTCACCGGTTCCGGTTCGACCTGCACGTCGACCACCGTGAAGTTCAACGGGGTAAGCGCGGGCTGCACGTTCGTCTCGACCACGCAGCTCAAGTCCACGGTCCCCGTCCTGGCCTCGACCGGTCCGATCTCGGTGACCAACGCCGGAGGCACCGGGACCAGCTCGACGAATTTCGCCGTGACCCTGGGGATCACGATCTCGACGACGAGTGGTCCTCCCAGGACCGTGGTGACCGTGAACGGGTCCGGCTTCGCCGCCAACGAAGCGGTCGATCTCTTCTTCGACACCACCGACCTGGTCCTGGCCATCGCGGGAGCGAACGGGACGTTCGCGGGCATGGCCCTCCGGGTGCCCCGCTCGGCGGAACCGGGGGCCCACTGGATCACGGCCGGCGGGCGGCGGAGCGGAAACGGGGCCCAGAAGCCCTTCACGGTC
>DASWED010000100.1:0-8436 GCA_036394995.1 Actinomycetota bacterium
TGGTGTTCAGCGGGTGGGGGTTCTCGAGCACCGACCGGCTGCTCCCCGGTGACCGGCGCCGGAAGGACTACCGGGCCCTGAAGGAGCGCGCCGAGCGCATCGCCGAGGGGGAGTAGGCCGGGCCCGCTTCGCCACAGCGGAGCACCAGGGACGGATCATTTCCCCCATTCGGCCCCTTTCTCGACGAGCGCAGGATGGGGGAGCGACTCCGTGAACAACGGCCACAGCGGGGTGAAGGGACCGCGCTCGATCGTGATCCGGCTGCCGGTCGCGGTGGACGTGAAGAGCTTCGCCGTGGATCCCACGCAGACGTGCGGCGACTCGTCGCCGGCTCGGATTCGACGCCGCGGGACGTGGTCAGGCGGTGGCGGGCCTCCTGACCACGTCCATGCGCTCGCCGCAGTGTCGGGGGACCTGGGCCTCGCCGAGGCGCGTGACGCGGAACTCCGTGCCGCACTCCCGGCACACGAAGAACACGTCGAGATGGGCCACGTCATCGGGTTCGGCGTCCCGGGGCCGGGCCGTCCGCCCGCCGCCGGACACGGCCCGGAGCGCCACGATCCCGACCCACCCGATCGCCAGCGCCAGGGCCACCGCGATCAGCACCCGCACCATGTCGACCAGTGAACCACACGGCGTGCAGCGGCCCGTCTGTTGGGCCAATGTCCGCCGACGCCCGTGTCCGCGGAAGCCCGGCTCCCCGCTGACACCCGACCGGGGGGGGATCATCCACAGACGACTCGCGCCGGTCGCCGCGGCGCTGCTGGCGCTCTCGCTGGCCGCGGCCGCGTGCAGCGGCGAAGGCGATCGACGGCGTGGCCGACGACCTCGACGACCTCAACCCGCCGGACGACGCGGCCGGCTACAGGACACCCGCCACGGATTAGCGACCTCGCCGTCCACGGAAGAAGGGGCGCCGTCCGGCGCCCCTTCTCGTTGCGGCTGGAAGGCGGGAGGGCCTACGAGTCCAGGCGCTCGATGACGGTGGCGTTGGCCATGCCGCCGCCCTCGCACATGGTCTGGAGGCCGTAGCGGCCGCCGGTGCGCTCGAGCTCGTGGAGCATCGTGGTGAGAAGCTTCGCGCCCGTGGCCCCCAGCGGGTGCCCCACGGCGATGGCCCCGCCGTTCGGGTTCACGTGCTCCTGGAACCAGTCCTCGGGGATCTCCAGCTCCTTCTGCCAGGCCAGCACGACCGAGGCGAAGGCCTCGTTGATCTCCACGACGTCGATGTCATCGAGGGTGAGGCCGGCCCGGTCCAGGACCCTCCGGGTGGCCGGGATAGGGGCGGTCAGCATGAGGATCGGCGAGTCCCCGGCCAGTGAGAACGACACGAACCGGGCCCGCGGCTTCAGACCCAGCTCCTCGGCCTTCTCCCGGGAAGCGATCAGGACGGCAGACGCGCCGTCGGAGATCTGGGAGGAGTTCGCCGCGGTGATTCGCCAGTTCAGCTGCCCCGGAAACATCTCCTCGAGGCCCGGGTTCAGGAACGACGGCTGGAGGGTCCCCATCTTGGCCCGGTCCAGCTCGAACCGGATCCCCTCGTCGTGCTCGAGGAGGGTCTCGCCGTTCTCGCCGGAGACCTTGATGGGCTCGATCTCCCGCTGGAAGTACCCCTCCTTCGTGGCCCGCGCGGCGCGCTCGTGGGAGCGGGCCGAGAAGTCGTCGAGCTGCTCCCGGGAGAGATCCCACTTCGTGGCGATGAGCTCGGCCGAGATCCCCTGCGGCACCAGCTTGCCCTCGTACCGGTTGAACAGGTTCTGGCCGAACGGGTTCTGCCCGGCGGTGGACGAGCCCATGGGCACCCGGGTCATGTTCTCCACACCGGAGGCCACGACCACGTCGTACGCGCCGGCGATCACGCCCTGCGCGGCGAAGTGGGCGGCCTGCTGGGACGACCCGCACTGCCGGTCGATCGTCGTGGCCGGGATCTCCTCGGGGAGTCCGGCGGCGAGCCAGGCGTTCCGACCCACGTTCAGGGATTGCTCCCCCACCTGGGACACGCACCCGGTGATGTTGTCCTCCACCAGGTTCGGATCCACGCCGGAGCGCTCCACCAGCGACTTCAGGACGTGAGCCAGGAGGTCCACGGGGTGGGTGCCTGCGAGCGACCCGTTCCGCTTGCCGATCGGGGTCCGGACGGCTTCGACGATGACTGCCTCGCGCATGGTCAGACTCCTTCCGTCATCCGGCGCGATCCGCGGCCGCATGTGGTTGTTCCACCGTTCGATCCGGCCGCGTTACCTACCGAACGGTAACAAATGCGGGAGCCCCCTGTATGCCCGGTCTGCTGGGCGCCGAAACGGCCGGGTCACTGGTACGCGTCGGGGGGCGGCTTGGCGAACGCGTGGCCCGTGCAGTCGGTCCGCTCCGGACGGGGGTCCGGGGGCCGAGGGTCCTGGTGGAAGTCGAAGGCCTCGTGGAGGTTGCCGGCCTGCCGGTCGCGCTTCGTGAGCTGGGTGAGCCCCCAGTTGTCCTCGATGAACCGAAGCACGCTGGAGAACTCGCCCCGGGTGTGGTCGATGAACCCGTCCCTCGCGTACGGAGAGATCACCAGGAACGGGACCCGGATCCCCAGCCCGAACTCGTCGACCTGCGGCGGCGGCACGTGGTCGTAGAACCCTCCCCAGTCGTCCCACGTGATGAAGATCGCCGTGTCCTTCCACATGGGGCTGTTCATGATCGTGTTCACCAGGCGCGTGGTCCAGTTCTCGCCGTGGCAGAAGCTGTACTCGGGGTGCTCGGAGAACGCGAACTGCGGCGTGATCCACGTGACCGGCGGGAGCCGGTCGTTGCGGATGTCGTCGACCACCTGCTGCACCGGGAACACGTGCTGGTGCCACTGCTTGGGATCGTCCCGGATGTGGTGGACGGCGGCGTAGGCCGACCAGATGTATCCGGACCGGGGGGCCTGGTCCCACGGCGCCGGTGGCGCCGCGTAGTACGCCCAGGGGATCTTCGCCTTCGACAACAGGTCGCCCTCCGTCGAGAAATCGAAGCAGGGAGGGACCCTCTCGATGTTCCCCTCGGTGTCGTACACCTCGACCTTCTCGCTGTGGGGAGCGTCGCATCCCCAGGTCTTGAACTCCCCGTGGTCCGTCTTCGGCGGCGGGATCGGGTTGTCGTGGGTCCCCGCCGAGGTGGCCGCGATCGTCATCAGGTGATTCGGGAACGACGGCCCGTTCACCGACGCGAAGAACCGGTCGCCGAGCACGTAGTGCTGGGCCCAATACCAGTAGTTCGGCAGCATGCCCGGGCCGATCAGCTGGGTGAACGCGTACCTGTCGGCGGCCGTCTTCGGGATGTTGAACCCGTCCATCCTGCCGTGGTCGTAGTCGATGATGGCCGCGCTGTATGCGTGCGGGAGGTCATGGGGGAGGCGCTGGTCGAACCCCCTGGTCAGGGGGCGGATCGTGCCGTGGTCGTTCGCCGTGGTGGCACCGTCCGCGCCCGGGAACCGACCGAACAGGTTGTCGAAGCTCCGGTTCTCCTTGATCAGGAACACCACGTGCTTGATCGGCGTGGTGGTGTGGAACCCCTTCGCCACGACCTTGGGCGGGTGGGTGGCCCGGGGCTCGGTGTTCCCGATGTTCGAGGGGTCGGGGGCGGGGCCCCCCGACGTGCACGCGGACGCCACTAGCGCGGCCGCGAGGACGGCCGACCATCGGACGGAGGCGCGAAGGGATCTGCTCATGGGAAGAGGGGGCGGGCCCATGGTACCGGCCGATCCCCTGTTCCACATGGCACGGGCCGAGCCCTGTCGGAGCCGTTGCATGTATTCCTTGTCATGGGGTGGTCCATCGCGGATGATTGACCCTCCGATGCGCCCCATCGCTCGACTGCTCGCACTGTCCGTTCTGGCCGCCGTCCTGGCGCTGCCGGGTCGCGCCGTGGCCGATCCCATCGAGGTCCACGTCACGAGCCCCGCGGCCGACGCCGCGCTCCGGGGAACACTCCAGGTCCGGGCCACCGCGCCCCACGCCGACTCCGTGACGTTCCAGTGGTCGCCCAACGGCACGTGGAAGTGGGCCGACATCGGCACGGACTCCACCGCCGGGGACGGCTGGAAGGCCCCCTGGGACACCACGGCCGTGACCGACGGCACTCGGTACGTCCGGGCCCGGGCCCTCTCCGGCGAGGACACCTCCACCAGCGAGACCGTGAGCGTCACCGTGGACAACACCGCGCCCGCGTTCGACATGGACGTCTCCCCGCCCGCGTTCAGCCCGAACGGCGACGGGATCAAGGACCGGACGTTCGCCCTCGTGACCCTCCCCGAGCCGGCCCGGCTCGAGATCGACGTGGTCACGGCGGGGGGCCGGACCGTTCGCCGCATCGCGAAGTCCGTGGACGTCCCCGCCGGGACCCGGCGGTTCGAGTGGAACGGCGTGGTGTTCGTCGACGGCCACTACCGGACGGCCCTCGACGGGACGTTCCGGGTGGTGGCCACCGCCACGGACCTCGCCGGGAACACCGCGGGCGCGGACGGCTCGGTTCGTGTCGACACCAAGGTCCCAGGGTTCGAATGGAGGGGGATCTCCCCGGAGCCCGCGTCCGGGACCGGGCCCGTGACGTTCTCCTTCCGCACCGCCGACCGGGGCGCGGAGCTGACCCTGTCGGCGGCCGTGTGGAACGACGCGCGCCGCGTGACGTTCGTGGACGGATTGACGGCGCCCGTGGGCGCCTCGTCGGTGGAGGTCACGCCCACCACCTCCGGCGGCTCGCCGCTCCCGCCCGGGCTGTACCGGGCCCGGCTGGTGCTGACCGACGAGGCCGGGAACAAGCGCGTTACCGACTTCCTGTCGTTCCGCGTGATCCGGTCGGTCACGACCACGGTTGTGACCCACTTCACCGACGTGGGGAACCGCGTGGCGCTCACGTTCGACGACTGCATCTTCGGCGACGCCTGGACCTCGATCCTGAACACGCTGGACGCGTTCGGGGTCAAGACGACCTTCTTCTGCAACTCGGTGAACCTGTCCCGGAACGAGGCCCAGGCCCGGCGGACCGTGGCGGAGGGACACGCCATCGGCAGCCACACCCGCGACCATCCGGACCTCCGGGGGCTGTCCTACGACGAGATCCGGAACGAGGTCCGGCCGGACATCGACGCGTGGTGGGCGATCGCCCGGACCACGCCGGTCCCGCTGTTCCGCCCACCCTACGGCGCGTACGACTCCGAGGTCCTGCGGGCCGTCGGGAGCCTCGGGTTCGCGCACACCATGCTGTGGGACGTCGACCCCCAGGACTGGTCCGATCCCGGCGTCTCGGTGATCGTCGACCGCGTGCTGTCCCACGCCCACGCCGGCATGGTGGTGGTCATGCACGTCAAGCCCCAGACAGCCGAGGCCCTGCCCTCGATCCTGCGGGGGCTGGCCGCCCGGGGCCTGCACCAGGTCAGCCTTCCGGAGATGTTCCGGGTGGCCGGAGGCGACGGGCTCGTGAAGGGCCCGGCCACCTCCGGCCGCATCACCGAGGGCTAGACCCCGGCGACGTCCCCGTTCCCGTGCCCGTTCCCGCGCCTCAGGCGGAGGCCTCGAACGTGACGTTGACGTTCACGGTCTGGCCCCCGGTGTCCAGGTTCGTGCAGGTCGCCGATCCGGCGACGTGCTGCGCCGACGCGTCGTCGAGGGTCACCGTGCACTCCCCGCCGGTCGAGGCGGCCACGATCACCGACGGGGTGGCCGTGCTGAAGCTCACCGCGAGCGTCGCGCTGGTGGGCGTGGACCCCGAACCGACCAACCCGCCGACCGCGAAGGTGTTCGCGCCGTCGACGAACGCGAGCCCGAGGACGTTCCCGATCCCGCCGCCGCTGGTGAACTCACCGTTCGTCACCGTCGAGACGTCGTACGACGTGCTCACGTCCCCGGAGATCTCCACGTGCGCGGTCCCCGACGAGAAGCCCGCAGCGCTCGGAAGCCCCGAGGGCAGGGTCGTGGGGAGGCCGCTGGGCAGGGTCGTCGGCAGCCCACTGGGCAGCGTGGTGGGGAGCCCACTGGGCAGCGCCGGTGGCGAGGTCGTCGAGGTCCCGCCGCCGCTGCTGCACGCCCCCAGCACGAGTGCCACCACGACCGCCGCCGTGGCCATTGCGATCCGATTCCTACGCACCTTGCACCTCCATGGTCGATCCGATGAGGGGTGGAGCCTACTCCACCCCGGTTCACCCCGACGTGTATCCGGCGGTTCCCGCGGGCCCTACCCCGACGGCTGGCTCAGGCGGAGCAGGTCCACGATGTCCCGGGCCAGCACGTCGACGTTCGGCGACCCGAGCCCGGTCGCGAAGTCCCACCCCACGCGGCAGTCGTCCTTGCGGTTGCCCCCGAGGACGACGTCGTGGAACGGCTCGTCCGCGGCGTCGATCCCGTCGTAGTTCATGTGTTGCTGCGCCACGCGGTACAGCAGGTCGCCGGCGAACCCGAGCTTCCCGGCCCCCTGCTGTTCGGCGAACTGCCGGATCAGCAGCATCGACGCCGCCCAGAACGGGGTGGCCGCCGAGGTCCCGCCCACGGGCCCTCCCACCGACTGGCCGTTCTTCCCGGCGGACACCGTGAAGAACCCGCTGTCGGGGTCGGCCGAAGCAGCGACGTCGGGGCCCTGGCGCAGGGAGTTGGGGTTCCGGGCGGAGTCGAGCACCGGCGTCGGCGCCCCGTTCACTGTGAGCTGGACCTGTTGGAACGACGGCATGGGGTCCTGCGGGTTCACCCCGCCCCCGGTCCCGCCCTGGGACAGCACGTCCTCCCACCCCGCCTCCTGGAGGTACGTCCCGTCCTGGCGGACCGCCAGCAGCGTCCCGCCGACCGAGATCACGTTGGGGCCGTCGCCCGGCCAGAGCGGCGTCACGCTGATGTCGTTGAGGTCGAACCGCTGGCACCCGAACGCCCCGCTGTCGCCGGCGGCGATGAACGTGCTGATCCCGGCGGCCCTGGCCGCGGCGAACTCGCCTTCGGCGAAGGCGCGGTCGGCCGGCGAGAGGAACGGCGAGCCGTCCTCCAACTGCGTCGCGTCACACAGCCCGTAGCTGATCGACGCGATGTCGGCCTTCTTGTCGGCCACGATCTTGTGCATGATGTCGCCCAGGCCCCGGATGAACGACGACGTCGAGGTCAGCGGCGCCTCGTAGTTCAGGATCTGCGCCTCGGGGGCCATCCCGTGGACCACGTCGATGTCCAGGTTGACCTCCTGCGAGATCTCGCCGGTCTTGTCGTTCGTGCCCCCGTCGACCGCCACGTGCTTGACGAACGAGGACGCCGGACCGGAGTCCAGCCCGACCTCCTGGTCGAACGCCTCCACGTCCTTGTCCCGGAAGGACCCGAACGAGACCACCGCGATGGTCTGGTTCTGCCCCAGGATCCCGTTCGCCCGGAGGGGGGTGGCGTTGTACGCGTTCGCGGCGTCGTCCGGGAACAGCCCCTCGCCTCTGGGGATGGCCAGCGGGAGCGGCGCCGGGAGGCCGTTCAGCCCGGCCACACCCGAGACGGACGGCCGGAGCGTCGACGGGACCACCGGCTCGGACAGCGGCGCGACGTACCGCCGGCCGTCCCGGTCCCGGAAGTCCCCGAGCCGCGTGGAGAAGAACCCGTCGATGAGGCCGGCCGGGCCCGACAGCGTGATGCTCGTCCGCTCGGGGAACACGGACTCCACGTCGAAGCCCGCCCCGTCCAGGGCGTCGCGGACCCTCGCCACCTCACCCGCGGACTGCCCGAATCGCCTGCCGAACTCGCCGGCCTCCAGGTACTTCCCGTACATGGGCGAGGAGGGGTCGCTCACCTCCTCCAGGAACCGCTGCATGGCCCTGGGGCGCTCCAGCCGGAGCACCACCGAGAAGTCGATCACCGTGCCGTGGTCCGTCTCCCCGACGAACCGGCGCGCTCCGGCCCCGGCCGTCCGTCCCCCGAAGCCCGACGGCTCCGTGCTCGGCCCGCCGGAGCCGATCCCGGCGCCATGGGAGCCGCCGGAGACCGAGCCGGACGACGAGCCTCCGGACGTACAGGCCACCGCCCCTGTTGCGAGGATGACGGACACCGTCGCGAGCACCACCAGTCGCCGGCGCATCATGTGAACGTTATCTGGGGGGGTGGATCGATCCCGATGAGCTGCCCGTTCACCCTGAGCAGGATCACCATCGTGATCTTGGGGAACTGGCCGGGGGCCACGGTCACCCTGAACTTCTGGAGGGCCGCTCCCGTCGAGGTGATCGGTGCGGTCGAGAACAACACGGTGTTCGTGTTCTTCTTCACGAGCAGGATCTCGATCTGGTTCCCCTGGTCGAAGTTGAACAGGTTCACCACGAGGCCGATCGCCGGGATCAGGTGGCCGACGGTCGCCGGCGAGTTCACGCATCTCTTGAACTCGACGTCGCAGAAGAACATGCGGGCCCTCTGTGCCGGCGGGGGCGGCGGAGGCGGCGGAGTGGTCTTCGGTGGCTTCTTCGACGGAGCC
>DASWED010000101.1:0-26121 GCA_036394995.1 Actinomycetota bacterium
CCCGGCGGCGTGGGCGAACTGAAGGGCGGAGGCCACCTGGGCGGCCACCTCGGCGGCCCGCTCGGGCTGCAGGCGGCCCTCGGACTTCAGGACCTCCCCCAGGGTCCTGCCCGGGACGTACTCCATGACGATGTAGTGCACGGGGGGGTCCGAGCCGGTGTCGTACACGCTCACCACGTTGGGGTGGTTGAGGCGGGCCGCGGCCTGGGCCTCCCGGCGGAACCGCTGCACGAACGCCTGGTCCCGGGCGTACTGGGGGGCCAGGACCTTGATGGCCACCGTCCGGCCCAGCACGGTGTCGGTGCCCCGGTAGACCTGGGCCATGCCGCCTGCCCCGACCGTCTGTTCGAGCCGGTACCTGTCGCCCAATTCGGTCTGCGAGGAGTCCACGAGACAGTTCTTACCCACCCCGCCGGGGAACCGAGGCCGAGAAAGGGCCGACCCACGGGTTCAGGCCGGCCCCCCGGCCGCCGATGTAGACATCGATGCCCGAACACGAGATGAACGGGGAGCAGAGCGACGTGCTCGTCGGTCTCGCTCCGGCGGATTGGGCGGCGGCGGACGAGATCCGCCGGCGCCGGTTCGCGCACGCCCCGAACGGCTACTCGCCGGAGGAGGTCCACGATTTCCTCGACAAGCTGGCCGGCATGTTCGCGAACCTCCGGACCCAGGTGGCCGAGCTCCGCCGCGTCCCGCCGGCAGGGCCCGCTCCCATCGAGGGCGGCACCGCGGTCAGCGGAATGGCCGTCCGCATGGCCGACGTGCTCCGCGAGGCCGACTCCCACGCAGCTTCGGTCCGGCAGGAAGCCGACCGGGAGACCGCCCGACTCCTGGCCGAGGCCCGCCAGGAGGCGGAACGCACGGTGAACGAGGCCCGCCATGAGGCGGACCGCATGGTCGTGGCCGCCCGGAGCGACGCCGAGCAATCGGCGGCCGGGCACCTCCAGGAGGTCCAGCGGACCATGGGCCAGGCGGCCGCGCAATCCGCGGGCCTGATCGCCACGGCCCGCGACGAGGCCGAACGCATCCTCACCACGGCCCGCGAGGAGGCCGATCGGGTCAGGTCCGACGCCGGGGACGAGGCGCTCCAGGCCCGCCGGGAGTCCGAACGGAACCTGGCGGAGGCCGCCGCGATCCGCGAGGCCGTGCTGGCCGAGCTCCGGGGCGCGTTCGACCGGATCGCCTCGGTTGTCCCCGATGCGACCGAGACGTCCGATCCCGGCTTCGCGCAGAAGACCGAACCGGCCTGGGACTTCGATCCGATCGCCGGGGTGGACCCGGACGTCACCACCTCGGAGGGATCCGGAGGAACGGTCCAGGCGGCCGACCCGCCGGAGGACGGCGTCACGCGGCCGGACCACGGCGAGCTGTACTCGTAGCGACGCCGCCTCAGGCCCCGCACACGGGCCAGTCCCTGGCCCAGGTCCCCTTCTCGGCCGCCATCCTCATGCTCACGACGACGTTCGCCATCGCGTCCGTCGGCGGCGTCCCCGCGAAGCCGTAGCTCGCGGCGCGCCCCCGCCAGTACCGGAGGCTCTGCTGGTACAGCCCGGTGCACCCGGTGCCGCCACACCCGGAGGGGTTGAACGCGGCGGTTCGCATCGAGGACTCGCACCGCGCCACCGCCAGCGCCTTGGCCGCTCCCCCCGGCACGTCCCACACCTCGGCCTCGCAGACGATGAGCCGGGACAGGGGCGAATCCGGGCCCCACCGCCCCGGGCACGGTTCCAGGACGCCCACCGCCGCGGGGGCCGGAGCCCGCACCTGCACCGGGGGAGCCGGCCGCGCCTCGTCGCCGAAGGCCGGGACGACGCCCGATCCCCGCAGCGCGGCCGCCAGGGCGGCGACGGCGAGCAGGGTCATGGCGAGCCGCGGCCACGACAGGCGTTCCCTCGCGAGCCGGCGATGCCGCGGGCGAACTGGGGACCACGACAGGCGTTGCCCCGAGGGCCGGAGATGCCGCGGGAGACGGCGAGAGCACGACGCGGCGCCCCGGCGATGCCGGGGGCCGGGGTGTCCCGCCCGCGGGGCAGCCCTCCTCGGGTTCGGGGAGAGCCGGGGGGTCACGGCGATCCGGATCGCTGCTCCGGCCATACCCACCTTTCGACCGTATCCAGCCCTCCCGGCACCGAAACGCGGTGAGCGTTCGCGAGAGTGACAAAACTCGCGGCCATGGGCCGATGGTCAGCGGTTCGAGAACAGCGGCAGGTTGGTCCCCGTGAGCGCGTGGATGGGGCCGTCCAGGAGCTCCACGATGAGATGCCCCACGTCCTCCGGCTGCAGGCCCGGCCGGAGGCTCGGGTTCGCCAGGCGCAGCATCTCGGTGTCCACGGCCCCGGGGGACAGGCACAGCGCGGAGATCCCGTGCTCCCGGCCCTCCACGGCGAGGCCCTCGACGAGCCCGACGATCCCGGCCTTCGACGCGTTATACGCGGACAGGCCCGGGAACTTCTCGGTGGCGTACACGCCGGACAGCGACGAGATGGCCACGATGCGGCCCCCACCGCGCCGGCGCATGGCCCCGAAGGCCCTCCGGCAGCACAGGAACGTCCCCGTGAGGTTCACCCCGATGGTCTCGGACCAGGCCTCGTCGGTGGTCTCCTCCACCAGGCCCTTGGTGAGGACCCCCGCGGCGGCCACCAGGATCGAGCACCCACCCTGCGCATCGGCCGCGTCGAACAGGCGCTCCACCTGCTCGCGGTCGGACACGTCGGTGACCACGCCCTCCGCCCGTCCGCCGGTCGCCCGGATCTCCTCGGCGGCGTGCTCGAGCGCCTCGAGGTCCCGGGCCGCGAGGATCACGGACGCCCCCGCCGCGGCCACCGCCACCGCCACGGCACGGCCGATCCCACGGCTGGCCCCGGTGACCACCGCCACCTCCCCCGCCAGGGGGCCGCCCCCCGTCATCGCCCCGTCCCCACGCCGCGAGCCGTCTCCACCAGCCGGACGGACAGCTCCTCGTAGCCGTCCAGGGTCCGTTCGAGATCGAGGGTCTCCTCGGCGTGGCGCCGGCACGCCGATCGGTCGAACCGGCCCGCGCCCGAGACCGCCCGGGCCGCGCCGTCGAGGTCGCCCTCGGGGACCAGCGCGCCGGTGACGCCGTCGGCCACGACCTCCTCCAGGGCCCCCCGGCGGAACCCGATCACGGGGGCCCCCGCGGCCTGGGACTCCGCGGCCACCAGCCCGAACGGTTCGTCCCACCGGACCGGACACAGCACGGCCCGGGCCTCGGACATGAGCTCCCACAGGCGCCGCCGGGGCACCGGCCCCTCCAACGACACCCCGGGCCGGTCCCCCCACGCCTCCACGGCCTCGGCGTAGCGAGGGTCGTAGGGCCCTCCCACCACGCGGATCGGCGCCCCCGCCCGGGAGGCGATCTCCAGGGCCTCGATCGTGCCCTTCTCCGGCGAGAGACGGCCGGCGAACAGGACCTCCCCGCCTCCCTCCGCGCCCCACGGGATCCGTTCGACCGGGACCCCGTTCGGGATCACCGTCGACGGGATCCCCGCGGCCCGCCACGCGGACTCCATCCACCGGGACACGGTCACCACGGCGAGCCGCTCCGGGGCCCGGCGCACCGCCGCCGCCACGTCCGGGACCGGCGGGAGGTGCAGGACCTGGACGATCGGGAACGGAAGCGTCGCGGCGGCGTCGACCGCCGGCCCGTCGAACGCATGGACGTGCACGATGTCGGCTCCGCGCCCGGCCACCAGCACGGCGGAGCGCTCGAACGCGTCCCGGGCCGCGCGGGAATCCCCAGGAGCCCCGCCCTCGCGGTTCGCCCGGAACAGGGTGGCCGCCAGCGAGGCGGGATCCACCCCGGTGTCCACCACGTCCACCCCGTCGATGCTGGAGCCCGACGCCGCGTACACGGCCACGTCGTGGCCCCGGCCGGCCAGCCCCACAGCGAGGTCGGCCAGCAGCGCCTGCGAGCCCCCCACGTTCGGCTCGGCGATGGGAGTGACCAGCGGCGCCATCACGGCGATCCTCATTCAGGCCTCCGGCGCCAGCACAGGGACCGGGGCGCCGGGACGCCGAGCACCTCGTACGGGACCCGGCGGTCCCCTCGACGCTCCACCTCCTCGGCGGCGTCCGGCCAGAAGATCCGGGCAAGCTCCACGGCCTCCTGGGGGGAGGCGTACTCCACCGCCATGTCCCCCTCGAACTCCACCAGGGCGAACCCGCGCTCGGCCAGCCACTCGGGTCGATCCGGCCACACCACCACCACCAGGCCGCCCGGGCGGCACGCCCGCTCCATCCCGGCCAGGCCGGGGTCCCCGCCGTGCGCGGGGTGGGCTGTGAACGACGAGCAGGCGATCACCAGTTCGGCCTCGGCGGGTCCCACCGGCAGCTCGTCGAAGAACCCTGCGACGACCTCCACCCCGGGCCGGCCGGCGACGTTCGACCGGAGGATGTCGCGCATGGGCCCGGCCGGCTCCACCGCCACCAGCCGCTCGCACCTCGGCGCCAGATCGATGGTGAGCCGCCCCCACCCGGCGCCGACCTCCACGGCGGTGCCGACGCGTTCGGGGAGCCACGCCAGGATCCCGGGGTGCAGCCGCTCACCCACCGTGAGCCGGACGTACAGCTCGGGCTCCACCCGGTACAGCAGCTCCCAGGCCAGGGCCGGCGCGGCCCGGCGCCAGGCCTCGCCCCCGGCCGCCACCTCGGACGCCTCCAGGCCCAGCGGACCGAGGAACCGTTCGAGCTCGCCGTCGGTGAACACGCGGAGGTCCCGGGGCCCGTACCGGGCGACGAGCGGCGGGGGCGCCTGGGGCCCCGGCGTGCCCGGACCGCCGGCTTCCCGGAGGGCGGGGCGGCCGGTCACGCCGGTCACGACGGGTCCCGGCGGCGCTCCGCCCAGTTCTTCTCGGTCTCCCTGATCCGTACCCGCCACAGGCGTCCCGCCGGCAGCCGTTGCTCCAGCCGGTCCCAGATCGCGTCCGCCAGAACCTCGGTCGTGGGGATCCGCCCGGCCAGCCAGTCGACGTCGGTGTTGAGGTTCCGGTGGTCGACGTCCGCGATCACCGCCTCATGGAGGACGGCCGAGAGCGTCCCCAGGTCCATCACGTAGCCGGTCTCGGGATCGAGGTCGCCCGCCACCGACACCTCCATCACGTAGTTGTGCCCGTGCCCCGAGGGGCTGCTGCACTTGCCGAACACCGCGAGGTTGCGTTCGTCGGAGAACGACGGATTGAACAGCCGGTGTCCGGCCGTGAACGTCTCGCGGCGGGTCACCACGACCGCCATGCCCCGACCCTAACGCCGCTCGGGCTGCCGCGTCGCCAGCGAGAGGAACTCTTGCCTGGTCCGGGCGTCGCTCCGGACACAGCCCAGGAGGGCGGAGGTGATGGTGCGGGAGCCGTGCTTGCGCACCCCCCGCAGGGCCATGCACGTGTGCTCGGCCTCCAGGACCACGCCCACCCCCTTCGGCTCGAGGTTGTCGTTCAGCCAGCTCGCGATCTGGGAGGTCATCCGCTCCTGGACCTGGAGGCGGCGAGCGAACATGTCCACCACCCGGGCCAGCTTCGACAGCCCGATGATCCGGTCCTTCGGCAGGTAGCCCACGTGGGCCACGCCGATGAACGGCAGCATGTGGTGCTCGCACAGCGAGTGGAACTCGATGTCGCGGGCCAGGACCAGCTCGTCGTAGCCCTCCTCGTTGGGGAACGTGGTCGGGGTGAACGGCACCGGGGTCAGCAGCTCGCCGAGCGATGCCGCCACCCGGCGCGGCGTGTCCACCAGTCCCGGGCGGTCGGGGTCCTGGCCCAGCGCGACCAGCAGGTCCCGGACGGACCGCTCGGCGGCCTCATTCCGCCCCGGCGCCCCCGGATGCCCCCCGCGGACGACGGCCAGGCGCGCGTCGCGAGCGGCGGCGCCGGCACCCTCGTCTGCGTCCTCATGGGCCCGGCGAACCGGACCGCTCGTCTCACGTGGATCGATCATCTGACCTCCATGGACGCGCCCCGCCTGAGGCAGGGCGCTCGTGCGGACGTTCGTATCGCCAACGACGATAGTTTATACGGGCGGCGGGTCCGGGTGGATGGCGTCCGGCGCGACGGCGGTGGGTGCGGTCTCGTCGGGTGCGGTCGCGTCGGGTGCGGTCGCGTCCGCTCGAGGGCGGACGAGCCACCACAGGACCCACCCCACCGCCGTCACGGCGACCGCGACCGCGATCCCGGTGACCCCCCGTAGGCGGAGCCCGGCCCGGTCGGCCACCGCGCCGCCGATGGCGATCGTCGCGACCCCGAACGCGGGGGCCAGGGCGGCTCTCGTTCCCGGATCCGCATCGAGCAGCGCGAACGACCACCCGGAGCCGGCCGCCCCCACGAGCGCCACGATCCCGAACGTGAGCAGCGCCAGGGACGGCCACGAGGGGGGCCGCGGCGCCGGCGCCGCCTGGATCGGCCCGGACGGTTGGGGACCCCGGACCAGCCACACCCCCTTGGCGATCCACCCGCCGGGCTCGGGCCGCCCGTGCTTGGCCAGGGCGGGGTTGAATGCCAGCAGCTCGATGGCGATGGCGTCCTTGGCGAACGGCCTGGCTCCCTGCCAGAACCGCATCGACACGAGATTGGCCCTGGCGCTGAAGTCGGATCGGAAGGGGATGCCCCGCAGGAACAGCCGGGCCTCACCCACGTAGAACGCGGTGGTGGGGAGCTGGTCCGGCGGGATCCCGTCACGGATGATCCCCGCGGCCGCGACCGCCCCGCCTCCACCGGCCCCGCCGCCCGCGCCGACGATGTACACGACCGGGCGCCCTCCCCCGTCGCGGGCCACGTACCGTCCCGCGGTGGCGGCCTCGGCCAGCGCCCCGGCCTCCGTGACCGGCGCCCCGTTCAGCCCGGGCACGCGCATGACGGGCCGGGCCCGGTCGAACCATTCCCCCCTGGCCACGGCGACCCCCCACACGACCGCCGCGGCCACCACGGCTCCGCCGACCACCGCGGCGGCCACCCGGAGGGCGACCGCCCCTGGCCGTCGCTCCCGGCCCCGGCCGAGGGCCGACGCCACCCAACCGAGGGCCCTGGCGACGCCGACCACGGCGGCCGCCCCCAGCATGGGGATGGCCAGCGCGAACGCGATGAGCCGGTGCGCGGGGACCGTCATGCGCGCGATCCGCAGGGCCCAGTACCCACCCGCCGCGGTCATCCCCCACCCGACGAGCAGGGCCAGTCCCCGAAGCCGCCGGGCCCGTGGCGGGACGGCCACCGCGATGCACCCTTCCGCGGCCACCGGGCCGGCCACGCCGAACCGGTAGGCGTCGCGGGTCCTGGCCAGCTTCTGCAGGAAGCTCCCCCGGTTCGTGTTCGCGGTGTCCGGGGAACCGGGGGCCAGGACCAGCAGCAGGCCGGCCCCCACCGCGGCCCCCGCGAGCACTCCCGCCCCCATGCGCGCCGACGGCGTCCGGACGGCCCTCGTTCCCCGCCGGATGGCCAGCACGGACTCCGGCACAAGCAGCACGGCCAGGCCCAGCAGGATCGCCACGAACAGCCCCGTGAACTGCCAGTGGACCAGGGCCGCGCCGGCCAGCAGGACCCCGGTGGCCACCACCCCCCGCCGGCCGTCCGCGGCCAGCAGCGCACAGGTCGCCCCGGCCACCAAGACCCCCGAGACCATGAGGTTGTCCCCGTAGCCCACCGACATCAGCGTGACGTTCACGGAGCCCCCCACCGCCAGGACGTACACGGGGAACGACCACCGCGGCTCGTCCACGGCCGACGTCATCAGCGCGCCGGCGGCCAGCCCGATGATCACCGCGGTCACCGCGGGGACCACGAACGCGAACCGGAACGGCGAGGCCACCAGGACGGAGTGCACGACGGCGGCCACCACCGGGAACCCCGGACGGTCCGCGCTGACCGTCGTCGCCGCCGGCACCCCGGCGATGGCGTGCAGCCCGGCCGCCTGGGCCAGGTTGCTCCGCCAGATGTACTTCAGCGTGTCGTTGGCGATCGGGGTGGCGAACCCCCGCTCGGGATACAGCGACAGGAACTGCCACGCCACCACGGCCGCAGCCGCCACCGCCCCCAGCACCACGAGCAACCCGCCCCACGACCACTGGGGCCACCGGCGAGCAGGGGACGGGCGAGCCTCACCCGGCGGGGTGGTCGTGTGCTCGGCCACCGGCCCACCCTAGCCGACGGCACGGCCGAAGAGGGACCCGGGGGGATTGCGCGGGCGATCTCAGGCGGGGGCGCCGGCCTCCATCCACCGACGGAACCGAGCCACCTGTTCCGGAGGCCAGGAGTCGTCACACGGCATGTCGCCCGTCTCCAGCCGCTCCACGATGACATCGGCGTTGTTCTTCACGTCGTCGTGGCTCCACAGGTCGAACGCCCACGACATCTCGGACCGGTCCGAATCCCGGAACAGCGGCTTGATGTCCCGCTCGAAGGACGGCTGCTCGTCGCCCACCCTGTCTCCTCCTTGCTCGTCCGGCGACCACGTAGGGCGCCGAGGCGCCGGCCCAATCGTCGCAGGTTCGCCCCGGCGCCGTCGAAAGGACCCGGACACGAAGCGTCCCGGCCGGCGTGGTCCGAGCCGGCCGGGGCGCCAGTTCGTGCGTCGCGAGCGCTAGCGGGCCTCGCAGTTCACGACGTGGTCCTGCTTGTCGGCGAGGCAGGTGTCGGAGCCGTCGCCGCCGTCGCCGGAGTCGTTGCCGTAGACGTTGTCCTGCAGTCGCAGGGTGTCGTCGTCGGCCTCGCCGGAGGCCCGGTCGGCGCCCTTGTTCCCGATCAGGACGTCGTTGCCGGGGCCGCCCCACAGAAGGTCGTCCCCCGCGTCGCCCTTCAGGCTGTCGATGCCCTCCTCGCCGTAGGCGGTGTCGTTGCCCGATCCGCCCTTGACCGTGTCGGAGCCGGTCCCTGCGTAGAACACGTCGTTGCCGGTCCCGCCGATCAGGATGTCGTTCCCGCCCAGGCCGTACAGGGTGTCGTTCCCGCCCAGGCCGCAGATGACGTCGATCCCGTCGGTCCCCGTGAGGACGTCGGCCACCGAGGTCCCCACCACCTGGTGCAGCGACGAGCTCAGGTAGCCGGGGCACTTCTTGGCGGCCAGCCCGGACACCTGGGTCGAGGCCGACCCCGAGGCCGGGATGGTCGGGTCCGGCGCCGAGCTGGACGCCGTCGCGGTGTCGGACACGGGTGACCCGGCCTGCGACGTCGGCTTCACCACGATGTTGACGATGGGCGACGCGCCGGAGGCCAGCGTCCCCAGGTCGCACAGCACGCTGCTCCCCGAGGCCGCGCATCCCGGGCTGGCCGAGACGAAGCTCAGCCCCGCCGGGAGCTGGTCGAACAGCACCGTCCCGGGCGCGGAACCCGGCCCCTGGTTCGTGACATGGATCGCGTACGTGAGGTTCGACCCGACGGCCACGGGGTCGGGGCTGTCGATGTTCGTCACCGTCAGGTCGGCCGGCTGGCATACCGCGTTCCCCGCCAGCGTGTAGCTCCCCGCCGGCGCGGTGGTGCTGTTCGGGGCGTTGTCCGGGGTGAACGACCCGGCGACCGCGTCCACGCTGATCCTCGACTGGAATTTGTCGATCGCGTTGCCGGGGTTCAGCCCGAACTTGCTGTCCGCCACCGTGATCCGGATGGTGCCGTCGGGCAGGAAGCTGCCTGCGTCGGCGGTGCCCTGGTCGGTGGTGCCACCGTAGTAGCCGAACGTCCCCGTCGGCCCTTCCACGCCCACCGTCCCGTAGTGGTACGAGACCGCGCTCGACGCGTCGGTCCGCATGTCGACGAACCGGCCGGTGTGGTCCGGCAGCGAGAAGTAGATGGGCCACGAGGTGTTCGGGGTGAGGGTGCCGGACAGGTCCGCCACCTTCAGCGTGAACACCAGCTTGTTCGGCCCGCCGTTCTGGAACGGCTCGGCCACCGAGATCGCGCGCAGGTCGTGCTGGCCCTGCATGTCCGTGGAGTCCCCGGCGCCGTCGCTGACCACCGTGATGCCGGGCGGCTGGCAGGCGTCCTGCACCTGCGTGTGGACGGTGGCCACGTTGTTGGCCAGGTTCGCGTCCGCGCTGCTCGTCCCCAAGTGGACGGTGTTGTCGACGGCTCCGGCCTGGCCGGTGCGCGCGGTGATGGTGACCGTGGCGAACTGACCCGGAGCCAGGTTCCCCAAGGCGCACGTCACCGTGGTTCCGAGCGAGCAGGTTCCCACCGTCGAGGTCGCCGAGACCGGGATCATCCCCGCCGGCAGCGGGTCCGTCACCGTCGCCAGCGAGGCGGTGCCCTCTCCGGCGACCACCGTCGCCGTGTACGTGACGTTGCTCCGCGCGGGGGCGGACGCGGGGCCGCTCAGGCCGATCTGGGGGTCGCCACAGGTGGGAAACGAGAAGGCTCCCACCCGGGTGGCCCATCCGAAGCTCCCGGTGGCCTGGTAGTACTCGGACGTGAACCAGAACGTGCACCCGTCGGGGTCCACCGACAGGCTGCTGTAGTCGCCCCACCGGTTGCTGGTCCCCACCTGGGACCCCGTGCCCTGGATCACGGTGCCCTCGCCCCGGGTCATC
This sequence comes from Actinomycetota bacterium, assembly GCA_036394995.1. Classification (GTDB taxonomy): domain Bacteria; phylum Actinomycetota; class UBA4738; order UBA4738; family JACQTL01; genus DASWED01. The sequence continues at coordinate 10,517 of DASWED010000101.1, forward strand.
TGGCCCAGCGGGTCGCCCACCAGGCGCCCCACGTACCGGATGGACGGGAACGAAGCGGCGTCGGACGCTGAGTACCCCATGGCGATGTCGCCGGCAGAGTCCATGGCGAGGCTCCCCATCCACCGGTCGGTGGCGTCCGGCGCGAACGTGCCCTGCTGGAACACCGAGGGGGTCCCGTTCGGGTCGCGGACCTCGTACCAGCGGATCCCGGCCCCGGCGTGGCTCACGTTGCCGCCGCCCGCGTTCACCGTGTGGTTGGCCAGGATGACCTCGTGGTCCCCGAAGTTCCGGTAGGCCAGCCGGTACATCAGCCGGTCCGGGATGGAGTCGAGGTTGTCGTCGGGGGCCGTGGTGTCCTTCTCCGGGATGCACCCCCGCGTGTTCCCGTGGTCGCACAGGTTGGAGTCGAAGTCGGCCACCGGGATCTGGACCGGCGTGCCCTGCGTGGTGCCGTTGCCGAACGTCGAGTTGGCGGGGGTCGCCCAGTCGACGTGGAACTTCCACAGCAGGAGCTTGTCCTGGCCGGCGGTGTTGCTGTCCGAGAACTGCATGAAGAAGTTCGGCTCGCCGGCCGCGGGCGGGGTGGTCCCGTCGAGGTCGGCCGGCAGCTGCCCGCCGTAGACGAGGTCCGGGTCGAAGGCCGACTCGTCGAAGTACACCATCTGCGCGTCCTGGCCCAGGAGCATCTTCCGCCGCTCGAACGCCAGCGCGCCGGCCCCGGCGAAGTCCAGGGTGCCGCTGTTGAACTGGTTGATCGACATGTAATAGGCGTCCGGCCACACGCCGATGTGCGGGTAGTCGTTGAGCTTGGTCTGGCTGATCTCGAAGTCGTACAGGTAGTACGAGCCGGTCGGGTCCGACGTGGTGGAGACCGCGAAGCACTGGTGGTACGGCGGCACCGGCAGGCCGGTGGCGAACTCGTCGCGGGCGAACGCGAACTGCGTGAACATCCACCGGTCCGCCAGCGGGTCGTACTGGACGATCGGGTCGCCGTCGTTCGTGAGCTCGCACAGGCCGCCGAACCCACTGAACAGCGTGTTGCCGTCGGCGGGCCCGTACAGGGCGTTGCCGTCCTTGTCGTAGATCGTGAAGAACACGTTGACGAACTGGACGTAGTTGTTGGGGCCCACGTCGCCCTCGGTGTCGGGCGGCGCGCCCACGAATAGCGCGCCGTCGGCGCCGACGTCCTGGCCCTCGAAGTTGCGACTGGTGGGGGGGATGGGCTGCGACGGCGGGGTGGTCTGCAACGCCCCGTCCACGGCGTGCTGCACCGCGTTCCCGGCGTGCGGCAGGACGCCCGGCTCCTTCTCGATGTACGGCGTCGGGGCGACCGGCGTGATGGTCCGAAGCGGCGCAGAGATGCCCCGCTTCACGGCGTGTCGCACCACGATCCCGGGGGCCGGAGAGGACGTCCGGCCGGAGCCGGAGCCGGCACGGCCGGCGCCGGGTGCGGCGAGTGCGGGGCCGTTCCCGGTCGAGTGGGGTGAGGAGATGGACCGGACGGCCGACGGGCCGAGGACCATCCCCAGGGATACGAGGATCACGGCGAAGGCCGGCAGGAGTCGCCGGAGGCGCTGCTTCACGGGACGTTCCCCCTCTCGTTCCGACCCGGCGGACCGGGGCGGTGCGGACATTGGACCGAGCGGCCCACCGGGCGGGCGGCGACCGGCCGTTCGCCGGTGGCCGTCACCCCTGCTGGGCGCAGCGCCGGAGTACCCGGGGACGGGCTCGTCCAAACCTGGTCGCCCGGAAAGGTCAGGCGGGGCGGGTCACGTCGACAACGTCGGCGCCGATGTGGGCCAGGAGGTCGCCCGCCGCGAGATGGAGGTTGATGCCACGGCCCCCACCGCCGATGGCCACGCGGTCCATCCCGGCGATGGAGGCGTCAGCGACCACCGGCCACGCCGGCGTCGAACCGAACGGCGTGATCGAGCCGCGTTCGTATCCGGTGGCCTCCCGGGCCTCGTCCTGGTCGGGAAGCGACAGCCGGCTCACCCCCAGGTGAGCCCGGAGCTTCGGCCAGTCGATCTGGCGGCCCCCCGGGACCAGCACGAACAGGTAGTCGCCGGCCCCCCGCCTGATCACGATCGTCCGCAGGAGGTGCCCGACCTCGATCCCCTGCAGGGAGGCGCTCTCCTCGACGCTCGACGGCCGTTCCGTCCGCACGACGTCGAACGCGAGCCCCGATCCGGCCAGGGCGCGAAGGGCTGGGGTGTCGTGGGACAGCGTTACACGATTCCCTGGTCGAGCATGGCGTCGGCGACCTTCACGAAGCCCGCGATGTTCGCGCCGTTCACGTAGTTGCCGGGGGTCCCGTACTCCTCGGCGGTCTCGCGACACTGGAGGTGGATGGCCTTCATGATGTCCTTGAGGCGGTGGTCGACCTCCTCGCGAGGCCACGTGATGCGCAGCGAGTCCTGCGACATCTCGAGCCCGGACACCGCCACGCCTCCGGCGTTCGCCGCCTTGCCCGGGCCATACAGGATCCCGGCGTCGAGGAACCGCTCGACGCCCTCCGGAACCGTCGGCATGTTCGCCCCCTCGGCCACCACGTGCACGCCGCCGTTCAACAGGTTCACCGCGTCCTTGGCGTTGATCTCGTTCTGGGTCGCGCCGGGGAACGCGCAGTCCGCGGGGATGGCCCACAGGGGGTTGAAGTCGGCCTTGGGATCGCGCGCCGTGAACGTCGCGCCCGGGTACTGCTCGACGTAGTCGCTGATGCGGCCCCGTCGCTCGTTCTTCAGCTCCATGACCCAGCCCAGCTTCTCGAAGTCGATGCCGGCGGGGTCGTGGACGAACCCGCCGGAGTCCGACATGGTCACCGGCTTGGCCCCCATGTGCAGCAGCTTCTCCACGGTGTACTGCGCCACATTGCCGCTGCCGGAGACCAGACAGACGCGCCCCTCCAGCTCCTCGTTGCGGGCGGACAGCATCTCGTGGGCGAAGTACACGGCCCCGTACCCGGTGGCCTCCGGGCGGATCAGCGAGCCGCCCCACCCCAGGCCCTTCCCCGTGAGGACGCCGCTGAACTCGTTGCGGATCCGCTTGTACTGGCCGAACAGGTAGCCGATCTCGCGGCCCCCCACGCCGATATCGCCGGCCGGGACGTCCGTGTTGGGGCCGATGTGGCGGGCCAGCTCGGTCATGAACGACTGGCAGAACCGCATGACCTCCGCGTCGCTCTTGCCCTTCGGGTCGAAGTCCGAGCCGCCCTTGCCGCCGCCCATCGGGAGCGTGGTCAGCGCGTTCTTGAACACCTGCTCGAACGCCAGGAACTACAGCAGGCCCAGGTACACGCTGGGATGGAAGCGGAGGCCTCCCTTGTACGGGCCGATGGCGCTGTTCATCTCCACCCGGTAGCCCTTGTTGACCTGAATCTCGCCGGCGTCGTCCACCCAGCAGACCCGAAACATGATCACGCGCTCCGGTTCGATGATCCGCTCGAGGACCTTGGCATCCCGATACTCCGGATGGCGGTCCAGTGCGATCTCCACGGACTCGGCCACCTCCCGGACGGCCTGGTGGAACTCCACCTCGCCGGGATTCCGGGATACGACGTCATTCATGAGCTCCGTCACGAACTTGCTGGCCATCGCCCTCTCCTCTCCGAGCGAGGCCGCGGGCCAGCCTCGTCGATGTCCACCCGACTCGATGCCGCAGGGCTGATCATGGCGCATGGCGGGCGGCGAGGCCATCCACCCTGCGCCGCCGCGTCAGGCGGAGTCGGCGGCCTCCTCGGCCTCCGGGAGCACGGCGGCGACGGCTTCCAGCGTGACCTCGGCGAACTCCCGGGGGCGGACCGCCACGGCGGAGTGGTCGGCTTCGAACTCGAACACCCTGGCCCCGGTGGCCTCGGCCAGGGCCCGCTGCTCGGATGGCGGCACCATCCGGTCCCCGGTGGTCACCACCACGGACGTCGGGACGTCCACCGAGCGGGCGAACGGCCGGGCGTCGAACCGGCTGAGGGCCCGGCCGGCCTCCACCACCTCCAGGGGGTCGTTCCGCCGGAACTCGCCGTCGGCCCATCCCCGGTACGCCAGGAGCTCGTCGGGGATCTCGCGGAGGGCCCCGCCCAGGCGGAACAGCACCATCCGCCCGGTTGGCCATCGCAGCAGGACCCCGCCCACGCCGAGCATCCGCCACGCGGTCTGCTGCAACGGAGTCGAGCTGAACTGGAGCCCGGTGGCCTCCAGCACCAGCCCGGCCACCAGCTCCCGGTGTCGCCGCCACAGCTCGAGGGCCACCGGCCCGCCCATCGAGTACCCCACCGCCACGGCCTTCTCGATCCCCAACCGGCGCAGGAGCCCCGCGACGTCGTCCGCGCAGTCCTCGATCGTGAACGGCCGGGGACTCCGGATGCCCCGGCCGTGCCCCCGGAGATCGGGGGCGATCACCGTGTGCCGCCCCGACAGGGCCTCGTACAGCAGGAACCAGTTGAGGTCGGCGGTGGCCATCCACCCGTGCAGGAGCAGGATCGGGATCCCGTCCCCCTCCTCCCGGCGGGCCACCCGGACGAACATCTCCCCGCGGTCCGGGACGCCCACCACCTGCCCAGGCGGGAGGGCCGGGAACGCCAGCCCCGGGTCGGCGGCCGCCGGGTACGGGTCGAGCCGCCGGCCCAGCCACGAGATCTGCCGGAGGGCATCGGGATCGGGCGGGGCCGTGCGGGGCCGTCGTCCCCGGGCGATTCGGATGCCCACGGCCGTCCCCGCCGCGACGAGCGCGACGGCCTCCCACGAATGCCACCAGACGCGCGCGGCCTCGCCGTTCGGATCGGTCATCGGTTCGGCGAGCATATGGCCTGGCGGTCAGGCCCCGCGTTCGCGCTCCCCGGTCCGGAAGCCCCGGCCGGCCTTGCGGCCCAGGAACCCGGCGCCGACCATCTGCTCCAGCAACGGGACCGGCGCGTGGGCCGGCTCGTGCAGCTCGCGGTGGAGGCTCCGCAGGATCTCGACCGTGACGTCGAGCCCCACGATGTCCATGAGGGCCAGCGGCCCCACGGGGTGGCGGCACCCCAGCGTCATCACGGTGTCGATGTCGTCCACCGACGCGTACCGCTCCTCCACCATGCGCGCGGCGTCGTTGAGGTACGGGAACAGCAGCCGGTTCACGACGAACCCGGCCCGGTCCCGGCACCGCACCACGGTCTTGCCGAGCCGCCGGGCCAAGGCCTCCGCCGTCGCCGCCGCGTCGTCCGACGTGGCCGCGGTCCGGACCACCTCCACAAGGCGCATCACCGGGACGGGGTTGAACACGTGGAAACCCACCACCCGGTCGGCCCGGCCGCTGGCGGCGGCCATCTCCACCACCGGGAGCGACGACGTCGCCGTGGCCAGCACCGCCGCCGGCGCGGCCAGGGCGCCGAGGCGTTCGAACAGGTCCCGCTTCACCTCCAGGTCCTCGGCCACCGCCTCCACCACCACGTCGCAGCCGCCCAGGTCCTCCAGCCGGGTGGTGAACAGGATCCCGGACAGGAGCTCCTCGCGGGCCTCCGGCGCCAGCTTGCCGCGTTCCACGGCGCGGGCCGTGGACCGCTCCACCGCGTCCCGGGCCCGGCCCACGGAGTCCTCCGAACGTCCCCAGCAGGCGACGGCGAGGCCGGCCCGGGCCGCGACCTCCGCGATGCCGGCCCCCACCGTTCCCGTGCCCACCACGCCCACCTCGAGGGGTCCTCCGCCGGCCGGTTCGGGCGGTGGAGCGGCGGCCGGAGCAGGACCGTCCTCGCGTTCGTGGTCGTAGAACCCCCGCCCCGCCTTCCGGCCGGTGAACCCCGCCACCACCAGCTCCCGGAGGGCCGGCGCGGGCGCGAACCGGGCCTCCGCGAACTGCCGGTGCAGCGACTCCAGGACCTCCAGGCAGGCGTCCAGCCCGATGAGGTCCACCAGCTCGAGGGGCCCCATGGGGTGCCCCGCTCCCAGGCGCATCGCGGCGTCGATGTCGTCCCGCGTCGCGGCGCCCTGGTCCAGGAGCCGCACGGCGTCGTTGAGGTACGGGAACAGCAGGAGGTTCGCGATGAACCCCGAGCGGTCCCGGCACTCCACCACGGTCTTGCCGAGGCCCTCGGCGAAGTCCCGGGCCCGGGCGGCCACGCCGGCGCCGGTGGCCACGGTGGCGGCCAGCTCGACCACGTGCATGGCCGGCGCCGGGTTGAAGAAGTGCAGCCCCACCACTCGCCCGGGATCCCCCGCGGCCACGGCCACCTGGATCACCGGGAGCGAGGAGGTGTTCGTGGCCAGGACGGCATCCGGCGCGGCCCGGCCCGCCTCCTCGAACACCGTCCGTTTGGTCTCGAGCCGCTCCGGCACGGCCTCGATCACGATCCCGGCCGGCTCCAGGGCCCCGGTGCCGGTGGCGAACGCGATCCGGCCCAGGGCCGCGTCGCGCTCCGCCGCCGTCACCCGGTCGGCGGCCACGGACCGCTCCAGGGAGCCGGCGACCAGCTCCCGTCCCCGCGACGCGTGGTCGTCGTCGAGCACGACCACCACCACCCGGTGCCCGGCGAGCGCAGCGGCCTCGGCGATGCCGCTTCCCATGGTGCCGCACCCGACGACCCCGACCACGTCGCGCCCCTCGCCCACGGGGATAGCTGACGCCCAACCGCCGCCGAGCGCAACACGGCCCGTACGGCCGGACCGGTCAGATGGCGGCGAACGTGTCGAGGTCGATCTCGGCCACGGCCACGCCGGGCGAGTCCACGTGCAACGAGGCCCCCCACCGGTCGAGCAGGGCCAGGACTCGCCGGTTGTCCGCGAGCACGTGGGCCCGGAGCCGCGAGATGCCCCGGCGCCCGGCCAGCGACGCGAGGACCACGCCGAGCGCCGTCCCCAGTCGAACGCTCTGGTAGTCGTCGAGCACCGTGACGGCCGCCTCGGCGACGTCGGGCGAACCCGGGACCCGCGCGTACCTCGCGATGCCCACGCCGGGATGGCCCGGTTCGTCCAGGCTCAGCGCGCCCACCGCGTCGGAGGACTTGCGGTCCAGGGTCACCAGCGAAGCCACCGCCTGGTCGGTGAGCCGGGTCACCGGCATCAGGAACCGGTTCCGCCTCGATTCCGGGGACAGCCGGTCGAACCCCTGCTGGATCAGGCAGGCGTCCGAGCGGGTCACACTCCGGATCAGCACGCGGCGGCCGTCGCGCAGGGCGACCTCCACCGACCCGACGCTCAGGAAGGCTTCCGCGATGCCCCGGTCGTCGCGCCCCGCGACCAGGAGGCCGGGGGCGCAGGCGCATACGGAGCCCGTCACGAGGCCCGCCCGCGCGAGCGTCGCGGCCCCGGGTCCCCGGCCGGCGTGACCGGCATGACGGCGGGCACGAGCCCGGCCGCGGCCAGCCCGCGCAGCACCTCCTCGATCGCGGCGAGGAACGTGCCCGGGTCGTCGTACAGGTAGGCCCGCCGGCCCACCGACCGGACAACACCTCCGACGCGTGAGGCCACTCCCTCCTGCAGCGCGTCGTCTGCCGACCCGCGGCGGGCGGCCTGGGCTCGGACGGGATCCTGCATCGTCACCACCTCCCCCGACGGGGGCGCTCGGTCATCCACGCGACCCAGCATGGCCCCGGCGTGATACGAAGTCGTTTCAGGGAGATGAAGGTTGCGCGACGAATCCGGCCGGTGCGTGGGAGGCCGTGGGCCGTCGTTTCGTGGGGCGGCATCTCGGGAATCAAGGCAGGAGCGCCCCCTCGAGAGGAGCCGACCATGAACAGAGCTGCGGGCACGGGGCTGATGGCGTTCTCGGCCGTGCTGGTGGTGATCGGCGCGATCCTGGACTTCGCCGTCGACGTCTCGACTTCCGGGTTCAACATCAACACCATCGGGCTGATCCTGCTGATCGTCGGGATCGTGCTGTTCGTCGTCAGCGGGGTCATCATCTTCGCCGGAGGCAACCGCCGGAGCGTCACGCGCGAGGACGTCCGGACCACCCCCCGCGGGCAGGAGCGCGTGATCGAGGAACGCGACAACCTGGCGTCCTGATCGCGGACGCGGGATCGCCGGCCACCGCCTAGAGTTCGCTTCGACCGGCCGCCGCGCGGGCGGCCCCAGGGAAAGGGGCGAACCCGATGGGTGGATACGAGGACGCGCTCCGGCAGGCCCAGGAGATGGCCCAGCGGATGGGCGTGAACACGGGCCAGGCCGGCGCCGCCACGCCGATGGGCATGGACGAGACCGCCGCCATCCGCGACCTGGCCATGAAGCTGAACCAGTCGGGGGTCGAGATTCCCGCGACCATCACCTCGGTCCAGCCGACCGGCCGCACCGACTTTGGCGGTGGCCAGGAGGTGGCGTTCGGCGTCCAGGTGGAACCGCCCGGCGGCCAGCCCTACGCCGCGAGCTTCAACCAGTTCATGGTCGCGAGCCTCATGGGCGGCGTGGTTCCGGGGGCCCGCATCAAGGTCCGGGTGGATCCCGACAATCCCTCCGCGATGATGTTCTGGGGCTTCGCCGGCTGACCGGAACGGCCGGTTCGATCCTCCGGTCGGGGCTCAGGCGCCCGCGGCCCCGGCGAACAGCGCGCGGAGGTCCAATGCCGGGAGGCGGGCCCGGGTGCCGAGCGTCACGTAGGTCCTGGCCAGCGCGTCCTTCCCCGCCCCCAGAACCGTGCTCACGAGCCCGAGGGCCTCGGAGATGTCGGCCGGGGCCACCGCCACGATCCTCGACCAGACGGCCTCCTCCAGAGCGTTGAACGCCGACTGGACCTCGGACAGGTCGTAGCCGCCGTCGAAGCGCTCCACCGCGAGCGCCCCGGCGTAGGCCGCCACCGGGCCGAGGTCCCTGGTCGCGGCCGCTTCCGTCAGCAGATCCAGCAGGACCCGCAGCCGCCGTCGAACCTCGCGGTCGCCCGCCCGGGCGTAGTGGCCGAGCTGGTTCCGCCGGATCCCCGCTTCCGCCGCATCGAGGATCTCCCGGCGCTTGTCCGTCAGAAACGCCTTCGTGTCCATGGGTCGTGGTCCTTTCCGTTCCATCGCCGACTGGTTCGCGTCCTGCCGTCTCACGCGGGGCCTTCGGCGAACTCCACCTCGAGGACCCCCGGAACGGACCGGGCGAGCAGCGCGGCCAGCCGCCGCTCGTCGTGGGGGGTCGTCAGCGTGACGACGCCGCCCGAGACCCCGGCCGAGCAGTGCCCGAGCATCAGCAGCTCGTCGTCGAGGAGCGCCTCGACGTCCCGGCGGATGTCGCCGTCGCTCCGGGCCAGGATCTTCAGCACGTCCCGGCGGGCCACGATGCCGACCACGTGGTCCCCGGACACGATCGGGATCGACTTCACTCCGGTGTCCAGCATGACCTTGGCCACCTGCGTGGCGTCCGCGTCCCCCGGGAGCGTCACCACGCGGCGGGTCATGACCTCTTCGACCGTTCGAGGAGTGGGCCTCGTCCGGCGCAGGGCCTGCCGGATCTGGCCGTGGACCTCGGCGGGCGCCTCCAGGGGGATCAGGTCCCCCTCCGACACGATCCCCACCAGCTCCTCGGCGTCGTCCACCACCGGCACCGCGCTGATCCCGTGATCCACCAGCAGCGCGGCGGCCTCCTTGACCGGAGTGCCGGGCCTCACGGTGATGGCCGGGGTCGTCATGATGTCCTTGACTCGCATCGGCCTCCCTTCCTCACTCCGATGGTGGCCGTCCCGCCGGCGCCGGAGAAGGGCGGAGGTCCCCCATCCTGCGAGCCCTCCGGGCCGTGAGCATCCTGGCCGTCGTCGTGGGCCACTGGATGGTCTCGATGATCTGGTGGCAGGGCGGGATCCTGTACCTGACGAACGCGATCCCGGTGACCCCCGGGCTGTGGCTGGCCACCTGGGTGTTCCAGGTCATGCCGGTCTCTTCTTCGTGGGCGGCTTCTCCAACCCGGGCCCGGCGTCGACTATCGGCCCGCGGCCAGGGCCCTCACGAGCCGTTCCAGTCGGGCCTCGCGGCGTTCGAGCGCGGAGAACCTCGCTCCCTGCGCCGAGAGTCGCGCCCGGAGCGAGCCGATGACCGCCCGCTGGCCGGCCGAGCGAGCAGCGAGTGCCCGGAGGGCGGCCAGGGCCACGCCCTCCTCGTCCACGGTCGCGATGTGTCGCGGATCGCCGCCGAGATGGAACAGCCGGGAGAAGTCCTCGGCCATCGGCCCCATGTGCCGGACCGCCGCAGCCTCCGACCGGTAGTGCCAGGTGGAGACGGGCAGCCGCATGAGGGCGCGGAGGACGGAGGCGTCCGACACCGGCCGGACGTGGTCCTTCAGCGAACGACTGGAGGCGTTCGTCCACGCGCCGCCCTTCGAGAGGTAGGCGCCGGTGCCCGTGGCCAGGAAGGAGCCCTTGGGGAACTTCGCCGGCCGGGTGGCGCCGATCCACACCCGCGGGGCCACCGCCAGGAGCTCGCCTCCCCCCACGATCAGCCTGTCGGCCAGGATCTCGTAGGACCCGCTCACCGTGATGCCGCTCACGCCCCCTCCCCCACCGTCCTCGGGCGGGGGAGGGGGCTCGACGACCGGGCTCGGCGTGGGCGCGGGGGTGGGCGTCGGTTCCCCCTCGGCGGGCGGCGACGTGACGCCGTGGACGGTATCCGGGCCCTCGCTCCTGAACGTCGGCTTCGCCCCGCCGTTCGAGGAGCACGAGACGACGAGGAACGCCAGGACGGTGGCGGCCATGGCGGCGCGAACGGCAAAGCGAGCGTGCATGAGGACCTCCTCGAATCGAAGATGGACGGGCCGGAGTCTCGGTCCCACCCCCCGGCTGGTCAACTCTCTGCCGGCTCATCCCGTCGTTCGCGCTTCGATCCGGGCCGGACGTCCGCACGGACCGTCTCGACGAGGCCGGGTGCGAGAATGCCCGGAGTGAGCCATCCGTGCGAAGACGGGTGGACGCCTCGAACGGCGTTCGGGGAACGTCCGGGGGCCGACGAGATGGACCGCTACCGCCACGCGGAGCGCGTCGACGGGAGACGCCAGCGCCGACACGCCGCGCCGTTGCGGTCGCTCCCCGACGGGACGTTCGTCGCTGCCGGCGACGTGCCGGCCCTGGTGCTCGGCGACCGCCTGGTGCCCTGGTCGCCCGCCGGCTACGGCTCGCCGCTCGAACGCCCGGGCCGTGGTCCGGCCTCCGTGCTCACGCCGCCCAGCACCGTGGCGGTCCCCCGGAACGGCTACCGTCCGGTGCTCCATCCGACCGCGGGGTGACCGACAGGCGCCGGCGGGATCGCATTCGAGCGGAGAAGCCCGCGTCCGGTCAGCCCCGTCGGGCCAGGGCCACGGCCTCGTCCAGGCTCATGGCCCGACCCTCCTCCCAGGCCCGGCGAGCGGCCTCCTCGGAGAGGTGCGCGCTGGCCTCGGCCACCGGGTCGCCCTCCAGCAAGCCGCCGATGGCCCCCGGAGGACCGCCCACCCGCTCCTTGACCGACTCCGAGGCACCGGCCAGCCGGATGGCGTCCTCGTGCCGCCCCTCCCACGTCGCCAGGAAGGCCATGTCGGTGAACGTGATGCCGATCCCCGTGGCGTTGTCGACCTCCCGGAACAGGTCCAGGGCCTCGAGGGCGGCGGACCGGGCCTCCGGGAGACGGCCCACCCGCCCGTCGGCGAACGCCAGCCACAGGAGGTCGAACGCGAGGTGGAGGCGGTCCCCCACGCCGCGCCAGATCGCCACCACCTCCTCCAGGCTGTCGACCACCGGTTCCCAGTTGCCGGCCTGCGCGTCCTGCATCACGAGCATCGTCAGGACCTGCGCCACGCCGCGCTCGTCGCCCACGCGGCGGAACAGGTCGAGGCTCTCCTCGAGCAAACGGCCCGCGGCGGCGAGGTCGTCCCCGGCCACCACGAACGCCAGATTGTACAGGGCCTCCGCGATGCGGGCGGGGTCCCCGAGCTCGCGTTCGATCGCTACGGCCTCCGCGTAGAAGATTCCGGTCGCCGCCCGGTCCTGTTGCCACCAGGCGATCCCTCCGGCCCCGATCAGCGCCTTGGCCCGGGCCGGGGTGGGCTGCCGGCCCGAGGGCACGGCCAGGATCTCCTCGAACCACCGGCGGCCCTCGGCCAGGTGACCCCGCTGCTGCCAGAACCGCCACAGGGCCCCGGCCGCCTCCTGGGCCCGTCCGGCCTCGTCGGCCTCGACGGCCCACCGGAGCGCGGCGCGGATGTTCGCGTGCTCGCGGTCGCACCGATCGAGCCACTCGACCTGGTCGCCTGCCGTGAGGTGCGGTTCGGCCTCCAGCGCCAGGCGGAGAAAGTGGTCGGCGTGCCGGCGGGACATCTCCTCGAGCTCGCCGGCCTCCCGGAGCCGCTCCAGCGCGAACTCCCGGATCGTCTCGAGCATGGAGAACCGGGACTCACCGGCGGTCTCGGTCCGACGGATCAGCGACTGGTCGACGAGCGACGTCAGTCCCTCCAGGGGTTCGACGTCGAGCCCCCCGGGAACGCACACCGCCTCGGCCGCCCCGAGGGTCCAGCCGCCGGTGAACACCGACAGCCGGGCGAACAGCCGCTGCTCCGCCGGCTCCAGCAGGTCGTGGCTCCAGGCGATGGCGTCGCGCAGCGTGCGCTGGCGTACGGGGAGGGTGCGCGGACCGGACGTGAGGATCGACAGCCGGCTGTCCAGGCGAGTCAGCATCTCCTCCGGCGACAGGACCTTGGTCCGGGTGGCCGCCAGCTCGATGGCCAGGGGCAGGCCGTCCAGCCGGGACGTGATCACGGCCACGGCGGGAGCGTTCTCCTCGGTCACCTGGAACCCGGGGCTCACGGCGACGGCCCGGTCGGTGAACAGGCGCACAGCCTCGATGCGCCGGAGGGTGGGCAGGTCCGGGAGGCGATCCGGGTCCGGCGGCTCGAGGGGCGGCACGCGGTACTCGTGCTCGCCCCGGAGCGAGAGCACGACGCGAGAGGTCACCAGGACCTTCAGCCTCGGGGACGCCGCCAGCAGCGCCTCCACCGCGGGGGCCGCCTCCGCCACCTGTTCGAAGTTGTCGAGGACCAGCAGGAGCTCCCGGTCCCGGACGTGGTCCTTCACCGCGTCCAGGATCGTCCGGTCCGCGGCCTCGGGGACACCCAGCGCCCTGGCAACGGCCGGCGGGACCAGCAGCGGGTCGGTCACCGAGGACAGGTCCACGAAGAAGGCGCCGTCCGCGAACTCCGTGAGGACGTCGTTCGCCACCTGCAGGGCCAGCCGGGTCTTCCCCATGCCGCCCGGGCCCGTGAGGGTGAGGAGGCGGGTCCGGCCGAGGAGTCCCCGGACCTCGTCGATCGCATCCTCCCGGCCGACGAACGAGCTGAGCTGGGACGGGAGGTTGTTCGGCCTGGCGTCGAGCGTCCGGGGCGGCGGGTGGTCGGCGGGGAGGCCCTCCACCACGAGTTCGAACAGCCGCTGGGGGTGGGCGATGTCCTTGAGTCGATGCTCCCCGAGGTCCCTGAGCGAGACGCCCTCCGACAGGGCGTGCTGGACGAGGCCCCCGGTCGCGTCGGACATGAGCGTCTGCCCCCCGTGGGCGGCCTGCGCGACGCGCGCGGCCACGTTCACGTCCATGCCCACGTAGTCCTCCCCGCCGAGCCGGCCCTCACCAGTGTGCAGCCCAATCCGAACCCGTAGCGGGTCGTGCGATGGCCATTCGTGGGCCGCGAGGCCCCGCTGGGCCGCCACCGCGGACTCCACGGCCGCCACCGGGCTCCGGAAGACCACGAAGAAGGAGTCCCCGTGGGTGTTCACCTCCACGCCGCCGCCGTCGGCGATGGCCGACCGGAGGATCCCGGCGTGCTCGTCGCGCACGGCCGCGTAGCGCTCGCCGAGCTCCTGGAGCAGGCGGGTGGACCCCTCGATGTCGGTGAACATGAAGGTGACGGTTCCGGCCGGCAGCTCTCGCATCACCGGGGCGGAATGTAGCGCGTCTTTCGACCGGCGGGGCTGTGGCTATGCTGGCCCGCCGGTCAGGTGAGCGGAACCGACACGCGGGAGGCGGACATGCTCCTCGAGAACAAGCACGCTGTGGTCTATGGAGGGGCGGGCTCGGTGGGCGGCGCCGTGGCCCGGGCGTTCGCCCGGGAGGGAGCGCAGGTGTTCCTGGCCGGCCGGACGCTGCCGGCGCTCGAACGGGTGGCCGCCGAGATCGCCGACGCGGGAGGCCGGGCCGAGGCCGCGGAAGTGGACGCGCTCGACGAGCGGGCCGTGGACGAGCACGCCGACACCGTGGTGGTATCCGCCGGCGGCATCGACGTCTCGTTCAGCGCGATCGGCCACGGCGACGTCCACGGAGCGCCGCTCCTCGAGATGCCGTTCGAGGACTTCGCCCGGCCCATCTGGACCGCCGTCCGGGCGCAGTTCCTGACGGCCCGGGCCGCCGCCCGGCACATGGTCGAACGGGGGTCCGGGGTGATCATGGCCATCACCGCGACCACGGCGCGCATGTCGATCCCTCATATCGGGGGGACCGGGGTCGCGTTCGACGCCATCGAGAGCCTGTGCCGGCAGTGGGCGTGCGAGCTGGGGCCGAGCGGCGTCCGCGTGGTGTGGCTCCAGACCACGGGCATCGGCGAGGCCCTCCACGGCGATGTCCAACCCGACTACGGCACCCGTGCGGGACAGGGCCTGACCCGCGATGAGCTCGTCGAGTGGCTGAAGGGCAGGACCATGCTGAACCGGCTGACTTCGCTGGCCGACGTGGGCGCGGCGGCAGCCTTCCTGGCCTCCGACGGTGCGGCCGCGATCACCGCGAGCGGCATCAACCTCACCTCCGGCTCGGTCCCGACCAGGTAGACGGTTCAGACGAGCTTCGGAACCTTGCCGGTCCTCGCGAGCACGAACCGCATGACCTTGTGCCCGGCGTCGGCCGTGGGTTCGAACATCAACGGGCATCCCCCGTCGATCACGGTGATCCCGTGCGTCCGGCCGTACTCGGTGGCTTCGTCGGACACGCTGCCCGAGCCGAAAGCCCGGTGCATCCACACGTGGGTGATGCCGAGGTCGGCGCATTCGCGCATGGCTTGATTCGCGATCTCCGGCCTCGTCCCGATCACCACCGCGTCCACGCCACCGGGGATCGATCCCAGGTCGTGATAGCAGCGATCCCCCTCGACGGCGTCCCTGTTCGGGTTGACCGCGAAGACCTGGTAGCCGCGATCGCGGAGCCGCTGGTACACGAAGTTGCTGCCGTGGCTCTTCGGTGTCCTCGAGACACCGGTCACCGCGATCCGCCTGCAAGCGAGGAACTCCGATGCCGCCTCCTTGACCTTCTGCATGCCTCCTCCTCTGCTGGATCCACTCCCAGCATCCGCGAGCAGCAGCGGAGTCGGCGGGGGCGAGGGTCCCGGGTGTCCGAGGAGGATCTGCGCAAGGAGGCTGTCCGTCGCCGTCGCGGCGGCGAGGGCGCCGAAGAGATCGCACAGGCGTTGGGCCGGACCACCCGGTGGGTCCGCAAGTGGGTGGTGCGAGCCGAGGAGGGAGTCGGCGAGAACGAGAAGGGGTGGGCCAAGGGCCGCTCCCGTGCGCCGCACCGTTCTCCCACCCGCACGCCCGAGGAGCTGCGCCGTCTGATCGTCGACGCCCGGATGCGCCTGGAGGCGAACCCGCGCGCCCAATACGGGCCTTTGGCGGTGGCTTGGGAGCTACGCCGCGTGGGCGTGGATCCCATCCCGAACCGATGGACGATCGAG
>DASWED010000102.1:0-12838 GCA_036394995.1 Actinomycetota bacterium
CCCGGCGGCGTGGGCGAACTGAAGGGCGGAGGCCACCTGGGCGGCCACCTCGGCGGCCCGCTCGGGCTGCAGGCGGCCCTCGGACTTCAGGACCTCCCCCAGGGTCCTGCCCGGGACGTACTCCATGACGATGTAGTGCACCGGGGGGTCCGAGCCGGTGTCGTACACGCTCACCACGTTGGGGTGGTTGAGGCGGGCCGCGGCCTGGGCCTCCCGGCGGAACCGCTCCACGAACCCCTGGTCCCGGGCGTACTGGGGGGCCAGGACCTTGATGGCCACCGTCCGCCCCAGCACGGTGTCGGTGCCCCGGTACACCTGGGCCATGCCGCCCCGGCCCAGGGTGCCCTCCACGCGGTACCGCCCGCCCAGCAGGCGGCGTTCATCGCTCATCCGGGCCCCTCGACCGGGGGCCTACCGCTCGGCATGGTTCCGTCGGTCTCCTGTCGCCTGCCGGCGTTCAATGCTTGGGGCCCTTGCCCTTGTCCTTGCCCTTGTCGTGGCCCTTGTCGTGCTCGCCCGGGGATTCCCCCGACCCCTCCGGCGGCGACACGTCACCCGATCCGGCGGGGCCCGTCGACAGCACGAGGATAACGGTAGAACCCGGCTCGACCTCGGTACCCGAGGCCGGGACCTGCCGGAATACGGTCCCCACCGGGGCGTCGGAGGCGCCCTCGGCGAACTGCGCGACCACCCCCTGGTGGTGGGCCGCCGACAGCGCCTGTCCCCGGTCCTTGCCGACGAACGACGTCAGGTGGACCGTCGAGGGCCCGCTACCGAGCGCCACCACGAGGACCACCAGGAGCACGGCCGCCAGGACCGCACCGGCGAGGAGCGCGGTCCTCCGCCGGCGGGCCTCGCTCTCCCCGGGGATTCCCCCTGCAGGGGGACCGGACCGGCTCCGGCGGGCCATCCGCCGCTCCACGGCGCGCCGCTCGGCCGTCGGCGGGAACACGGGCCCGGCCATCTCGCGCTCGGCGGCCGCCTCGCCCGACGGCATGGCCTCGGTGGCGGGAAGGACCGGCAGCACGGCCGTGGCGTCCGCGGGCCCGGCCGTCCCCGCCACCGCGGCGGGGCGCTCGTCGTCGCCCCGGAGGTGCGCCGCCAGCTCGGAGGCCGAGCCGGGGCGCTCCCCCGGGTCCTTCGCCAGGCACCGGTGGACCAGCGACGCCAGGTTCGCCGGGACCCCGGGGCGGACCGTCCGGAGCGGCGGCGGCTCCTCCTTCACGTGGGCCATGGCCGTGGCCAGGGGCGTGCCCCGGTCGAACGGCGGCTCGCCGGCCAGAAGCTCGTACATCACCACGCCGAGCGCGTAGACGTCGGATGCGGGCGTGGCGGCATTCCCCACGGCCTGCTCCGGCGAGAGGTACCGGGCCGTCCCCATGACCATCCCGGTCCCGGTCAGCCCGGTCCCGGACTCCGGAGCGGCGATCCCGAAGTCCATGACCTTCGCGTCGCCCCGTTCGGTCAGCATGACGTTGGCCGGCTTGACGTCGCGGTGCACGATCCCGGCGGCGTGCGCGGCGGACAGCGCCTCCGCCACCCCCGCCCCGATCCGGGCCACCTCCTCCGGTTCGAACGGCCCCCGCCGGTCGAGCCGCGCCGCCAGGGTCTCGCCCTCGATGAGCTCCATCACGATGAACGGCCGCCGGTCGGACTCGCCGTAATCGAACACCCCCGCGATGTTCGGATGGAGGAGCCCGGCGGCGGCCTTCGCCTCGCGCCGGAACCGCTCCACGAACCGTTCGTCGGAGGACAGGCCCTCGTTGAGGACCTTCACCGCGACCGGCCGGCGGAGGTGGGTGTCCTCGGCCCGCCACACGGTGCCCATCCCGCCCGACGCGATCCGTTCGAGCAGCCGGTACCGCTCCCCGAGGACCGTCGGCGTCACCGGGCGCCTGCCGGGAGGGCGCATCCGGTGGAGGGCGGCATCCTCATCCCCTCCCGAGCGAGGCCTCGATCACCGCTCGGGCGATGGGCGCCGCGACGTGCCCGCCCGTGGCCTCGTTCGCCAGGTTCCCCCCGTTCAGGACCACCACGGCCACGGCGATCGTGGGGTGCTCGGCGGGGGCGAAGCACACGAACCAGGCGTGCGGCGCGCCGGACGCGGTCTGCGCTGTGCCGGTCTTCCCGGCCACGGTCACCCCCTGGATCTGCGCCGCGGTCCCCGTTCCCCGCTGCACGACCTCGGTCATCACCCGGGTCATGTCCACGGCGGTCCGGGGCGAGATCGGATGGCCGAACACGGTGGGGCCGAACGATTTCAGCACGGTCCCGTTCGGGTCCCGGATCTCCTTCACCAGGTGCGGTTCCATCTCCGTGCCGCCGTTCGCGATGGCCGACGCGATCAGCGCCATCTGCAGCGGGTTCGCCCCCACGTCCTGCTGCCCGATGGCCGAGAACGCGATGGCCGGCTTGCGATCCTCGAAGAACGACGGGTCGTTGAAGTGGCCCTCGGAGAACGGGATGTCGAACGGCACGTGCTGGTCGAACCCGTACGCGGTGGCCTGGTCGAACAGGGCCTGGGCCCCCAGCTCCAGGCCGAGCTTGCCGAACGTCACGTTGCAGGACTCGACGAACGCCTCCTCCAGCGTGATCTTCGGCGCGCCCCCGGCGCAGTGCTCCCCGCCGAAGTTCTCCAGCTTCAGGTCGGTCTGGGGGAGGTCGAGCTCGTGCGGGTTGGGGAGCTGCGTGTGCAGGGTGAGCCCGCTCTCCAGCGCGGCCGAGAGGTCCACCAGCTTGAACGTGGATCCCGGCGGGAAGATCTCGTCGGTCGCGTCGGACAGCAGGAGCCGGCCGTTGTTCGCCCGGAGCTCCTTGCACGCATCCTCCTCCCCCTGCAGGCTCCGAACGGTGACGGAGTTCGGGTCGAACTGGGGGATCGTGACCATGGCCTTGATCTCGCCGGTGGACGGGTCCATGGCCACCACCGCGCCCCCGTTCGGCGCGGCGTCCCGGAGCTCCCGGTGCGCGATCCGCTGGAGGTTCGGGTCGATCGTGGTAACCACCGTCGCCCCCCGCTTGGGGCGGTCCAGGATCTCGTCCTCGATCGTGGTGGAAAGCAGGTCCGTGGACCGGGCTCCCAGGAGGTCGTTGTAGGTCGACTCCAGCCTGGTCCGGCTGCACTTCACCGAGAAGAACCCCGTGATGTGGGCGTACAGCGGTCCCTGGGGGTACTTCCGGAGGAACGTCAGGCGGCCATGGGTCTCCACGCTCTTGGCCAGCACGGTGCGCTGGTCCGCGGCGAGGATGTCGCCCCGATCCACGTCGAACTGCTGGTAGATCAGTCGCGCGTTCGCCGGGTTGTTCGCGATCGCGCTGGAGTTCCACACCTGGATGTAGTTCACCGACACGAACAGCACGACGAAGAGCGCCGCCATGGCGAGGCCCAGCCTCCGGATCTGCGCGTTCATCGGATGACCTCCGTGGGGGAGGCCGTCGCCGGCTCCGCCGGGGGGGCCGCCGGCGGGGGTTTCAGGGGCCGGCCCCTCCTGCGGCGTGGCGCGGGACCGGACGAGATCCGGACCAGCAGGGCCAGCAGGATGAAGTTCGAGACCAGGCTCGATCCCCCGTAGGACACGAACGGCAGCGTCACGCCGGTCAGCGGGATCACCCGGGTGATGCCGCCCACGATGATGAAGGCCTGGATCCCGAGGATCGTGCTGAGGCCCGCGGCCAGGAGCTTGCCGAACCCGTCGGCCTGTTCGGTGGCGGTCTTCAGGCCCTTGCCCACCAGCACCGCGAACAGCAGCAGCACGCCCGTGGTGCCGATCACGCCCAGCTCCTCGCCGATCGCTGCGAAGATGAAGTCGGTGGCGGCGTACGGGATGATCCCGGGGAGCCCCTGGCCCAGCCCGGTCCCCCCGATCCCCCCGGTGGCCATGGCGAACTCGCCCTGGGCCAGCTGGAACCCCTTGTCGAACACGAAGCTCGGGTTGGTCGCGTGGAGCCAGACGTCCACCCGGTCCCCGACGTGGCTCACGGTGGCGATCGCGAACAGCGCGGCGGCGGCGAACAGCACGAGCCCGATGAGCAGGTACGCCGGGCGGGCCGTGGCCACCCACAGCATCACCACGAAGATCCCGAAGTACAGCATGGACTGTCCGAGGTCCTTCTCGAAGAACAGCACGGCGAGCGCGACCCCCCACGCCAGGAGCACCGGCCCCAGATCCTTGGCCTGGGGCAGGTGGAACGGCCCCAGGCGGCGCGGGGCCATCTGGAGCATCTCCTTGCGCGAGTTCAGGAAGGAGGCCAGGAACACCGCGATGAGGACCTTGCCGATCTCGGCCGGCTGGAAGGTCAGGTGGCCGAGGTGGATCCACACCCGGGCGCCGTTGATCTGGAGGCCGATGCCGGGCAGGATCGGGAGCAGCAGCAGGACCACCGCGAGCAGTCCGATCGTGTACGTGTAGCCGTCGAGGGAGCGGTGGTCCCGGACCACCGCCAGCGTGCCGATGAACGCCAGCAGCCCGATCACCATCCACCACGCCTGGTCGATGGCCAGGCTCGCGTCCAGCCGGTAGATCATGGCGAACCCCAGCCCGGCCAGGAGCCCGGCCGCGGGGAAGAACGCCGGCTCCGCCGCGGGGGCCAGCCGGCGGATCGCGAAGTGCCCGGCCAGGTACCCCACCGCGAACAGGGCCACGAAGTACGCGAGCTTGGGCCCTGCCCTCGCTCCCAGGCCCAGCTTCACGAGGATCGTCGCTCCGGCGGCGAGCACCAGGGCCAGGATGGTGAGCGCGAGCTGGGCACCCGAACGGGCCCGGCCGGTTCCGCGCTGGGCCTCGATCATGTCGGCGCGGTGGTCCCGACACCCCCGGTCGTGGATCCGCTCCCCGACGGCGCCGGCGTCGGGGGGCTCGTCGGTGGCACCGGCGTCGGATGCGCCGCCGCGATGTCGTGCCGGATCGTGTTCACGATCCCGTTCGCCGCCTCCTCGCTGTCGGCGGTGGCCCCCTCGTCGAGCCGGTCCTTCCACTGGGGGAGGGCCTGGGCGTCGCTGGACGAGATGTCGGTGCTGCGGACCAGGCCGAACAGGTGGATGCCGGCGATGTCGGTGGGCACCCCCCGGAACACCGCCACCTGGCCGCCCTGGACCCCCACGAACCACCGGCTGTCCAGGTACAGGCGGAAGCCCACGAACGCCACCGCGAGCAGGGCCACCCCGGCCACGAGCCACACCAGGACCCGCCGGCTCCGGCGGCGGTGCCGTCCCGGAGGCTCCCCCCAGGCGGCGGCCGGTGCCTCGGGCCCGGTCGCTGCGGTCGCCGGGGTCGCGGCGTCGGGCATGGGCGGGGCACCCGCTTCCGCGTCCCCGGCGGGCCGAACGCCCGCCGGGATCCCGGGGGCCTGCCCCGCGCCGATCCCCGTGGGGATCTCCATGGCGGTGGTGATGTCGCGGCGTCCGCCGTCGCCCGACTCGGGCGGGGCGCCGGTCGCCGGCCCCGCCTGGGGCGTCCACGTGGCCCCCTCGAACCCGTCCCCGGCCTCGTAGTCCATGATCACGACGGTGATGTTGTCGAGCCCGCCGGCGGCGTTCGCCATGTCCACCAGGCGCTGGGCCGCCTCCTGCGGGTCGCGGACCTGTTCCAGGACCGCCTTCAGGTCCTGGTGCGAGACCATCCCCCACAGGCCATCCGAGCACAGCAGGATGCGGTCGCCCTCGGCCACCTCGACCGTGAACTCGTCCACCTCGACGGGCTCGTCCACCCCCAGGGCCCTGGTGAGGATGCTCTTCTGGGGGTGGTGCTCGGCCTCGGCCTCCGTGATCTGCCCCTTCTTCACCATCTCGTGGACCAGCGTGTGGTCCTCGGTGAGGGCGCTCAGCGCGCCGTTTCGCAGGAGATACGCCCGGGAGTCCCCCACCTGGGCCAGGTGGACCCGGTTGTCCTCGACGTACGTCGCGGTGATCGTGGTGCCCATGCCCTGGAGGGAACGGTCCCCGCGGGCCCGTTCGAGGATGGCGTGGTTGGCCTGACGGACCTGCTCCGCGAGCCGCTGCCAGTCGCCGCCCGAGGCGATGGACGACAGGACCTGCATGGCCACGGACGAAGCCACGTTCCCGCCCCGGTGCCCGCCCATGCCGTCGGCCACCGCGTACAGCGGCGGGACGGCGAGGTAGGAGTCCTCGTTCCGCTCGCGGGCGCGGCCCACGTCGGTGGCGGCACCGACTCGGACCTTCATGGAACCCGCCCCCTCCCGGTCATCGCTTCAGCTCCAGCGTGGTCCTCCCGATCCGGATCTGGTCCCCCGCGTGCACCTCCGCCGAGCCCTGCACCTTCTGGCGGTTCAGGTACGTGCCGTTCGTCGACCCGAGGTCCTCCACGTACCAGGCGCCGTTCTTCGAATACAGCCTCGCATGGAACTGGGAGGAGTATCGGTCCTCCAGCCGGACATGGCAGGCCTCGGCCCGCCCGATCTGGAGCTGGTCCTTCAGCGAGTACGTCCCGGCCTTCTTCCCGTCCTCCGTCCGGACGACGACCCCGGTGGGGGGCCGGCCGGGCTTCCCGCCCTTCGGGGCCCGAGCGGGCGCCGAGGCGGCGACGGTCTGGGCGCCGGCGCCCTGCCGGCGGCCGGCAACGTCGAGGGCCACCGAGCGGATGGCGCGGAACACGAAGAAGTACAGCAGCGCCAGGAACGCGTACTTCAGGACGGCCAGGACGAACGGCGTGAGGGCCTGCGCGAGGACCGGGGGCACCGCTCAGGCCCTCCGGAACTCGAGCACGGTCCGCCCGATCGTGATCCGGTCGCCCTGCTCCAGCTCGCGCTCGCCCACCACGGCCTCGTTCACCTTCGTGCCGTTCGTCGAACCGAGGTCGGCCAGGACGTAGTGGCCGTCCTGGAGGCGGATCTCGGCGTGGCGGCGGGAGGCCCCGGCGTCCGACACCACCACGTCGCAGTCCGACAGGCGTCCGATCGAGACCACCGGTTTGTCCAGCGGATAGGTGGCCGAGGGCTGGCCGTTGTGGATGAGGTACAGCAGCGCCTTGCCCACCGCCCCCATCTCGCCGGTGAGCGGCCGCTCCGGCCCCTCCACCAGGGAGGGGATGCACCGGAACTCGCCCCGGCCGAGCTCCTCGTCGGTCTCGAACACGACCTCAGGCGGGCCGACCAGCTTCCACCCCCGCTCCGCCGCGCCGTCGCGGACCAGCTGGGTGAGCTCGGCGGCCAGGCGCTGCTCGGCCTGTTCGAACTTGGCGTGGTCCTCGGCCGACAGCTGGAAGCGGTAGTGGTTGGGGACCCACACGTCGTGGACCCCGATGGTCTGGTTCGCGTCCATCTCCCGGAGGAGCCGCTTGGCCAGCTCGACGGGCTGCACGCCGGAGCGGAAGGCCTTGGCGAACAGGCCTTCGACCAGCCCTTCCAGGCGTCGTTCGAAGTCTCGGAGGATCGGCATTTCCGCAGGTGGGAGCCTCGGGCGGATTATATCCAGGGGACCTGTGGCGAAACGGTCGGGCCGAGCCCCCGCCTCGGCGGGGTGGGCGAGTGGCCTCCTACCCCGCGGCTCCCGCCCGGAACTCCACCCCGACGAAGGTCTCGTCGCCGACCACCCAGGCATCGTGGCCGGGCAGGATGTGGTACACGTCGCCGGTCTTCGCGTCGGCCTCGGTGCCGTCGCCGGCCACGATGTGAAGCGTCCCCGAGAGGACGTACCCGAGGTGATGCGTCTGGCAGCTGTCCGTCCCGGCGATGGGCTTGACGCTCTCCGACCACCGCCATCCGGGCTCCGCGGTGAACCTGGCCACGCCCATCCCCTCGAACCGCAGCAGGTCGACCCTCCCGTGCGGGAACTCCACGGTCTCGTCCGCACCGTCGAACGCGCGTCCCTCGACACCAGCCATGCCTCTGCTCCCTTCTCCTCGCCGGCCAACGGGCACGAGACGCTACATGCCGGACCCCTGTTTCGCATGCCGGGCCCGTCCGGGATCACGCTTCCGTGCCGCTGCTAGCATCAACGGGCTGCTCGGGCGAGTGGCGGAATAGGCAGACGCGCAGGATTCAGGATCCTGTCCGGGCAACCGGGTGGGGGTTCAACTCCCCCCTCGCCCACTTCAGGTGTCATGGCGCGAACCCCACGCTTCACGTCGGGCTTTGCGCTGTCTCCATCACCGCCGTTGCCCATCAGGCCTGATGGGATTCTGAAAGTAGGTTGCACGCGGTCACGAGCCTCCACCACGAGGTTTTGGACGAAGGCCTGCGCCACCGCCTTGCGGATCGGCCCGGGTCCGTTCTCCCCGACGTCGACGAGTTGGACCCGCAGCTCTCGCAGGTCCTCCTGGGAGGGAACGGGGGCGGCGTCGGCTGCTGCCTCCCCTAGCAGCTCCGCGCGTCGACGGCGGAGCGCCTGAGCCTTGCGCCCGAGCTCTCGAACGCGCTCGCCGAACATGTCCTCGGTAACGGTGCCGCTCTCAAACGCGTGCATGTAGCGATCCACCGACGCCTCGGTCTTGGCGAGCTCGGCCTCGGTAGCCGTCAACTCGTCGCGGCGCTGTCGTGCGCCCACGGCGGCCTGTCGGCGCCGAACGGCGATGGCCCGGCCGATGATGCTGGGGTCGGCGTACAGATCGCCCAGGGCGCTGAACACGGCCGCCTCCAGCGCGTCGGCCCGGACCCGTTCCCCCCGGCAGGTTTCACTCCCGTACCGCTGCCGGGACCAGCACGAGTAGTAGCGGTACCGGTGACGCTTGCCGGTGGCGGCGGTGCCGATGTACCGACGTCCGCACTTGCCGCAGGTGATCAGCCCGGTGAGCAGGTAGTCGGGATGGGTGTCGGCGAACCGACGGTCGTAGCCTTCGCCCCGGCGGACCAAGAGCGCCTGGGCCTTCTCGAAGAGCCCTGGATCGAGGAGCGGCTCGGCGCTCGACCGATGCCACGTGCCACGGAAGGAGACCTCGCCCAGGTACGCGCGATTGCGAAGCACGTCCAGGACGACCTTGGCGCTCCAGGGCTTCCCCGCCCGGGTTCGGAGGCCGTCCGCGTTCAGCTCGCCAGCGACGGCGGCCGCGCCGAGGCGAGCGACCGCGTAGCGACTGAAGATCCGCTCGACGACCGGAAACTCACTGGGCTCCCGGGCCAGCCGCTCGTCGGCGTCAAGTCGGATTCCGTACGGACGAGAACCCCCGGGCCATTCACCCCGCGCAGCTTTGCGCTCCATGCCTCCGACGACCCGATCGATGATCGTGGCCCGCTCGAACTCGGCGAACACTCCGAGGAGTTGCGCCAACATCCGCCCAGTCGCAGTCGAGGTGTCGATCGGTTCGGTGGCAGAGCGGAACGCTACGCCTGCGCTGTCGAGTTCCTCGAGGAGATGAACCAAGACCTTGAGCGAGCGCGCGAAGCGATCCACTCGGTACACGAGCAAGACGTCGTACAGGCCCAACCGTGCATCCCGAAGCGCCTCGGAGAGCCCGGCCGCTCCGCGTACGCGCCGCTGGTTTGGTCGACGTAGGTCTTGACCTGCTCCCATCCAGGCTGGGTGGGTACGAACGCGGTGAGCCGATGCTCCTGCGCCTCCAGCGAGAACGGCTGATGCTCCTCGTCTGTCGAGATCCTCAGGTACAGCGCGACCCGAGTCGTGGCCTCAGCCTTCGGCGTCGGGGCCGTCGTCCGCTTGGCCGAGCTCATCATCGCCTCCTTCCCGTCTGGCGGGGACCGATGGGGAGGACGGATGAGACCTCAACCCCGCGGCAGCGTCAACGCCGCCAGGGGCGTTGGAGGGCAGGGCCCCGAGCAGGGCCGCCACCGCCTCGACGGCCGTCCGTTCCTCTCCGGGCGACATGGCTACGTAGCTGGCGGGAAGCAGCCGAATCGTGTTCCGGTGATGCGACGCCATGGGCAGGCCCACGGCCGTGGTTGCGCCACCTCATGAACCGGGTTCGCAGTGCCTCGGGAGACAAATTCAGGGTCACAAGGACGAGGCGAGGGTTCTGAGTTCACCTGGCGGGCCGAGCCCACGGAGAGGTGTTCTAGCGGTAACTGTCCTGGTCGGCCCGTGAGGTGCGACCATGAAGGCATGATGCACTGGCTTCCGCCGAGGTCGATACGTGAGCGCGAACAGTGGGCCAAAGCTCACCCGTGGATTGCGGGCGTCTACTTCGGGCTCATGTTCTGGGCCGTCTTCCCCTTGCTCGCCCTACTCGACAGCAAGATCAGCCTCAAGTGGGCGTATCTGTTTGGTCTCGCGATGTTGCCTGTTACTGCGGTGCTCTTTTCCGTAGGGCTCAAGCGTCGCTGGGGGAGCGACCCGACACGGGAGAGCGCCCCTTTCAGCATGTGGAGGCGGCCCTGGAGCACGGCTTCGGACCGCTTCCTGTTGTGGTTCCAATGGCTCGGCGTCGCCGGGATCGCGTCGTCGATTGGAGAGTTCTTCGGGAAGACCGTTCGCCCGTGGGGTGCAGTCGTGGGGCTTCTCTGCGCGTGCTGGATAGCCTCGACGACTTGGGTCGAGCGCAGGCGTCGTCGACCAGTGGCCTGAGTCGTCACCGGGAAGCAGCTGCTGAACCGGACCAGCCCCACCGGGATGCTCCTGTCCGGTCCGCGCGCCGGGGTCGGACGAGATGGTCGTCCGACCGACCGTCCGTCCGACGGATTCGTTCAACCGTTCAAGGAACGGTCCGACTGCTGTTCGACGGCCGCCCACGCGAAGTGAATCGGAAGACATCGGGAAATGACGTCACGAGTCGGGGTCTCGTCAGATGCTCCGAATAGGGCCGATGACGTGCCCTTTCTCCGCTCGACCCCCGTCGGTTTCGGTGTCCGTTTCAAAGGCGGATAGGGAGACGGATACCGAGTCGGATACCGAGACGGACAGGGAACCGGAACAGAAGATGTCCCAGCAGGCTGTCGCCGGGCGAGGGGTCGTCTACCGATCACCGTCGCCGCGGCGGAGAACGGTGTTCGGCGCGGCCAGCGTGATCGGCGGGCCGTCTACCAGCAGCGGGGTGTTCGCCTGATGCCACCCCAGGACCACTCGATCTACGTGCACTTTCTCGCCTCGGACAGCAATCCAGCAGTTCCCGAGGCGCCCGATGTGGTACCAGGATGCTACCGAGCGTCTTCGACCGCCACCGAGGGACTGTCGAAGACCAGTCCCGCGATCTGCTCAGCCGCTGCCTCCTCCAAGCCCGGGATGGCATGGCTATACAGGTCGAGCGTGAGCGAGATCGAGGAGTGGCCAAGCCGCTCTTGGACCACTTTTGGGTGAATGCCCGCTCTGAGTGCGAGAGTCGCGTGAGTATGTCTGAGGTCGTGCAGACGAATCGACGGAAGGTTCGCCTTCTTCGCTCGGGCGGCAAACTGCTGGGACAGGCCACCCGGCGAGACCGGGGAGCCATCTCGATTCGCGAACGCAAGGTCCGAGGCAAGAGGCCGGCCAAGGCCCATGGCGAACCGCTCCTCGGTGATCCCGACACGATGGGCTCGGAGGGTCTCGACGGTCTTTGTGTCGAGGGCGACGGACCGGGTACGGCCGTTCTTCGGTTCCTCCATGCGGAGTTCGCCACCCACCGGGATCAATGCACGACACACAGAGGCACGGCCAGCCTCGAGGTCCAGATCGTCCCAGCGAAGGGCGAGAGCCTCGCCTCGACGCATCCCGGTCGTGGCGATCAAGACCCAAAGGGCGTAGAGGCGATCGCTCCGAACGTGGCTGAGGAAGATGCGAACTTGGTCAGCGGTCCACGTCCGCATCTCGGGGCGACGCCCCTTCGGAACCTCGGCAACCGAGGCGGGATTCCGGTTGATCTTTCCAGTCCTGACCGCGTCCCGGAGGGACCGATGCACTGTCGAGTGGACACGGCGCACCGTGGCGGGTGCCAACCCGTCTTGGATCAAGCTCGCGTAGAAGGTGTTGAGAGTCGAGGTGGTGACGGTCTGTAAGCGCAGGTGCCCGAGGCTCGGTGTCACATGTCGTCGGATGTGCCCAGCGGAGCTCGCCCGGGTCGTGGCTCGAACGGAGTCTAGTGCTGCGATCCAAGCGTCGAGGTACTCAGCAAGCGTGATCCGCGACGGCGTGACGTATGTCAACGGCGGCCGAAAACTGAGCAGAAACCGCCGGTGGTTTCAAACGGCCAACGCAACAGTGATCATCCTGACCGCCAACTGAGCGAGGAGGTCAGGTGGGGCGCCATCCGAAGTCAGCGGAGGTTCGTGGCCGGTTCTGGACCGCTCGTGCGTCGGGGGCGACGCTCCGGGAGGCCGCCCAAGCCGCGGGGATCTCGAGGACGGCAGGGCACTACTGGCTGAAGGAGTCGGGCGGTGTTCGACCCCGCGCCGAGGTCCCCCGGCCCGCTCTGCGGCTGTCGGTCGCGGAGCGGGAGGAGATCTCCCGGGGGCTAGCCAGGAAGGAGTCGCTCACCTCCATCGCCGCCAGGTTGGGCCGCTCGGTCTCCACGGTGTCCCGGGAGGTCCGGCGCAACGCCAGCCCGGCCGGGTACCGGGCGCACCGAGCCGATCGGGCGGCCCAGGCGAGGACCAGGCGTCACCGGCCGGGCAAGCTGGTCACCAACGATCGTCTCCGCGAGCGCGTCGAAGAGGGCCTGAAGCAACGGTGGTCGCCGCAGCAGATCTCCGCCCGGCTCCGCCTGGACTTCCCCGATGACCCCACCATGCACGTGTCCCACGAGACGATCTACACGTCCTTGTTCGTGCAGGCCAAGGCCGGTCTGCCCGGGGAGCTCACGGTGCATCTGCGGACCCGTCGGGTGCGCCGGCGCGCGCAGCGCCGAGTGTTCGTCGGTCCGAGGCGCATCGCCGACATGCGCCCGCTCCACGACCGGCCGGCGGAGGTCGACGGGAGGCTGGTCATCGGGCACTGGGAGGGCGACCTCATCGTGGGGCGACG
>DASWED010000103.1:0-46249 GCA_036394995.1 Actinomycetota bacterium
GGCTACCCGACGGCGCCGCCGACGTGGAGCGCCTTGCCCACGCCGTAGGTGATCCCGGCGGCCACCCCACCGACGAGCAGCATGCGCACTCCGGACCACCACAGGGGCCTGCCGGTCACACGAGAGATACCGCCGCCCACCGCGAACAGGGTCACGCCGGACACGCCGATGGCCCACAGGGTCGCCCCCACGCCCGAGCTGAACAGGAACGGGACCAGCGGGACGAACGCGCCGAACATGAACGTGATCATCGACGAGATCGCGGCGGCCCACGGCGAGCCGAGGCCCTGCTCGGGATCGAGCCCGAGCTCCTCGCGAGCGTGGGTCTCCAGGGCCAGGTCGGGGTCGCGATGGAGCACGTCAACGAGCTGCTCGGCGATGTCGGCGGGCACGCCCTTGTTCCGGTAGATCTCGATGAGCTCGTCCCGCTCCTCCTCGGGCTCGGTGGCCAGCTCGTGCGCCTCGAGGTGGATGAGCCGTTCGAACACCTCCCGCTGCGACCGCATCGAGATGTACTCGCCCGCGGCCATCGAGAACGCCCCGGCCAGGAGCCCGGCCACGCCGGCCAGCACGATGATCGTGTTGTCCACGGCCGCGCCGGTGAACCCCATGATCAGGGACAGGTTCGACACCAGGCCGTCGTTGACCCCGAAGATGGCCGCCCGCAGGGCGCCGCTCCGTCCTCCGGCCACGGTGCCGTCGCCCTTCTCGGCGACGGGCCCGCGGTGGGGCCGGATCGTCTCCTCGCGGCTCCTCAACAGTCCACGCAGCATGCTTCGCTCGGCTCCGGTCTCGACGTCCTCGGCCCCCTCACGGCGCTTCCTGGCCCCCGCCGTGGTCCCGGAGGAACTCCTCGACCTCCGCGGCCAGCGATTCCCCCGACGGGATGTTCGGCAGGGGGGGCTCTTCCCCCGCGGCCTCCTCCAGCCGCCGGACGTACTCCGTGAGGCTCTCGTTGTCTTCAACGATCTCGTTGATCCGTTGTTCCCACGTGTCGATGGCCGGTTCGAGGTCGGAGGTGTCCACGTCCACCCGCAGGAACGAGGCCACCCGCTCCACCAGGGAGAGCGTGGCCCGGGGGTTCACCCCGGCCTGCACGTAGTGGGGGACGGCCGCCCAGAAGGACACCGACGGGAGGCCGGCCCGGTTCGACAGGTCGTGGAGCACTCCCACGATCCCGGTGGGTCCCTCGTACCGCGACATCGACAGCCCCAGGCGCTCGGCCTCCTCGGCGTTCGCGGCGCTCCCGACCACCGGCACCGGCCTGGTGTGGGGGACGTCGGCCAGGAACGCCCCCAGCGTGACCAGCCGTTCGGCCTGGAGCGACCGGCCGAGGTCCACGATGGCCGTCCCGAAGGTCCGCCACCGCACGTTCGGCTCGGTGCCCGTGAACAGCACGACGTCCCGCCCCTCCACCCGGGCGTGGTGGAACTCGCAGGCCGGCCATTCGATGACCCTGGTCACCCCGTCCATGAGGCGGACCGTGGGCCGGCTGACCTGGAAGTCGAAGAACTCCTCGGGGTCGATGCGGGCGAACGTGGTGGCCTCCCAGGCCTCCTTGAGGTAGCTCGCGGCCGTGCTCGCGGCCTCGCCGGCGTCGTTCCAGCCCCGGAACGCGGTCACCAGGACGGGCCGCTCCACCTCGGGACGCTCGGAGAACACGATGGGGTCCACTGCCAGGAAGATTACCCGGGCGCCCGTCGAGGGACCCGCCGCGCTGCCCGGCTTCCTGCGGGCGGGCCCGTCACCGCCCCCGGTGACCTGCTGGAACGGTCGAGAGCCGCGCTCAAGTCCCGTACGAGGTAACCCGAATATGTCCATACCCCTGTAGGCAGGGGTGGGGCAGCCCGCGTGCCCGGGGAGTGCCCGCGAAGGGAGGCAGGGGAACCGTGCAGGAGCTGGCGCACCGCAGTGAGCAGGAGACGTCGTTCCGCGTGCTCTCCGACGTGGCCCGGCTCCTGGTCTCGGAGTCGGACCTGGCCAGGTTGCTGGACGCGGTGGCGGAGGCGGTGGCCTCGCTCATCCCCTACGACTCGCTGATCATGTACGAGGCCGACAACGAACTCCAGGTCCTGCGTCCGGTCCTGGTGGTCGACCCCAACGCCAAGGAGATCTACGTCCACGTCTGCGAGTTCGGCCAGGGCATCACCGGGCAGGCGGCGGAGGCCCGTGAGGCCATCCTCATCAACGACGTGCACCTCGACCCTCGGGCCCAGCAGATCGACGGGACCCCGCGCGAGGAGGAAGCCCTGATCACGGTCCCCCTGGTGGCCCGCGGCGACCTCAAGGGGATGCTGAACCTGTACCGGCAGGGGCCGGGCCACCGGTTCCACGACCACGAGCTCGCGCTGGCGGAGCGGTTCGCCGAGCTCGCGGCCCTCGCCCTGGACAACGCCCAGATCCGGACCCGGCTGCAGTCGGAGAGCGTCATCGACCGGCTGACCGGCCTGTACAACCACCGTCACTTCCAGGAGCGCCTGGCCGAGGAGCACCGCCGGTCCACCGTGACCGGGGTGCCCATGTCCCTCGTGCTCATGGACATCGACCAATTCCAGCGGGTCAACGAGATCCAGGGCCACCTGGCCGGGGACAACGTCCTGTCGGCATTGGCCGCGGTGTGCCGGATCGAGGCCCGCAAGGGCGACATGGTCTGCCGCGTCGGCGGCGAGGAGTTCGCCATCCTCATGCCCGCCACGATGGCCCTGGAGGCCGCTGAGATGGCCGAGGTGATCCGGTGCCGGATCGCCGAGGGGATCCCCCAGGGCACCGGAACGCCCGTCACCGTGAGCATCGGCGTCGCGGAGGGCCCGGCGCACGGGAGCGATCCCCGTGAGCTCATGGCGAACGCGAACTACGCGCTGCTGCAGGCCAAGGCGGCCGGCCGCAATCGCGTGTCGGTGTTCCAGGCCGGCGAGTGGACCGGCGTCCGGGCCGTCCCCCACGGCGAGGTTCGGATGGTGGGCCACCTCAAGCTGCTCCAGAGCGTCTCGAGCAAGCTGAACCGCCTGCAGGACGTGCGCAAGATCGCGCACACGATCATCGACGAGGTGGGCGGCCTGATCGAGTTCCACAACTGCCGCATCCACCTGCTCGACTCCGCGGGCCAGACCCTGATCCCGATGGCCTTCCACGGCGTGCTCACCGAGTACGAGGGAGAGACCGAGGAGGTGCTGGTCACGCCGGTGGGCGTGGGCATCACGGGGCGGGTGGCGCTGACCGGCGAGCCGATCTACGCGGCCGACGCCATCAACTGCGAGTTCACCCAGCACATCCCCGGAACCTCCTTCATCGACGAGTCCATCCTGGCCGTCCCCATGAAGTACGACGACCGGGTCACCGGCACGATCGTGCTGTCGAAGCTCGGGCTGAACCAGTTCGACGCCGACGACCTCCGCGCGCTGGAGTCGCTTGCGTCGGCGGCGGCGGTGGCGTTCCAGAGCGCGAAGCTCTTCGAGGAGGAGCGGTCCTCGGCGGAGGCGGCGAACGCGCTGCTCCGGGTGTCGCAGGCCCTCACGCGGACCCGCGATCCCGGGCGCGTGCTCCAGGAGGTCGTGGGGTCGATGGCCGACCTCCTCGACGTCCCCAGGGTCTCCGCGTGGGTCCGCGACCCGGAGGGAGGGTTTCTCCCCCGGGCCTTCGTGGGGTTCCATCCGACCCAGATCGACGAACTCCGGGCCCTCCGCGTCGGGGGCGACATGGCCTCCCGCTACCTGCTGTCGGTGGAGGAGCCCTTCTACCTCCCGGCGGAGGTCGTCTTGGCGCTCCCCGACGAGTTCAAGGTGGCCTGGGAGGGTGGGCCGGTGATCGTCGCGCCGTTCCGGTGGGAGCCGGAGGGCCTGGGCGCGATGGTCGGGATGGCCGGGGATTCGCACCGGACGTTCACCCCCCGGGACTTCCGGCTGGCCCGGGGCGTGGCGGACCTCGCGTCGCTGGCGATGGGGAACGCGGCCCGGTTCGCCGACCTCGAGCACGCCTTCCTGCAGACCGTGGAGGTCCTGGCGAACGCGCTGGAGGCCAAGGACGAGTACACGAGCGGGCACGCCAGGGAGGTCGCGGAGATCGCCGTCGCCATCGGGCGGGAGTTCGCGATGCCCGCCGACGAGCTCCGGATGCTGGAGCTGGCCGGCATGTTCCACGACATCGGCAAGATCGGGGTGGGCACCGAGATCATCAACAAGCCCGGGCCCCTCACCCGCGAGGAGATGCTCGAGATGCAGAAGCATCCCGAGATCGGCGCACAGATCCTGGCCCCGGTGGAATTCCTCCAGCCGGTGCTGCCGATGATCCGGGCCGGCCACGAGCGGTGGGACGGCGACGGGTACCCCGACGGCCTGGCCGGGGAGGACATCCCGCTCGGCGCGCGGATCATCTTCGTGTGCGACGCCTATCACGCCATGACGAGCGACCGTTCCTACCGCAAGGCCCTCCCCGAGGAGGAGGCGCTGCGGCGCCTGGGCGAGGCCGCCGGCACGCAGTTCGACCCGAACGTGGTCGAGGTGTTCCTCGCGGCGCACGCGCGGGGGCTGATCCGCCACCGCCACGCGCACTGAGGGTCTGCCCCCGGGCGGTGGCGTGGCCGCTCAGGTGCAGTGGACGCGGTAGTCCGACGGCTCCCGGTCGAGGGGCCCGAAGGTGTGCCGGATGGTCACCGACTCCCCGGCCGGGATCACCGGCGTGAGACCGGTTTCGCTGGCGATCTGGGTGTCCTGGGCGTCCACGGCGATGAACGTGCACGTGGCCTTGCTGTCCTTCGAGCCCTCGTTGCGCACGTCGACATCGATCGTGACCGAATCGTCGGCGGTGGTCCCGTACCCGGTGATGCCGGCGTCGAACGGGCCGATGCCTTGGTGGTTGAGGAACGCCCACACGCCCAGGCCGACCAGCACCAGGAAGATCGTCACCATGATCGTGGCGTGGTACTGGACGGGACTCGGGCGGACCATGGCCTGGGGCCAGCGCTGCCGGCGCTCCTCCTGCTCGGACAACGGGCGGGGAGGCTGGACCGAGGCGGCCGGCCCCACCTCCTCCCGGCACTGCGCGCAGAGGTACTCCCCGGGCTCGACGGGGCGGCCGCACCGGGCACAGCGGGATTCGGGGGAACGGGTCTGCGACATCGTCGGGATCCAGGCTACTGCCCGGATCCGGCCAGTGAGGGGCGGACCGATGCGAACCGCTCCAGGGCCACCGGCGGCGGGTCGCCGGTGGCGAGGCTGGCCAGGATCCGTCCCACGAGCGGCGCGAACTTGAACCCGTGCCCGCTGCATGGCGACCCGATCACCACCGGCCCCCGCCGGTCCAGCACGAAGTCCTCGTCCGGCGTGTTCGTGTACAGGCAGGTCTCCACCGCGGTGACCCGCGACCCGGGGAACCGTTCCGCGGCGAAGGCATCCAGTCCGGGATTCCGCGTGTTCGGGGCGGCGTCGACCGGCACGTCGGGGTCGACGGTCGCGCCGGCCTGGTGCTCGCCGAGCTTCAGGGTGCCCGGCCGGTCGGGCACCGGCAGGGCGTAGCGCGGCCGGAACGGCTCGGGGGTCCATTCGATGAGCGTGGGCAGGGATGCCGGGGCCGGGAGCTCCGCGTAGCCCACCTGTTCCCGGGTCACCCGGAGGAGGAGGTCGATCCCGGCGGTGGCCAGGACCCGTCCGGCCCACGCCCCGGCGGTGACCACCGCCACGGGGGCCCGGTGCGCGTCGCCGCCGGCGGTGGCCACCACCACGCCGTCCCCGGCCGGGGTCACCGACGCCACCGGCGTCTCCTCCAGGACCACGACGCCGGACGCCCGGGCCACGCGGGCCTGGGCGGCCACCGCCGGGCCGGCCCGGCACACGCCGGCGTCCGCCTGGAACAGCATCGGGCCGCCCGCCGGCGGGGCCAGAGCCGGCCACCGTTCGGCGACAGCCTCGGGCGCCAGCCAGTCGAACGGCTCGCCGGCGAACGACAGGGCCTCAGCCGCGAGCGGCGCGCCGATCCCGGCGTCGAGGCCGCCGGTCGTGACCAGGAGGTCCTCGCCGGCCTCGGCCTCCAGCGCCCGCCACTCCTCCAGGGCCAGCCGGGCCATCCGGACGTAGTCGGGATGGTGGTAGGCGACGCGGAAGATCCGGTTCGGGCCGTGGGAGGACCCGTTCGCGTGGCCGATCCGGAAGCGCTCCAGGAGCAGGGTCCGGCGGCCCCGGGCCGCCAGGGACCGAGCCGCCGCCGTGCCCATGACGCCGCCCCCGACCACGATCGCGTCCCATCGCTCCGCCATCCGCAGGCAAGGGTAGCGGCCCCCGCGCGGATACTGGGTCGCGGGACACTGTTCGGACGGCGCCGAAGGGAGCGGGGACGTGGCGAGGATCGGGTTCTGTGGGCTGGGACTGATGGGAACGCCGATGGCCAAGCGGCTGATCCACGACGGACACGGGCTGGCGGTGTGGAACCGGACGGCGGAGAAGGCCGAGCCGCTCCGCGAGGCCGGCGCCGAGGTCGCCGCGACCCCCGCGAACGCCGCCCGGGGCCGCGACATCGTGATCACGATGGTGGCCGACGGGCCGGCCCTCGAGGAGGTCCTGTTCGGCGAGGATGGCGTGGCGGCCGGGATCGGGGCCGGCGCCATCCTGGTCGAGATGTCCACGGTGGGTCGGGATGCGGCACTGGACGCGGCCGAACGGCTCCCCGCCGGGGTGGAGATGCTGGACGCACCCGTGATGGGGAGCACGCCCCGGGCGGAGGCCGGCGGGCTGCAGATCCTGGTGGGCGGCTCGGACGAGGCCTTCGAGCGGGCCCGGGCGGTGCTGGAGGTCCTCGGCACCCCGCGGCACGTCGGCGAGCGGGGCGCAGGAGCCGCGATGAAGCTGGTCATGAACTCGACGCTCGGGGCCCTGGTCATGGCGCTGGGGGAGTCGATCTCGCTGGGGACCGCGCTCGGCATCGACCGGACGGTGGTGCTCGACGCCCTGGAGGACTCCTACCTCGGACCCCTGTTGAAGCTGAAGCGGGAGATGATCGAGTCGGGCGAGTACCCGACGCAGTTCCGCCTGTCGCTGGCAGCCAAGGACCTCCGGCTGGTGGAGGAGGCCGCGGCGGACGCCGGCCTCGAGCTCCGCGGGATCACGCTGGCGCGGCAGATGTTCGATGAGGCCGCCGCGGCGGGCCGCTCCGACCAGGACTACGCTGCGCTGGTCGCCAACCTCCAGCGCTAGCGGAGGGAGCGGCGGCCGTCCGCGGGGATCGGGCCCGAAGGGGCGCCGGCCGAGCCGATCACGGCGATCCCGTCCACCGGCACGTCGGTCCCGGTGGAGGACGCGTTCTTCTTGCCGGTCCACACCACCCGCAGGGTATGTGTCCCGACGGAGCCGAAGGCCTTCGTCCACACGGAGACCGTTTCGGCCACGGACGAGGCGTAGAGATCGACGGTCTTCACCAGCGTCCCGCCCACGTACACGTCGGCCTTCCCCGCGGCCGGGCCCCTCTGGGCGAACAGGCCCACCTTGCGTCCGGTGAACGTGAACGAGACCTCCGCGGGCGCGCCGGTCAGGCGGGTCAGCGTCCCCCGGTACGCGGCGCCGTCGGCCTGCTGGGCGGCCGGCTGGGTGTACGTGAGAGAGCCCGACCGGTCGTCGAACGGGGCGGCGGCGCACACCTCATCCGATGTGGCCGAGTTCCCCGCCGGGTCGGTGGCCACCGACTCCCAGCAGGCCGTCGTCCCCGGCCCCACCGTCCGGGTGGCCTGCCGGGCCGTCGCCCCGGAGACGACGGGGCCGTACGTCCCGCCCAGCCCCTGCCGTTCGAGCAGCGTGAAGGTCCCGCCGCCCGACGAGGGGGGTGGGTCGCTGTAGCTCCACTTCACCGTGGCGGAGGTCCGGCTCAGGAGCTGGTCGGGCGCGGGCGAGGAGATGGCCGTGCCGGGGGGTTGCGAGTCGACGGTCCACGACCGTGCCGCCGGGGAGGGATCCACGTTGCCGCCGGACACCGCCCGCACCGAGAACGCGTGGGACCCCTCGGCCAGGCCGGCGAACGACGCCCCGGCGCCGCCGGACTGGCAGGCCCCGAACGCCGCGCCGTCCAGCGAGCACTCGAACGTGGCCCCCGGCGCGTCCGATGTGAACGCGAACGAAGCCGAGGTGGAGTTCGACACCGATCCATCCGGCGGGCCCGAGGTGATCGTGGTGTCGGGCAACAGCGGCGTGACCGTCCACGTCCTGGTGGCCGGGGACGGATCGAGGTTCCCCGCGGCGTCCACGGCCCGGACCTGGAACGCGTGGTCGCCCACGCCGAGCCCGGCGTACTGCCTGGGGCTGGTGCACGGCGCGAAGCCGGCGCCGTCCAGCGAGCAGGCGAACGTCGAGCCCTGCTCGGTGGCCGTGAACGTGAACGTGGCGTCGGTGGCCGTGGTGGTGCCGCTCGGGCCCCCGGTGATCGACGTGTCGGGCGCCACGGTGTCGATCGACCAGGTGCGGGAGGCCGGCGTCTGGTCCTGGTTCCCGGCCTGGTCCACGGCCTTCACCGAGAACGCGTGCGAACCGGACAGCGGCCCGGCCAACTGATACGGGCTCGTGCAGGCCGCGTAGGAGGCGCCGTCGAGCTTGCACTTGAACGTCCCCCCGGTCTCGTTCGATTCGAACGCGAACGAGAAGGGGCCGGTCGAGCTCACCGGGCCGCTCGGGCCGCCCGTGATCGTGGTGTCCGGCGCGACGGTGTCCACCGTCCACGTCCGCTGGGCCGGCCCCCCGGTGGCGCCGTTCGCCGTGGCCCTCACCGCGAACGCGTGGGCGCCGTCCCCCAGCCCCGAGTACGAGGCCGGCGAGACGCACGTGGAGAAGCCCGCGCCGTCCAGCGAGCACGAGTACGTGGCGCCGGAGACGCCGGCCGTGAACCTGAACGTGGCGGAGGTGGCCGTGGTGACCGACCCCTCCGCCGGGCCGGAGGTGATCGTGGTGTCCGGCCCCACCAGCGTCACGGTCCACGCGAACTGGGCCGGCGCCGACGTGTTCCCGGCGGGGTCGGTGGCCGTCACGGCGAAGGTGTGGCCGCCGGCGGACAGGCCCTGGAACGACCGGGGCGAGGAGCAAGACGCCGGCCCGGCCCCGTCCAGCGAGCAGGCGAACGCCACGCCCCCGTCCCCGTCGTCGAACGCGAACGACACCGACGGGCCGCTGGGGTTCGTGGGGGTCTGGGTGAAGGCCGGCGCCGGGGGTGGCTGGGTGTCCACCGTCCACGACCTCGTGGCCGGGGTGGCGTCGGTGTTCCCCGCGGCGTCGGTGGCCTTCACGGTGAGGGTGAAGCCGCCGTCGCCCGGAACGCTCACGTCGGTGGGCGACGGGCACGGGTACGAACCGCCCGACAGGCGGCACTGGAACGTCGAGCCCCCCTCGGTGGACGTGAACGAGAACGAGAACGGTCCCGGCTGGTTCACCGGCCCGCTCGGCCCGGACGTGATCGCGGTGTCCGGCGGGGTCACGTCGACGGTCCAGGTCCGGTGGGCGGGCGCGGGATCGACGTTCCCGGCGGGGTCCACGGCCCGGACCGAGACCGTGTGCTGGGCCTCCGTGAGGCCGGTGAAGGTCGCGGGGGAGGAGCACGGCGCGAACGGTGCCCCGTCGAGCGAGCACGCGAACGTCCCCCCCGATTCGTTCGACGAGAACGAGAACACCGCGGTCGTGGACGACGTGGGGCCGGTGGGGCCGGCGTCGATCGATGTGTCCGGTGGCGTGGTGTCCACCACCCACGTCCTGACCGCCGGCGCGGAGGTGCCGGCCACCCCGCTCGCCACGTCGCTCCCGTCGGCGACGACGGTGAACGCGTGGGGGCCCTCGGCCAGCGGCCCGGGCACGACCACCGGCGAGGCGCACGGCGCGCGGTCCGCTCCGTCCAGCGAGCACCAGGTCCGGGACGCGCCGTTCGACGTGAACGACAGGGTCGCGCCGGTCTGCTGGGTGGCGGGGGGTGGTCCGCCGGTGAACGAGACCGCCGGCGGCTGGGTCGAGGCGATCCGGCCCAGGCGCTGGGCCAGCACGGCCTGGGTGCTCCCCGGCGCTGGGCTCGCCACCGCCAGGTTGCTCATCTCGTAGGGATCGCTCGACTCGTCGTACAGCTCGCGTTCGGAAGTGGCGCAGGGGACCGTGCTCGCCGCCAGGTCGCACAGCTCGGCGTACTTCCACGCCCCCGCGGGGTCCCCGGTGAACGTCCGGATCAGCGTGAGGGTCGGGGTGTCCACCCCGGTCTTCACCAGCCCCCCGAAGTCCTCGCCGAGCACGGCGGTCCGCCAGTCGGGCGGGTCGTTCCCCGAGCCGGCATCGAGCAGCGGCAGGAACGACCGGCCGTCCATGGCCCGCGGCGAGGTCAGCCCGGCCGCCTCCGCGATGGTGGCCGCGATGTCCACGTTCAGCACGGGATGGGTCGCGTCCTCGCGGCCCGGCCCGGTCCCCCCGGGGTCGGTGAGCGGGTCGTACCGGACCACCATCGGGACCCGGTGGCACTCCTCGAACTCGCAGTTCTTCTTGTTGAAGTACCGGTGCTCGCCCCACGAGATCCCGTTGTCGCTGGTGAACACGATCAGGGTCTGCGACGCCGACGAGCCGAGGGCCTGGACGATGGCGTGGACCTGGCGGTCCACGTCGGCCAGCGAGTTCATCTCGGCCCGCTGCTCCCTGTCCTTCCTGTCGATCTGGGTCTGCGTGAGGATGGGGTTGTTGGGGTTGTCCGCGGGGAGGGGCTTGAGCCAGGTGGGCCCGTTCTTCGGCTCGGTGTTCCAGGACGCCAGGTACGGTTCCCGTCCCCACCTTGCCATCGTGTCGAACTGGGTGTCGCCCGTGGCCGGGACCGCGTCGGGGTGCGGCGCGAACGGCGCGTAGTACAGGAACAGGGGCTGCCCGGGATGGTTCGACAGGCCGTCGGCGATGAAGTCGACCGCCTTCTGCTGGATCACCGGGCCGTAGTACCCGGGGTAGGCGTTCAGCACGGCCCGTCCCGGGGACGACGAGTCCGCCAGCTGGAAGTCGGAGTAGTTGCCGTCGCCGTCGGTGACCTCGGCGTGCCAGTCGTCCCACCCGGCCGGGACGGCGCAGGGGGGGGTGGCGCACCCCGTGTACTGGTTCAGGTACTTCCCGACCATCGACGTCCGGTACCCGGCGTCGTGGAGCCACCGGGCCACCGTGAGGTCCTCCAGCGGCCGGAACGCGGCGATCCCCCCGTTGGGCTTCGCGTTCGTGAGCACCCCGGTCCGGTGGGCGTACTGGCCGGTGAACAGGCTGGCCCGCGAGGGGCAGCACAGGGCGGTGGTGACGAACGACTGGTCGAACGTCACCCCGTGGTCCATGAGGTCGTCCCGGACGTGGGGCATCGGGCACTGGGAGCCGGTGGGAGCGGTCCGGCCGGCCGGGACGGAGGCCAGACAGGCGTACAGGGAGTCGAACCGCTGGTCGTCGGTGTTGACCACGACGATGTTCGGCCTGGAGGGCGCCGTGGCGCGGGCGGGGGTGGCCACCGTTGCCTGGACGAGCGCGGCGACCAGCGCCAGGAGCGCGAAGGGCGCCGCCCGGCGGGCGGGAGCACGGGAGGTCGGGGTTCGAGCCGGCATGGGAGGGTCCCAGTGTAGGCTTCCGGCCCGCCGGCCTTCCAGATGCCGATCCGCCGGCCACCCTGACCTGCGAAAACCCTTTCACCCGCCCCTGCAAACAGTCGATACTGCTTCCGTGAGCTCTCATCAGGGGGAGGGCGTGCGCGCGCAGTTCGAATCGACCGCTGCCGACTCCGCATCCGCATCCGCATCCGCATCCGCGGCCGGGGCCATCCTCGAGGCGGTGGCGGGCGCGGCGGAGCGTTTGCTCTCGGCCACGGGCTGGCAGGCGGTGATCGACGACATCCTGGCGGGCCTGGGCACGGCGGTGGGGGTGAGCCGGGCCCGGGTGTTCGAGAACCGCCTGGAGGAGGGGCGGGTGGTGGCGTTCGCCAACCGGGCCGAATGGGCCGCCCCGGGCATCGCGTCCCACATCCTCGATCCCGACCTCGAGCTCCTGCCCTACGATCCCGACTTCGTCCGCTGGCGCGACACGCTTGCCGCCGGTGGGAGCATCGTCGGCCACGTCCGCGATCTCCCCGAACCCGAGCGGCGCCTGCTGGAGGCCAGGGGCACGCGCTCGGTCGCCCTCGTGCCGCTGTTCGCCGGCCAGGAGTGGTGGGGATCCCTGGGATTCGACGAGGGCCCCGGGGAGCGCGAGTGGTCGGCGGCCGAGATCGGCGCGCTGAAGGCGACCGCCGGGATCCTGGGCGCGGCTATCGCCCGGGAGCGGTCCGAGACGGCCCTGCGGGAGAGCGAGGAGCGGTACCGGACACTGGTGGACATGTCGCCGGACGCCATCGCCGTGCACCGGGGCGGCGTGATCACGTTCGCCAACTCTCGGGCCCGCCGTCTGCTCCGGGCCCGAAGCGATGCCGACCTGGTGGGCCACTCGGTGCTGGAGTTCGTCCACCCCGATTCCCGGCCCCGGGTCCTGGATCGCCTGCAGCGCCTCCGGGAGGGCCGTGAGGTCCCGCCCATCGAGGAGAAGTTCGTCCGCGCGGACGGGACGGTGGTGGACGTGGAGGTCACCGCGGCGCCGTTCGATGCGGGCGGCGAATCCACGGTCCAGGTGGTCGTTCGCGACGTCAGCGAGCGGAAGTCGTCCGAGCGGGCCCTGCAGATGCACAGCGAGTACCTCGAGGCCCTCCACGACACGACGCTCACGCTGCTGAACCGCCTGGACCTCCAGGACCTGCTGGCGGCCATCGTGGCTCGCGCCGGGTCGCTGCTCGGGACCGACAGCGGCTACATCTACGTGGTGGCGCCGGACGGCGAGCACCTCGAGGTGAAGGTGGGGACCGGCGTGTACCGGGACTGGATCGGCTTCCGGATGTTGCCGGGCGAGGGGCTGGCCGGGCGGGTCTGGCAGTCGGGCCAGCCTTTGGCCATCGAGGACTACGACACGTGGGAGGGTCGTTCGCCGTCGTTCCCGAAGGGGGTCCTCCTGGCCGGCGTCGGGGTGCCGTTCACCTCGCAGGGCCGGGTGGTCGGGGTCCTCGGGCTGTCGCACGGGGAGCCCGGCCGGACGTTCTCCTCGGAGGACATCAGCGTGCTGGGCCGGTTCGCCGAGCTGGCCTCGATCGCGCTCGACAACGCGCGGCTGTACACCGAGGCCCACCAGGAGCTGGCCGAGCGCCGGCGGGCCGAGGAGCGCCTCCGGTTCTCGGCGCACCTCCTCGACTCCGTGGAGAACGCGGTCATCGCGACCGACGCCGAGGACCGCATCACGTACTGGAACAAGTTCGCGGAGACCCTGTACGGCTGGCGGATCGCGGAGGTCATGGGTCTCCGGTTCCGCGACGTGATCCCGATCTCGGACGATGTGGCCGACGAGGTGAACGAGGCGGTCGGTGCCGGCGGGACGTGGGCCAGCGACATGGAGGTCCGGCGCCGCGACGGCGTGCCGATCATCGTGTTCGCGCGGGTCTCGCCGATCCGTTCCCCGGAGGGCCGGCCCATGGGGATGATCGGGGTGACCGTGGACGTCACCGAGCGCCGGCGGGCCGAGGAGAAGCTCCGGGAGGCGTTCGAACGGGAGCGGGAGGCCGCGCGGCGGTTCCGCGAGCTCGACGAGATGAAGAACATGTTCCTGGAGGCCGTCTCGCACGAGCTCCGGACGCCGCTCTCGGCCATCCTGGGGTTCGCGCTGACGCTGGAACGCTCCGACGTGGGCCTGTCCGAGCAGCGGTCCAAGGAGCTGATCTCCCGACTGGCCGTGAACGCCCGGAAGCTCGACCGCCTGCTGTCGGACCTGCTGGACCTGGACCGGTTGTCGCGGGGCATCCTGGAGCCGCGCCGCCGGGCGGTGGACGTCGGGCAGCTCGTCCGACAGGTGGTCGACGCGACCGAAGCCACCTGGGGACGGAACGTCGAGGTCGACGCGTATCCGGTGACCGCGTGGCTGGACGGCCCGAAGGTCGAGCGGATCGTGGAGAACCTCGTCGCGAACGCGATCCGTCACACGCCCGACGGGACCCGCGTCTGGGTCCGGGTCCAACCGGAGACCGGGGGAGTGGTCATCGCGGTGGAGGACGAGGGCCCGGGTGTGCCGGCGGAGCTCCAGGCGGCGATCTTCGAGCCGTTCCGGCAGGGTCCCCAGACCCGGTCGCACTCACCGGGTGTCGGCGTCGGGCTCTCGCTGGTGGCCCGCTTCGCCGAGCTCCACGGCGGACGGGCCTGGGTGGAGAACCGGGTGGGTGGCGGCTCCTCGTTCCGGGTGTGGCTCCCCAGCACCGAGCCGGCCGACCCCGCCCCCTGGCGCGTCGAGGTGCCGGGCGAGTCCCGCGACCCGGACGCGTAGCGGCCTACCCGCCGCCCGATCCCCCTCCGTCGCCACTCCCGCTCACGCCGGTCAGGAACGGCCGGCTCAGTGTCCGGATCGGCCGGAGCCGCTCGGGGCCGGGGTCGCCCCGCTCGCACTCCGCCGCGAAGCGGGGATCGATCGAGCACTCGGCGAGCTCGTAGAAGGGTCCGTCCCCGGCGCCGTGGGTCGGAACGCGCGACCAATAGACGATGCGGGAGGGATCGCCGACGACGAAC
Source organism: Actinomycetota bacterium (assembly GCA_036394995.1). Taxonomy (GTDB): domain Bacteria; phylum Actinomycetota; class UBA4738; order UBA4738; family JACQTL01; genus DASWED01. Next base: position 14,579 of record DASWED010000103.1, read on the forward strand.
TGCGGCTCGTCGACCCAATGTGGTGCGGGGATCAGGCGGACGAGCGAGATTCCCCGGTCGTCCACGCGAAGGACGGCGAGGCCGTCGGACGCGGAAGCGACGACGACGCCGTGCTCGTTCCAATCCCCTCCGTAGCCCAGGTCCCTTGCCCACCGGCCGCTGTCCGGGTCCACCAGCGAGGAACTCGGGATGCTCGCGGCGACGGACCCATCCGCCACGTTCACGACCTCGACCGACATCGGGATGCTCGAGCCGTCCGCCTGTCCGGCCAGCATCACCTGGGTCCCGTCCGGTGACAACGCGACGATCAGGGCACCCTCGGCGAGCGTCCGGACCTGCCCCGGCCCGTCCAGCGCCAGCACGTCGGCGATCTCGCCCTCGTTCTCCCGGTAGGCGAGCAGCGTGTCGCCGGCCCACCCCACGACGAAGAAGGTCTCGCCGGTGGCCCATGGAGCATCCATCTCTGGCCCGCGCACCATGATCGTGCCCCGGAGCGGTGTGTCCATCCGCCACGACGGCCCGTCCAACTGCACGTACGCCACGGTCGAGCCCTCGCTCGTCACCGCGAACGACACGGCGTTCGTCGCGAACAGGGCGTCCTGGCCGGAGTCGACGTCGAACTGCCGGATCGACGGAACGGCTTGGTCCCCGGGCCCCGGCACCACCCGCCAGTCGCTGTACAGCAGCTCCGTGTCGGACCGGTAGGTCGCCACCGGCGACAGCCACCCGGTCAACGGGCTCAGCGCCTGCCGTGGCAGTGTCACGTGCGGGTAGCCCTGTCCGACCGTGTCCTGGCCGAACAGGTACGACACCGGGGGATCGACGAAGTCCTCCGGCGCGATGGCTGGGTTTCCGTCTTCCGAAGGAGTGGGCGACGGCTCCGTCGGAGTCGGCTCGACCGGCGCCGGTGACGGTCCCGCACACGGCACGCGGCCACACTCGAGCTCGATGCGCGTGATGCTCGGGCCGTTGAGGTTGGCGACCCACAGCGCGCCCCCGCCCACTGCGACCGCGACGGGAGTGAGCCCCACGGGGACGGGGGAACCGATCAGCGCCCCGGTGGCTCGGTCGACCTCCCGGACGAACCCCGGCCGGTCGGTGACGGGGATGGAGACGACCCACACCGCGCCGTCCCCGACGGCCAGGTCCCAGGGGGCGTCGATCGTGGTGGGGGGGAGCGCCGGAGCTGAAGGATGCACCCGGCGAACCGTGCCGTCCCCGCTGACCCAGACCTCGCTCCCGGACGAGGCCACGATCCCGGGGACCGTCGTCGCGATGAGCCGGCCGGTCCCGGGTTCGACGGTGGCGGCGGGCCCTTCTCCGGGGGCGACCTGGACCCAGACGGTGCCGCCCGCCACGGCCAGTGACCCGAGTCCTTCGAGCAAACCGCTCACCCCGCCGAAATAACGATCCGTGACCTCTTCGGTCCGCTCGTCGATCCGGACCACCTCGCCCGAGCCCTCATGGGCGACGGTGGCCCAGACGGCCCCCGCTCCGACGGCGACACCGAGCGCGGCCCCCCCGACATCGACCGGGGTGGGCCCCCGAGCGATCCCCTCGAACCCCGGCGGAGGGATCAGGACATGCCACACCAGGCCGCCGCTGTCGCTCATCCATGCGTCCGTGAAGACGCCTTCGGCCCGCACGGCGATCCCCGTCAGCTGACCCGTCCTGGCCTGGAACGCTTCCTCGTACTCCGTCGTCACCTCGCCCGTGATCGGATCGATCCTGGCGAGGGCGTCCCCGAGCGCAACCCACACCGTGCCGTCCGGGACGACGGCCACATCGCTGGGGGCTGCGGGCAGCGGGATGGTCGAGACCGCCCCGGGGGTCGGCAGCTCGGTCGGCACGCGGTGGGTTGGGGGGCGCGACTGGAGGGCGAGCCACAGGCCGGTGCCGGTGCCGGCGAAGACGGCGAACGCGACGAGGGCGGCGCCCAAGCGGCGGTTGCGGGCGCGGCGGCGGGCCCGTCGCAAGGTGCGGTCGAATGCGTCGGGCATCGGGTGGGGATCGAGGCGGCGGGCTCGTTCGTCGAGGACGGTGCGGAGGTCAGGCATCGGGGTCTCCCTCATCGATCTCGTGCAGGCGCTGGCGCATGGCGGTGCGAGCCCGGGACAGGCGGACGCGGACGGTCACCGGCTCGACGCCCAGGATGCGGCCTGCCTCCTCGGCGTCCATGCCCAGCCACGACACCAGCACGACGGCCTCGCGTTGCCCGTCCGGCAACGCGGCCAGGGCCCGGGCCACCTCGTCGCGGGCGGCCGCGGCGTCGGCGGGGTCCTCTGGAGGGACAGGAACATCGCCTCGCCGTCGGAGCCGTATGGCCAGCCGACGCAGGCGGCTCCGGTGCAGGTTCAGCGCGGTCCGGTACAGATAGCCTGCCGGCGAGGCCATTGCCGCCACCCTGTCCCACCGCTCGTACACGCGCACCATGGCCTCCTGCGCCACGTCCTCGGCCTCGCCGGGGTCGCCGGACAGCAGGAACAGGGCCCGCGCCAGGCGGTCGTAGTGCTCGGAGAAGAACCCGCGGAAGGTCTCCTCCTCACCGTCGCCGGCCCCTCCCTCCACCATCACCGCCGTTCGGGCTCGTTCTTCCACCGCACCATGAACGCCCGAGGACGCGGTTCGTTTCCGGCGGCCGCTCGCTCCCGTCAGGCCACCAGCTCCCGGGCGATCTCGGCGGCGAGGGCGGCGTTGGCGGAGAGGAGCGAGAGGTTGGCCTCCAGGCTGGCGCCGGACGTGTGCTCGGACAGGCACCCGAGCAGGAACGGCGTCACGTCCTTGCCGCGGACGCCCCGGCGCTCGGCTTCCTCCTCGCATTGCGCCACGGCCCGGGCCACCTCGGCGGCGTCCATGGCGCGGTCCTCGGGGATGGGGTTGCAGAGCAGGACGGCGGACTCCACCTCGAGGCGCACGTGCGCGCGGGCGATCACGGCTGCCTCAGCCGGCGAGTCGACCCGGTGCTCGAGCTCCAGGTGGTCCGCCGCTCGTGCCAGGAAGAAGGGGAGGCGGTCGACGCCGTAGCCCGCGACCAGGATCCCCAGCTCCTCCAGCTTCTCCAGGGTCGCCGCCGGGTCCACGATCGACTTCGGGCCGGAACACACCACCAGGCCCGGGGTCCGGGCCATCTCCAGCAGGTCCGCGCTGACGTCGCCGGAGCGGGGGTGGACCCCGCCGATCCCACCGGTGGCCATGACCTCGATCCCGGCGTGATGGGCGGCCCACAGCGTGGCCGATACCGTGGTCGCGCCGAGCCCGCCGCCCGCCAGCGCGACCGGATAGTCCCGCCGGGCCACCTTGGCCACAACCGACCGCGGGTCCGACAGCTCCTCGAGCTCCTCCTCGGACAGGCCCACCCTGATGTGCCGGTCCTTCACCGCGATCCAGGCGGGGACGCCGGCCCGGGACCGGATGCGGCCGTCCATCGCCCCGGCCGCGTCGAGGTTCCTGGGATGCGGAAGGCCCTGGGACAGCACGCTCGTCTCCAGGGCCACGACCGGCTCGTGCGACGCGAGCGCCGCGCGCACCTCCTCCGACAGGATCAGCGGGCGTTCGGGACCGTTCACCGCGGCTCCGCGTTCGAAGGCCACTGCTCGGCGCCCGTCAGCCGCTGGCCGCTCGCCGGCCAGGGATCGTCGCTGGCGGCCGCCGCGGCACCGGCCCGGCATCCCGCCTCCAGGGCCTCCTGCGCCTCCCCGCCCCGGGCCAGCGCCGCCAGGAACGCGCCGTCGAACGCGTCTCCGGCGCCGGTGGTGTCGCGCTCCTCCACCACGGGGGCGGCCGCCCGGAGGACCTGCCCGGAGCGCGCCAGCACCGCCCCGCGGGCCCCGAGCTTCACGCAGGCGGCGGGATAGCGCTCCGCCAGCGCGAGCGCGGCGCCCTCGCCGGTCCTCCCCGTCAGGGATTGCGCTTCCATCTCGTTGCACATGATGATCGATGCACCTGCAGTGGCTTGCAGGAACACCTCGTTGCCATAGGCCTCCACCAGCGGCCACGACGACGCTTCGATCGCGAGGTGATCCGCCCGGGCCCGGTCCAGGGCGGCCAGCGCGGCCGGCTCCGAGGACGGGTGGAACAGCAGGTAGCCCGACACCAGCACGATCGCGGCGTCGAGCCGCTCCGGGAGGTCGTCCGGCGAGACCCGGGCGTTCGCCCCCCGGTCGGACACCATCGACCGCTCGCCCTCCAGCCGGACCACGAGCAGCGTCCCCGTCCTGGTGTCCGGATCCACCACCAGGGCGGGCTCGACGCCTCGCTCGGCGAGCGCCTCGCGGAGGACCCGGCCCGTGGCGTCGTCGCCCACCCGGCCGTGGAACCGCACCCGCGCTCCCGACGCGGCGGCCCACACGGCCGCGTTCGCGCCGCTCCCGCCCGGCCGCGCCCGCACCGGTCCGTGGACGTCGCCCCCGGCCGCGAGCACCGGCGCATCCACCGTGACGTCGAGCATGAGATCGCCGACCACGATGAGATCGGGGCGGTCCGCGCTCACCGGGATGGGGCCGTCTCCGGGGGCACCGGGATCGTCTCGATGGCGGCCGGTCGGAGCCGAACCTCCCGGCCGCCGATGTTCGCCACGGCCTGCCGATCGGCCCGCGGGTTCCACAGGCGGACCTCGATCGCCCCGTCCACCCGGCGGACGTTCGAGAGCCGGGCCTGGCCGGCGTCCACCTGGAGCAGCGTCCCGCTCGACGGCCCCGAACCACCACCGGCGGCCTCGGCGGTGGGCAGCGGAAGCGCGAACCGTTCCCAGGCGTCCAGGAGGTCCTCCCGCCGGGCATCGCGCATCAGCCCAAAGGCGAACTCGGTCCGGCCGATCATCTGGGCCTCGGGCGTCGGGATGTCCGGCCCCGCGGGCCACTGCCGGGTCTCGAACCCCCCGCGGCTGATGGTCCCGGTGCACCGGAGCAGGGTCACCGCCAGGGCCTGCCCGTCGACGACCTCGTATTCCATGACTCCCTCGTGCAGGGCCGCCACCCCGGACGCCAGGACCACCCCGCGCGCCGGCCAGCACGGCGAGTCCGGCTCGAACCCGCCCTCGGACAGGAGCCCCCGCTCGACCAGCTCGAACGGCGACCCCGCCAGGGCCCCGTCCGTCCGCTCGGGCAGCGTGACCACCAGCCGGAGACGATGGTCGGGCCGCCCGTTCTCGATCCAGCCCTCCAGACGGACGAACGGCTCCTCGCGCTCCCGCCGCGCGGTGAACGTGACCGTGCACCCGTCGAACATGGCGCGGACCGTTCCCCCGTCCGCGGTGACCACGTCCGGCGGCAGCGGCGAAGCCCCCTCGGCCGGACAGAAGTTGTACAGGTCGCCGACGTCCGGCTCGTCGAACAGCCCGACCTCCAGGCCGTCCACGACCACCCGGCCCCCCCGCAACGTGACCTGGAGGGGCACCCCCGAGGCGGGGGCCGGGCCGTCCACCACCCACCCGAGAGGCGGCACGCCCTCCCGTTCGAACGGCGACGGGTTGAACCGCAGGGTGCCGCCCGCTGTCACCTGGGAGCCGAGCGACCCCAGCGCGCGGTCCACGATCCCCTCCGCCATCTCTCTGGCCTCCGCATGCCTCGCGTCCACCGCGCGGCCCACCTCGTCCACCGAGCACCCGCACACCGAGTCGTGCGCCCCGTTCCACAGCAGCAGCTGCCAGATCCGGTCGAGGTCCTTCTCGGGCCACTCGAACCCCGGGACCAGGGCCGCGAGGGGCTCGGCCACGCGTTCGACCAGGGCCTCCAGCCGCCCCCGCTCCCGCTTCTGGTGGATCCGGGACGACACCACGTTCGGCAGGAGGAAGGCCCGCGCGCCCGATCGGAGCTCACCGCGCCATACCGGGATCTCGCCGTCGGGGGCTTCCGCGACGAACGCGGCCACCGGTCCGATCTCCGCCTCGAGATCCGGGGCCAGCGGCGCCATGGCGGCGAGTCGCTTCACGAGCGTGGGGTCGGGCCCGTGGTGGTCGCTGCCGGCCATCACCAGGAGGTGATACGGGCGCGCGGTCATCCCGGAGAGGCTGTGGACCGACTCCCGGAGCTTGTCGGCCAGCGCGGCGGGGTGCTGGGCCGAGCGGAGGTCCATCCCGATCGAATAGCCGAACGCCAGGTACTCGGTGAGGACCCGCGTGCCGTCCGGGGCCTCCCACCAGAACGCCGTCCGTTCCACCGCCCGGGGCACGCCCCGCCACACCACCGCGCGGTCGAGCCCCCCGCGCGCCAGGATCTGCGGCATCTGGCCGATGTGCCCGAACTGGTCCGGCAGGTACCCGGCCACCGGCCTTGCGCCGAGGTCCCGGTTGCGCGTCAGGCCCCGTTCCAGGTTCCGGATGTGCGACTCGCCGGAGGTCAGGAACTCGTCCATCTGCGTGAACCAGGGACCCACGGAGATGCGGCCGTCGGCAGCCAGGCGGCGGATGTCGGGCTCGAGCTCCGGCCGCACCGCCAGGTAGTCGTCGATGAGCGCGGTCTGCCCGTCGAGGTGGAAGTGGGGGAACCCGTCGTCGAGGAGGGCGATGAGGGTGTCCATCATCTCGACCAGGCGCCGCAGGAACCCCTCGAACGGCTCGTACCACTCCCGGTCCCAGTGCGTGTGGGGAACGATCGTGACGCTGGTCCGCTCCATGCCCGGAGTGTGCCACGGGGAGCCCGGCCGGCGGCAATCCGGGCCGCCTGGCCGAGCTCCCGGATGAGTCGGAAGTGGGAAAGAGTGACAAGAACGCGCTCTGCGCTTTACAAGTCGACGGCCCCCCGTTATGGTCCGCGGCGTCGGGACGTGGGGATCAGCGAGCCGCAAGGTTCGCGGATCTCCGAGTCCTGACAGAGAAGGGGCGGTCTTCGGACCGCCTCTTCTCGTTTTCCCCGAAACCCTTGCGGCGCAACGGTTCCGCGGAGAGAAAAGTGTGACAAGAACGGGCTTCGGGCTTTACAAGGCCTCGGCGGGGCCGTAGAGTCCACAACTGTCAGGACGAGGTGATCGGCGGGCCGCAAGGTTCGCAGAGCGCCAAGACCTGAAAGGAGAGCCGGTCTTCGGACCGGCTCTCCGCTTTGTGCGGCCTACGATGGACGGCGACATGCGACGGGAAGCGACCGGCAGGACCGGCAAGCCCACACCCGACCGGCAGAAGCCGGAACGCCCCCGCGACGAGCTGGGCCGGCCCCAGGCCTGGGGCGCGGAGAACCGCCTCGAGCTCCCGGACTTCGACGCGAACTCCGTCGAGGAGAACCACCGACTGGGCCTTCGGTTCCTGCGCGAGGGGCACTACTTCGCGGCGCACGAGGCCTGGGAGACAGCCTGGAAGCAGGCCCGGGACACGCCCGAGGCCGAGTTCTTCAAGGGGCTCTCGCAGCTCGGCGCAGGGTGGACCCACCTCCGCCGGGGGAACGCCCACGGCGCATTCACCCTGCTCCGACGGGGGGCGGGGCGTGTGGCCGGATACCCCGCGGGGCACCGCGGCGTGGACACCGAGGCCCTCGCGGCCCGGGCCCGTTCGGACGCCGATGCCGTGGAGAGCGGAAACCTCGTCCCGGGCGAGGACGCATCCGTCGTCCCGCCGAGCGTCTGACCCCAGGCCTCGCCGGGACGGTCAGAACTCCGGGGGAGGGACGCACGCGGCCTTCTTCTCCACGTGCGTGGCCGTGTCGCCGGCGTCCTTGTCGTACGTGTCGGTGCCCAGGCCGCCGTTGATCGAATCGCCGCCATGGGAGTCCTTGGTGACGAGGCACCGGTCGTTGTCGGGACCGCCGAGCACCTTGTCGGTCCCGCCCTTCCCGACGATGGCGTCCCGGCCGTCGTCCCCGCTGAGGAGGTCGTTGCCGGCGTCGCCGAACAGCGCGTCGTCGCCGGCCTGGCCGTAGACGCCGTCGTTCCCGTCACCGCCCTCGAGCGTGTCCTTGCCGGCGCCGCCGAAGATGAGGTCGTTCCCGCCGCCCCCCCGGACGATGTCGTCCCCGCCCTTCGCGCAGATCACGTCGTCCTCGGCCGTCCCGTCGATGATGTCGTTCGCCCCGGTCCCGGTGATCTCGCACGCGGGGGGCTTCGGCGGCCCGGCCGAGCCCGGGTCGGCGCCCGCGAGGCACAAGGCCAGGGCCGCCGCGATGGTGATGGGAACCCGCGGTCTCCGCACGATCGATCCTCTCATCCGAGCCACGGGAGATGGTTCCCCCCGGACCGGGCGCAGGTCAAACCACGCCGCCTCGCCGCGCGACCCCCACGCCCGATAGGCTGTGTGTGTTCGGGCGCCAAGCGGACGCCGCGGAGAGGGGTTCCTCATGAGCACCGACACCAGCGCAGCCGACGTTCGTTCGGAGCGGGAGCGGATCGAGGAACAGGTGGCCGGGCTGACGCTCGGCGCGATCCTCGCGCGCAACGCGGAACAGTTCGCGGACCAACCCGCACTGTCTGCGAAGGAGGGCGCGTCGTGGCGGAGCACCTCGTGGCGCGAGTACCGCGAGCTGGTCCTGCAGGCCGGCGCCGGGCTCCGCAAGCTCGGTGTGGGCCGGGGCGACCACGTCGCGATCATGGCCCGCAACCGTCCCGAGCACCTCGCGGCCGACCTCGCCGCGGTTCACGCCGGCGCCACGCCCGTGTCCCTGTACAACACGCTGGCTCCGGAGCAGATCGCCTACGTGGCCGGCCACTGCGAGGCGAAGGTCGCCGTGGTGGAGGGCCGGGAGTTCATGGAGCGCTGGGAGAAGGTCAAGGCGGAGCTCCCCGCCCTGGAGCACGTGGTGCTGCTCGACGACGCGGAGGACTTCGCCGACTACGCGTGGACCTCCTCATGGGACGACCTCCTGGCGGCCGGCGCCGAGGCCCTGGATGCCCCCGGAGGAAGGGACGAGTTCGAACGGACCTGGCGGGAGACCACGCCCGAGGACGTCGCCACCCTCATCTACACGTCCGGGACCACCGGGCCGCCGAAGGGCGTCGTCCTCACCCACCGCAACGTGATCTGGACGGCGGCCTCCATCGACAACACCGGTGCGTACCCCGCGGCCCTCCGCGCGATCTCGTACCTCCCGCTGGCCCACGCCCTCGAGCGGCTGGCCACCCACTACCTCTCGCTGTACAAGGCGGCGCACGTGCACTTCTGCCCGGAAGTGCTGCAGGTGTTCGAGTACATGCCGGACGTGCGCCCCCAGGCGTTCGCCGGCGTCCCCCGCCTGTTCGAGAAGCTCCAGGCCGGGATCCACGCGGGCATCGCGGAGGAGCCCAACGAACGCCGCCGCAAGATCGCCCTGGGCGCGCTGAAGGCCGGCCAGGACGCCGCCCGCCTGGAACGCGAGGGGAAGCCGGTCCCCTTCGGCCTCCGGCTGAAGCGGGGGCTGTTCGACAGGCTCGTGTTCTCGAAGATCAGGGACAAGATCGGGATGGACCAGTCCATGTTCACGGTCACCGGCGCCGCGCCGATCGCGCCCGACACGCTGGACTTCTTCGGCGGCATCGGCCTGCCGCTGTACGAGGGCTATGGCATGACCGAATCGAGTGCCCCGGCCACGCTGAACCTGCCCGGGAAGCGCACGGCGGGGTCGGTCGGCGTCCGCCTCCCCGGAGTGGAGATCTCGCTCGCTTCCGACGGCGAGGTCCTGATCCGCGGCGACAACGTCACCTCGGGCTACTACAAGGAGCCGGAGAAGACCGCCGAGACGGTGGACGCCGACGGCTGGCTCCACTCCGGCGACATCGGCAGGCTCGACCCCGACGGGTTCCTGTTCATCATCGACCGGAAGAAGGAGCTCATCGTCACCTCGGGCGGCAAGAACATCTCCCCGTCGAACATCGAGGCGCTGCTGAAGAGCCACCCGCTCATCGGCCAGGCCTGCGTGATCGGCGACGGGCGCAAGTACATCTCGGCGCTCATCGTCCTCGACGGCGAGGCCGCGCCGCTGTGGGCCAGGGAGAACGGCCTGGCCTACTCCGACATCGCCTCGTTCGCCCAGGAGGACCGGGTGAAGGCGGAGATCCAGCGCGCGGTCGACGACACGAACCAGCGACTCAGCCAGGCGGAGGCCATCAAGCGGTGGACCATCCTCCCCACCGAGTGGACGGTCGACTCCGAGGAGCTCACCCCGACGCTGAAGCTCAAGCGCCGCGTGATCCACACGAAGTACGCCGACGAGATCGAGTCCCTCTACCCGAGCTGAGCGCCCAGGAACGGAGAAGGGGGCCGGTCACCCGACCGGCCCCCTTCCGTTGTCTCCCGTCGCGGCTCGGCCTCAGGCGTCAGGGACCGCTGCGGCGTAGATGTCCGCGCCGTAGCCGCCCCACGACAGGACGCGGGGGTCTGCCGAGGCCGGGTCGAACACGTAGATCGGGTTGCGGCTGTCCGCCCACACCGGGTGGATCACGCCGTCCGAGCCGACGGCGACCGCGTTGTAGTCGCCCATGAACACCGAGTACCCGCTGGCGCCGGGGAACTCGTTCGACGGCGGCATGCTGGAGTCCGTGGCCCGGACGTGGGACCCGTTGGACCGGTACACCGTGATGTCCATCCGGCCCTTGGCCTGGTCAGGTGCGTACTTGCGGTCGTAGTACGCGGCGACGGCCTCACCGCTCACCGGGCTCACGGCCGTCCACTGCCAGAACTGGTCGGCCAGCCGGTAGTTGGCGTTCTCGTTCGAGATCGCCGGCAGTGACTCGGGTGGCGTGGTGGTGCCGGTGAACGAGGCCCCGCCGTCCGTGGACACGCTGCGCAGGATGTCGTTGTTGCACCCGTTCACCTTGCCCACGCCCGTGTACTTGTTGAGGCCGGTGGATCTGACGAGCCCGGCCGGCACGCAGTTGCCGAGGGTGGGGTTCGAGTGCGGGTTGATGTAGCTCCCGAGGTCCACCACGATCTCGGTGTTCGACAGCGCGCCACCCGACGGGTAGTTCGCCGCGCGGAACACGCTGAACTTCGTGCTCGGCGCGGTGGGCACGCAGGCCCGCCCGAAGTCGTCTCCCGTGTACTTGTAGCAGTCGGGGAGTTCGTTGAAGTCCGCCACCTTCACCGGGTCGCCGAACGTGGCCCCGCCGTCGGTGGACTTCACGATCAGCATCTGGTTGTGGTTGTCGGTCGGGTCGCCCGGGCAGTCGAACCCGAACGCCTGGAGCGATCCCGAGCAGTTGTTGTAGTCCGCGAACACGACATGGACGTCACCGTTCGGGGCCACGAACGGCTCCGAGAAGCTGGTGGCGTCGCACTCGCCCTCGCCGGAGGAGTTGCCGAAGTGGACCGGGCACAGGCCGGTGTCCGACCCGCTGATCTCGCCAACGTTCGTGAACGTGGCGCCGTGGTCGTCGGAGTACGCGAAGTACACCGGCGCCGACGTGAAGTCGACGTTGTACTGGGTCCACGACACGTAGATCCGGTCCACGTAGGGGCTGCCCGGGTTGGAGTCGATGGCCATGTACTCCTTGTCCAGCAGGCCGATGCCGTCGGCGTGGTCACCCGAAGACAACGCCACCGGGCTTCCCTGGAAGCTCCACGACGCTCCGCCGTCGGCCGAACGGAACAGCAGGAACCCGCTGGCCCCGAAGGCCTGGGGGAGTCCCAGGTCCACCACGGACCCCCGGTCGAACACCTGGCACATCAGGTAGGCCTCGCCGCCCGAGTCGAACGCCACCGAGGTGTCCCCGCCGGCGTTCCAGTAGTGCCGGGCCGCCGTGAAGCCGGGGGTGGTGAAGTTCATCGGGGCGGTCGTGCTGCCCCAGTGGGTTCCCCCGTCGTTGCTCCAGTCGACCCCGCAGTTGGCGTCGCCCCGGCGGTAGTCGTTCTGGCTGGCGATGACGTTGTCGGGGTCGAGCGGGTTGACGGCCGCGCTCGTCTCGTTCTGCGACGTCCCGCGGCCCCGGAGCGCGGCCGAGGTCTGGTTCGTGCACTCCTGGTTGACCCGGTGGTTGGTCGCGGAGTGGTCGGGACACCCGCTGGAGCCGGTCACGGACGGCGGGGGCACGGAGGCCGCATGCACGCCTGCCGTGGTGCTGACGATGTCCGGGTCGACCGAGACCACCCCCGACACGTGGCGGAGGAGGGGCCCGGTCTTCCCGGCCCCCGCGGGATTCGCCCCGAATCCGAACGCGAGCAGCGACAGGGTCGCCACGGCGGATACGAGGACCAGGTTTCGACGCATGGGGAACCTCCTCCGGGGATGGGCACCGAGGTGCGGCGAGCTGACGAGACGGCAGGCTGCGTGGCTTCTGGGAGGGCCTCACCCCCTTCCGCCGCCCCGGGAGGGCGGTCGGAACTCCGCGCGGAGTCTAGGCACCCTCCCCGAAATCGGTCAAAAAGCATCCATGGCCCGGCCGCTTCCGGTCCTCCGGCGGTCGGAGGTACCATCCCGCCGATGGCGGGGGTCGGGGGCAGGGCGGGTGTCGCTGGCCGGGTCCTGACCACGCTCGCGGTGCTGGCGGGACTGGTCGGGCTGTGGGAGGGCTACAAGACGTTGGCCGAGGCCCTCCATCTCACGTGGCCGTTCCGGGTGAACGACGTGACGATGCCGCACGTCACGGACATCGTCGGGCAGCTGTTCGAGCCGTCCCGGCGGAACGGCCCGCTCCTGCTGCACGTGCTGGTGGACGCCGCCGTGTACACGGCCCGGTCGGCGTTCGTGGGCTTCCTGATCGGCGCGGTGGCGGGCTTCGCGCTGGGCGTCGCGTTCGCCCACTCCCGGCTGCTGGAACGGGGGCTCCTGCCGTACGTGGTGGCCTCCCAGACGGTGCCGATCCTGGCCATCGCCCCGATGATCGTGATCTGGCTGAAGGCCGGGTGGTTCTCGGTGGCGGTGATCGCCTCCTACCTCACGTTCTTCCCGGTGACGATCAACACCCTTCGGGGGCTGAAGTCGGCCGATCCCAGGGCGGTGGACCTCATGCGGTCCTACGCCGCCGGCCGGTGGGACGTGCTGTGGAAGCTCCGGGTGCCCTCCGCCATGCCGTACCTGTTCACGGCGCTGAAGGTGTCGGCCACGGCCAGTGTGGTCGGCGCGATCATCGCCGAGCCCCCGGCCTCGATCCAGGACGGCCTGGGCGGCGCGATCGTGAACTTCAACCAGTACTACCTGTCCTCGCCGGCCAGCCTGTGGGCCACGATCCTCGTGGCCGCGCTCCTGGGGATCGGGTTCTTCGGACTGGTGTCGGCGGCCGAGCGCATCGTGGTGAGCCGGGCCCCGGAGCGGGTGGCGTGAGCGGGACCCGGCCGGACGTGGCACCGAGCCCGGACAACTCGTTCGCCGTGTCCATCCGGGGGATGTCGAAGGTCTTCCGGGAACGCGGCCGGGGGGCGGCCGAGGTCCACGCCCTGGAGGACATCGACCTCCAGGTCGTCCCCGGCGAGTTCGTCTCGTTGATCGGGCCCTCGGGGTGCGGGAAGTCCACCCTCCTCCGGATCATCGGGGACCTCGAACAGCCCACCTCCGGCCCGGTGCTGGTGAACGGGAAGCCCGCCCACCGGGCGCGCGTGGACGGGGACTACGGCATCGTGTTCCAGGACCCGGTCCTGTACGACTGGCGAACCGTTGCCCGGAACATCGGGCTCCCCCTGGAGCTCGCGGGATGGGACCGGGACCGCCGCTCCCAGCGGGTCGCCGAGATGCTCGAGCTCGTGGACCTCGCGGGGTTCGAGCACCACCACCCGTGGCAGCTGTCGGGAGGGATGCAGCAGCGCGTGTCGATCGCCCGCGCGCTGTCGTTCTCCCCGGCCCTGCTGCTGATGGACGAGCCGTTCGGGGCGCTCGATGAGATGACCAGGGAGCGGCTGAACATGGAGCTGCTCCGGATCTGGGAGCGCAGCGGCTGCACGGTGGTGTTCGTCACGCACTCGATCGCGGAGGCCGTGTTCCTGTCGAACCGGGTCGTGGTGATGTCGGCGCGACCCGGCCGGGTCCGGGGGGTCGTGGACGTCGACCTGCCCCAGCCCCGCACGAACGAGACGCGGGTCGACGCCCGGTTCTTCGAGCTGGTGGCCGCGGTCCGGCGGCGGCTCCGGGGCCTGGAGGACGACGCCGACGTCGTGGTCACCGGGGAGTCCGAGGCGTGAGCGCGGCGGGATCCGTCGTCGGCGCCGTGCCCCGGGGGCTGTTCCGCCGGGCCGGGAGCCGCCTGTGGGACTTCCTGCCGGCGGCGGTGGTGCTGGTGGCCGGCATCGCCCTGTGGCAGGTCCTGGTCACCGTGCTGCACGTCCAGCGGTTCCTCCTGCCGAAGCCGACGGAGATCGTCTCGGCGCTCGTGGACAACTGGCACGTGCTGTGGTCGGCCGGGCTGTTCACGTTCCGGGAGGCCGTGGGCGGGTTCGCCATCGGGAGCGGCATGGCCGTGCTGGTGGCCGTGGCCCTGTCGCGGTTCCCCCGGGTGGGCCGGGCCCTGCTGCCCTACGCCGTGGCCGCGAACGCCGTCCCGATCATCGCGTTCGCCCCGATCATGAACAACTGGTTCGGGCTGCTGAACCCGCTGTCGAAGATGGCCCTCTCGGCCATGATCTGTTTCTTCCCCGTGATGATCAACACCCTGCGGGGGCTGACCTCGGTGCCCCCGGCGTCCGTGGAGCTCATGCGGTCGTACGCGGCCGGGGAGACCGCCGTCCTGTGGAAGGTCCGGCTGCCGAACAGCCTGCCGTACCTGTTCGCGGGGTTGCGGGTGGCCACCGTCCTGTCCATGATCGGGGCGGTGGTCGGGGACTACTTCGGGGGCTCGACGCAGTCGCTCGGGGTGTTCATCGTGAACAAGTCTTCGCTGTTCGTGTTCGACCAGGCCTGGGCCGCCATCGTGGTGGCGAGCCTCCTGGGGGTGGGGTTCTACCTGGCGGCGGGGATCGTGGAGCGGTTCGCGCTCCGCTGGCACGTCTCGGCCCGCGGCACGGAGGGGCGGTGAGCAGGAAGGGAGGCGCAGCAGGGGTTACGTGGCGAGGGGGACCGGCAGTCGTCGAAGGTGGGAGGGCGAGGGATGAGGCGTCGAGGGATTCGGGTCGGGGCCGCGCTGCTCATGGCGCTCGGTCTGGTGGCCGCTGCATGCGGCAAGGACAAGGGGGGGACGAACGGGACCCCGGACAAGGTCACCGTCCAGCTGAAGTGGGTCACGCAGGCCCAGTTCGCCGGGTTCTACGCGGCGGATGCCCAGGGCTACTACGACGACGCCGGCCTCGACGTGACCATCAAGCCCGGGGGCCCCAACATCACCCCGGAGCAGGTCGTGGCCAGCGGGGGAGCGGAGTTCGGCCTGGACTGGCTGCCCAGCCTCCTGTCCTCCCGTGAGCAGGGCTCGGACCTGGTCAACATCGCCCAGGTGTTCACCCGGAGCGGCATGACCGAGGTCACGTGGAAGGACTCCGGGATCACCTCGATCGCCGACATGCGGGGCAAGAAGGTCGGGGTGTGGTGCTGCGGGAACGAGTTCGAGCTGTACGCGGCGTTGACCAAGAACGGGATCGACCCGCACGACCCGGGCGACGTGACGATCGTCGACCAGCCGTTCGACATGAACCTGTTCCTGCAGAACCAGGTCGACGCGGCGGCGGCCATGACCTACAACGAGCTGGCCCAGGTGCTGGAGCAGGAGAACCCCGACACCGGGAACCTCTACACGCTGGACGACCTCAACGTGCTGAAGATGGAGGACCAGGGGACCGGGATGCTGGAGGACGGCATCTTCGTCCGGGGCGACTGGATCGCCGACGCGGACAACCAGGACATCGCCACCCGGTTCCTGGAGGCCACGTTCAAGGGGTGGACGTACTGTCGGGACAACTTCCAGGGCTGCGTGCAGACGGTGCTGGACAACGGCCCGACCCTGGGCGAGGGACACCAGACCTGGCAGATGAACGAGATCAACGCGCTGATCTGGCCGGCACCCGGTGGGGTCGGCGTGATGCAGCAGGACGCGTTCGACCGGACGGCCCAGATCGCCGAGCAGTTCGACGTGATCAAGGAGGCTCCACAGGACGCGTTCCGGACGGACCTGGCCGAGGCAGCAGTGGCCGCCCTCCAGGACGACGGTGTCGACGTGAACGGCACGGACTGGCAGAAGGCGGACGTCGAGGTCACGGCTGGAGGTGAGTAGGCCCGTGGAGGAAACGGAGCGCCCGATGCTGTCGTTCGGAGTCACGTTCATGCTCGACCCGCCGGTGTCCCGGACGGTCGACTGGTCGAAGCGGGCCGAGGAGGTGGGGTTCGACTACGTGTGGGCGTGGGACTCCCACGTCCTGTGGCAGGAGTTCTACACGACGTTCACGCTGATCGCGGCGAACACCTCTCGGGTGCGCATGGGGCCCTGCGTGACGAACCCGGCCACGCGCGACGTCACCGTCTCGGCCAGCGCCATGGCCACGCTCCAGGAGATCTCCGGCGGCCGGATGGACGTGGGGATGGGTCGGGGCGACAGCGCCCGGCGGGTCATCGGCAAGCCCCCCGTCACCGTGGCCCACATGGAGCAGGCCGTCCGGCTGATGAAGGACCTGGCGGAGGGCCGGGAGGTGGACTACGAGGGGACCCCGTTGCAGCTGAAGTGGTCGCAGGGCCATCGCCTCCCGGTGTGGATCGCGGCGTACGGGCCCAAGGCGCTGCGGGCCTGCGGGCGGATCGCCGACGGGCTGATCATGCAGCTCGCCGACCCGTACATCCTGGAGTGGTCCCTGAAGTACGTGCGGGAGGGGGCCGAGGAGGCCGAGCGGCGGTTCGAGGACATCCAGGTCCAGGTCGCCGCGCCGGCGTACGTCACCGACGACGTGGCCAAGGCCAGGGAGCAGGTCCGGTGGTTCCCGGCCCTGGTGTCGAATCACGTGGTGGACCTGGTGAACAAGTACGCCACCAGCGACCTGCCCCAGGCCCTCACCGACTACATCAAGGCCCGTGAGGGCTACGACTACACCGACCACGGGCGAACCGGCGCCGAGCACGCGGAGTTCGTCCCCGACGACGTGGTGGACCGGTTCTGCGTCCTCGGCACGGCCGACGAGTGCATCGCCAAGCTCAAGGAGCTCCAGGCCATCGGGATGACCCAGTTCAACATCTACACGATGCAGGAGGACCCGGGTCCCCAGGGGGTGATCGAGGACTTCGGACGCGACATCATCCCGGCGTTCCGGTAGCCGGCGCGGTTTCCACGAGCGGGCCGGGGGGGCTAGTCTGGCCTTCACGACAGGGGCTCGCCGAACCGGCGAGGGAGGATGAAAGGAGTGGTCGCCATGACCACTGTTCGGGCCGCGGTGATCCAGGCCCACGCGAACATGCCCAAGGACGAGGCCGTCGACAAGCACGTCGAGCTGATCGGGAAGGCGGCCGCCGAGGGCGCCCAGGTCACGTGCCTCCAGGAGATCTTCCACGGGCCGTACTTCTGCGCGGAGCAGGACCCCAAGTGGTACGACACGGCCGAGCCCGACGACGGTCCGATCGTGCAGCGGATGCAGGCCGTGGCGAAGCAGCACAGCATGGTCCTCGTCGTGCCGTTCTACGAGAAGGCCGACGTGGGTGTCTACTACAACACCGCGGTCGTGATCGAGAAGGACGGGACGGTCGTCGGCAAGTACCGCAAGACGCACATCCCGCAGGTCGGGCCGTGCTTCTGGGAGAAGTTCTACTTCAAGCCCGGGAACCTCGGCTATCCGACGTTCGACACCTCCGTCGGGCGGCTCGGCCTGATCATCTGCTACGACCGGCACTTCCCGGAGATCGCGCGGGCCCTGGGGCTGAAGGGCGCGCAGCTGGTGTTCAACCCGAGCGCCACCGTGGAGTCGCTCTCGAAGTACCTGTGGGAGCTGGAGCAGCCGGCCCACGCCGTCGCCAACGGGTACTGGATCGCCGCGATCAACCGGGTGGGGACCGAGGAGCCGCTGAACTCGAACCGCTTCTACGGCTCGTCGTACTTCTGCGACCCCCGCGGCCAGATCCAGGCCCAGGCCAGCGACTCCGAGGACCAGGTCCTGGTGCACGACGTCGACTACGACGTGAACGCGAAGGTCCGCAACACGTGGCAGTTCCTCCGCGATCGGCGCCCGGAGCTCTACGGCGACCTGACGGAGGTGCGCGAGTGACCTCGCACGACGACGGGGTGGCGTTCCCCGACGACGCCGCCGAGCTGCTCGAACGGCACCGTCGTGTGATCCCGTCGTGGATCGCGCTGTACTACTCGGAGCCCATCGAGCTCGTCCGCGGCGAGGGCACCCGGGTGTGGGACTCGTCGGGCAAGGAGTACCTGGACTTCTTCGGCGGGATCGTCACCACGATCTCCGGCCACGCCATGGAGACGATGGTCGAGGCGCTCCGGGAGCAGGCCGGGAAGATCGCCCACACGTCCACCCTGTACCTGATCCGCCCCATGATCGAGCTGGCCGAACGCCTCACCGGGAAGGCGCCGGTGGACGGCGACACGAAGGCGTTCTTCGTGGGCTCGGGGACGGAGGCCGTGGAGGCCGCACTGCTGTTCGCCACGACCTGGCGCCGGTCGAACGAGATCATCGCGCTGCGGAACTCTTACCACGGCCGTTCGTTCGGGGCCGTGGGGGTCACCGGGAACCGCGGGTGGTCCGCGACGTCGTTCTCGCCCCTGAACGTGTCGTACGCGATGCCGGCGTACTGCTACCGGTGCCCGCTGCACCTCACGTACCCGTCCTGCGGGGTGGCCTGCGCCCAGGACGTCCGCAACGTCATCGAGACCACCACGTCCGGCGAGGTGGCGGCGATGATCGCCGAACCCATCCAGGGCGTCGGCGGGTTCGTCACGCCGCCGCCCGAGTACTTCCAGATCGTGAAGGGCATCCTCGACGAGTTCGGCATCCCGTTCATCGCCGACGAGGTCCAGACCGGGTTCGGCCGGACGGGCGACACGTTCTGGGGGATCGAGGGCTACAACGTGCAGCCCGACGCCATGGTCATGGCCAAGGGCCTGGGGAACGGGATGGCCATGGGGGCGGTGGTCGGCCGGACCGAGATCGTCGACTCGCTGAAGGCCAACTCGATCTCCACGTTCGGCGGGAACCCGCTGGCCACGACCTATGCCCTGGCCAATCTCGACTACATCGAGGACAACGACCTCCAGCACAACGCCCAGCGGGTCGGGAAGTTCCTGAAGGACGGCCTGCGGGACCTCGGCGAGCGCCACGAGATCGTGGGCGACGTCCGGGGCAAGGGGCTGATGCTCGGCGTGGAGCTGGTGAAGGACCACGACACCAAGGAGCCCGCCGCCGACCTCGCGGCAAAGGCCATGGAGGGCGCCCGCGAACGAGGGCTCCTCATCGGCAAGGGGGGCCTCTACGGCAACGTCCTCCGCATCTCGCCGCCGCTCACGATCACCGAGGACGACGCCGCCCAGGCCATCGAGACCCTCGACGCCGCCTTCGCCGACGCGAGGCCCTAGATGGGGCATGTGCCTCGGCCCCTTGCCGTTCGTACTGCGAGGGGTCGCCCGGGTACCGCCGGGGGGATGCCGACGGTCGGCTCCGGGCGACTCGCGGGAACAACTAGGGGAGGTAATTCAGAGTGCGGACGTTGATCAGTGGTGGGACCGTTGTCACGGCGACTGATTCGGTTCGGGCCGATGTGTTGGTGGAGGACGGGAAGGTCGCGGTGGTCGGGGTGAATCTGGCCGCGGAGCCGGAGCGGACGATCGACGCGACGGGGAAGTTGGTGCTGCCGGGCGGGGTGGACGTGCACACGCACTACGACCTGCCGTTCGGGGGGTCGTTCTGTTCGGACGACTTCTCGACGGGGACCCGGGCGGCGGCGTTCGGGGGGACCACGACCAGCATTGACTTCGCGGTGCAGGACTACGGCGGCACGCTCCGGGAGGGGCTGGACACGTGGTTCGAGAAGGCCACGAAGGCCCAGACGGACTACGGGCTGCATGTGATCATCCGGGAGGTCAACGACGACGTCCTGAAGGAGATGGACACGCTGATCTCCGAGGGGGTGACGTCGTTCAAGCTGTTCATGGCGTATCCGGGCGTGTTCATGTCCGACGACGCATCGATCTTTCGGGCCATGCGCAAGGCGGCCGACGCCGGCGGGCTCATCCTCGTGCACGCCGAGAACGGCGGGCCCATCAACGTGCTGGTGGACCAGTACGTCGCCGAGGGCAAGACCGATCCGGTGAACCACGGGCTGACCCGCCCCGCGATCATGGAGGGGGAGGCCGTCTCGCGGGCGTTCAAGCTGGCGGAGCTGGCGGGGTGCCCCACGTACATCGTGCACCTCAGCTCCAGGGAGGCCCTGCAAGCGGTGCGCGAGGCTCGCGACCGCGGCCTGCCGGCATACGCCGAAACCTGCCCCCAGTACCTGTACCTGTCGCAGGACGACATGGCCCGGCCGGGATTCGAGGGGGCGAAGTTCGTGTGCTCGCCGCCGCTCCGGCCGGCCGACCACCACGAGGACCTGTGGGCCGGGCTGAAGGGCGACGACCTCCAGGTGGTCTCCACCGACCACGCGCCGTTCAACTACAAGGGCCAGAAGGACCTCGGCGTGGGGAACTTCGCCAAGATCCCGAACGGCCTGCCGAGCGTGGAGGACCGGTTCACGCTGATGTACCAGGGCGTGGTGAACGGCCACATCTCGGTGAACCGGTTCGTGGAGCTGGTGGCGACGGCGCCGGCCAGGATGATGGGGCTGTACCCGCGCAAGGGGACGGTCGCCACGGGGTTCGACGCCGACATCGTGGTGTTCGACCCGAACCACGAGCGGACCATCTCCGCCGAGACCCACCACATGAACGTGGACTACTCGTGCTACGAGGGGTGGAAGGTGAAGGGCCTGCCCGAGGTGGTCATGCAGCGCGGCGAGATCCTGGTGCAGGACGGCGAATGGCACGGGCGGGAGGGCGCGGGACAGTTCATCCCGCGCTCGCCGTTCGGATACGGAGGCTGACATGAGCACGACGGTACCGAGCCTGATCGGCGGGGACCTCCGGGAGGGCACCGGCGACGAGACCGACCCCATCCCGGACCCGGCCACCGGCGAGACCATCGCCCTGTTGCCCTACTCCTCGATCGAGGAGATCGACCGGGCCGTGGCCCAGGCCCGGGCGGCGTTCCCCGGCTGGGCGAACACGCCGGTCCCGGACCGGGCGCAGGTCATGTTCCGGTTCAAGGCGCTGCTCGAGCAGCGCTTCGAGGAGCTCTCGGCGCTGGTGGTCCGGGAGAACGGCAAGACCCTCCCCGAGGCCCGGGGCGAGGTCCGCCGGGGGATCGAGGTGATCGAGCTGGCGTGCGGCGCGCCCACGCTGCTCATGGGCACGAACCTCGACCAGATCGCCGACGGGATCGACGAGGAGCTGGTGCGGTTCCCGGTGGGCGTGGTGGCCGGGATCACGCCGTTCAACTTCCCGTTCATGGTGCCGGCCTGGATGTACCCGCTTGCCCTGGTGGCCGGGAACACGTTCGTGATGAAGCCGTCGCAGCGGACGCCGCTCTCGGCCATGCGGCAGGTGGAGCTGCTCCGGGAGGCCGGGCTGCCCGACGGGGTCATGAACGTCGTGCACGGGGCCAAGGACGCCGTGGACCGGCTCCTCACCCACTCCGACGTGGACGCGGTGTCGTTCGTCGGCAGCGCCGGCGTGGCCCGGTACATCTACGCCACGGGCGCTGCGAACGCGAAGCGGGTCCAGGCCCTGGGCGGGGCCAAGAACCACCTCCTGGTGATGGACGACGCCGACCTCCCGAAGACCGTCGGCGCCATGATCTCCTCCGCCTTCGGGAACGCGGGCCAGCGGTGCCTGGCCGGCAGTGTGGCGGTGGGGGTCGGAACGCTGGGCGACGCCCTGGTCGAGGAGTTGGTCTCGCAGGCGGGACGGCTGCGGCTGGGGCCCGGCATGGAGGACACCACCGACATGGGCCCGGTGATCCGGGACGAACGGCGCAAGGAGCTGGTGGGGTACATCGACGAGGCCGAGGACTCCGGCGCCAAGCTCGTGCTGGACGGCCGGGGGGTGGGGCCCTCGGACGGGTTCTTCCTGGGGCCCACGGTGTTCGACGGCGTCACGCCCGACATGCGCCTGTGGAAGGAGGAGATGTTCGGGCCGGTCCTGTCCGTGGTCAGGGCCTCGGACATCGACGAGGCCATCGACGTGCTGAACGCCAGCACGTACGGCAACGCGGCGTCGATCTTCACCACCTCCGGCCACAACGCCCGCGAGTTCAAGCGCCGGGCAGAGGCCGGGATGCTCGGAGTGAACATCGGCGTGGCTGCGCCCATGGCGTTCTTTCCGTTCACCGGGTGGAAGCAGTCGTTCTTCGGCGACCTCCACGCGACCGGGGCCGACGGGATCAGGTTCTACACGCGCCAGAAGGTGGTCACCTCCAGATGGTGGGTCCCCGAGACCCTGTCGGCCATCGAGGGTCGGGGGGCCTGACGGGACGAAAGTGACTCATCCCCCGCGATCCCCCGTTCGGGGGTGATCCCCGCCTCCGCGGCGGGCATCGGTCCGGGCGGGGGAGCGTGGCATCGCCCGGATGAGTGATCTTTGCATCTCACCCTCAACGCCGGGCGCCCGATTGTCCGATGGGCCAATTGGGTGAACAACCGGTGAGCATCCAAGAACTCCTTCGTCGCCTCCAGCGGGAGGACGGCTTCACGGTCGTCGAGATGGTCGTGGCGGCCACCGTCCTTTTGACCTCCATGCTGTCGCTCGCCTACACGGCGACGCTGGGGTTCACCGACACCGCGCTGGCCCGCCAGCGGCAGTCGGCCTCGGGCCTGGCGAACCAGGCCATCGAACAGATCCGGGCCCTCCCGTTCGACACCCTGACGAAGGGGCTGTCGAGCAACGACCCCACGATCGGCGCCGACACGTCCATCACGACGTGCGGCAGCGCCAGGTGCTACGGGGGCGAGCAGATCCCCATGTCCGGCTACGCCGCGGGAACCACGCTCAGCCCGCTCGTCCCCCACCTGCGGACCGTCACGGTGGGCCCCACGGTCTTCACCGTGTCGGCGTACGTGACGTACTTCCAGAACGCCACCACCATCAGCACCTACCGGGCGACCGCGGTCGTGTCGTGGGCAGGAGGGGACCGGCCCGGCGCGGCGCACCGGGTGACCCTCCAGACCATCGTGTACTCGCCATCAGGGTGTCTGTCCACGGCCACGCACCCGTACGCTGCGCCGTGCCAGCCTTTCCTGTACGCCGCCGCCATGTCTGGCCAGGGGAGCGTGGGCATCACGGGCACCATCGACGGCGTGACGTTCGACCGCGCGTCCGTGTGGCTGGCCGGCGAGAACGTGAACCAGCAGATCGAGCAGACCTCGTCCCAGCAGGGCCACGCCTGGACCGGGGGGGTGAGCCTCGACCCCGCCGGCTCGGGTGACGAGCAGTACTCCGGACGCACGCAGGCGACGAGCGGCGCCGACAACGATCCGTCCACGCCCGGGAACGAGTACGACTCGCAGACCGTCGGGCCCCAGTCGCTCGGGGCGGTCATCACGGTCGGGGACGCCGGTGGGTCCCATCTCACCCTGACGCCATCCTCGGGCGACACCGGGACCACCACCAGCACCACCTCCGCCGGGGGAGCGAACGCGTGCTCGAACGCGCAGGCCGTTCCGCAGATGGACGGCCTGCTGTGTGGCGCCTCCGAGTCGCTCCAGGCGGGGACCAGCTCGATCGTCCTGGCCCTGGTCGTCGGCGGGACCGACCTGGGGTCCGCGTCCCTGGTCTCGCTGGGGCCGTCCCCCTCCGACCATCCCGGATTCGCCTTCGCCAACCGCGACGCGGCGCCGGAGACCGGCGTCTGCGCGACCACGTCGGGCGACGGCTGCGTGCACGCGGAGGCCACCCGGACCATCGGCCAGCTGACGCTGGCGGGATTGCCCGCAGCGATCCCCGACGCCGACCTCCCGGCGGGATGGGCCGGCTACCTGGTCCGGATCACGTCGTCCACCGACTCGGCCTCCGCGGAGGCGGGGGTCGGGACGGTGGCCCCGGCCGCGACGGGGTCGGCCACGTTCAGCCTGTGGAACGGCTCCGGGTACACGACCTGCACGCTGCCCGGCGGCTCCTGCGTGGACGGGGTGGGGCAGCTCAGCGTGGCCGCCGTGCACGTGGAGGACTCCGGCTTCGCCGGGGGCAACCTCGAGATCGACGTGACGTCGCAGCTGGCGCCGGGATCGCCCGTGGCCTCGGCGGTGTCCGCGGTGTGCGACCCCGCCTGCCCGAACACCCGGACGGCGGCCCAGGTCACCTCGCCCGGGCCGATGACCGGCGACATCAGATACCGGGTGGCGATCGGCGGGAACACCGTGGCCGACCTGACCATCCAGGTGACCCCCGGCGCGCTCTCGGCCAAGGCCTCCTACCAGCAGTCGCCGGGAGGCTCGGCATGAGGGCCGTGATCCGGCGGGTCCGGGATCTGCGGATCCGGCTCCGGGAGGAACGGGGCATGACCCTCAACGAGCTCCTGGTGTCGATGTTCCTGATGGCCATCGTGGTCTCGTCCGTGATGAGCATCCTGTTCTCGGTCCAGACCTCGTTCGGCAAGGAGGCCGATCGGAGCAACGCGAACGACCAGGCCCGGCTGGCCGTGGAGGCCCTGGACCGCGAGATCCGCTCGGGCAACCTGCTGTACCAGCCCTCCGACGGCGGCATGAACCTGGTGGTCTACACCCAGACCAACGCCACCACCCACAACCCCGGGAACCGGTGCGTGCAGTGGCGCATCGAGGGCACCGACCTCGAGCGGCGGGACTGGCGAACCGACTGGCGGGAGGCCGGAGGGGTGAACGACTGGAACCTCGTGGCGGAGTCCGTGGTGAACCGGTCCCCGCCGGAGGCGACGGGCGTCCCGGTGCCGGCGTTCGTCCTCGACACCTCCCAGGCCGCGTACGGCAACCGGATCATGGCCGTGTCGATCCTGGTCAACCCGAACGCTCGATCCGGACGGACCGTCCCGATCGACGCGTCGATCACCGCCCGCAACACGGAGTTCGGCTACCCGAACAGCGTGTGCAGTGACATCCCACCGGAATGAGCGAGCGGAGGCCGGCGATGAACAGCGCACTGCGGGACAGGAAGTGGTGGACCACCCTGCGCCGCCGCACGCAGGACGAGGAGGGCGTGGCCCTCGTCACCGCGCTCCTGGTGACCATGGTGCTCGCGTCGATCTCGGTGACCGTGGTGGGGCTCTCGGTCCACAACAGCACCGCCAGCGGGTACGACAGGAACCGGCTCCTGGCGGTGGACAGCGCGGAGGCGGGGCTCGACGCGGTCCTGTCGACCATGGCCCACACCGGGACCACGTCGCTGCCGTGCGGCCCGGGCGCCGTCACGGAGGTCCTCCCCACCACGCCCCCGGCCCAGTACCGCGTCAAGGTGACGTACTACGCGACGTTCCCGCCGAGCGGGACGGCGATGGACTGCCCGCTCACCGACGCCGCCAGGCCGGCGGGTGCCGTGGTGGTGTCGAGGGGCACGGCCGCACCCGGGAGCCACCAGCCCGTGAAGCGGACCATGCAGACCCAGGTCCGGCTGACGCCGATCTACGGGGCCTTCGGGCAGGCCATCTTCTCGAACAGCGGGCTGCAGCTCGACAACAACCTGACCGTGACGGGGGACCAGGGCAACGACGGCAACCTGTACACGAACGGGACCTGGAACTGCACGAACAACTCGATCATCAACGGGAGCGTCTACGCACAGGGCGGGGCCTCCATGACCAACGGGTGCTCGGTGGCCCAGGACGTGTGGGCGGGCGGGGCGATCTCGATGTCCAACTCGGGCCACATCGGACACGACGTGACGTCGTCGACCTCGTCGGTGACGATGTCGAACTCCGCCACGGTGATCCACAACGCCACGGCCGGCACGGCCTGCACCGGGTGCGATGGCCGGGTGGGCGGAGCGATCACGCCGACCCACGTGTCGCCGGCGCCTCCCTACCTCGCGTTCCCCACGGTCGACTACGACGCGTTCGCATGGCAGGCCGGGGGCTTCGACGTCTCGCACACATTCTCCAGCTGCTCGTCGGCCATGTCGTTCGCCATGGACGTCGGCTCCGCCACGAAGACCGTGGTGCGGATCACCCCGGCCTGCGCGCTGGCCCTCGCGACCGGTTCCACGGTCCAGCTCCGCGAGGACCTGGCCATCGTCACCGACGGGTCGATCTCCACCGTGAACAAGACGGTGTTCCAGTCGGCCGACGGGCAGCCGCACAACCTCTACCTGATCGTGCCGTCCACGGCGGTCGGCGGAGGATGCGCGAACGGGACCCATGACATCTCCATCGCCAACAACACCGACTTCAACAACGTGCGGCTGTTCATCTACTCGCCGTGCAACGTGTCGTTCAACAACAACAACAACGGCCTGGGAGGGCAGATCTTCGGGGGCACGGTGTCCATCACGAACCTCTATTCGCTGCAGTTCTCGCCGATGCTGATCCCGGGCTCCGGCCTGGTGACCGGCTACAACTCCGACATCGCGTTCCTCCGCGAGATCGCGAACGAGGCCGAGTAGCAGGTCGGGCTCATCCGGCGATCGACTGGAGCTCCTCGCGGGTGGGGAGCTCCCGGTCGCCGACGGGGTGTCGCTCCGGGGCCGCGTCCCAGTGGAGCTGTCCGCACGCGGCGTCGATCTCCCGGCCCCGGGTGTCGCGGACGGTGACGGGGACCTTGCCCGACTCCAGGATCTCCACGAACCTCCGGATGCGCCGGCGGGTGCTCGGCTGGTAGGCCGAGTGGGGCGTGGGGTTCATCGGGATCAGGTTCACGTGGGCGTGGAGCCGCCGGGCGATGGGGGCCAGGAGCGATGCCTGGCGGTCGTCGTCGTTGACGTCCCGGATCATGGTCCACTCGATCGAGGGGCGGCGGTTCGTCCGCCCGCGCCATTCCTCCACGGCGGCCTGGAGTTCCTCGAGTGGCCACAGCCGGTTCACGGGCACGAGGTCGCTCCGGAGGTCGTCGTCGGCGGCGTGGAGGCTGACGGCCAGGCCGACCTGCGGATGGTCCTGGCCCAGGCGCCGGATCCCCGGCACCACGCCGACGGTGGAGACCGTGACGTGGCGGGCGGCGAGGTCCGGGCCGCGGGGGTCGAGCAGCCTGGCCACGGCGTCGCGGGTGTGGCGGTAGTTCGCCATCGGTTCGCCCATGCCCATGAACACGACGTTCGTGAGGGGCTTCTCGACGTCCGGCCTGGCCTCCCGTGCGGCCCGCTTGGCCCACACCACCTGTGAGGCGATCTCCCCCGACGTCAGGTTGTTCTGCAGGCCCATCTGCCCGGTGGCGCAGAAGCCGCAGCCCATGGCGCAGCCCGTCTGGCTGGAGACGCACACGGTCATGCGGTGGGGATAGGCCATCAGGACGGCCTCCACCACGTGGACGCCGCCCAGCCGGAGGAGGGCCTTGCGCGTGGTGCCGCCGTCGGTCTCGCGTTCGGTGAGCACCTCGAGCCGTGCCGGGAGCTCGCCGGCGAGGCGGTCCCGGAGGACCTGGGGGAGCTCCGTCATCTCGTCGTAGGTGGCCGCCCGGCGCCACAGGCCATCCATGACTTGATTGGCCCGATATGAGGGTTCCCCCCACTGCCTGAGCTCGTCGGCGAGCTGTTCGAACGTGACGTCGTAGGCGTTCACGCACCCCAGCGTATCGGCCGGCCGGGCTCGCGTGTCCGGGCTACACGCACCAGTGCTTGGTGGTCCACGGATCCCAGCCCTGCCGCCGCCACAGGAGGTGGGCGTGGATCGCGTTCGCCCGGGGATCGTAGGGGTCGAACCGCCACCCGTACTCGTTGTTCCCGTCCCACCAGAACGGCATCATCTGGAACAGCCCCGCGGCACCGGACTCGGCGTTGCGGTCGTTGGGGTTGTCGCCGCTCTCGTGGTCGGCGATGCACTGGGCGGCGACGCCGTCGGGCCCCGGTCCCCAGATCGAGACGATGAGGGCGTCCATCTCGCTCTGGGACTGCCTCGGAGGCGCCTGGGGGGGCGGTGGCCGGAGGTCGGTCGGCGGCGGCGCGGCCCGCTCGATCACGGCCAGCGCGACCTGGCGGTCGAGCTGCCGTTCGAGCTGGTCGATCAGCCGGCGCTGGTCCGCGATCGCGGCCCGCATCTCCGTCCCCGAACGGTGGAGTCCTTCGAGCGTGGCCGTCACGCCGAGCTCGGCGGAACGGCGGTCGGCCTCGGCCTGCGCGGCCCGGGCCCGTGTTCGGACCGACGCGTCGACCACGTGGGAGGTGTTCCCGGCCACCTCCGAGAGCAGGCCCGCGCCCTCGGCGACGTCCGACAGCGAGCCCATCCCGAGGAGCGCGGACAGCCACGGCGCCGAGCCCCCGGTCTCATAGGTCCAGCGGGCGACCGCGTCGAACCGGGACCCGGCCCGGGATGCCTCCTCGGCGGCCCGGTCGGACCGGCGCCCGGCCGCCGCCAGGTCGTCCCGGAGCGTCACCAGCAGCACCCTCCCGTCGTGGACCTGCTCGGCGAGGAGCGAGAGTCGGACGTTCAGCGCCTGGAGCTCCGCTCGAGCCGTCTGGACGTCGTCGCGGGCCGCGTCGACCCGCGACGAGGAGGAGGCGGGAACGGTCGTGCCGAGCAGACAGCCCACGATCAACAGCGCGGTGGCGGCGGGGCGGTGCCGGCCACGGCGCGGCGTTGGGGTGTTCGTGATTCGCGTTGCGGGAGCCATCCAGTGATGGTTCGACCGAACACGCGCCGGCCTTGAAGGTCACGCCGCCGCGATCAGCCCCACGCCCGCCAGGGCGGCGGCGACGCCGATCAGCTGCGGCCGCGAGATGCGCTCGTGGAGCACCAGGAACGCCAGGAGCGCCACCACCACCGGGTACAGCTGGCCGAGCACCGCGACCACGCTGATCAGCCCCCGCGTGCTGGCAACTGAGAACACCAGCGTGGCGGCGCCGTCCAGGACGCCGTTGTCGAGCACCACGGCCCGGTCGGCGGGGGCCAGGCGGAGCGGCGTCCGGCGGACGAGCACGGCGGTCGCCACCAGGGTCGTGAGCACCAGCCGAACCGAGAGCACGGCCCACAGCGCGTCCCCGTCCGCCGCCGCGTTGAGCCACGCCAGCGATGAGCCGAGCCCGACGGCGGCGACGAGCGCCGGCCCCACCCCGGCCGCGGCCGACGCCCGCCCGCCGAGGGGGTCCGGTTCGCGGGCCGCCAGCACCACGCCCGTCAGCGCCAGCGCGATCCCTGCCGCCTGGACCGGCCCGGGGCGCTCCCCGATGAAGAAGCTCACGCCGATGGGGATCACGGAGTTCGTGGCCGAGATCGGCGCGACGATGCCCATCGCGCCCACCGCGAGCCCCCGGTACAGCGCGGTGGCCCCCACCACGGCGATCACGCCGCCGATGGCCGCGTACAGCAGGGACCGCGCGGCAGGCGGCCCCTGCCCCCGGATCGCCACCGCCCCCGCCGTGATCGTGAGCCCGATCACCTGCGACCACAGCAGCACGGTGAGCACCGGCAACCGCCGCGTGGCCACCCCCGCCAGGAAGTCCGCCGACCCCCAGCACAGGCTCGCCCCCAAGGCGAGCCCGACGGTGAGCACGATCGTCCGGGGCCGGAGACCGACATCTGCTTGAGTTGAGCATACGTGCGCAACAAGCCGCTTTCGCGCAAGTCCCTGATGAGTCAATCGATGGCTTGACTTCCTCGTGAGGGCTCGATACCGTTACCCTCGGGAGGGAGCCAACCAGGGATGCGGAAGCTAGCTCGGAGTCTCTGCGTGTCAGTCGTGGCGATGACGCTCGTCGGTGTAGGTTCGCTCCCCGCGCTTGCGTCGTGTGACCCGAGCAGGTCGGATGACGGACTCTCATACTTTGACGGATGGTACCGTGACCCTCCTGGAACATACCTAGCCAAGGCGGTATATTCAAGTATTCTCAACTACAACCCGTTCGTTCATTCAGGAGCCAACGACACATCCGCCTGGTCGATGTTGTTCCTAACGGGAAGTAAGTACTACGCTCAGGTTGGTTGGCTCAAGAGTCCGAATGGAACGCGCAATACTTTTGTGGAGTTCGTCTATCTGCCGGACGGCAGATATCGCACTGACACCTTCCCGCCCGATTCAACCGGAACATATCACACGTACAAGGTTACGGTGCGGACCCGGGACGGTTTCGTGGACTACTATGATGATGGCAACGACATCGACGAGAGTCCGCAGTTTGCCGACTACAATGAGGGCCAGATCTTTGGGGAGATACACACACTTGCAAACCAAATGCCCGGTGGGAAGAACAATCATATGAGGTTCCAAGGCTCGCACATCTTCTACAACGCTGGCAACCATGAATTCGATGGTGCCCCTTCCTCCGATCTTGGTACAACGTACTGGAACTACAACGTGGTCAGCACTACGGAACTAGCCATTTGGGACAAAGCATGCGATTCATGAGGGGACGGAACCAAGGGCTTGTCGTGGGATTGATTGTCGGCCTTTGCTCAACCGGGGTTCTGGTCGCGGTGGTAAGTCTCGGGGCGTCAAGTCATGGCACATTGGGGCCGGGAGAAACTGTGTCGGCCTCATCCGGCGGCCATTCAATAACACTTAACTCCGTGTCGTCCGATGAGCTAATGGCTCGCGGTATCTCCCTCGCTCAGTTGGATTCATCCCAGGAGGCGAGTGTAACGGTGAGTTCGTCGGCGGCTGTAGAGGACGCTCTGCAAGAATACCCAGGATCGTCAGTGGTTGAGAACGTGCAAGCCTCCGTAACGGACAGTTTTGTTCCGGCCGTCGATGGATGTGTCTGCTGGATTGTATCTATAGTGCCGCCCGGAGGAATCCACCCCGTAGGCGGAGGACCAGCTAACGCGACTGAAAGCCCGATTACGGGGACCTATTTTCTGGTCTTCATAGACGCCACCAGCGGTGTTTTTCGTTTCGGCGCATCAGGCGTGGACGTCGATGCTCCCCATTCCAATCCAGCACCCGCGGTCTCGACTCGCTAGCCCGGCGACTGCTGGGCCTTTCGCCGAGCAACAGCGAATGCCCCAAGCACGTAGGCAACAACCAAACCACCGATGCCTATGAGGACACGCACCACAACGTGATGATCGGCGGGGGCCTGGAATGGGCGAGCATGGACGGGGACCGGCCGACATAGGTGCTCCGTATGGCTCGCTGCACGGTCACCAGGACACGAGTAGGTTGTGGGAATGGCTACCGCCAGACAAGCGACTAAGAGAAGGAGCGCCACCGCCGATATCAGTAGAAATCGATCCCGCACTGATGAGAGAGTAACATGAGGGAGGGCGATATGCGAAAGGGGTGCGGACCCACGGCGGACGGACGAAAGACGGCGACAGAGGGCGCGCAGTAGTTCTGTCTGCGTTGTGCGGGCATCCGTCCAAATCTCATGGGACTCCGGGGCTTGGTTTGCGCCCGACTCAAAGCCACACTTCCCGGTTCTAATCATGTAAGGGCCTCGGTGCTTGCTCGGCCCGGGGTCCCAGGGTTGCATGAGGCAGCCCGGCTGGTCCGGGAGGGAGGCGTCGAAGTTGACTCTGAGGGAAGCACCGGAAGGTGTGGAGCCTCGCTCGGCTGATGGCCTCCTCCGGCCCGGCCACGGATGCCCCGCATGAGGGAAGTGGGACGGCCCCGTGCGGCCGGGCCCGTTTGCAGCACATGAGTGGGAGCCGCGGTGGGGCTCAGCCACCTTGGGACCGTGGTCGATGAGGCGTCGCCCCTCGGGCGGCTGAGGCCGACGATCAGGCGCGGCCCCGGGAAGGAGGAGCCATGGTCGAGCGACGACTGCTCGGCATCGACCTCGGCATCACGAGCGCCC
>DASWED010000104.1:0-3203 GCA_036394995.1 Actinomycetota bacterium
GGTCGCGCTGAGGGGGGGGAGCCTCGAAGCCGAAGCTCATCGTGGTCGCCGTGTGGGACGGCGGGGGCCGGAACGTCCTCGATCTGTGGCCCGACGACTGGCCCAACCTCCGGGGGCTCGTGACCCGGGGCGCCTGGTACGAGCACGCCACGGTGGGATCCAACCCGTCCAACACCGCCCCCGTCCACGCGACGATCGGGACCGGCGCATTTCCCCGGACCCACGGCTGCGTGGACATCCTGATCCGGTTCCCCGACGGGCGGATCGGGGATCCCTACTCCCGCGGGCCTGACCAGGCCATCCTCGTCCCCGCGCTCGCCGAGCGGTACCTGGCCGCCGTCGGCGAGGACGCCGTGGTCGCCGAGTTCGGAACGGTCCCCTGGCACGTGGGGATGGTGGGCCGGGGCAGCACGACGGGGCCCCAGCCGGTGGCGGTGTGCAAGAAGCTGGGGGCGAACGAGACCACCGCCCCCACGTGGGGGCTCCCCCGCGTCATCGCGAAGCACTACCGCTTCCCCGAGTACGTGAACGACCTCCCCCGGCTGGACGACCCCAGGGCGCCCTACTTCCGTTACGCGGACCGGATCGACGGCACGATCG
Source organism: Actinomycetota bacterium (assembly GCA_036394995.1). Taxonomy (GTDB): domain Bacteria; phylum Actinomycetota; class UBA4738; order UBA4738; family JACQTL01; genus DASWED01. The sequence goes on from DASWED010000104.1 coordinate 601, forward strand.
ACGGGAAGTGGCGCGGCCACGTGATCAGGAACCAGCTCGGAGGGTTCCATACCCCGGCCCGGATCCCGTTCCAGGAACGGGCCGTCGAGGAGGTCATCCGCCGGGAGGAGCTGGGCACCCACCGGGAGACCGACCTGCTGTTCCTCAACTTCAAGCTGATCGACGAGGTCGGACACCTGTACTACGCGGACAGCCCCGAGATGTCGGACTCGGTCCGCGCCCAGGACCGGTGCCTGGCCCGGTTCGTCGCCTTCCTGAACAACAACCTGGGCAGCGAGTGGGTCCTCCTCGTGACCTCGGACCACGGCCACACGACCCGCCCGAAGGTGGGAGGCTCCTATCCGCTCGACCAGGCCCGGCTCAGGTCCCTGGTCGCGAGCCGGTTCGATCGGGACGAGGACGGGGTCCCGCTGATTCGGCGGATCCGACCTCCCTGGATGGACATCGACATGGAGGAGCTGCGCGAGAACCACGTCATGGTCTCCGACCTCACCCGGTTCATCTCCCGCCTGTCGCGGGCCGACATCGGCCGCCCGGGGGGAGCCCCATGAGACCGGGGCAGGCGACGGAGCCCGCGTTCGACGCCGTCTTCTCAGGATCGATCCTCGACGAGCTTCCGTGTCTCCCCGAGGCCCGGAACGCGCCGCCGCCGCCGGCGGCGCCGCCCGCCGGCCCGTGGCCGGGACCGATGCCCCCGCCCGAGGACCTGGGCTAGGACTGATTCCCTATCGGAGCTCGGTTGTCAAGCACCTCCTCCCTGCGTCGTTGACGCGGCGGCGGCGAAGGGCGAGGATTCGGGTGGGGAAGGCCGCCTCGTAGCCGCGCGTCGAGCGCGAGACTGTGCATGTCCCATGAGGACTTGGTGAGGGACCTTCCCCACCTTCTTGTTCCGCCGACGCCGCCGGACGTCCTCCGGCACCGTCCAGTGCTCGGCGATGATGGCCTTGGCCTCGGCCTTGGACACAGGGCCGCCGTCGGTGTCGCGGACGACGTACGGCGTGCCCCTGGCCATGACCACCCAGGCCCGCTCGGCCAGGTGCGCCGCCACCACGCACAGGGCCTTGATGTGATTGGCTCCGCGCTCCACCATCTGGACGAAGTAGATCCGGGCGAGCTGGGGGTCCTGGGTCCTGGCCGTGTCGGCCGCCCGCAGCAGCATGGTTCGCAGCAGGGAGGGCCCGGCCTTCGACATGGGCTGGCCCTTGCGCTCGGACTCCCCGGTCTCCGAGGCGCGGGCCACGAGCCCGGTGAAGCTCTTGAACTGCTCGCCGCGGGCGAAGCGCCCCGGTCGGGCCATGGCGGCGACGAGGACCGGTCCGACGACCTCGGCGATGCCGGGCAGCGACCGGGCCAGCTCCTCGGGATCGACCCGCCGGTACGCCCGCTCGCGGACCGCGGCGTGAGAGTCGAGCTCCGCCTCGATCCCCCGCAGGAGCCGGATCTCCGTCGCCACCTCGGCGGCGAGATCGGCGAACGCCACGGCGCCGTCGCCTCCGTAGAGGTCCACCGACGCCCGTGCCGATGCGAGCCACTCCTCGGCCCGGTCCGCTCCCTGCTGGCCGTGGGAGGCCTTGGCGATCACGGCGACGAGGCGGGCCTTCCCCGCCTTGAGCAGGGCATTCGGGTCGGCCCAGCGCTCCAGGACTGCCAGGTCGGACTTCCCGAGATCACCGCTGAGCGGGGTCATGGGCAGGAGCTGGCGCACCAGGTCCTTGAGGCGGACCTTGTGCTCGGAGGCCTGCCGGGTGAGGCGGTCGCAGGCCCGGACCCGGCGATCCAGGGAGGCCCGGTCCCGGCCGGGGAGCTCCACGGGATGCAGGCTCCCGGGGTCCACCAGGGGGAGGCGAGCCAGGGTCGTGGCGTCGATGGAGTTGGACTTGGCGTGGCGGTGCAGGAACCGCCGAAGGTCCGCCGCCTTCTGTGAGCTGACCCTGAACACCGGGTGACGTCGCCCGAAGAACACCGCCACGGGGAGCCAAGCCGGTCCGGTGGGCTCGATGACGATCTCGATCTGGGTGCCCGGAGGGGCCCCCTCCAGGGCGGCCCGCTCGAGCTCCCCGAAGCTCTCCACAATGGGATGGCACCGTCGCCGGCACACCTCGGTGCCGTCTCCACGGAGCACTACGGCGGTGTGGGCGCTCGCGATGCCGAGGTCGATGCCGAGCAGTCGTCGCTCGACCATGACTCCTCCTTCCCGGGGCCGCGCTCGATCGTCGGCCTCGGCCGCACGAGGGGGCGACGCCTCATCGACCACGGTCCCAAGGTGGCTGAGCCCAACCGCGGCTCCCACTCATGTGCTGCAAACGGGCCCGGCCGCGCAGGCCGTCCCACTTCCCTCATGCGGGGCATCCGTGGCCGGGCCGGCGAAGGCCATCAGTCCAGCGAGGCTCCACACCTTCCGGTGCTTCCCTCAGAGCGCTTCTCGACGCCTCCCTCCCGGACCAGCCGGGCTGGCCTCATGCAACCCTGGGACCTCGGGCCGATCAAGCACCGAGGCTCGTTACATGAGCATCTACGTCGCCGGGGACGCCCGCGGCAAGGGAGTGGGACGAGCGCTGCTCCGGCGACTGATCGATGACTCCGAGGAGGCCGACATCTGGACC
>DASWED010000105.1:0-123611 GCA_036394995.1 Actinomycetota bacterium
AGTGCGGCGTCGACTCCGGATGCCAGTCCTGCGAGTAGACGACCAGCGCCGCCGCCTCCCGGGCCCGCGCGACCTCCTCGTTCACCACGGCGGGAACGTCCTCGCCGCCCTCGACGTACAGCGACCCGTTCGGATCCGCGAAGTCGTTCTGCACGTCCACCACGAGCAGCGCCGTCCGCGTGTCGTACTCCGTCATGCGCGTGCAATGGGGCCGAGGGTCACGACCCGATTCTGACGCCTCAGCCGATCTCGATCATTCGCTGGATGGCGGCGCGGGCGCGGTCGGCGATCTCCGGTTCGATGCGGACCTCGTGGACGCCGTCACGGAGGCTGCGGGTGAGCTTCGCGGGCGTGATGGTCTTCATGTACCGGCACACCGCGGCCTCGTTCGCGGCCAGGTAGTCGCCGGCGGGGTTCTCCTTGCGGAGGCGGTGGAGGATGCCGGTCTCGGTGGCCACGATGAACTTGCCTCCGCTCGCCTGCTGTGCGTGGCGCATCATGCCGCCGGTGGACAGGATCTGCGTTCGCTCGGCGGGGAGCTCGCCCTCGCCGGCCAGGTACAGGGCGGCGCTGGCGCAGCCGCACTCGGGGTGGATCAGGAGCTCGGCGTCGGGCTCGCGGCGGACCAGGTCCTTGAGCTCCTGCGCGCCGATGCCGGCGTGGACGTGGCACTCGCCCATCCAGATCTGCATCTTCCGGCCGGTGACCCGCTCGACGTGCGCCCCCAGGAACATGTCGGGGAGGAACAGGATCTCGCGGTCCTCGGGGATCGAGGCGACCACCGCGGCGGCGTTCTGGGACGTGCAGCAGATGTCGGACTCCGCCTTCACCTCGGCCGTCGTGTTGACGTAGGCCACCACCACGGCGCCGGGGTGCCCGGCCTTCCACTCGCGCAGCTGCTCCGCCGTGATCGTGTCCGACAGCGAGCAGCCCGCCTCGAGATCGGGGATGAGCACGCGCTTGTCCGGGGAGAGGATCGCGGCGGTCTCGGCCATGAAGTGGACGCCGCAGAACACGATCTCCCGGGCCTCGGCGGCCGCGGCCTTCCGGCTGAGCTCCAGGGAGTCGCCCACGAAGTCCGCGACGTCCTGGATCCACGGCACCTGGTAGTTGTGGGCCAGGATCACTGCGTCCCGTTCGCGGGCCAGGCGGCGGACCTCCTCGGCCCACGGCTCGTACGCCGAGATGTCGGCGGCGTGGGCGGCGGTGTCGGCGGGCGCTGTGGTCAGGGTCATGGTCTCTCCCCGCTCCAAAGGATACCGGCCCGCCGTCGAATCTAGACTGGAGCGAACATGCCGGCCCTGCCCCTCGACGTCGACGACCTGATCCGCCGGGCCCTGGCCGAGGACCTGGGGCCCGAGGGCGACGTGACCTCGCGCGTCTCGATCCCCGACGGCCTCGAGGCGGCGGCCCGGATCGAGGCCCGCGCCCCGGGGATCCTGGCCGGGGTGCCCATCGCCGGACGGGTGTTCGCGGCCGTCGACCCCGCGGTGGCGTTCGATGCCGAGCGCGCGGACGGCGACGCGGTCGAACCCGGCGACGTCGTGGCCGGGATCCGGGGACCCGCCAGGTCCGTCCTGGCCGCCGAGCGGGTGGCCCTGAACCTCCTCACCCACCTGTCGGGGATCGCCACGGCCACCCGGCAGTACGTGGACGCGTGCGCGGGCACCGAGTCGCGGATCCTGTGCACGCGCAAGACCCTTCCCGGGCTCCGGTCGGTGGAGCGGTACGCCGTGGAATGCGGCGGCGGGCTTCTGCACCGGGCCGGGCTGCACGACGGCGTCCTGCTGAAGGACAACCACCTGGCGCTGGGGGGACGGGTGGGGAAGGTCGTCCGGGAGGCCCGGGCGGCCGCGCCGCACACGCTCCGGGTGGAGGTCGAGGTCGAGACCCTGGTCCAGCTCCGCGAGGCCCTCGACGCCGGCGCCGACGCAGTCCTGCTCGACAACGCGGACCTCGAGACCGTGAAGCGCGCGGTGGACATGGTGGGGGACCGGGTCCCCCTGGAGATCTCGGGCGGCATGACGGTGGAACGGGTCCGCGAGATCGCCGGCCTGGGGAGGCTCCTCATCTCGGTGGGCCGCATCACCCACTCCGCGCCGGCCCTCGACCTGTCCCTGGAGATCGAACCGGCCTGATGACGGGCCGGTTGCCGGGGGAGCCTGCGGGTACGCAGAGACGAGACATGTCCGATCGGCGTCGTGTTGCGGTGCTCACGGGGTGCTCCAGCGGGTTCGGGCTGCTGTCCGCGGTGGAGCTGGCCTCGGCGGGGTTCCGCGTCTACGCGACCATGCGCACCCCCTCGAAGCGGGAGCAGCTCGATCGCGCCGCCGCTCACGCCGGGGTCTCGGTCGAGGTCCTGCCCCTCGACGTCACGAGCGACGAGTCCGTGGCCTCCGCGTTCGAGCGCATCCAGGCCGAGGCGGGACGGGTGGACGTCCTCGTCAGCAACGCCGGGTACGGGATCGGCGGGTTCGTCGAGGACACGTCGGTCGAGGAGTTCCGGGAGCAGTTCGAGACGAACTTCTTCGGCGCGGTCCGCGTGGTGAAGGCCGTGCTCCCGGGCATGCGCGAGCGGCGGTCCGGCCGGATCATCCTGATCTCGAGCATCGGCGCGTTCAACCCCGTGCCCGGTCTCTCCGCCTACAACGCGTCGAAGTCCGCGCTGGAGGCGTTCGGCGAGACCCTCCGGTACGAGACGGTCCACGACGGCGTGTTCGTCACGCTGGTCGAACCCGGCACGTACGCGACCGACATCTTCTTCGACAACGCGAGGTACGCCGCCGGGATGCGCGACCCGGGCTCGCCGCACGCGAAGGAGAGCGCGCGGATGGAGCTGTTCGCGATGAGGGAGGTGGAGCGGCGGCGCAAGGCCGATCCCGGCGAGGTGGCCCGGAAGGTCCGCCTGGTCGCCACCACCAAGCGACCCAGGCTCCGATACCTCGTGGGGACCGACGCGAAGATCATCAAGCCCCTCCGAGCGGTGACCCCGGCCCGCGTGAAGGAGGCGGCCGCCCGCCGGATCCTCCGCGGGTGACCCCGGCCCCGACGCCGCCGGATCCTCGACGAAGGAGGGGCCCTCGGTGGGCATCCCGTCGAATTTGACCGGGTTGGGGGTTGGTGAGAGGTTCTGAGCCTCGGCGCCCCGATGTCCGCAGGAAGGAGTGTTCGATGCGGCGCGTGCGCCTTCGTCTCCTCTCCATCGGCCTTCCCGCGCTGGTGGTGGCCGCGCTGTCGACGGTATCGGCTCCGGCCGGGGCCGTGCCGGTCACCACGGACGCGCTGGTGAGCGTGGCCGGTCCGGTGGACAACCATCCGCAGAACGCGGTGAACGAGCCGTCGCTCGCGGTGGACCCGACCCGGCCGACGGTGCTCGCGGCGGGGGCCAACGACCTGGTCGACATGCAGCCCTGTTCACGGAAGGCCTCCACCGAGGCCGGGGCGTGCTCGTACCCGCTCGGGACGTTCAACCGCGGCGTGGGGCTGTCCGGCGTGTACTTCTCGTTCGACAGCGGGCACTCGTGGGTCCAGCCGACCTATCAGGGGCTGACCGCGGCGGACTGCGACCCCACCGTCGAGCCGTGCACCCCGCACCCCGGGCCGATCCACACCGTTCCCAACTACTACGAGAACGGGCTCCGGTCCCGGAGCGACACCGGCGTGGCCTTCGGGCCCGTCCCGGTTGGTGGGCACTTCTCGTGGGACAACGGGTCGCGGCTGTACTTCTCGACGCTGGCCACGAACCTGAACGACACGATCATCCAGCAGGGTGGCCAGAACTCGAACTTCGCGATCACCGTGTCGCACATCGACGACATCACCGAGGCCCGGGTGGCCGACCAGAGCAACTGGTCGAAGCCGTACTTCGTCCCGGCGCACGTCGCGGCCTCGGTCGGGCTCGACAAGGAGCAGATCTGGGCCGACAACGCGTCGTCCAGCCCGTTCTTCGGCAACGTGTACGTGTGCTACTCGGACTTCCATTCGTTCAGCTCCGGCAACGCGTTCCCGCTGAAGCCGATGGTCGCGGTCTCGCGGAACGGCGGCGTGACGTGGAAGGCCCACCAGGTGGCCCCGCCGTTCGTGACGGCCCCCACGGGCGCGTACGACGGCTGCACGGTCCGGACCGACAGCCACGGGAAGGTGTACGTCTTCTTCACGCACTTCGGCGGCACGTCGCTCGCGGGGCACGACACGCTGATCACGTCGAGGGACGGAGGCGTCTCGTGGAGCCCGCCCCGTGACGTGATCCCGATCAACGACATCTGCTTCAGGGTCGATCCGATCAGCCACCGGTGCGTGGAGGACGGGTACTCGGGGGCGCGAGCCGACCTGGCCGCGATGCCGTCGGTGGACATCGCGAACGGCGCCCCGACCGGGGCCGACGCCACGAACGAGGTCGTGGTGGCGTGGGTGGACGGCGAGGGCGGTCTCAACAACGAGGTGGCGAAGCTGTCGTACTCCACGAACCTCGGGAGGTCGTTCAGCACGCCGGTCACGGTGTCGGATGCGGGTGACCGGCCCGCGTACGTCGCCCCGGCCATCTCGCCGAACGGCACCGACGTGTACCTGGCGTACCAGGACTTCGGCCAGCCCTTCCAGGCCACCACGGCGAATCCCCGCCCGGAGCGAGGAGTGTTCCGGACGGCCTCCATCGGCGCCGGCGGGGCTCCAACGGGGTGGACCACGCTGTACGACGGGCCGTACGGTGACGCCCGCGGCTCGAGCCAGGGGCGGATCCTCTACAACGAGTTCCTGGGCGACTACGTGTACGCGGCGGCGACGCGTACGTACGGCGTCGGGGTGTGGGACGAGGTCCGCGACACGTCCGACTGCCCGGCCATGGACGGCTGGCGCCAGGATTCGCTGAACGCCGGCCACCGGGTGTTCCCCGCGCCGTGGGCGCTGGGCCCGGCCGGCGACTGCCCCGCCAACTGGGGCAACAACGACATCTACAGCGCCACGACCGGCTGAGCCGGCGGCCGTTCGGGTCACGTGTTCGGGCCCGATCCGGGGCAACTGCGGCCCGCCCCGGATCGGGCCGGGCACGCGGTCGGTTGCTTCGGCCGGTGGGCTGCGGGGACAATTCGGATATGTCCGATCAGCACGCGCGCTCGGACGAGGACGCCCACCGGGCGGCGAAGCGGGTCCGGGTGGTGGTGTCCGGGCAGGTCCAGGGGGTGTTCTTCCGGGCGGGCTGCGCGAAGGCCGCCCGCGCGCGAGGCGTGGCCGGATTCGTCCTGAACCGGCCCGACGGCCGCGTGGAGGCCGAGTTCGAGGGTCCGCCGGAGGACGTCGACGCGATGGTCGAGTGGTGCCGCCACGGCACCGACTGGGCCGAGGTCGAATCCGTGGACGTCACCGACCTCGAACCCCTCGGCGACACGTCGTTCGACGTCGACCGCTGACGAGACCGCTCGATCCGGCGATCGGCAGGCAAACAGCGCTCGACCGCGAATTACATCCTTGTTAGGATCGGTCTCCAGCATGTTCCTGCGCTCGCTCACCCTTCGAGGGTTCAAGTCGTTCGCCGACCGGACCACCCTGGAGTTCACTCCGGGGATCAGCGTCATCGTCGGGCCCAACGGCTCGGGGAAGTCGAACCTGGTCGACGCCATCTCGTGGGTCCTGGGGGAGCAGGGGCCGCGGTCGCTCCGGGGCGCCCAGATGGCCGACGTGATCTTCGCCGGCTCGGCCGCCCGGGGCGGGCTTGGGCTGGCCGAGGTCAGGCTGGTCATCGACAACTCGGCGGGGCTGGTCCCCGTGCCGATGTCCGAGATCGAGATCAGCCGGGCCGTGTTTCGCTCGGGGGACAGCGAGTACCGCATCGGCGGCCAGGTGGTCCGGCTCCTCGACATCCAGGAGCTGCTGGCCGAGACCGGCATCGGGCGGGCCCTGCACACCGTGGTGGGGCAGGGCCAGCTGGAGGACGTCCTCACGGCCCGGCCCGAGGAGCGGCGGCAGTACATCGAGGAGGCCGCGGGCATCGCCAAGCACCGCCGGCGCAAGGAACGGGCCGAGCGCAAGCTGGCCGGCCTGGAGCAGGACCTCCTCCGGCTCCAGGACGTGCTGACGGAGCTCCGGCGGCAGCTCCGGCCCCTCCGGCAGCAGGCCGAGATGGCCGTCCGCCACGAACAGCTGTCGGCCGAGGCCGAGGAGCTGGCCTGGCGGCTGGCGGCGGCGCGCCTCCGGGAGCTGTATGCCGAACGCGACGCCCGCAGCGGCGGGTGGGAGCAGGGCCTGCGCCTGCGCACCGAGGCCCGGGAGCGGATGGAGGCGCTCGACGCGGAACTGGGCCGGCTCGCGCAGGGCCGTGCCGCCGCGGAGTCCGCGCTGGCCGAGGCCGAGGAGGGGCACCGCTCGGCGGAGGAGGGCCGGTCGGAGGCCGAACGGACCCTCCGGCGGGTCGTGGACCGGGTCGGTGAGTGCCGCTCCCGGCTGGCCCAGTCCGCCGCCCACACCGCGCGGCTGGCCGCCCTGGAGCAGGAGGCCGCCCGGGCCCAGGACGCCCACACCACCACCGTCGCCGCGCTCGCCGAGCGCGAGCGCGAGCTCGCGGAGGCGGAGGCCGAGTTCCGCACGGCGGAGCGAGCCCGCCGGGAGGCCGAGGACGAGCGCCACCGGCTGGCCCAGGAGGCCGCCGCCCACCGGGCCGAGATGGAGGCCGTCGAACGGTCCCTGCGATCGTCCGAGCGGGACCGCGAGCGGCTGGAGCGGTCGCTCGCGGCCGTTCGCGAGCGGACCGAGGCCGTGGAACGCGAGCGCGGGGCCCTCGAGACCCGCATCGAGGAGCTCGACGCCGAGGAGACCCCGCTGGCCGAGCGACACGCCGGGCTGGATCAGGAGCGCCAGGTCCTGGCCGCCGAGGTGGCCGCGTTCCAGGAGGACCTCCGGCGGCACGAACACCGGCGGGCCCTGGTGGAGGCCCGCCGCCGGGACCTCGAGGAGACGCCGGGCTCGCGGTTCGTGGCGTCGCACGGGGGACGGGCCGCGGGGCTGCTCCGGGACCTCGTCACCGCGGGTCCGGGGCTCGACGCGGCCCTGGCTGCCGCGCTCGGCCAGCTCCGGGACGCCGTGGTGTACGAGCGGCGCGAGGAGGCCCTGGCCGACGCGCCGGGCGGCGACGGCGCCGTCCTGGCGGTCCCCGGCACCGAGGCCCACGCGCTGCCCGGAGCGCTCGCCGGCGAACGACCCCTGCTCGACCAGATCACGTCCGATCCCCGGGCCTATCCGCTGCTGGTGCGGGTGCTCCGCGATGTGTACCTGGCCACGGACCTGGACGAGGCCGAAGCCAAGCACCGCGCCCATCCCCGGTGCTCGTTCGTCACGCGCCAGGGGGTCCTGGTGGGCCCCACGGTCATCCGCACCGCCGCCGAGGCCGACGCCCGGGCCCGGGCCCTCCGCCTGGAGCTCCGGGCCGTGGACCACGACCTGTCCTCCGTTCGAACCGCGCTGGAACCGAAGGCGGCGGCCCTCGAGGAGATCGACCGGGAGCTCGGTTCGGTCGCCGCGCGGTTGGAGGAGGCGGACGCCCGCATCACCTCCGCGGCCGACCGGCTGGGTCGGCTGGCCCCGGAGCTGTCGTCGCTGCACAAGGAACGGGAGCTCGTCGAGGAGCGCCTGGCCGGGATGGACGACGCCGCGGCCGGGTGGAGGGAGACGCTGGGCCGGGCGCCGACGGAGCATCGTGAGCCGCCCCCGCTCCCGCCGCCTCCCGAGGCTCCGATGTCGCTCCGGGTGGAGGTGGAGACGCTCCGCCGGGACCGCCATCGCCTGGACGAGGCCATGGCCCGGCTGGCCCGGGAGCGCGAGGCCATGGCCGCGGAGGATCCCCGCCTGCTGCAGGAGGAGCTCGAAGGGGCCCAGGCGGCCCGGGACGAGGCCGAGGTGGAGCTCCGACGGGCCGAGGCCCGGCTGGAGGCTGCGGCGGCGAACCGGGCCCGGGCCGCCACGGACGACCGGGCCGCGGCCGACGCCGAGGGCGAGGCCAACCGGGCCTGGCGGGAGGCTGCCGGCCGGCTGGACCGGCTCCGCGAGGAGTTCGAGCTGGAGGACCGGGCCCGGGCCGACATGGGCCGCCGGATCGCCGAGGCCGAGCGCCTGCTGAAGGAGGGCCACGAGCGGCAGCCCGCCGAGGCCGTGGGGGCGCTCGGTCCCGACGAGCGCCCCCAGGCCCTGGAGCGCCGGGCCGAGCTGGTGGGCCGCCGCCTCGGGCTCCTGGGGAGGGTGAACCTCCTGGCGCAGGGCGAGTTCGAGGCGCTCCAGGAGCGCCACGACTTCCTCCAGCGCGAGATCGACGACGTCCGGGCGGCCCGGCGGGACCTGGCCGAGGTCGTGCGGCAGATCGACGAGCGGATCGTCGAGCTGTTCGGTAACGCCTGCCGCGACGTGGCCACGGAGTTCGAGCGGATGTTCGGCGAGCTGTTCCCGGGAGGCCACGGCCGGATCGTCCTGACGAACCCGGACCAGCCCCTCGAGGCCGGGATCGAGATCGAGGCCCAGCCCGGCCGGAAGCGCGTGAAGCGGATCTCGCTGCTGTCGGGCGGGGAGCGGGCCCTCACCGCGCTGGCGTTCCTGTTCTCGATCTTCCGGGCCCGGCCCTCGCCGTTCTACCTGCTGGACGAGGTGGAGGCGGCCCTCGACGACGTGAACCTCCAGCGGTTCATCGGCCTGATCCGCGACTTCGCCACCACGTCACAGGTGCTGGTGGTGACGCACCAGAAGCGGACCATGGAGGCGGCCGACGCGATGTACGGCGTCTCGATGAAGGAGGGCGCGAGCCGGGTGATCTGCCAGCGGTTCGAAGGCGTGGACCTGGCACCGGACGGCCGCGATGAAGCGGCGGCTCGTCGGGAGGGGCGACTGACCGTCTAGCGCTTCTTGCGGAACAGGCGCCGCCAGAACGAGCGGCGCTCCTCGTCCCCATCGGCTGCGCGCTCGTCGCGGACCTCCCGGATCTGCGCCTCGAGGTCCTGCTCCTGCCAGTCGTTCTGGTTGAACTCGGCGTCGCCCGAAGGCGGTGGCTGCATGCCCATGCGCGGAGCATGGACGGCGCCGCCCGTTCGGTCAAGAGCCCATCGCGGTTTCGGTCCGGGGTGCCGGGCGGGCAGTCCGTCCACTAGCCTCGGTGGCCATGGAGATCTTCCTCATCGCCGTGGCCGTGGGAGCGCTGTTCGGGCTGATCCTGGCGCTGGCGGCGCGGTCGCGGGCACGGCAGGGGGAGACGGGCGTCGCGAAGCCCCAGCGTGGTTTGCGGGCCCGCCCCATCCCGACCCGGCCGGAGCCGGCCGGCCCTCCGGGGAAGCCGCCCCCCGGGAGGGCTCCGGCCGCGGCGCCGCCGCGGGCCGAGGGCCTGGGAGCGCGCATCCGGGCCCTGTTCGCAGGGAAGCGGGCCACCGACGAGGAGTGGGGACGCCTCGAGGACCTGCTGGTGCGGGCCGACGTGGGGCCGGGCGCGTCCGCGCGGCTGGTGCAGCGGGTCAAGGAGCGCTACGAGGACGGCTCGGACCCGGCCGCGCTGATCGCCGAGGAGGTGGCGTCGGCCCTCGGCGGCGACACCGGCCTCCACCTGGTTCCCGGCGAGCTCACGGTGATGATGGTGGTGGGGGTGAACGGGGCGGGGAAGACCACCACGATCGGCAAGCTGGCCGCGTACCTGGCCGGGCAGGGCCTGAAGGTGGGCCTCGCCAACAGCGACACGTTCCGGGCGGCGGCTGGGGAGCAGCTCACCGTGTGGGCCCGCCGGGCCGGCGCGCACATCGTGACCCAGACCCGGGGGGCGGACCCCGGCGCGGTGGCGTTCGACGCGGTGCACTCCGCGAAGGCCCGGGGCGACGACGTCCTGATCGTCGACACGGCCGGCCGCCTGCACACCCGCCAGCCCCTGATGGCCGAGCTGGCCAAGGTCAAGCGGGTCATCGAGAAGGCCGCCGGCGACGTGGAGGAGGTGCTGCTGGTGATCGACGCCACCACCGGCCAGAACGGCATCGCCCAGGCCCGGGAGTTCACGAACGCCGTGCCGCTGACCGGCGTCGCCCTCACCAAGCTCGACGGCACCGCGAAGGGCGGCATCGTGCTCGCCGTCCGCGACCAGATCGGCGTCCCCGTCAAGCTCGTCGGGACCGGGGAGGGCCTGCGCGACCTCCAGCCGTTCGATCCCCGGGCCTTCGCCGACAACCTCCTCTCCGGTTGAGGCCGGGGTCTGTGATGATGTAGCATTACATCATGGCGAGGCGAACCCAGATCACGCTGGAGGACGAGCAGTACGATCTGTTGCGGAGGGTTTCCGCGACGACCGGCCTTTCCATGGCCGAGCTCATCCGTAGAGCGCTCGACCGGACCTACGCCCGACGCGGCGTCGAGGCGCTGGATGCGACGTTCGGCATGTGGCGCGACCGGAGCAACATCGACGACCTGATGAAGCGGTTGCGCCCCGGATTGGGGAAGCGCCTCGCGAAGGACCGTGGCGGCGCTCGCTGACACGACGATCCTCGTCGATCACCTCCGCGGCCGACGAGAGGCCAAGGATCTCCTTCGTGGCGAGATTGCCGCAGGCGAACCATTGTTCGCGTCGGTCCTCATTCGAGTCGAGTTGCTGGCCGGCGCCCGCCCGTCGGACAGGCCACGCCTGGACCAACTGATTGGCTCGTTCATCTGGATCGACGTGACCGCGGCCATCGCCGACCGCGCCGGGGAGTTCGCGAATCGATACGCGCGCTCCCATCGGAACATCGATGTCGTCGACTACGTCATCGCGGCGACCCGTGAGGAGTTGGGCGTCCCCCTATGGACACTCAACGTTCGCCACTTCCCGATGCTGCCCGACCTCGCCCCGCCCTACGGCCCCGCCGGCTGAACGATCCCCGCCGCGCCAACACGGGTGACATCGTTCGCGTGTGTTGCCGAGCCTTGGCCCGATCTCTGGACTGCTCGGCGAACAGAGCGATTCTGACGACATCGGGACCCACTCGCCCGTCGCGCGGCTGCCTCGATCCGTCGCATGACTAGGAGGGTGCCGACGGCGTCGGGACCGGCGCAAGTTGGGTGGTGGTTCCCCCTCCTCCGCATCCGAAGGCGGCGTCCTCGGAGAACGAGCACATCGGCGCTCGCGCCAGCTCGGTCCCGTCGGCCGCATATGCGGTCAGCGTGCCGCTGCTGCCCACGGGCGGGAAGAACAGGAAGGCCTGCATGCCCTCCCACCCCGGCGGGCTCGGCAGCACAGGGATGTCGACCGTGCTCCCGTCGTCGAGGCGCAGCCCGAGCCGGTCCACCCGGGCGCTGAGGAACCCGTAGTTCGGGGCCGTGCCGGGGGCCTGATCGGTGTCCTGCTGGCTGGTCCGGTACATGTCCAGGCTCTGGGGCACTCCCTGATCTGTCGCACACGTGGAAGACGAGATCCCGCCCACCGCCCCCGGCGGTTGCGGATCCGGGGAGGCGAACCGGTCCAGGCCCGGGCCCGCGAATCCCAGGCAGGGGCCGCTCGTTCCGGCCCTGGGGTCGCCCACGTACGACTGGAACGAGAACCCATGGCCGTCGACCGTCCCGGACGCGATGACGCGCACCGGTCCGGCGGCGCCCGCGACCTCGGACGGCAACGTGAAGCCGTCCGCGGGGTCGCCGATGCGCACGGTGGGCCACCCCTCGGGGACGAACTCGAGCGGATGGTTCGGCACGAACGTCCCGCCCTCCCCGGGCGCCCCGCCGCCGCCCCCGGGGATCGCCTTCAGCGCGGTGAGTCCCCCGAACACGGCTCCCACCGCGACGACGACGATGCCGACGACCCACCGGGCCTGGCGCCGCCGCACCCGCGAACGGGTGCCCGGGGGCATCGACCGCTGCGGGGGAGCACCGACGCTCCGGTCCAGGGCCTCGCGGATCCTCGTCTCGAGCGTGTCCATCAGCGTTCCTCCATCTCTGCTCGTAGCGTGGCCATGGCCCGCGACACCAGGGAGTTCACCGCGCGCGGCGAGCACCGCAGGATCTCTCCGGCCTGTGCCTCCGAGAGGTCCTCGTAGAACCGGAGGACGATCGCCGCGCGCTGGCGGTACGGCAGCGCCTGGATCGTCGCCCACAGCGAGTCCCGTTCCTCGAGCGCGTGGGCGGCCGAGGCTTCGATCCGGACGCCCAGCCGCTGGAGACCCCGGCGCTCGACGCCTGCCCGTCGGAAGTGCGAGCGGCACTGGTTGACGACCGCGCGGCGGAGGTACGCCTCGAACGCCCCGGCGTTGCGGAGATGCCCGAACCGTCCCGCGACGCGGATGAACGCGTCGTGGGCGATGTCCTGGGCCAGGTACGGGTCGCCGGTGAGGGCGCGGGCCAGCCCCTCGGCGCCCCCCACCAGGCGCCGGTACAGCGCCTCCAGCCCAACCTCCCGCGCCACGCCGAGCTCTCCGATCTCGGTCATCGGTGTGAAGACGCGCCAGGGGGCGGCCACGCTTCGCCCGGTCGATACACTGGCCGCCTGATGTTCGACACGCTCACCAAGCGGTTCGACGCTGTCTTCACCAAGCTCCGGTCGCGGGGGAAGCTCCATCCGAAGCAGGTGGATTCGGCGCTGGGCGACATCCGGACGGCGCTGCTCGAGGCCGACGCGGCCGTGGAGGTCGTGGACGACTTCCTGGCGCGGGTCCGGGCACGTTCGCTGGGCGACGAGGTCATGAAGTCCCTCACGCCGGCACAGCAGGTCGTGAAGATCGTCCGGGACGAGCTCACCGAGACCCTCGGCGGCACGCACACGCCGTTCACGCTGCCGGGGGCGAACCCGGCCGTGATCATGATGGCCGGCGTGCAGGGCTCCGGGAAGACCACCCACTGCGCCAAGCTGGCCCTGCACTTCAAGGAGAAGGGCAAGCACCCGCTGCTGGTCGCGGCGGACCTCCAGCGGCCGGCGGCCATCGAGCAGCTGTTCACGCTGGGGGCCGAGATCGGCGTGCCGGTCGTCTCCGAGGGCAAGGAGCCGGAGAAGGTCGCGAGGAACGCCCTGGGCGAGGCCAAGCGGCGCGGCCTCGACGTGGTCATCGTCGACACCGCGGGGCGCCTCCACGTGGACGCCGAGATGATGAAGCAGGCCCGGCGGGTCAGGGACACGATCAAGCCGCACCAGGTCCTCATGGCCTGCGACTCCATGACGGGCCAGGACGCCGTGGTCCAGGCCCGGGCGTTCATGCAGGAGGTCGACACCACCGGTTTCGTGCTCACGAAGCTCGACGGCGACGCCCGGGGCGGCGCCGCGCTGTCCATCACGGGCGTCACGCACCGCCCCATCTTCTTCGCCGGGGTGGGGGAGAAGCCAGGGGACCTCGAGGCGTTCCATCCCGACCGCATGGCCCAGCGGATCCTGGGGATGGGAGACGTGCTGACCCTGATCGAGAGGGCCGAGCAGACCCTCGACCAGGAGAAGGCCAGGGAATCGGCCGAGCGCATGCTTCAGAACCAGTTCACGCTGGAGGACTTCCTGACCCAGATGCGCGAGATGAAGAAGCTCGGGCCCCTCCAGGACATCCTGGCGATGCTCCCCGGGGTGCCCGGCCGTGGCGCCCTCGGGCAGCTCAAGGACCTCGAGGTGGACGAACGCCAGATCGGGCAGGCCGAGGCCATCATCAGCTCCATGACCGTGGAGGAGCGGCGGAACCCCGCTATCATCGGCGGGAGCCGTCGCCTGCGGATCGCCCGCGGGTCCGGCACCACGACGGCCGATGTCAACGCCCTGCTCAAGGAGTTCGAGCAGGCGCGCAAGATGATGAGGACCATGATGGGCGGCGGGAAACGCATGCCGCGCATCCCCGGCGCGATGCCGGGGGTGCCCCGGATGCCGAAGCGCCGCTGAGAGGAGCACGAAGCAGTGGCGGTTCGGATCAGGTTGCGACGGCTGGGGGCCACCAAGCGCCCGTTCTACCGGGTGGTGGTGACGGACCAGCGCTCGCCCCGCGACGGGCGGTTCATCGAGGCCATCGGCAAGTACCACCCGCTGGAGGACCCGTCGCTCATCGAGATCGACGAGGAGAGGGCACTCGAATGGCTGATGAAGGGAGCCCAACCGAGCGAGGCGGTCCAGACCCTGATGCAGAAGACCGGGATCTGGGAGAAGTTCGAGGCGGAGCGGCCGGTGACGGCGCGGGCGAGGGCGAAGCAGAAGGCATCGAAGGCGCAGAAGGCGCAGAAGGCGACGGCCGCGACGAAGCCGTCGACGAAGACCGCCTGATCGTCGCCGACGTCCTCGACTACCTCGCGCGGGCCCTGGTGGACGACCCGGACGCCGTTCGGGTCGAGTACGCCGACGACGACCGGGGCGTGATCCTCCGTCTGCACGTCGGCCCGGACGACGTGGGCCAGGTCATCGGCCGCGGCGGCCGGATCGCCCGTTCCATCCGGACGATCGTCCGCGTCGCCGGCGCCCGCGACGGCATCGGCACGCTGGTCGAGATCGTCGATTAGCGCCCCGGGACCGGTGCACTCGGTGGCCGGCGGCTCGCCCACCCCCCGCCTCGCGGTCGGGAAGATCACGAAGGCCCACGGGCTCCGGGGCGAGGTCTCGGTGCTCGTGCTCACCGAGGTCCCCGAGCGGTTCGAACCGGGCTCCACGCTCCTGCTGGAGGACGGCCGTTCCCTGACGGTCTCGGCGACGAGGCCCGACCGGGGGCGGCTCCTGCTGACGTTCGCCGAGGTCGCCGACCGGACGGCGGCCGACCTCCTTCGCGGGTCCTACCTGTTCGTCCCCGCGGACGATGCCCCCGAGCTCCCCGAGGGCTCGTTCTGGCCCCACCAGCTCGAGGGGTGCGAGGTCGTCACCGACGCCGGCCGGCCGCTCGGCGTCATCCGCGAGGTCGTGCCGGGGCCGGCCAACGACATCTGGGTGACCGGCCCCCCCGAGGCCGAGGTGCTGGTCCCCGCCCTGAAGGACGTGGTGGTGTCGGTCGACGTCGCGGGCAGGCGCGTGGTGGTGCGGGACGTGCCCGGCCTGACCTCGCCGGCGGACTCCTGAGGCCGGTCCCCCGGTAGGCTTGGACGAGATGGCCGGGAGCGAGGAGTACGGCACCGAGACGTACGGCGAGCGGTGGGCGTCGATCTACGACGCCTGGACCGCATCGCTGGGGTTCCTGGCGGAGGGCGAGACCGTGGCCTCGAAGCTGGTCGACCTGGCCGGCGGCGGCCCGGCCCTGGAGCTCGCGATCGGGACCGGCCGGGTGGCCCTTCCCCTCTCGGAGATGGGTGTGGAGGTCCACGGGATCGACGCTTCACCGGCCATGGTCGCCAAGCTCCGGGAGAAGCCGGGGGGCGAGGACATCGCGGTGACGATGGGGGACTTCGCCGACGTGGCCGTGGACGGCCGGTACCGGCTCGTCTACGTCGTGTTCAACACGTTCTTCGCCTTGCGGACCCAGGAGGACCAGGTCCGGTGCTTCGCGAACGTCACGGAGCGGCTCACCGACGACGGCCTGTTCGTCCTGGAGGCGTTCATGCCCGACGTCACGAGGTTCGACCGGGGCCAGCGCGTCGAGACGCTCGACATCGGCCTCCGGGGTCTCGCGCTGGAGGCGGCCCGGCACGATGCCGCCACGCAGCAGGTCGAGGCGATCCAGGTGATGCTGGAGGAAGGGCAGCCCGTCCGCACGTACCCGGTGAAGCTGCGGTACTGCTATCCGTCCGAGCTCGACCTCATGGCACGGCTGGCCGGGTTGCGGCTGCGGGACCGTTGGGGCGGATGGGAGGGCGAGCTGTTCACATCCGCGAGCCCGCGCCACGTGAGCGTGTACGAGCGCGACCCCGGGCGGTGAGCCCGTGCGAGTCGACGTCCTGACGCTGTTCCCCGGCATCTTCGACGGGCCGCTGCGGGAGAGCCTCCTGGGCCGGGCCATCACGGGCGGTGTGCTCGCCGTCCGTGTCCACGACATCCGGGACCACACCACGGACCGCCACCGGACCGCAGACGACTCCCCGTTCGGCGGCGGGCCCGGCATGGTGATGAAGCCGGAGCCCGTGTTCGCCGCCGTGGAGTCGCTGGGTCCCGGCGACAAGCGGGTCCTCCTGCTCTCGCCGGCCGGCCGCCGGCTGGACCAGGCCCTGGTCCGCGAGCTGGCGGCGGAGCCGTGGCTGGTCCTGATCTGCGGGCGGTACGAGGGCGTCGACGAGCGGGTGGTCGAGGGCCTGCCGGCGGAGGAGGTCTCGATCGGCGACTACGTGCTCTCCGGGGGGGAGATCCCCGCGCTCGTGGTCCTGGAGGCCGTGACCCGCCTGGTCCCGGGCGTGGTGGGCCGGGAGGAGTCGCTGGAGCGGGAGTCGTTCGAACCGAACCTGCTCGACCACCCCCACTACACCCGCCCCCGGGAGTTCCGGGGGATGGCCGTGCCCGGGGTGCTGGTCTCAGGGCACCACGGCGAGGTGGAACGATGGCGCGGCGAGACGGCGCTGGCCAAGACGCGGCGGAACCGGCCGGACCTGCTGCGCGTGACGGAAGGGAGCGAGGCCATGACGGACCGAGCGGCGCTCGAGGACTGGGTGGAGCGATACGTGCGCGCGTGGGAGTCGAACGACCCCGGCGAGATCGGCGCCCTGTTCACCGAGGACGCGACGTACTTCACCGCGCCCCACCGGGAGCCGTGGAGGGGGCGCGAGGCGATCGTCGCGGGCTGGCTCGACCGGAAGGACGATCCGGGGACCTGGACGTTCCGCCACGAGGTCCACGGCGTCGACGGGAACGTCGGTTTCGTCCGGGGCTGGACCGAGTACACCCCGCCGGAGATCGCCCCGCCGAACGGGAGGTTCGTCAACCTGTGGGAGGTCCGCCTGGAGCCCGACGGCCGATGCGGCGAGTTCGTCGAGTGGTGGATGGACGCGGAGTCGTGACGGGGCCGGGGAGGATCTGGGGCCGGGTGCTATCATCACCGGACCGTCAACTCCCCGTGGCCGGGAAGCAGACAAACCCATGAACAAGATCGATCTCGTCGAAAGCTCGCGCCTGCGCGACGACCTGCCGGAGTTCCGTCCGGGCGACACCGTCAAGGTGCACGTGCGGGTGGTCGAGGGCAGTCGCGAGCGCATCCAGGTGTTCCAGGGAGTGGTCATCCGCCGCCAGGGCGGGGGCCTTCGCGAGACGTTCACCGTCCGCAAGATGTCCTTCGGCGTCGGGGTCGAACGGACCTTCCCCGTCCACTCGCCGTCGATCGGCAAGCTCGAGGTGGTGAGCAGGGGCCGGGTCCGCCGGGCCAAGCTCTACTACCTGCGCGAGCTGCGGGGCAAGCGGGCCCGCATCCGGGAGCGCCGGGAGCCCGTCAGGGCCACGACCACCACCACGCGGCAGGACGCCGAGCCCGGGACCGAGCGCGCAGCCGAAGGCCAGGGATAGTGGGCCGTTCCGGCCGCTCCATGGCCCCGGCGGCGGGGACGGAGCGCTAGGGGTGTCCCTGCGCCCGCCCAGCTCTCCGGAGCCGGCCGGGCCGCGGGACCCAGCCCAGCCGCCGGCCCGCCGCCCAGACCCCGAGCGACCCCCGACCCCGGCCGGGAGCCCTCCGCCATCCCAGGACGAACGGAAGCCTCCCGCGCCCTCGGCGGAGGGGTTCGTGGGCCTCCCGGCGGCGAAGGGGGCCACGAAGACCAAGGAGGAGGCCCCGCCGGGATCGCAGTTCGGCCGCCCCGCCGAGCCCGGCCCGCCGGGAGAGCCCGGTGAGCACCCCGGCAAGCACCGGGGGAAGGCCAAGAAGGGCCCGCTGTCGTTCCTGCGCGAGCTCCCGGCCCTCATCATCATCGCCTTCCTGCTCGCGCTGCTCATCAAGACGTTCCTGGTCCAGGCCTTCTTCATCCCGTCGGAGTCGATGGAGCCCACCCTGAAGATCGGTGACCGGGTGCTGGTGAACAAGCTGTCCTACAAGTTCCACCCACCCCACCGCGGTGACGTCATCGTGTTCTCCGATCCCCACCCGGACGTCCGGCCGCACCGGAACCCGATCTCGGCGTTCTTCCACTGGGTCACGGAGGGTCTGGGCTTCTCGGCGCCGAGCGACGAGGACTTCATCAAGCGGGTCATCGGCCTGCCCGGGGATTCGGTCGAGGAGCGCCAGGGCGTGATCTACGTGAACGGCAAACGCCTCGAGGAGCCCTACGTCAAGATGCCGGACAACCGGACGCTCGGGCCCTACAAGGTCCAGCCCGACCATCTGTTCGTGCTGGGCGACAACCGCGGGAACTCGAACGACAGCCGGTTCCCGGAGCTCGGGCAGATCCCCATGGACAAGGTCATCGGCAAGGCCTTCATCATCATCTGGCCGCCGGGGGACTTCGGCGGCCTGGCCGGCGGGACCAAGGTCGCCGGCGAGGGCTGACGGCGGTCCCGCCGTCGGGCACACTGACGCCATGGGCAAGCCGGCCCTCCGCAAGTCCGACCTCCCGGGTGACCTGGATCGCTTCGAGCGACGGCTCCGCGGGGAGGGGTTCCGCCTCATCGCCGGCGCCGACGAGGCCGGACGGGGCGCGCTGGCCGGCCCCCTGGTGGCGGCGGCGGTGATCCTGCCCGAGGGGTTCGACCTCTGCGGGGTGGGCGACTCGAAGATGCTCACGCGCCTGCAGCGCGAGCGGGCGTACGCGCGCATCCGGGCGGACGCCGTGGCGGTGACGGTGTGCCGGGCCACGCACGCCCGGATCGACCGCCGGGGCCTGCACCGGTCGAACATGTTCCTGCTCCGCCGGGCCCTCTGCACGCTGGAGCCGGTCCCCGACTTCGTGCTCACCGACGGGTGGCCGGTTCGGGGGGTGCCGTTCCCGCATCTCGCCATCCGCAAGGGCGACGCGGTCACCGCCTCGGTGGCCGCGGCCTCGATCGTGGCCAAGGTTGAACGGGACGCGATCATGGACCGGTACCACCGGCGGTTCCCCCAGTACGGGTTCGACTCGAACCGGGGCTACGGGACGCGGGCCCACTGGGACGCCCTGGTCCGGCTGGGCCCCACGCCCATCCACCGCCGGTCGTTCAAGGGCGTGGCGGACCCCAAGCCGCTGCCCCGGGACCTCGTCCCCGAGGAGCTCGACCCCGAGACGGTCGAGGCCCTGGACCGGCTGGCGGAGTGAGCGCGTCGTTCGCCGGCGGCGACACGGGCGCGTGACGATGCCGTGTCCGGACGCGGACAATGGGGTCCATGGGCGAAGAGGAGCTCGAGCAGTTCGAAGCCGACATGGAGCTGTCGCTGTTCCGGGAGTACCGGGACGTGCTGCCCATGTTCACCTACGTCGTGGAGACCGAGCGCCGGTTCTACCTGTGCAACCACGTCGAGGTGACGCCGCGGGAGGGTCCGTGGTTCGAGGTCGAGCTGTCGGACGCGTGGGTGTGGGACATGTACCGGCCGGCGCGATTCGTCTCCAAGGTCCGGGTGCTGACCACCCGCGACGTGAACGTCGAGGAGCTGGCCCGGAAGGACGAGCTGGACCTCCTGGGCCGTGAGCTCGGCCACGAGGCCAGGCCGCCGGCCTGATTGCCTCGGGAGCGGAGGCCGAGCCACCCGGAGCCGCGATGTCACTGCCCCGCGATACGGTCGCGACATGGCCATCGAGCGGCAGGCGGCACCCGGCTCCCCCCGGATCACCCTGGGCCGGCGTGGGGAGGAGGCGGCTCTCGAGCGATACCTCGATCTCGGCTATCGGTGCCTGGCCCGCAACTGGCGATGCCCGCTGGGAGAGATCGACCTCGTGCTGGTGAAGGGCGGCCTGGTGGCGTTCTGCGAGGTGAAGACCCGCGGCGGCGACGGGTTCGGCGGCGGGTACGAGGCGGTGACCTGGCGCAAGCGGGCCAAGCTCCGCCAGCTCGGCGAGGCCTTCCTGGCGTCGCGAGGCCTGGTGCCGGCCTCCGTTCGCTTCGACGTCGCCTCGGTCCGGATGCGGGGGGGAGTCCGGCCGGACGTGGTCGTGTTCGAGGACGCGTTCTGACGCCCTCTGTTCGCTGAGTCGAGTTTGGCCGGGGCGGCCCGGGGTACAAGCCAAGCGCTCGCGGCCGCCCGCCCGCGTCCCGCCCCCACGCGTGGCCCGTGCGAATCGGCCGGCCCGGCGTCGTCTCGACCATCCGGCGCCGGGGAGGGGAACCGGATCGCACGAGGAGGTCCCGCCTGAAGCCGTCCGTCCGTCGTCCCGGGGTCGTCCTGCTCGCCGTGCTCGCGGTGGCCGCGCTGGCGGGGGCCGCGGTGGGCCGGGGCACCGCAGGGGCCAAGCCCCTGGAGAAGCCGTTCGTGTTCACCGACCGCCTGGCCGGCTCGGACGACATGAAGGCCCACCCGCCCGAGCAGCCCGACACCACGATCGAGCCCTCGATCGCCGTGAACCCGGCGAACCCGGACAACGCCGTGGCCGTGTACCAGGAGGGGCGGGTGGACGGCGGCGGCGCGGAGGACAACGGCTGGGCCACCACGTTCGACGGCGGCAAGCACTGGATCCACGGCGACCTCCCGAAGCTCACCCGCGACGTGGGCGGGCAGTTCGACCGGGCCTCGGACGCCGTCGTGGCGTTCGGGCCGAACAACGTCGTGTACGCGAACTCGCTGGTGTTCGACGACACCACGAACAACGCGCTCCGCAGCGGTCTGACGGTCAACGTGTCCACCGACGGAGGCCGGACCTGGGGCGACCCCATCCTGCTCCAGGACGACGACGGCGCCGGCCTCAACGACAAGAACTGGATCGTGGTCGACAACGGACAGGGCCCCGGCCACCACCACGGACGGGTGTACGTGGTGTGGGACCGGGTCGTGCCGGTCCTGGCGACGTACTCCGACGACCGGGGGAAGACATGGCTGCCGGCCCCCAGCCTCATCTACTCCGGGCAGGGGATCGGGGCCATGCCCATGGTCATGCCGAACGGCGACCTCGCGGTGGCGTTCCTCACCGACGTCGCCCTGGCGCCCACCCTGCATCCGAACCCGGGGGACGACCTGGCCGAGCCGATCCCCGGCGTCAGCAAGATGGTCATCTCGGTGGCTCGGGGGGCCGGCGGCCTGCCGACCGGGACCCCGCTCGTGTTCACCCCGCCCACCAGCGTGGGCGTGTTCGAGGGCAACTCCATCCGCCAGCAGCGGGCCGGGGGCCTCCCCACCGCCGACGTGGACCCGAGGACCGGCCGAATCTACGTGTCGTGGGAGGACGGCCGGTTCCGGACCGACAGCGCCAACGACGTGGTGCTCACGTGGTCCGACGACGAGGGCACCACGTGGACCCCGGTGAGGGTGGTGAACCCGGGGACCCCGGGTGACTGGATCGACCGGTACAATCCGGCGGTCGGCATCGGCCCCGACGGGAGCGTCCGGATCGCCTACCGGGCCCGCCGGGAGGCGGCCGCGGTGAAGGACTTCAGTCCGTACGTGGACACGTTCTACCAGCGGTCCCTGGACGGCGGACGGACGTTCTCGGCGCCGCTCCGGGTCAACCGGGTCCGGACGAACGTGGACTTCGCGGCGTTCAGCCGGAACGGCGCGTTCCTGGGCGACTACCACCAGGTGGCGGTGGCCGGTGCCAGGACGTACGTGGTCCGGTGCGAGGCGTACGCGCCCTCGCCGGACGCGCCGGCGACGTTCCCCCCGACCGTGCACCACCAGACCACGTGGGTGGCCGTGGTGGGCGGCGGGTAGCCGGCCGCTCGCCGGAATCTCACCGCATCCGCCGTCCGTCCGACCGGCGAACGGCGTTCGCCCAGGTCACCTGCGCTTCCTGCGGCGCGCCGGCGTCGATGTCAGAGGGTCGCGCTAGCGTTCTCCGCGGTCGTGCGGAGGGGGGCGCGGCAGGTGTACGGCAAGGTCATGGGGGTCGCCGTGATCGGGGTGCAGGGACACCTCGTGGCGGTGGAGGCGCACATCGGGCGAGGGCTGCCCTCGCTCACCATGACGGGACTCCCCGGGCCGTCGGTGCAGGACTCTCGGGAACGGGTCCGTCCGGCCGTCGAGAGCTCGGGGTTCGAATGGCCCCTACGGCGGATCGTGGTGAACCTGTCGCCGGTCAACCTGCGCAAGGACGGGCCGGGGCTCGACCTCCCCATCGCGATGGGGGTGCTGGCGGCCTCCGCCCAGGTCCCGCCCGAGCGTCTCGGCGGGTTCGCGTTCGCCGGCGAGCTGTCGCTGCGCGGCGCGCTGATGCCCACGCCGGGGATCCTGGCGGTGGCCATCGCGGCGGCCAGGGCCCGGCTCCAGGGCGTGGTCGTGCCGGAGGCGAACGCCGGGGAGGCAGCCCTGGTCGAGGGGCTTCGCGTGGTGGGGGCGCCCACGCTGGCCCGGGCCGTGGAATTCCTCCGGGGCGAATGGAACCCCCCGCCCCCGGAGGAGGCGGGACGCGACGAGCCCGGCCCCGCCGGAGCGGGGGTGGACCTGGCGGAGGTCCGGGGGCAGGCCCAGGCCCGGCGGGCCCTGGAGGTGGCGGCCGCCGGCGGGCACAACCTGCTGATGATCGGGCCGCCGGGTTCGGGCAAGACCATGCTGGCTCGCCGCCTGGCCACGATCCTGCCGGAGATGACCCGGGACGAGGCCCTGGAGGTCACCCGGCTCCACTCGGTCGCGGGGCTCCTGACCGGATCGCGGCTGGTGTCTGCGCGTCCGTTCCGGTCGCCCCATCACACGGTCTCGGTGGCGGGGCTGCTGGGCGGGGGCACCGGGTTCGTCCGGCCCGGCGAGGTCTCCCTCGCGCACAACGGGATCCTGTTCCTCGACGAGCTCACCGAGTTCCGGCGGGACGCCGTGGAGGGCCTCCGGCAGCCCCTGGAGGACGGGCGGGTGGTGGTGACCCGGGCCGTGGGGTCGGTCGAGTTCCCCGCGCGGTTCACGCTGGTAGGCGCCGCGAACCCGTGCCCGTGCGGGTACGAGGGTGACCCCCGGCGCCACTGCCGGTGCCCGCCGAACCGGGTGGAGCAGTACCGGAGCAAGCTCTCGGGACCGATGCTCGACCGGATCGACCTCCGTCTGGCCGTGCCCAGGCTGGCCCGGGCCGAGCTGCTCGGACAGTCCCCGGGCGAGCCGTCGGATGCGGTCCGGGAGCGGGTGGAGGCCGCGAGGGAACGGCAGCGGGCCCGGTACCGGGATTCCCCGGTGCGGTGCAACGCCCAGCTGCCGGGGCCCATGGCCCGGAAGGCGGCCCGGCTCACCGCCGACGCCGAGGCCCTCCTGGCGCGGGCCGTGGAGGCGCTCGCGCTCACCGGGAGGGGATTCGACCGAGCCCTGAAGGTGGCGCGAACGGTGGCGGACCTCGGGGGTCGCGACGCCGTGTCGGCCGAGCATCTGGCCGAGGCCCTGTCCTACCGGCTGGACCTCCAGGAACCGGAGCCCGCGCGTGCCGTCTGAGCGCGCCGGCGCGGACGGGCGGGCCCGGGGCCTGGTGGCGACCTGGCCCGTGGGGTTCGTCCGGACCGACCGCGATCGCGAGGCGATGCTGGTGCTGGCGTCGATCCCGGGCCTCACCGCCCGGCGCCTCAGGGTGCTGGCCGGGCGGGAGGGAGGCGCGGCGGACTGCCTCGCCGCCGTGCGGGAGGGTCGGGCTGGCGATCCCGGCGACGAGGTGCCGCCCGGGGTCGGCTCGTCCAGCCCGAGTCCCGGATCGCAGGCCGGTCCCGATGCCGCCTGGTGGACCGGGCCGGCCGCTGAGCGCCGGCCCCCGGCGGTGGACATGGAGCTGGCGAGGACGCTGTCGCCGGGGGAGATCCGTGACCGGCTCCACTCGATCGGGGCCCGGATGGCGTTCCCGGGCGATCCCGACTACCCGGAACGAATCCTCGACCTCTCGGACCCTCCTCCGGCGATGTTCGTCCGCGGTGCCGGCCTGTCCGAGCTCTCCGGAGGCGTGGCCGTGGTGGGGGCTCGGAGCTGCTCGGCACTGGGCGAGGAGATCGCCGTTCGGTTCGGACGCGAGCTGGCGTCGGCGGGGGTCCCGGTGATCAGCGGGGGAGCCCGGGGGATCGACACCGCGGCGCACCGGGGCGCCCTCGACGCGGGAGGACCCACGGTCGCGGTGCTGGGCTGCGGCATCGACGTCGCGTACCCCACGCGCAACCGAAGCCTGCTGGCGCGGATCGCGGCCGCCGGTGCGGTGGTGAGCGAGTACCCGCCGGGGGTCCCCGCCCAGGCATTCCGGTTCCCGGCCCGGAACCGGATCGTGGCCGCCCTGGCCGATGCGCTGCTGGTGGTGGAGGGGGCGGCGGGCAGCGGTTCGATGATCACGGCCGATCACGCGCTCGACCTGGGCCGGCCGGTGTTCGCCGTGCCGGGGCCGGTGACCAGCCCGCTCTCCGAGGTGCCCCTGGCCCTCATCCGCGACGGGGCGGGACTGGTCCGGAACACCGGGGACCTCCTGGAGGACCTGGGACGGCTCGATCCCGGGGCCCTCGACGGCGCATCGGGGGTCCCAACCGGAGACCCGGAGCTGGTGGGGGCCGAGGGAGCCGGGGCAGCGCCCGGCCTGTCGCAGCTCGAACGCCGCCTCCTGGAGCGTCTGTCGGGGCCCACGCTGCCGGAGGTGCTGGCGGCGGCGTTGGGGACGGAAGTCGGCGAGGTCCTCGGCGCGGTGGTGGGGCTCGAGGTCCGGGGGCTCGTCCGCACGGTGGGGGGACGGGTGGAGCGCCGGCTCGGCGGCGGCCCCCCGTGACGAGCCGCGCACCGCCGGGCGAACCGGAGCCGGCCGGTCGATCCCCACGCGCCGCCGGGCCGCGCTCGCGCGAGCCTGCGAGACCGGGGCCGGGGGTCGTGGTACAAGGGAGCAATCGAACCCTTGAGCAACCTCTCGCCGGGCGCCCTCTCCCCGGGCGATGCCGGGCTGGTCTCGGCGTTCCGGGATCACCTGGCCCTGGAACGGCGCCTCTCGCCCAACACGGTCGAGTCCTACGCACGCGACGTGGGACAGCTCGCCGCGTTCCTGGCTCGGGGCGGCGCGTCGCTCGGCGATGCCACCCACGCCACGCTCCGGCGGTTCCTGGCCCAGCAGGCCACGCGGGGATATGCCCGGTCTTCCGTGGCCAGGCGGGTCGCGGCGATCCGGACGTTCTACCGGTGGGCGGCCGCCCGGAACCACGTCCCGCTCGACCCGGCCGCAGGCCTGGGACGTCCCCGGGCCACCTCGCGCCTGCCCTCCGTGCTCCGTCCCGCCGAGGCCGCGGCCCTGGTCGAGGCGCCCGCCGCCATCCTCGGCCCCCGGCCCGCGGACGCCGACGAACCGGAGCGAGCCGTCGTCCTCCGCGACATCGCGGTCCTCGAGCTCCTGTACGGCTCGGGGCTCCGGGTGGCCGAGGTGTGCGGGCTGACCGTGGATCGC
Organism: Actinomycetota bacterium; assembly: GCA_036394995.1. Lineage (GTDB taxonomy): Bacteria > Actinomycetota > UBA4738 > UBA4738 > JACQTL01 > DASWED01. Next base: position 25,249 of record DASWED010000105.1, read on the forward strand.
CTGGACCTCGAGCGCCGGCGGGTCACGGTGCTCGGCAAGGGCTCGAAGGAGCGGGAGCTGCCCCTGTCCGACTACTCGGTGGCCGCCGCGGCGGAATACGTGGCCCACGGCCGCCGTTTGCTCTCCTCGGGGGGGTCCGATGCGTTCTTCTTCAACCGGCGGAGGAAGCCGATGACTCCTCGCGACGTGCGGCGGATGGTGGAAAGATACCGGCGGAGGGTACTACCCGACCGTCGGTTGAGCCCGCATACTCTGCGCCACTCCTTCGCCACACATCTTCTGGAAGGGGGAGCCGACATCCGATCCGTCCAGGAGCTTCTCGGACACGCCAGCCTGGGCACGACGCAGCGGTACACGCACGTGTCGAAGGCACGCCTGTTCTCGGCCTACGAGCAGAGCCACCCGAGGGCATGATGTCCAGGGTGCAGAGGACCGCCGCGCCGATCCCCGTGGAGCTGCAGCAGCTGTGGCGGGAGTTCAAGGCGACGGCGGCCCCGGCCGCCCGCGAGCGACTGATCCTGCACTACGCGCCCCTCGTGAAGTACGTGGCCGGCAGGGTGGGCACGGGCCTGCCCGCCACCGTGGAGCAGGCCGACCTGGTGTCGTACGGGATGTTCGGGCTCATCGACGCGCTCGACAAGTTCGACCTCGAACGGGCCATCAAGTTCGAGACGTACGCGATCCCCCGGATCAAGGGCGCGATCATCGACGAGCTCCGGGCCATGGACTGGGTCCCGCGATCGGTGCGGTTCAAGGCCCGGGAGATCGACAAGGCGTCCGCCGACCTCGAATCGAAGCTGAAGCGCTCCCCGACCGAGGTGGAGATGGCGGAGCACCTCGGGGTGTCGAGAAGAGAGCTCCACGAGACGGTGTCGCAGATCTCGTTCGTGTCCGTGATGGCGCTCGACGAGGTCGTGTCGGTTGGGGACGACCGCAGCGAGGGCGTGACCCTGCTCGACACGCTGTCCGACGCGGGCGATCCCACGGCGGGCCTGGAGGGCCAGGAGACCCGGGGCCTCCTGGCCGCCGCGATCAACTCGCTGTCGGAGCGGGAGAAGATCGTGGTCACGCTGTACTACTTCGAGGGGATGACCCTGGCCGAGATCGGCGAGATCCTGGGCGTCACCGAGTCCCGGGTCTGCCAGATCCACACGAAGGCCGTGGGCCAGCTCCGGGGGCACCTCGTGGAGGTCCCGGAGGAATGACGTCCGGGCCGCCGGCCCTGTGACCGACCTCACTGACAGCCCGCCGCCCGCGGCGTAGGGTCGTGCTCTCGCTGATCTCCGGGTGCCGCCGTGAGGAGGCACCCATGACAATCGAACAGCCGCGCCCGCCGTCGAGACGGGCCGTTGCGGTCCGCCAGGCGGCCCGGACGGTGGCGCTCGCGGCCCTGGCTTCCGTGTTCGCCCTGGCGGGATCCGGGTGGGTCCGGCCGGACGTCGCCCGGGCCGGTGTCGTCGCCCCCGCCTACGGCCGGTACCGGTGGCCCGTATACGGCCCCGTCGTCCGGCCGTTCGAGCCGCCGTCGACCCCGTACGGCCCCGGCCACCGGGGGATCGACATCGCCGCTCCGTTCGGCACGGCGATCCGGGCCCCGGCGGACGGGACCGTGAGCTTCGCGGGCCCCGTCGCCGGCTCGCTGTTCATCTCGATCGACCATCCGGACGGCGTGCGGACCTCGTACTCCTGGGTCTCGGAGATCTCGGTCACCGAGGGCCAGGACGTGCTGACCGGCGACGTCATCGGGCGAACCGGGCACGGCGATCCGGGGTCGCCGCAACCCGTCCTGCACTTCAGCGCCCGGATCGGGGGCGTGTACTTCGACCCCATGCTGCTGCTCGGGGGCGGGAACCTGGACCAGGTGATCCGCCTGGCCGAGCTGGAATCGTGAGCGCCGGGCAACCCCCGGAGCGGCGGTCCGTCCACGGTGGCCCCGGGTCCGGGGCCCGGGGTCCGCCTACAATGGCGCTCCTTCGCTTGCGACCGGGGGTGCTCGACAGCTGAACGGACATACGACGTCCCGACGCGCACGCGCGCGCAGCGCCGTCGCGTCGGTGATCGCCACGCTGGGGGTCGCCGCCGTCGCCGCAGGGATGCTGGCGCTCCCGGCCCGTGCCGCCGAGGACGCGACCGGCCCCTGGCCCCAGTTCGGCGGCTCGAGCTCGCATGCGGGGGTGGCGCCGTCGGACGGTCCGGCCCCCCCGCTCCGCCGGGTCTGGCGGTTCCCCATGCCCCCGGGCGAGCACGCCCTGTCGGCTCCGGTGGTGGGGGACGGCGTGGCCGTCGCCTCGGGGGAGCATCTCGTGTACGGCGTGGACTCCGCATCCGGCGAGCTGCTGTGGCGTCTCCACCGTGACGGGGGCTCGGTCCTGGCGACGCCGGCCATCGCGGAGGCAGGCGGCACCACCATGGTCCTGTACACCGGTGGGTCGGCAGCCAAGACCTCATACCTGGCGGCCTATTCGATCTCGGGGTCCTCTCCGTCGCTGCTGTGGAAGGTGAAGCTGCGCGACCGGGTCATCGCCGGCGTCACGATCGACGGCGACCTCGCCCTGGTCGCGGACGTCTCCGGGAACGTATACGCGGTGAAGCTGGACCCGACGCCCAGCGCCGAGGGGCCCGAGCCCGAATGGCGAGCCGAGGTTCCCGGCGTGGTCCTCGCGCCGGTCGCCGCCGCATCCGGCAGGGTGTTCGCGGTGTCCCGGAGCGAGTCCTCCGCGCTCGTCCAGGTCACCGCCCTGGACGAGTCGGACGGCGGCACGGCCTGGTCGTTCCAATCGCCGTCCGCCACCTACGGGTCACCGCCGACCGTGGCCAACGGCCAGGTCGTCGTGGGCACGTACGACAACAGGATGGTCGCCCTCTCCGCCGCCGACGGATCGCGGACCTGGTCGCTCCGGCTGCGGAGCCAGTTCTTCCCGTACTCGATGATCCTGTTCTCGAAGGGCCATCTGCTGGCGATGCCGTCGCGGTTGGACGAGTCCGGGCTCTACCGCATCGACGCCGCCGACGGCAGCAGGAGCGGTCCCTGGAGCTACGGCGACGGATTGTGGGACTTCGAGTTCGGTGACTCCTCGTCCCTGGCCTCGCGATTGGTGGTGGGAGACACCGTCTACGCCGGCTTCGACGGCGGGATGATCGCGGCGGTGGACGAGGCGACCGGGGTCGAGATCTGGACCATCGACACGGGGGACGCGCCGGTCCACGGCCTGGCGCCGGCGGACGGGCTGCTGATCGCCTCGATCGCGACGCACAGCGGGGGACTGGCCGGCTACGAGCACGCCGACGGACCCCTCGTCCACGTCGTGTCGGGGACGAAGCCGAACTGGGGCCGGATGGCGGCGAACTACGCCCTGGCGTTCGCCATCGTGGGGGCCGTCGCCGCCCTGCTGTTCCTGCTCCTGCGCGGTCGGGGGCGGAAGGTGATCCCCGAGCCCGCCGGGGACCTCGGCCCGATCGCCGACGAGGGGCCGGCGTGAGCGAGGGGCGTGGGGACCGGGGCAGCCCGGGTCACGAGCCGGATCCCACCGCCGGCGACCGGGCCGAGCCCACCTCGTCCGGATCCTCGGGGGGCGGCGGCCGCTCCTCCGGCGGGCAAACGAGCCCCCGGATCGGACGCCGGACGGAGCCGGGGTCCGCCGCGCAGGGTGGGACCGGCTCCGGATCGGGCGCGTCCCGGTCGGGGAGCGGGGCCCCCAGGCCGGCCAACCGGCCCCGCCCCGGCAGTCTCCGCTCCGCCGGGTCCAAGCCGGCCGGAGGCCGGGGGGGGACGGCGCGACGGGCGGCCGAACGTCCGCCCGGCTCCGGTGACTCGGACCCGTCGGAGGGTCGTCGCCGGCCCGTCGGCATCTTCGGCGCGTTCCGTGGCGACAGCCTGTTCCCCAAGCTGGGCGAGACCCTGGGCGTGGCCCTCCGGGCGGTGCTGGGTTCCCCGGTCCTGGTCGCCGGCCCGATGCTCCTCGTCCTCGTGCTGTGGCTCGCGCTCGTCGCCATCGGGCTCGATCACGTTCCGCAGCTGTTCCAGCTGCTCCTGGCCATCCCCCCGCTCAGCTCGCTGTTCGACCTGGCCCTCGCCATCACCGTGTGGGGGCAGGAGCCGACCGCGTACGTGTTCATCCTGGTGGGCACCGCGATCCGGGCGGTGCTGTGGTCGGTCCTGGTGAGCCTGGTGGTGGAGCGCCTGGACACCGGCCGGTGCTCGATGAAGGGGGTCCGGCGAGGGCTGCGATCGTCTCCGTCGGTCCTCGGGGTGGTGTACGCGGGGGCCGCGCTGCTCTTCTTCGGCCTGCAGGCCCAGCTGCTCCTGGGGTCCCTGGGAGGGTTCGTGTTCGTGGGCGCGCTGGTCGGCGGGGTGTACTTCCTGTCGTTCGCGCCGGTCATCGTCATCCGCGACCGCGCCCCGGCCCGCGAGGCCCTCGGCCAGTCGGTCCGGGCATCCCGTCTCCCCGGGAGCCGTCACGTCGGGCTCGTGATGCTGTACTTCTTCCTGGCCTACTTCGCGTTCTCGTTCATCCCGGGCGGCGCCCTGGTCCTGAACCCCTCGGTCCAGACCTGGTCCCTGGTCCTGGCCTCCTCGGTGTTCCACATGGTGGTGCTGGCCGCGTTCGCGTACCGGTACGGGGTGGTGGAGGACGACGTTCCGCCGCCCCGCCCCCGCCCCCAGCGACAGCCCATCTTCGGAGGGACCCGGCGCCGCTGACCGCCACCCGTTCCGCGCCGCCGCAAGAGGGGCGGCCGGCCGGTTTCGGTACACTCCGATCACGGCTCGACGAGCCGAATACACACGTCCGGGGACCGCGACCGAGGTCCCGGCGACGACCAGCCGCCGACACCGGCGGTGGGGCCGAGCCGGGTCGGAGCGGGAAGAACCGGCGGAGGGAACGAAAACCGAAAGGAGAGACCAATGCCTGTCGCGACGCGACGGGAGCTGCTCGAGGCCGGGGTCCACTTCGGGCACCAGACCCGTCGGTGGAACCCGAAGATGCAGCGTTTCCTGTACGGGGAACGCTCCGGCATCTACATCATCGACCTCGAGAAGACCCTCACCGGCCTCCAGGAGGCCTACGACTTCGTCCGCGAGCTGGGCCGCCGTGACGGCGTCGTGCTGTTCGTCGGCACGAAGAAGCAGGCCCAGGATGTGGTGGCCGGCCAGGCCTCCCGCGCCGGCATGCCGTTCGTCAACACCCGCTGGCTGGGCGGCATGCTCACGAACTTCCAGACCATCGCCGGGCGGCTGGCCCGCCTCCGCGAGCTCCGGGAGATGGAGCGCAGCGGCGCGTTCGAGTACCTGCCGAAGAAGGAGGTCATCCGGCTCCGGACCGAGAAGGAGAAGCTCGAACGGAACCTCGGCGGCATCCAGGACCTCGAGCGCCTTCCCGACGCGATCTTCGTGATCGACACGAAGAAGGAGCACATCGCGGTGACCGAGGCCCGCAAGCTCGGGCTCCCCATCATCGCGATCGTCGACACGAACTGCGATCCCGACGAGGTCGACTACATCATCCCCGGCAACGACGACGCCATCCGGGCGGTGTCGCTGGTGGCCCGGGTGATCGCGGACGCGCTGGAGGAGGGTCGCGGGCAGGGGTGGGAGGAGTTCGCCACCCGGGGCTCGCGCGGGTCCACGCCGGCGACCCCGTCCCCCGAGGCCCCCGCCCCACCTGCCCCGGAGCCCTCCGTCACATCCGCCGCACCCGAGCAGGCCGCCCCTGCGGAGCAGGCCGCAGCTCCCGAGCCGGCCCCCGCCGGGCAAGCCGCGGCTCCCGAGCCGGCGACCGCTCCCGAGCCGGCCACGGCTCCCGAGCAAGCCGCGGCTCCCGAGCCGGCGACGGCGCCGGTCGAGGGCCCTCCGGCGGACGCGGAGTCGGCTTCGGCCGCGGGCATCGAGCCATCCCGGACGGAGGGGCCCGAGGTCGCTCCGGAGCCCGAGGGGAGCTGACGGCACCCGAGGGGCCGCCGAACAGGACGAGCGCCGCCGCGGGAGCGGCACGACCAGAAGCGAGCGTGAGAGATGGCACAGGACACGAACATCAGCGCGACCCAGGTCAAGGCCCTCCGGGATGCAACCGGGGCCGGGATGATGGACAGCAAGCGGGCCCTCCAGGAGACCGGCGGCGACGTCGAGAAGGCCACGGAGTTGCTCCGCCAGAAGGGCCTGGCCTCGGCGGGCAAGCGGGCCGGCCGCGAGGCCAACGAGGGCCGGGTGGAAAGCTACATCCACTTCAACGCCCGGGTCGGCGTCCTGGTCGAGGTGAACAGCGAGACCGACTTCGTTGCGAACACGGCCGAGTTCCGCCAGCTGGCCAAGGACGTCGCGCTGCACATCGCGAGCGCCCAGCCCCGGTGGGTCGGCCGCGACGAGGTCCCCGAGGACGTCGTCGAGCAGGAGCGCCGGGTGGCCCAGGGACAGGCCCGCGAGCAGGGCCGGCCGGAGAACGTCCTCGAACGGATCGTCACCGGCAAGCTCGACGCGTTCTACAAGGACAACGTCCTGCTGGACCAGCCGTTCGTGAAGGACGACAGCCGGACGATCGGGCAGCTCGTGGACGAGACCTCGTCTAAGCTCGGCGAGAAGCTGGCCGTGCGACGATTCGCGCGGTTCGAGCTCGGGCGGTCCTGACCCCCGAGGGCGACGAAGGGGATCCATTGACGGAGGCGACGGAGGTACCGCAGGCGACGGTCCGGCCCGGGCCCGGCCTCGACGGGGCCCCGGTGTACCGGCGGGCCCTGCTGAAGCTCTCCGGCGACGCCTTCGCCCCGCAGGACCAGCCCTTCGGAATCTCCGCCGAATCCACGGCCCATCTGGCGGACCAGCTGGCCGAGGTGGTGTCCATGGGGATCCAGATGGCGGTCGTGGTGGGCGGCGGCAACATCTGGCGGGGCCGGCAGGCCCCCGACATGGACCGCAACCGGGCCGACTACATCGGGATGCTGGCCACCGTGATGAACGCGCTGGCCCTCCAGGACGCCCTCGAGCGGTCGGGGGTCCCCACCCGGGTCCAGACCTCGATCCAGATGGCCCAGATCGCGGAGCCGTACATCCCGCTGCGGGCCATCCGGCACCTGGAGAAGGGCCGCATCGTGATCTTCGCCGCCGGGCTGGGGGTCCCGTTCTTCTCCACGGACACCACGGCCGCCCAGCGGGCCCTCGAGATCAAGGCCGACGCCATCCTCAAGGGGACGAAGGTGGACGGGGTGTACGACGCCGATCCCGTCCGGACTCCCGGCGCGCGCCGGTTCGAGACGATCGACTACACCGAGGTCCTGACCCGGGGGCTGGAGGTCATGGACGCCACGGCCATCTCGCTGTGTCGCGAGAACGGCCTGCCGATCCTGGTGTTCGATTTCCGGCGCGAGGGGAACATCCGCCGGGCCCTGCTGGGGGAGCCCATCGGGACCTGGGTCCTGCGGGCGGTGGGGTCCACTGCGTGACGCCGGCCCCCGATTCGTCCACACTCGTCCGGAGCCGCAGGAGGTGAGGACGAGGCCATGACGGTGGAGTCGGCGCTCGAGGAGGCGCGCAAGAAGATGCGCGGGGCCATCGCGGTGTTGAGCGACCAGTTCTCCGGCGTCCGCACCGGGCGGGCCACCCCCGCCCTGCTGTCGCGGGTGACGTTCGAGTACTACGGGACCCAGCAGCCGCTGAAGGACATGGCCTCGATCTCCGTCCCCGAGCCGCGCCTGCTGGTGATCCAGCCGTTCGACAAGGGCGCGATCGGGGCGATGGAGAAGGCCATCCAGTCCTCCGACCTCGGCCTCACGCCGTCGAACGACGGCAACGTGATCCGCCTGTCGTTCCCGCCGCTCACCGAGGAGCGGCGCAGGGAGCTCATCAAGGTGGTCAAGGAGCGCGCGGAGGAGGCCAGGGTGGCCGTGCGCAACGTCCGGCGGCATTCCAAGGAAGAGCTGGAAAGGCTTGAGCGTGAGCACGCGATCTCGGAAGATGAGCTCCGAAGGTCGGAGAAGGACCTGCAGAAGCTCACCGACCAGTTCGTGGCCGAGGTCGACGAGGTCCTCGGGCACAAGGAGAAAGAGCTGTTGGAGGTCTGAGCCTGGTGGCTGACGAGGAAGGGCGCGAGCAGCAGGGGGAGGACCTCTTCGAGGACCTCGACAAGTTCTTCGCGCCCATCCAGGACGTCGACTGGCCCGAGGAGGGCGCCGAGGCTCCCGCCGAGCCCGCGCCACCCCGGGAGCGTGACGCCGGCCGCGACCTGTTCGGCGAGCCGGCCCCGCCGGGCGAGAGGGCGGCCCCCGGCCCGGAGGAGGACCTGTTCGAACCCGATGCCGGCGCGGGCGGGGGAGACCTCCTGCCCGACGAGTGGGTCTCCGGCCTCGGCGACGACGCGCTGGACCTCGACGTGGACCTGGCCTCCCCGGAGGCCGCCGGACCCACGAGCCGGCCCGAGGAGCGCGGCTTCGGGGCCGCCGGGTCGGTGGGGGCCCGGCCCGAGGGCGGCTCCGCCGGCGAGCCCACCGCGGAGATGTCGCGCCGGGACTGGGAGGACCTGGAGGGCGAAGCGGCGACCGAGGCTCCCTCCGGGCGGGGGGACGAGCCGTTCTCGTTCATGGAGCAGTTCCTGCCCGACGCGGAGGAGGGCGGGGTCCCCGAGTTCGGCTACACGCCCGAGCCGGGGGAGCAGGGGCGCGGCGAGGCGGCCGCGGTCCTCCCGGGAACCGGCGAGCCGGTCGAGTTCGAGGAACCGGACCTGGGAGCCGAACCGATCGCCGGGCTGCCCCCGGACGCAGGGGAACCGTCGGGTCCCATCACGATCGACGACCTCCGACGGGCCCCGGAGGAGTACCGCGACCTCCCCGGCCCCGAGCCGGGCCCGGGTCCCGTGCCCGTGGAGGGCCTCGGTCCGGAGCCCGCCCCGACGGTGTCCGGCCTCCCGGCGGCGGAGGAGCCGCCCGCGCCGGAGGCGGTGGAGGCCGCCGCGGAGCACTTCGCAGCGTCCATCCGCGAGGAGGACGAGATGGGGCGCCGGGCGCCGCAGGAGGGCGGCCTGGACGACCTGTTCGGACCCCCGCCCGGTGAGACGGTGGCCGGCGAGGACTACGGGTACGGACTGGAGCCCGCCGCCGGCGCGTACACCGGGGAGACCCGCGAGCCGTACTCGGACCACCCGGAGCCGCTCGAGTTCCCCGAGGAGGACGAGCGGGTCCTGCCGGCGGGAGAGGGCCCCCGGACGGTGAAGGTCGGCACCTCCGAGACCGTCGGCCCGTCCTGGCAGGAGCCGACGTCGGTGGACGTCCCCGGCGAGGGTGAGGTGGAGCCCCCCCGGCCCCGGCGCAACCTGCCGGCGGCCATCATGACCGGAGTCATCCTCGCGGTCCTGGCCCTGGGGTCCCTGGCCATCGGCAAGGCCGCCTTCGCCATCGTGGCCGGGGGCATCGTGCTGCTGGCCCAGCTCGAGCTGTACACGGCGATGCGCCGGCGGGGGTTCCAGCCGGCCGTTCCCCTGGGCCTGGCCGTGGGCGGGCTGGTCCTGGCCGCCGGCTACCTGAAGGGCGAGGAGGCGATGGCCTCGATGCTGGCGGTGGGCGTGCTGTTCACGCCGATGTGGTACATGGCCATCCCCGCGAAGTCGCGCCGGGCCGTGGTGGCGAACATGGGGGCCACCCTGTTCGGCCTGGTGGCGGTGCCGTTCCTGGCCGCGTACGTGCTGGTGATCATGGCCGCGACCTCGCGGGCCTTCGCGATCGTGGTCCTGGTCCTGGCGTTCGGCTACGACATCGGGGCCTACGCCGTGGGCTCGCTCACGGGCGACCGGCCCCTGGCCCCGTCGATCAGCCCGAACAAGACCCGGGAGGGCGCGATCGGCGGGTTCCTGGTGGTGCTGATCTTCTCGGTGGTGGTGACCCAGGGCGTCGATCCCATCACGAACTACGTGGAGGCCATCGGGCTCACGTTCGCCGCCAGCGTGGCGGCGCTGCTGGGGGACCTGGCCGAGTCGCTGATGAAGCGCGACCTCGGGGTCAAGGACATGGGGACCATCCTGCCCGGCCACGGCGGGGCGCTCGACCGGATCGACTCGATCCTGTTCGTGGCTCCCGTGGCGTGGTGGTTCGTCAAGATCTTCGTCGTGTAACGAGCTCGCTACATCTGCGATCGGGCACGCAAACCTCCTTTCTTTCGACCATCGTCGGGGTACCCTGACTGTATGCGGTCGCTCGTGATCCTCGGATCCACCGGATCGATCGGCACGCAGGCCCTGGACGTGGTGCGCCGCAACCCGGACCGGTTCCGGGTCCTCGGCCTGTCGGCGAACACCAGCCACGAGCTGCTGGTGGGGCAGATCCGGGAGTTCATGCCCCCCGTGGTGGCCGTGGCCGACGAGGAGGCCGCGGAGGAGCTGGCCCACAAGCTCGGGCGGCTGCGTGCCGTGTACGTCATGGGCGGTCCCGACGCCGCCGAGAACCTGGTCCGCGAGTCCGAGGCCGACTTGATCCTCAATGCCATGGTCGGCGCGGCCGGGCTCGGCCCCACCCTCGCCGCCCTGCAGTCGGGCAAATCCCTGGCCCTGGCCAACAAGGAGTCGCTGATCGTGGGCGGCGAGCTGGTCATGGACCTGGTGAAGGGCGAGCCCGAGCGGCTGATCCCGGTGGACTCGGAGCACGCCGCCCTGGCCCAGTGCCTCCGGGGGGAGCGCCGGGAGGACCTCCGCCGGGTGGTCGTCACCGGCTCGGGCGGGCCGTTCCGGGGATGGACCCGCGACGAGCTCGCCAGGGCCAGCGTGAAGGAGGCCCTGGCCCACCCCACGTGGTCCATGGGGCCGAAGATCACGATCGACTCGTCCACCCTCATGAACAAGGGCCTGGAGGTCATCGAGGCGCACTTCCTGTTCGACCTGCCGTACCAGGCGATCGACGTGGTCATCCACCCGGAGTCGATCGTCCACGGGTTCGCCGAGTTCCGGGACGGCTCCATGCTCGCCCAGATGGCCCGGCCAGACATGCGCCTGCCCATCCAGCTGGCCCTGGGATGGCCGGAGCGCCTCCCCACGGGCATCGAGCCGCTCCGGCTGGCCGACCCGAAGGCTCCGCTCCGGCTCACGTTCGAACCGGTGGACCGGGAGGCCTTCCCCGCCCTGGACCTGGCCTACCGGGTGGGCAGGATGGGCTCCACGTACCCCGCGGTGATGAACGCGGCGAACGAGGTGGCGGTGATGGCGTTCCTCGACGGCAGGATCACGCTGCCCACGATCGGCGACGTGGTGACCCGGGTGGTCGACGAGCACCAGGCCCCGCCAGTGGTCTCGCTGGTGCACCTGGAGCGGGCCGACGGGTGGGCCCGGGGCCGGGCCGCCGAGATCCTCGCCGAGCGGTAGCCTCGAAGGCGTGACTCCGGAAACGATCCTGTGAGATGACGGGCACCCTGGGCATCGTCCTGTTCGTGGTGGCCATCCTGCTGGTCATCCTGATCCATGAGGCCGCGCACTTCGGCGTGGCCAAGGCCTTCAAGATCAAGGTCGAGGAGTTCTTCCTGGGGTTCGGCCCCAAGCTGTGGTCCACCCGTCGCGGCGAGACCGAGTACGGGGTGAAGGCGTTCCCCCTGGGGGGCTACGTCCGCATCGCCGGCATGAACCCGTACGAGGAGATCAGCCCGGAGGACTACCCCCGAACCTACAACGCGAAGCCCCCCTGGCAGCGGGCCCTGGTCATCGTGGCCGGTCCGGCCACCCACTTCGTGATCGCGTTCTTCCTGTTCGCGGCCGCCTTCGCGTTCGTGGGGTCTCCCACCACGAAGCCGACGATCGACACGGTGAGCCAGAAGATCAACGGCGAGCCCTCCCCGGCGGCCCTGGCGGGCCTGCAACACGGGGACGTGATCGTCCGGATCGGCGACGTCGAGAACCCCACCCAGGAGCAGGTCCGGGACTTCCTCGAGAAGGCGAAAGGGAAGCCGGTGAATCTCGGGATCCTGCGCGGCGGGACCGTCCGCTCCGTCACGATCACGCCCGTCTTCGACCGCGACCCAAAGATCCACTACTACCGCATCGGGGTCCTGTTCGACGATCGCCTGGTCCACACGGGGTTCGTGAGCTCGTTCACGACGGCCGGCTCCCAGGAGTGGCAGGTGTCGAAGGCGACCGTCCTCAGCCTGGGGAGGGTGTTCGGCCCGGAGGGGATCGGCCGCGTGTTCGACCTGCTGTTCGGCGGCGCGAAGCGGCAGCCCACCGACGTCACCGGGTCCGTCGGCGTGGCCCGGGCGGCGGGCGACCTGGCCAGCCAGCTCGGGCTGGGGACGCTGCTGTTCCTGCTGGCGGGCGTGAACGTGTTCGTGGGCATCCTCAACCTGCTGCCGCTGCCGCCGTTCGACGGCGGACACCTGGCCGTGGTCGCGTGGGAGAAGGTCCGGCGACGCAAGGTCGACATGACGAAGCTCGTCCCGCTCACGATGGTCGTCGTGGTGTTCCTGCTGGTGTGGTTCGTGAGCATCACGTACCTCGACATCTTCAAGCCCCTCCCCATCGGGCCTTGAGTCGGGGGCTCCGCCCCCGGAAGCGGAGCGCCTTCGGCGCACCTGGTCTCGAACTATTCCGGCGGGCCGCGGCACTCACGGCAGATTCATGCTGGTCGGGCGGCCTGCCGGCACAACATCTCCACACGGGCGCTTGGTTGGCCTCCACGGGGCGGGGCTACGATGACCGGCGTGAGCGAACGAACCGTCCTCGTCGTGGACGACGAGGAAGCTATCGCCGAGGCCGTCCGGGCCCGCCTGGCGAGCGAGGGGTTCAACGTCGTGGTCGCCTCCGACGGGCCGCAGGCCATCGAGCGGGCGCGCGCCGAGCGTCCCGACCTCGTCGTGCTCGACCTCATGCTCCCGGGCATGGACGGCCTGGAGGTGTGCAAGGAGATCCAGCGCGATGAGTGGGTCCCCGTGCTGATGCTGACGGCCCGGACAGAGGAGGCCGACAAGGTCGCCGGCTTCGCCGTGGGCGCCGACGACTACCTGACCAAGCCGTTCTCGCTCCGCGAGCTGGTGGTCCGGGTGAAGGCCATCCTCCGGCGGAAGGACCGCATGCAGCAGGCCGCGGTCCACGAGCCGATGCAGCGCGGCGGGCTCTCCATCGACCCCGCCCGCCGCCAGGTCTTCGTGGACGGTGGCGAGGTCACGCTCACCCCGCTCGAGTTCGAGATCCTGTTCGCGCTGGCCAGGGATCCCGGCGTGGTGTTCGGCCGGGAGCAGCTCATGGAGCGCGTGTGGGGGTACCGGGACTTCGCCGGCGGGCGCGTGGTGGACTCGCACGTGGCCCGGATCCGCCGCAAGCTCGGCGAGGACGGGAACGAGCCCCGGTTCATCAGGACCGTGCACGGCGTGGGGTACGCCTTCCGGGACGGCGAGGGGCAATGACCGCCGCGGGGGAGCGCCGGTGAGCGCCCGACGCCGGTTCCTCGAGCGGTTCCCCAGCATCCGGGCCAAGCTCGGCTTCGTCATCGTGTTCGCGGTCGGGATGACCGTCGTGATGGTGTACCTGCTCCTGGGGTACGCCCTGGCGAACTCGTCCCGGGATCGGGAGGGCCTGGAGCTGGTGGACACCGCCCGCCGGGCCGCCGCGGGCGATCGCGCCGACGTCCCGGCCGGGACCACGGTGGTGCTGCTGGGGATCGACGGCACCTGGTCCTGGGGGACCCCACCGGTGCAGCTCCCCCGGTTCACCGCGCGCACGCTGCACGTGGGCACGGTGGACGGCTACGAGTACGTCGCCGTCCCCGGGTACGGGGACCGGATCCAGGGCAGCCACGAGTCCGCCGGCATGGTGTACGCGGTCCGGCGGATGCCCAGCACCGGCCTGCTGGGGCGCATCGGGCACACGTTCGGGTTCCTCCGGCACTACTGGTGGCAGCTGCTGCTGGGCGGGGCCGTGGCCGCCGGGACGGCGCTGGCCATGGCCCGGCTCCTGGCGCTCGGGATGACCCGGCCTCTTCGTGACATGGCCGGGGCGGCCGGGAAGATGGCCCGGGGCCAGTACGGCCACCGGGTGGTCCCCGAGTCGCGGGACGAGGTGGGGCAGCTGGCCCGGGCGTTCAACCGGATGGCCGCCGAGCTCGAGCAGGTGGAGCGCCTCCGCCGGGAGCTGGTGGCGAACGTGTCGCACGAGCTGAAGACCCCGATCTCGGCGCTCCGGGCCCATCTGGAGAACCTCCTGGACGGCGTGGAGCAGCCCAACCCCGAGACCATCCAGATCATGCTCCAGCAGTCCGAACGGCTGTCCAGGCTGGTGGAGCAGCTCCTGGACCTGTCCCGCCTGGAGTCCGGGGACATCCCGATGGCCCTGGGCGAGGTGGGCCTCCGGGGGCTGGTGGACCAGGTGATCTCCGAGGTGCAGGTGGCTGCCGCCGGCCGGGGAGCGCGGGTGGCCGCGACCCGGAACCGGGTCCCGCAGGACCTCCCACCGGTCCTCGGCGACGCCGAGCGCATCCACCAGGTGCTGTACAACCTGCTCGACAACGCGGTCCGGTTCACGCCGCCCGACGGGACCGTCGAGGTCACCGCCGCGCCGGCAGGGAGCGAACGCTGCGAGATCGTCGTGTCGGACACCGGCGTGGGCATCCCCGCGGAGCACCTGCCGTTCGTGTTCGAACGGTTCTACCGGGCCGACGCGGCCCGGGCCCGCGGGCTGGGCGGCACGGGGATCGGCCTGGCCATCGTGCGGTCGATCGTCGAGGCCCACGGCGGGACCGTCCGGGCCGAGAGCGAGCCGGGGCGGGGGAGCGCGTTCGCCTTCGACCTGCCGTTCGCGGGGAACGCCGTCTCCCGCGGCGCCGCCCCGCCACCGGTGACGACGGGCGCCGTGGGTATGACCGATGGGGAGTCGGACGACAGCGTTCCCGGCGCAGTGGGCGCCGGGACGGGCGCTCCCATGACAGGAGGAACCGAGTGAGATCCGAGACCCGGACGTTCGAGATCACGCCGTCCGAACGGTTCGCGTACGTCGACCTCACCGACGAGCTGCGACGGGCCGTGAAGGACGCCGGCGTCACCGACGGGATGGCCGTGGCGTTCTGCCCCCACACCACGTGCGCGCTGCTCATCAACGAGTGGGAGGACGGCGCCATGCTGGACTTCCGCGAGCGGTTGGAGGCCATCGTGCCGGACGGCGTGTACTACGCGCACGACGACCTGGAGCGCCGGACCCAGAACCTGGCGGCGCCCCACGAGCGCCAGAACGGCCACGCGCACGTGAAGCAGATGCTGATCGGGGCCACGTCGCACGCCATCCCGGTGTCGGCGGGGGAACCCATGCTGGGCCGGTGGCAGCGCCTGCTGCTGGTGGAGCTGGACGACCCGCACGAGCGGCACGTCGTGTTCCACGTGTTCGGCGAGTAGGCCGGCGTTCGTAGACTGGATCTGGGATGAGCATCGAGCGCCGGAAGTCCCGGCAGGTCCGGGTGGGATGGGTCGACGTCGGCGGCGACGCGCCGGTCCGCGTCCAGTCCATGACCACCACGAAGACCCACGACGTCAACGCCACGCTGCAGCAGATCGCTTCGCTGGTGGCCACCGGCGTGGACATCGTGCGCGTCGCGGTGCCCCACTGGGAGGACGCGGAGGCCCTGACGGCCATCGCCGCGAAGTCCACAGTCCCGGTGATCGCCGACATCCACTTCCAGTGGAAGTACGCGATGGCCGCGCTGGAGGCCGGCGTCCACGGGCTCCGGATCAACCCCGGCAACATCAAGTTCCCGGACAAGGTCCGGCTCATCGCGCGCGAGGCCAAGGCCCGGGGTGTGCCCATCCGGATCGGGGTCAACGCCGGGTCGCTGGAGCCGTCCCTGCTGGCGAAGCACGGCCGCCCCACGCCGGAGGCCCTGGTGGAGTCGGCCCTGACCGAGATTCGCCTGCTGGAGGACGAGGACTTCACCGACATCAAGATCTCGGTGAAGCACTCGAACGTGCGGGAGATGATCGAGGCCTACCGGATGCTGGCCGAGGCATGCGACTACCCGCTCCACCTGGGCGTCACCGAGGCCGGCCCCATGCCCTCCGGCGGCGTGAAGTCCGCGGTGGGCATCGGGACCCTCCTGGCCGAGGGGATCGGCGACACCATCCGGGTCTCCCTCACCGACGACCCCGTCGAGGAGGTCAAGGTCGGGAACTGGATCCTGCAGTCCCTGGGCCTCAAGAAGCGGGGGCTGGACCTGGTGGCCTGCCCGTCGTGCGGCCGGGCCGAGGTCGACGTCCTGGGCCTGACGAAGAAGGTGAACGAGGCCCTCGACGCCAGCGGGTTGAAGGCCCCCATCCGCGTGGCCGTGATGGGCTGCGTGGTGAACGGCCCCGGCGAGGCCCGCGAGGCCGACCTGGGCATCGCGGCCGGGAAGGGCTACGGGCAGCTCATCGTGAACGGCGTGGTCCGGGAGAACCGGATCCCCGAGGACCGGATCGTGGACGTGCTGGTGGCCGAGGCCCGGAAGATGGCCGAGGAGCGCGCCGCCGAGGCCGAGGCCGACCCCGAAGGTGGGGGCGGGGCGGAGGGGGACGATCCCGAGCCCGGCGGGGTCAGCACGCTCCACGCCGGCGCGCCATCCGCGAACTGATCTGACCACCCAGCCCAATGCGTCGGCCGCTCACGTCCGGGGCCGGGACGACCTGCCCCACCATCAGACCCGCGGCCGCGCCGCCCGCGGCCGCCAGCAGGCCCCTGCGGCTCAGCCTGGAACCCTCCGCCCCGGCGGCGCGCGAGCCCCGATCCCCGGCCTCATCGCTGGCGCCCCGGCATTGTGCCCCCTCACGGAGGAAGGGCACGAGCGGTGATTGGCTTGCCCCGCTCCGGGGTTCGTGGTCTGCTGTCGCGACCCGTCCGGACATGCCTCCGGCGTGACACCGACGACCGCCGCCCGCGGAGGAGGAACCACGACATGCGGAAGACTGCGCTCGCCGCCGCGGCGACGGCATGGCTGCTCACGATCGGGGCCGGGACGTCGTGGGCCACGTCCGGCGACCTCGACACCTCGTTCAGCGGGGACGGCCGGGTCGCGACCGTGGTCAGCGGAGACGCGAGCGACGCCTGGGACGTCGCGGTCCAGGACGACGGCAAGATCGTGGTGGTGGGGAGCGCCGGAGTGGACTTCCAGCACGCCGACTGGGGGCTCGTCCGCTACAAGCGGGGCGGGGCCCTCGACAAGTCCTTCAGCGGCGACGGCAAGGTCACGACGAGCTGGACGGCCGGCGACGACGAGGCCTACGCGGTGAAGATCCTGCCGAACGGGAAGATCCTCGTGGCCGGGCAGGCGGGCCTGGACATCGGGATCGCCCGGTACACGCCAGCCGGACAGCTCGACGACACCTTCGGCGGCGGCGACGGGAAGGTCGTCACGAACCTGACCCCGAGCCAGGACTTCCCCTGGGACATCGAGCTGCTGGACCACGGGCAATTCCTGGTTGCCGGCGACGCGGGCGACAACGCGGTGGTGCTCCGCTACAACAAGAACGGGGGGCGTGACATGACGTTCGGGACGAACGGCATGGCCAAGGCCCACTTCTCCTCCTCGGCGAACGCGCGCGAGATGGCCCTGCAGCCAAACGGGAAGATCCTGGTGACCGGATTCCTCTTCTCGAGTCCGTTCTCGACGTTCCTGGCCCGCTTCACGTCCGACGGCCACCTCGACCACACGTTCGGGCAGAACCACGACGGCAAGGTGGTGACCCTCGAGGCCCGTGACAGCGAGGGGTGGGGGCTCTACGTCCTGTCCGGCGGCACTATCGTCCTGCTGGGGTACGCGAACTCCGTGATCGGCGACGACACGACCCGCGACGCGGTCCTGGAGTGGTTCACGAAGACCGGGGAGACGGACACGGAATTCGGGGGCGGCGACGGCCGGGCCTTCCTGGACCTCGGGGACGAGAACGACTTCGTCCTGGCGACCGCGAGGCAGGCCGACGGCAAGTTCCTGCTGGCCGGCTCGTCGGGCGACCAGGCCGTCGTGGCGCGGGTCAAGCCCGGCGGGACGCTCGACCACTCGTTCTCGGGCAACGGCGTGGCGAAGGCGGGGTTCGCCGGGGGCGCGCAGTTCTGGGGGGTCGGCCTCACGCCGACGAATCGGATCGTGGCCAGCGGCTACGTCTCCGCCCAGGGCCAGCCCGAGAAGTACGCCACGGCTCGGTTCCTGCCGTAGGAGCCGCCGGACCGCCGGAGGGGCCGGCGGGGCCCGCTTCATGTCGGGCTGACAGCCGTCCGGTGGGACACCTGTGGGCTTGTGGGGGGCCCCGGTCCGTGGTCTGCTGGCGGCGCTGACCTCGGGGGAGGAGCCCATGTGCGTCGCAGAACGCTGACTCGTGCCGTCCTGACCGTAGCCTTCGCGGCCGCGGTGGTGTCCGGAACCATCCAGCCGGCGTCGGCCGACCCGGGGGACCTCGACCCGTCGTTCGACGGCGACGGCCAGGCCGTCGCCGAGTTCGCCGTGGGGTCCTCGGGCGCCTCGGCGGTCGCGCTGCAGGCAGACGGCAAGATCCTCGTGGGGGGATACATCTGGCTGAGCGACACGGACAAGGCCTTCGCCCTCGTTCGCTTCAGGCCCGGCGGGGCCCTCGACACGTCCTTCGGCGAGCAGGGCGAGGTGATAATGAACATCACCGCCGAGGACGATGTCATCCGGGCGCTGGCCGTGGTGGGGGGCAGCGGCAAGATCCTCGCGGCCGGGGAGATCGGGGGCGACTTCGGCCTGGCCAGGTTCACGGCGGACGGAACGCGCGACGACACGTTTCACGGGGGCGGCTGGACCACGGTGGACTTCGCCCATGACCTCGACGCCGCCTATGCCGTCGCCGTCGCTCCGGAAGGGAAGCTGGTGCTCGCCGGGTTCGCCACCGTCCAGGGCGTGCTCCGGTTCGCCCTGGCCCGCCTGACTCCCGGCGGAGCCAAGGACTCGACCTTCTCCGGCGATGGCCGGGTGACCACGAAGATGGGGAACCAGGACAACTTCGCCATCGACGTCCTGGTCCAGGGGGACGGCTCGATCCTGGCGGCCGGGACCCTACGGGGTGTTACCGCCGACAGGCCCGCGATGGCCGCTTACCGGCCGAACGGCACGCTCGACCCCGACTTCGGCAACGGGGGGAAGTCGGTCCACGACGTCGGGTCCGACTACGGCATCGACGGGGTCGTCCGGCTGGCATCGGGGAAGCTGATGATGGCGGGATCGATCCAGAAGGAAGATGGGGGCCTCGACATCGGACTCGTCAGGTTCACCGCGGCCGGGGCGCCGGACCCGTCGTTCGGGTCGAACGGCCTGGTGCGCCGGGACTTCGGGTCGGCCGAAGTCGTCACCGATCTGCGCCGCAGCGGGAAGAAGCTGCTCGTCAGCATGCTCCGCGTCAAGGGGCAGGACCAGCACCTGGCGGTGGCCCGCTTCATGGGGGACGGCTCGAAGGACACGTCCTTCGGGGTCCTCGGGATCGCGGCCACCACCCTCCCCGCGGTGGACGCCGGCGGCGTGGTCCGCCAGACGAACGGGCGCATCGTCACCGTGGGCGCGGCCGGGACCGACGAGGATGCACCGGAGGGGTTCCTGGCGGCCCGCTTCCTGGCGGCCTGATCCGGCCATCCATCGCGAACCTCCTCCGTTTGCGGACCCCGAGCGCTGGGTACCAACCGGGCGACATTCAGAGGGGATGACAGCCCGCGCTCCGCGGCCCAACGCTCACCCGGGAGGGACTCCATGCGCCGGATCGTGCTCGTCCTGTTGCTCGCCGCCGCCCTGGTACCGGCGGTCAGATCGTTCGCCGCCACACCGGATTCGGGAACGGTGACGGCCACCGCCGGCTCGTTGTCCTATGCCGGCGCCGAGATCTCAGCGGTCCCCCCGGCCGCGTCCCGTCGAGTGTGCCTCGAGGACCAGAACTGCGACACGTTCCAGCTTACCGTGAACGTCCCGAGCTCGTTCTACAAGACCGCCGACCGCGTCCTCACCGCGACCATCGCCTGGACCGACTCGGCGAACGACCTCGACCTGTACGTGTGCAGCGGGTCCGAGAGC
The DNA here is from genome assembly GCA_036394995.1 of Actinomycetota bacterium. GTDB lineage: Bacteria > Actinomycetota > UBA4738 > UBA4738 > JACQTL01 > DASWED01. The sequence continues at coordinate 45,226 of DASWED010000105.1, forward strand.
GACGATCCCGAGTGCATCAACAACCTGGTGGCGTCATCGACCAGCACCGGGACGAAGACCGAGACCGTCACCGTGAAGGATCCCGCCCCCGGGCTGTACCGGGTGATCGCGGCGGCCTACGGCGGGGACTCCGCCTACAAGGGGACCATCACCTTCGCCGCGCCCAAGGCGGTCACCGGCCCCGCTCCGGTTCGCTCGACCTCGAACGGATTCGCGTGGCAGGCCCGGGCCGTGGCGAACGACTCGAGCTTCGGTGAGCCGAGCATCGACGTGAACCACGCAGGCGACATCTTCGTCGTCGCTCCCGGCGGGGCTGGGGTCCAGATGTGGCGCTCGTTCGACGGCGGGTTCACGTTCGATCACCGGGAGATCGGCTCGTCCGGCGGCGGCGGGGACTCCGAGATCGAGTTCTCGCTGAACGACGTGGGGTACACGGCCGACCTCGAGATCACGGACTCGGCCGTGTCGCGCTCCACCAATGACTTCAAGACGTTCACCCAGCAGACGGTGGGCATCGAGATGGACCGGCAGTGGCTGGCCCACAAGTGCAGCCGGCAGGTGTTCCTCGGGTACCACGACTTCGTGCTGGAGGGGGAGTTCCTCAATCGATCAGGCGACGGCGGCAAGACGTGGGACCAGGTCCCGACGCCGATGAGTCCGTCCGGATCCGCGCCGGGGACCCAGGACGTCGAGATCCTCGCGGACCAGGACGTGAACACGTTCTCGGGCCCGGTCGTGGTGGACCAGCACAACGGCAACGTCTACGTGGTCTTCGCCATCTCCACGACCGAGGGGAACGTGACTACCGGTACGCCACCGTTCGGCGACCCAGAGCAGGTCGTGGTGGCCGCGTCGCACGACAATGGGCACACGTTCAAGCTGCACCTGGTGCAGGGCGGCGAGCCGGGCACGCTGGCCGGCGTGATCTTCCCGTGGATCACGATCGACCGCGCCGGGACCGTGTACGTCTCGTACGCCGGCCGGGCCGTGGAGGGCGGCCCCATCAACGTCATGCTGGTGTCGTCGTCGGACGGCGGGGACACGTGGAGCAAGCCGTACCGGGTGAACAAGGACGCCACCGGGCACTCCCACATCTACACGACGATCTCGGCCGGCGACGCCGGAGTGGTGGACGTGGCGTGGTACACGGGGAGCACCACGGACCCCGATTCTTCGGACAACGTGTGGCACCTGGACTTCGCCCAGGTCCGCAAGGCCAACACCGCGAGCCCGCAGATCAAGCAGTCCCGCCCGTACCCGGCCGTGATCCACAAGGGCGACATCTGCCTGCAGGGGATCCTCTGCGAGCTGGGCGGGGACCGTTCGCTGCTGGACTTCTTCCAGATCCAGGTGGGGCCGGACGGCCGGGCCAACATCGCGTTCGCCAACAACGCCTCGCCGGACGGGACCCAGCGCGTGTGGTACGTCGGCCAGACAGGCGGCCCCTCGGCCGGCAACGGCCTCCAGGACACCAACTGGTGCAAGAAATGACGCTCACCGGCTGACCTGCCGACCGGTCCGAGCGCCATCGGCATCGGGTCTTCGCGACGGGCCCGAATCCGAGCACGCCATCCGGATCGGGTCTCGGGGGGCAGTCGGGGGGCGGAGCCCCCCGACTATATTGCTGGCCATGCGGTTCTCGAAGCTGTTCGCGCGCACCCTGCGGGAGGCCCCCGCGGAGGCCGACGTGGCCTCCCACGTGCTGCTGCTGCGGGCCGCGTACATCCGGAAGGTCGCGGCCGGGATCTACACCCTGCTCCCACTGGGATGGCGCCAGATGCGGAAGATCGAGGCCATCGTCCGCGAGGAGATGGACGCCGCCGGGGCCCAGGAGCTCCGGATGCCCATCGTCCTGCCGGCCGAGCCGTGGAAGGAGACCGGCCGGTGGGAGACCTACGGCGACCTCATGTTCAAGGTCACCGACCGCCACGGCCGGGAGTTGGGGCTGGGGCCGACACACGAGGAGGTCGTCACCCCGCTCGTGGCCGGCGAGTTCGGCTCGTACCGCGACCTCCCTGTGAACCTGTACCAGATCGAATGGAAGTACCGGGACGAGTTCCGGCCCCGGTTCGGCCTGCTGCGGGGCCGGGAGTTCCTGATGAAGGACGCGTACTCGTTCGACCGGGACGACGACGGCATGCGGGCCTCGTACGACGTGATGATGGACGCGTACCGGCGGATCCACGACCGTTCCGGGCTCGAGTACCGGGTGGTCGAGGCCGACCCGGGGCAGATCGGCGGCGGGATCAACCACGAGTTCATCGCGGTGGCCGGGGTCGGCGAGGACTGGTTCCTGTACTGCGAGACCTGCGACTACGCCGCGGACGTGGAGGCCGCGGTGGTGGTGGCCCCCGGCGCGGGCGAGCCGGACCCGGTGCCCGTCGACCCCTCGGAGATGGAACCGCTCCAGGAGGTGGACACCCCCGGACGATCCAGCATCGAGGCCGTCTCGGAGTTCCTGGGGCGCCCCGAGACCGAGATGCTGAAGTGCATGCTGTACGACGCCGGTGGGAACACGGTGGCCGTGCTGATCCGGGGCGACCGCGAGGTGAACGACGAGAAGGTGGGGCGGGCCATGTGGCCGGCCCCCACGCGGCTGTTCGACGATCAGGACTTCCCGAAGCGGGGGTTCGTGAAGGGCTTCGTGGGCCCCCAGTCGATGGGGGAGAACGTGACGGTCCTGGCCGACCACTCCGTGCGGGAGGGGCGGAACTGGGTCACCGGCGCGAACCGGGCGGACGCCCACGTGACGGGAGCGAACGTCGGGCGCGACTTCCGGGTGGACCGGTGGGAGGACCTGGCCCAGGTCCGGGAGGGCGACCCCTGCCCCGTGGACGGCGGGACCCTCCGGCAGGGCCGGGGCATCGTGGCCTCGCACATCTACCAGCTGGGGACGCGGTACTCGGAACCCCTGAAGGCTCGCTTCCTGGACGAGGACGGCCAGGAGCGGCCCTACGTGATGGGGTGCTACGGCATCGGCCTGACCCGCATCGCCGCGGCGGCCGCCGAGCAGCACCACGACGACGCCGGGCTGACCTGGCCCAAGGCCATCGCCCCGTACCACGTGGTGGTGGTGCCGACGAACATGGACCAGGAGCCCGTGGTCCGCGAAGCGGAGCGGATCTACCGGGAGCTGTCCGGAGAGGGCTGCGAGGTGGTCCTGGACGACCGCGACGAACGGGCCGGGGTCAAGCTCAACGACGCCGACCTCATCGGCTACCCGGTGCAGGTGGTGATCGGCAAGCGAGGCATCGAGTCCGGCCAGGCCGACCTCAAGCTCCGCGCCACGGGCGAGCGGTCGCAGGCGCCGCTGGCGTCGGCGGCGCAGGCCGCGCTCGACCTCCTGTCCCGGGCCCTGTAGCGCCCGTCTCGTTCGCCGTCTTGCGGCGGGGCTCCCCCTGCTGTCACGCTATGGCCCTGGGAGTCGCCGAGTCGGGTGAGGGGTGGTCGGGGTGAAGCTGCAGGGGTGGCGGAAGATCGCGGGGGCCATGTGGGGGCCGCCGGACGACCCGCAGGTGTACGGGATCCTCGAGTTCGACGCGACGCCGTTGCTGCAGTTGATCGAACGGGGCCGCGCCGCCGGCTCTCCGGTGACGCCGACGCACCTCGTGGGGCGCGCCGTCGCGCACGCCCTCCACGAGGTTCCGGACTTCAACGTCCGCATCCGAGGGTCGAAGGTCATCCCCCGCGAGACCGTCGACGTGTTCTTCATCGCCGCGGTGGAGGGGGGCAAGGAGCTCTCCGGCGTGAAGGTCGAACGCGCGGACGACAAGTCGGTGTTCGAGGTGGCCGGGGAGCTGAAGGAGCGCGCCAGCCGCATGAAGCAGGGCGACGACAAGGAGTTCGCGAAGACCAAGAACAACATCGCCCGGATGCCCCGTCGCTTCCTCCGGCCGTCGATGCGGTTCTCGTCGTGGCTGACGAACTCCCGGAACCGCGACGTGAAGGCCCTCGGGGTGAAGAAGCAGCCGTTCGGCTCGGCCATGATCACGTCGATCGGGATGTTCGGGATCCCGCAGGGCTTCGCACCGCTGGCCCGGTTCTACGGCATGCCGCTCCTGGTGCTGGTGGGGGAGATCACGGACAAGCCGATGGCCGTGGACGGCCAGGTGGTCGTGCGGCCGGTCATCTCCCTGACGGCGACGATCGACCACCGGTACGCCGACGGCTGGCACATCAGCCAGCTCATCAAGCCGTTCCGGGCCTACCTCCAGAACCCGGCGGCCTTCGAGCCCGACCCGTCGTCGCTGCAGGGGGCGGCGGTGGCCATCCGCACCGAGGGCGAGGCGGAGCGCGAGGTGGGAGAGCGCATCGAGGGCGTGCCGCATCCGGACGAGCCAACGGCGACGTCGAACGGCCATGGGGCCGCCGCGGACGCCGGGTTGCCGTCCGGTGAGGCCACTGCCTAGGCTGCGCGCGTGACCGAGCGCATCCCCAACGACGTCCGCGAGTTCGTTCGCGAACGGAACGATGTCGAGGGTGTGATCCAGCACGTCGGGATCGGGACGTGGGACCTCCTGGTCATCGACCCGGAGGGCAACTGGACGCGCGTCGTGACCACGACGAAGGAGCGCGCCGAGGGGATCGCCAAGGAGCTCGGCGTCACGGCGCACGACGGCTGGGACTCCGACGACCTGGCCAAGCGCATGAACCGTCGCGACCACTGGAACCAGCCCGGAGGCCAGCGCCGGGCCCTGTAGCCGGCCGCCCGGTCCCACGCCTGACCTCTTGCCTTTCGCCCCTGCGTGTGATGTGCTCCGCGCTCGACGACGGGGAGGTCGGAACATGCGCAGAGCCTGGGCCATCGCCACGCTGACCGCGGTGCTCGCCGGCCTCGCGGGGCCGGTCAGCGCCGCGGCGGGGGATCTCGACACGACGTTCAGCGGCGACGGCCAGGTGTCCATCTCGTTCGCGCAGGGCGGCGCCGAGGCGCGCTCGGTCGCGATCCAGTCGGACGGGAAGATCGTGACCGCCGGGTGGGTGGAGCTGACTGACTCGGACACGGCATGGGTCCTCAACCGCTTCAAGCCGAATGGGGCGCTCGACCCGACGTTCAGCGGTGACGGGAAAGTGATGACCGACTGGACGCCCGGCGACGACCAGGCCTGGGGGGTCGTCGTGCAGAAGAGCGGGAGGATCGTCGCGGCCGGGTGGGCCGGGGGGAAGTTCGCGGCGGCGCGGTACACGTCCGACGGCAAACCGGACCCCTCCTTCGGGAACCACGGCAAGGTGGTCGTCGACTTCGGCCTCGAGGAGGACAAGGCGTGGGCCGTGGCCAGGGCGCCGGGAGGGAAGGTCGTCCTGGCGGGCCAGGCCGGCGCGGGCGACACGAGGCGCTTCGCCCTGGCCCGCCTGAACGGGAACGGGACGCTCGACGACACGTTCGGCGGTGATGGTCGAGTGACCGATCAGATCGGGGCGCCGTCCTACGCCTGGGCGATGGTCGTGTCCGGCGACGGCTCGGTCGTAGCGACCGGGAACTCGAACGGCGGAAGCCTCGCCGCGGTCGCGATCGTGAAGTTCACGCCGTCGGGCCACCCCGACCCGGACTTCGGGGACTCGGGTTTCTGGGTGGCCGACGCGCCCGTGGCCGCGTTCGCCGACGCGATCGTCCGGATGAAGTCGGGGAAGTACATGGTCGGGGCGACAATGGGGAGCAACCCGTACGACGTCGGGCTGATCCGATTCACGGAGGACGGGCACCAGGACGACACGTTCGGCACGGTTGGCGTCGTGACGCGGGACTACGAGTCGAACGAGCTCGTCACGGGGATGCAGCGGACGGGATCCAAACTCGTCATGTCGATCTACCGGATCCGGACGGGGCAGCCAAGTGAGCTCGGGGCCGTGCGGCTGCTCGGCAACGGCGAGGCCGACACCTCCTTCGGCGACCTCGGACTCGCCACCGCCACGCTGGCGAATGCCGCCGGCCACGCCGTGGCGATCCAGGGGGACGGCCGGATCGTGGTCGCGGGACGGGCCCGCCCGGGGTCCGTGGATCGGGTCGCGGTGGCCAGGTTCCTGGCCTCCTAGGCGTCGCGGTGCCGGACGTCGACATTTCCCGAGCCGGAGCGGCGGTGGGTCGGTTCGGAGCCCCCCCGGGAGAGCCCGGAATGGCCATCATGGTGGGAGCAGCGGTTCCTCGATCGCGTCCACGACGAGCTGTCGCGTCCGTGAACCTGTGGACGGCGTTCGCGGACGAGACACGCCCCGGCGAGCCGCTCGATCCCGGGTTCGCCGCCACGCTGTTCTGGGTGTGGGCCGAGGAGCCCGGCGGCCTGGTCGAGGACGGCGTCGGGATCGCGTGGGTCGACGACGAGGGCGAGCTCGTCGAGCCGATCTTTGACCCGGGGAGCCTGCTGTTTCGCGGCGGCGGCCCGTTGCGGACAGCCATTGAGGACGAGACATCGGAGGGTACCTGACTGTCGGCCCGGCGAACGGAAACCCAGTCGCTATACTGGTCGCGGAATCGAGTGCAAGTCCCGAAGTGGGCGGCGGCCCACTTTTTTTTCGGGAGGTGACATGGACGTGGAGGCGCTGGTCCGGCCGGTGGTCGAGGCCGAGGGGCTGGAGCTTGTCGACGCGTCCTTCCACCGGGAGCAGGGGCGGCGGATCCTCCGGGTCACGGTCGACCGGGACGCCCCCGGCGGGATCGACCTCGACACCATCGCGACGGTGTCGGAGCGGGTGTCACGCCGGCTCGATCTCGAGGACGTCGCCTCGGGCCCCTACACGCTCGAGGTGAGCTCGCCCGGGGTGGAGCGGCCGCTCAGGCGGCCGCGCGACTTCGAGCGGCAGGTGGGGCAGAAGGTGAAGGTCCGCTCCGCGGAGCCGGTGGAAGGGTCCCGAACCCACACCGGGGTCCTCGAGGCGGCGGACGACGAGGGGATCGTGGTCCGGACCGAGGCCGGCGAACGCCGGCTGCGGTACGACGAGGTGGCCTCCGCTCGAACGGTGTTCGAGTGGGGTCCGGCGGCAGGGAGCGTGAAGCGGTGAACCAGGAACTGGTGACGGCCCTCAGGGAGCTCGCGCGGGAGAAGGGGATCCCGTTCGAGATGATCCTGTCCGGCCTCGAGGAGGCCATGGCCTCGGCGTACAAGTCCTGGCGCCGCCAGCAGGACCCCACACTGGACGAGCTCCTGTTCGCGACCCGGGCCATCATGGATCCCGAGACCGGCGACCTCCGGGTGTGGGAGCAGGAGCTCGACGAGGAGGCCACCGTGCTCTCCGAGCACGAGGTCGAGGTCACCGACGAGTTCAAGGGCCGCATCGGCGCCCAGACCGCGAAGCAGGTCATCTACCAGAAGCTCCGCGACGCCGAACGCGAGCTGACCTACGAGGAGTTCGCGAACCGCGAGGGCGACCTCGTGACCGGGATCGTCCAGACCGTGACGAAGGGCGACCGCCGTTCGCCCACGGTCCTCATCGACCTGGGGAAGGTCGAGGCCACGCTGCCCGCCGCCGAGCAGGTTCCCTCGGAGGGCTACCACCACGGCGACCGCCTCACGGCGTACGTCGTGGAGGTGAACAAGCGCGACAAGGGACCCCAGATCGTGGTCAGCCGGTCCCACCCGGGGCTGCTCCGCAAGCTGTTCGAGCTGGAGGTGCCGGAGATCGAGGAGGGCATCGTCGAGATCAAGGCGGTGGCCCGGGAGCCGGGGCACCGGTCGAAGATCGCGGTGGCCTCGAACGAGCCGGCCGTGGACCCGGTTGGCGCGTGCGTGGGCGCGAAGGGCTCGCGGGTCCGCATGGTGGTGAACCAGCTCCGGGGCGAGAAGATCGACGTCGTCCCGTGGAGCCCGGACTCCGCGCAGTTCGTGGCGAACGCCCTCCAGCCGGCCAAGGTCAAGGAGGTCCGGATCGACCCGACCACCCAGACGGCCATGGTCATCGTCCCCGACTACCAGCTGTCGCTGGCCATCGGGAAGGAGGGCCAGAACGCCAGGCTGGCCGCCCGCCTGACGGGCTGGCGGATCGACATCAAGAGCGAGACCCAGTTCGCGGAGGAGGGCCGCCGGGCCGCCGCCGCCGCGTCGACGCCGGTGACCCCGGAGGCGGCCGAACCCGCCGTCCCGGAGGGCGCGCCGGAGATGGCCGCCGAGGCCGGGGCCCCCACGGAGGCCCCCCAGCCGGCCCCGCTGGGGGAGGAGGCCGGACTTGACACGGTCGACGCGGCGGAGGCCGCCGTGCGAGCCTCGAGCGAGGAGCTGCCGCCCGGCGCCGACGAGTACGTCGAGGATGCCGACGCCGCGGCCGCGGAGGAGCCCGCGGAGCCCGAGCCCGCAGCGGAGGAGGAGCAGGCGGAGCCCGCGACGGAGACGTCGGAGGAGACGTCCGAGCCCGAGGCCGAGGCAGCTCCCGATGCTGCCGGGGAGGAGTCCGCCGGAGGGGACGAGCCCGCCGAGGACGTGGGCCAGCCCCAGGAGGCGGCGGAGGCCGCCGCCGAGGAGTGACCCCGTGCCCGGGGTGCGGCCGGAGCGCCCGGCGTCCGGCACCCCCGTCCGGACGTGCATCGGGTGCCGGGGCACGGCCGGGAAGCGCGACCTGATCCGGGTGGTAAGGACTCCCGAGGGGAGCGTTCGCGTCGATCCGGGCGGGAAGGCCCCGGGGCGGGGGGCGTACCTGCACCCCGAGCCGGCGTGTTGGGACGCGGCGGTGCGCCGGGGGGCGGTGGGCCGGGCCCTCCGGACGGTCCTGGGGCCCGGCGAAGTCGGTACATTACGAGCGGACATCGAAGGAGTGGCGAACGCGTGAGGGTCCACGAACTGGCACGTGAGCTGGGGGTGGCCAGCAAGGACATCCTGGCCGCCCTGGAGGAGATGGGGCTGGGCGGACGCACGGCCTCCTCGGCCGTGCCCGACGAGGCCATCCCCCGCCTGCGCGCGTCGGGAGGCAAGGCGGTCCCCGGGGCCAAGCCCAAGGCCGCCACCGTCGAACCGCTGCCCGAGCGCCGGCCGGTTCCCGAGACCCCGGAGCCCGCGGCCGAGGCCAACGGGCAGCCCGCGGCGGTCCCCGAGATCCGCACCGCGGGGGAGGCCACCGCACCCGCGGCCCGCGCCGCCGAACCCCAGGCCGTAGAGGCCCCGCCGGCCCCGGAGCCGGCGGAGGCCCCGGCCGGGCTCCCGGCGCTGAGGGTCGCCCGCGGCGCGACCGCGCAGGACATCGCCGAGAAGACCGGCCGAACCCCGGCCGAGGTCGTGAAGGCCCTGTTCTCGATGGGCGAGATGGTCACCGCCACCCAGTCCCTGTCGGACGAGGTGATCGGCGTGGTGGCCCACGAGCTGGGCTACGAGGCCAGCGTCGTGAGCGCGGCCGAGGAGGCGGAGCCGGAGGAGGAGGAGGAGGCCGTTGACGAATCGCGCCTGGTCACCAGGCCTCCCGTGGTGACCGTCATGGGTCACGTGGACCATGGCAAGACGCTCCTCCTCGACGCGATCCGCAAGACCGACGTGGTGGGCCAGGAGCACGGCGGCATCACCCAGCACATCGGTGCGTACCAGGTCCACGTGGACGGCCGGGAGATCACGTTCATCGACACGCCGGGCCACGAGGCGTTCACGGCGATGAGGGCTCGCGGCGCGGAGATCACCGACGTGGTGATCCTGGTGGTGGCCGCCGACGACGGGGTCATGCCCCAGACCATGGAGGCCCTGAACCACGCCCGCGCGGCCGGGGTTCCCATCGTGGTCGCCGTGAACAAGGTGGACAAGGAGGATGCCGATCCCACCCGCGTCCGCCAGCAGCTGGTGGAGCAGGAGGTCGTCCCGGTGGAGTGGGGCGGCACCCACGAGTTCATCGACGTGTCGGCCAAGACCGGCGACGGCCTGCAGAACCTCCTGACCACGCTGCTGCTGGTCGCCGACATCGAGGACCTCAAGGCGGACCCCGAGACCATCCCCCGGGGGTCGGTCATCGAGGCCCACCTCGACAAGGGACGGGGGCCGGTGGCGACGGTCCTGGTGAAGCGAGGGACCCTCCGGCCGGGCGACGCGATCGTGTCCGGGACCACGTACGGCCGGGTCCGGGCCATGCTCGACGAGAACGGCCAGCCGGTGCAGGAGGCCGGTCCGGCCAAGCCGGTCCAGGTCCTGGGGTGGAGCGGAGTCCCCGAGGCCGGGGACGAGTTCCGGGGGGTCGACGACGAACGCGAGGCCCGCCACGTGGCCCAGGAGCGCGAGGCCAGGACGCGGGCCGCCGAGCTGGTGGCCTCCCGGCCGCCCTCGTTGCTGGAGCTCATGGCCATGGTGCGGGAGGGCGAGGTCAACGAGCTGAACCTCGTGATCAAGGCCGACGCCCAGGGGAACCTGGAGGCGCTGTCGCAGGCCCTGGAGGAGCTTGCCACCAGCGAGGTCCGGGTGAACATCATCCACCGCGGGGTGGGGGCCATCACCGAGAACGACGTGCGGCTGGCCCTGGCCTCCCAGGCCATCGTGATGGGCTACAACGTCCGCCCGAACCCGGAGGCGGCCGCGCTCGCCGAGAAGGAGGGCGTGGAGCTCCGCCTGTTCCGGATCATCTACGAGGCCATCGACAGCATCAGGGCCGCCCTGTCCGGGATGCTGGCGCCGGAGGAGCGGGTGGTCGAGCTGGGCCGTGCCGAGGTCCGGGCCGTGTTCCGGGGATCCCGGATGGGCGTGGCCGCCGGCTCCTACGTGGTGAACGGGACCATCACCCGGGGCAGCCGGGCCCGCCTGGTCCGGGACGGCCGGGTCGTGTGGGAGGGGCGGATCGACACCCTCCGCCGGTTCAAGGAGGACGTGCGCGAGGTGGCCGAGGGGTTCGAGTGCGGCATCGGCCTCGAGAACTTCCAGGACATCCACGAGGGCGACGTCATCGAGACCTTCGAGGTCCGCGAGGTGGCCCGGTCGCTGTAGGACGGCGGGCGGCGGCCCGGCCCGCCGGGGCCGGACGACGACGGACGAGCTGATGCTGGTGGCCCTAGTGCGGTTCGACCTCCGGATCCCGGGGTGCGGGTCGCTGAAGGAGAAGCGGCACGTGGTGAAGACCCTCACGGCGGCGGTCCGGCAGAAGTTCAACGTGGCGGTGTCGGAGACCGGCCACCTCGACCTGTGGCAGCGGGCGGAGATCGGGGTCGCAGCGGTGGCCGCCGAGCAGTACCACGCCCGCCGGGTGATGCACGAGGTGGAGAAGTTCGTGGAGCGGTTCGGCCCCGTGGACGTCATCCACGCCGAGCTGTCGCTGCTGTACCCGGAGGACGAATGAGCGTGGGAGGGTAGAGCCATCAGCGAACGGCTCGTGCGGGTGGCGGAGGAGATCCGGGAGGTGCTGGCCGCGGAGATCCAGCGGCTCAAGGACCCCCGGATGGGGTTCGTCACGGTCACCGGGGTGAAGGTCACGCCCGACTTCCGGAAGGCCTGGGTGTACTACACGGTGCTCGGCGACGACCGGCAGCACGCGTCGACCCGCGCGGCGCTGCGGAGCGCCGCGTCGCACCTCCGCGCGGTGCTCGGCCGCGAGGTCCGGGTCAAGTTCACGCCGGAGCTCGTGTTCGAGGAGGACCGGACCGAGGCGTACGGTCAGCGGGTGGAGCAGATCCTGGCCTCCCTGCACGAACGCGGCGAGCTGCAGGACGAGGCCGACGCACCCCACGAGGCCGACGCCCCGGAGGGGGCCGGCGGATGACCGCCGTCCCCCGGCCCGCCGGGCCCGTCACGCTGCAGGATGGGATGGACCGCGCGGCCGCGATCCTGCGCGACGCCCCCGAGATCGCCCTGGCCTGCCACATCAACCCGGATCCGGACGCGATCGGCTCGATGCTGGGGCTGTCCGCTCACCTCCGCTCGCTGGGGAAGGCAACGGTGTGCTCGTACGGCAACGAGCCGTTCGAACACCCCCGGTGGGTGACCGAGCTCCCGGGCTCCGATGCGCTGGTCCCGCCCCGGCAGTTCCCGAAGCGCCCCGCGGTCATGGTCACGCTGGACTGCGCCTCGGAGGACCGCCTGGGACAGCTCCAGGCCCGGGCCGCGAAGGCCACCGAGGTGGTGTGGATCGACCACCACGCCACGAACCCCGGCCTGGGAACGGTGTCCGTCATCGACCCGGCGGCATCGTCCACGGCCGAGCTGGTGTGGCGGCTGCTGAAGGTCGTCGGGGGCGAGATCCCCGTGGAGTCCGCCCTGTGCCTGTACGCGGGGCTGGTCACCGACACCGGGAGGTTCCAGTACCAGTCCGTGACGCCCGCCACCCTCGAACTGGCCGGCGAGCTCCGCCGGTTCCCGTTCGACCACGCCAGGCTGGCCCAGGCCCTGTTCGAGGACAACCGGCTGGCCTACCTCCGGCTGCTGGGCACGGCCCTGCACCGGCTGGAGCTGGACGAGGAGGCGGGGCTGCTGTGGACGTACCTGACCCAGGCCGACCTCCAGCAGGCGGGGCTCGGGGTCGGGGAGACCGACGACCTCATCGACGTCATCCGCACAGCCCGCGAGGCCGACGTCGCGGCGGTGCTGAAGCAGCAGCGGGACGGTCGGTTCAAGGTCAGCATGCGGTCCCGGGGCGACCACGACGTGGCGGCCGTGGCGGGGGCGTTCGGCGGCGGGGGACACCGGCTGGCAGCCGGGTTCACTGCGAAGACGGGCCTGGAGGACACCGTCCGGGATCTGGCCGCGAGGCTCCGCGAACAGGTCTCGTAGGGGCGTGGGGTCGGCGTGACGGCGACCGCCGCGCCAGAGGGGCTGCTGCTGATCGACAAGCCCGGCGGGATCACCTCCCACGACGTGGTGGACCGGGTCCGGCGGGCCCTGGGGACCCGAAAGGTCGGCCACGCCGGGACCCTGGACCCCATGGCCACCGGCCTGCTGGTGGTCGGGGTGGGGCGGGCCACGCGCCTGCTGCGGTTCCTGTCGGGCCTGGACAAGGTGTACGAGGGGACCGGGCGGCTGGGGGAGGAGACGGACACCCTCGACGCCGACGGCCAGATCACGCGGACGGCGCCGGTGATCGGCGTGACCCGCGCCGGCGCCGAGGCCGCCATGGCCGCGCTCACCGGCGACCTCATGCAGCGCCCGCCCGCGTACTCCGCGGTGAAGGTGGGCGGCGTCACCCTCCACCGGGCGGCCCGGCGGGGCCAGGAGGTGGAGGCGTCGCCCCGGCCGGTCCGCGTGGAGGCGTTCGAGCTCCGCGGGTTCGAACCTCCCGCGTTCGACTTCGCGGTGCGGTGCTCGAGCGGGACCTACGTCCGGGTGCTGGTGGCCGACGTGGGTGCGGCGCTCGGGTGCGGCGCACACCTGGTCCGGCTCCGGCGGACGCGCGTGGGGCCGTTCGGGCTCGACGAGGCAGTGGCGCTGGACGCCCACGGATCGCCCCTGCCGGTCGAGGAGGCCGTGCGGCACCTGCCGTCGCTCCGCCTGGAGCACCCCGACGAGGCCGTCGCGGCGTCGAACGGCCGCCCGCTCGGCCCCGCCGGGATCGACGGCCCCTACGCCGTCTTCGCTCCCGACGGGCGTCTGGTGGCCGTGTACCGAGACGAGCACGCCAAGGCCGTCCCGGAGATGGTCCTGGCGCCCCCGGGCTGACCGGGGCCGTCCCTCACGAGCACCGCAGGACGAGCGGCCGGGCCCGGGCGCCGTCGTCCTGGGCCCCCACGGCCCACATCCCGCCGCCGGGGATGGCGGTCACGGCCTGGAGCCCGCCGGGCGTCTGGACGGGCGCATCCACGCGGCTCCACGCGGACCCGTCCCAGTGCAGCAGCAGTGGGCTGCCGCCGTCCGCGGGGGAGTCCTTCGGGGCCGAACCGACCGCCCACACGTCGTCCGGGCCCTGTGCCGCGATGCCGGTGAGCGTGCCGCCCCATCGGAGGTCCGGCACGGGAACGCGGGTCCACTCCGTCCCGTCCCAGTGCAGGGCGAGGGGCTCCGGCAGCGCGATGGCCTCGTCCCAGGCCGGGCGCCACGATCCCACCGCCCACGCGTCGTCGGGCGAGATCGCCGTGACCGCCGCGAGCGAGCTGTCCACGGGTCCTCCGCCTCCCGGCTGTTCGACGCTCGGGCTCGGGACCCGCTCCCACGACACGCCGTCCCAGTGTTCGACGAGGGTCCGCTGGAACGTGACCGGCACGTCGGTCTGGACGCCCACCGCCCACACGTCGGCGCCCGAGGAGCCGGCCACGCCGTTCAGGATGTCGTACGGGTTCGCGCGTTCGCCGGGGAGCCGCTCCGTGATCGGCAGGGCCGTGGTGGTCCACTGCGTGCCGCCCCAGTGCGTGACCAGGCCGCCGCCGTGCATGCGACCCGGCCACGCCCAGCCGCCCACGGCCCACACGTCGTCCGGTCCGAGCGCGGTCACGCCGAACAGATGGCTCTCGGGCTGTCCGGAGGGGTCCACCGCGGACAGGAACCAGTTCGCGCGGTCCCAGTGCAGCACCAGAGGGATGCCCCCGCGCTCCACGTTCGTCAGCCCCACGGCGAAGGCGTCGTCGGGCGCGACGGCCGCCACCGCGTACAGCGACGGGCCCTCCCCGTAGTCCAGGGGCCGGGGAGCGGGGAGCCGGGACCACGCGGAGCCGTCCCACCGCTGGAGCTCGAGGAAGCTGTCGCCGCCCTCGCCCGGGACCCGGTGGATGCCGACCGCGAGGGCCTCGTCGGCCGCCGGGGCCGCGACCGAATGAAGGTATGTGTCGAACTGCCCCGGATCGGCGGCCGGGGCGTCCACGGCCGTCCACGTGGTGCACGGCGCCGTGCCGGCCGGCGGCCGCGGCGTTTCGTGGCCGGTCTGGCGAACGGCCACCACCGCGGCCGTGGCCACCAGGGCCACCGTGAGGAGCGAGGCCCCCGCGCGGAGCGACACGCGCCGGCGGACGCGCCGCCGGAGGTCGGGTGGGGGGAGCGGGGGTGCCGGGGTTCGTTCGGCGTCCTCGCGCAGGGCCCTCCGCAGGCGTTCCTCGAGATCCGTGCTCATCGTGTCCTCACTCCTTCAGCTCGGTTCGGAGCCGGGCCAGGCCCCGCGAGACCAGCGACGCGACCGTCCCCGGGCGGCACCGCAGGATCGCGGCGACGTCCCGGTCGGGCAGGTCCTCGTAGAACCGGAGCACCAGCGCAGCACGCTGCCGCTCGGGGAGGCGCATGAGCGCGGCCCGGACCAGGTCGCGATCCTCGACCTCGTCGCCCTGGGCCACCGCGGCCTCCGGCGCCCTGGCCGAGCGCGACGCGTGCGCCCGCTCCACCCGGCGGCGCCGGAAGTGCATCCGGGCCAGGTTCACCACCGTTCGCCGGAGGTAGGCCTCGAACGCCTCCGGGCGCCGCAGGTGCACCAAGCGGGCCCCCAGCCGGACGAACGCGTCCTGCACCAGGTCCTGGGCCAGGGCCGGGTCGCCGGTCAGCAGGCGCGCCAGCCGGACCGCGTCCGGCGCGTGCCGGGTGTACAGCTCGCCGAGGCGCCACCCGCCGGCGTCGCGCGCCGCGCCGCCCGGCGACCCGGCCTCTCCGGGCGCGCCTGCAGCGGGCGGGGCCGGTGCCACCGGCCGTGCCTCGTCCATCACCCGTAACGATGCGCCGCCCGCCCGTTTCCTTGCACGCCCGGTCGAACTGGTTCGGCGCGCGGCGAACCTGGTCCCGAACCGCCCCCCGTCCGGTACCCTCGGCCCCGATGGACGTGGTGCGGGGGATCGGGGAGCTGCCGCTCGAACGCGGGCCGGCGGCCGTCACGATCGGCTTCTTCGACGGGGTCCACCTGGGTCACCGGGACGTCATCGGTCGAACGGTCGAGCTCGCCCGGGACGGTGGGCTGGCGTCGGTCGCGGTGACGTTCGACCGTCATCCCCGCGAGGTGTTCTCGCCGGGCCGTGAGCCCCGCCTGCTCACCACGCTCGAGCGCAAGGTCCAGCTCGTGTCGGAGACCGGCGTGGACGCGCTCGTGATCCTCGAGTTCACCGACGAGTTCTCGCGGTGGCCCCCGGAGGAGTTCGTCGACAGGGTCCTGGTGGACGGGCTCTCCGCCCGCCGGGTGGTGGTGGGCGACAACTTCACATTCGGGTTCCGCGCGGCGGGGACCGTGACGGTGCTCCGCGAGCTGGGGGCCGCGCGCCGGTTCGACGTGGAGGACGTGGGCCTGGTGGAGCTGGACGGCCGCGTGGTGTCGTCCACCTCGATCCGGGAGGCCCTGACGCTGGGCGACCTGAGGTGGCCGGAGCGGGCCCTGGGCCGGCGGTTCGTGCTCGACGGCCAGGTGGTCCGGGGGGCCGGCCGGGGCACCGGGCTGGGATGGCCGACCGCGAACCTCCGGATCCTCCCTCGGCTCCTGCTCCCGGGCGAGGGCGTGTACGCCGCCCGGGCCATGCACCGCGACTCGGGCTACCGGGCCGCGGTGAACGTCGGCACGAACCCCACGTTCGGCCAGGAGCCCGTCCACCTCGAGGCGTTCCTCCTCGACTTCGATGGCGACCTGGTGGGCGAGCCGCTCTCGATCGAGTTCTGGGTCCGCCTCCGCGACGAGGTGCGTTTCGAGTCGGTCGAGGAGCTGTCCCGGCAGATCGGCGAGGACGTGGAGCGAACCCGGGAGCTGGTCCCGCTCCCGGGGGAGGAGCGGTGAGCCCGCCGGGGAGACGCATCAGGCTCACGCCGTTCGGCCGCATCGTCGCCGTCCTGGTCGCGGCGGTGGTGGTGGCCGCCGTGGTCCGGGCGGTGGTGGCCCTCGGGGACGGCGGCGACGGCCCCGGCGCCGGCCACTCGCCCCGTCCCTCGGTCTCGCCGTCGCTGGCCAGTGCGCCGTCCACGGCGACCCCGGCGTCCCCCGCCGACCGGGCCGTCCCCCGGTGCCGGTACGGGAGCCTCCCGGCCCTGGCACAGGAGTACGGACTGTGGGACTCGACGTTCCTCGACACGACGTACGCGCTTCCCCCGACGTACACCCCGCCCGGGCTGGTGTCGGTCTCGGAGGCCGGGTTCGACGGCGACGGGCAGGTCCGGGCCGTGGTGATCCCGGACCTCACGGCATTGCGCGAGGCGGCGGAGGCCGCGGGGAGCCCGGTCGACATCCTGGTGGCCTACCGGAGCTTCCTCCGCCAGTCCCAGCTGTTCCACAAGCGGGTGGAGGAGGAGGGCCACGCCCGGGCCCTGGCGACCACGGCCCGGCCCGGCCATTCCGAGCACCAGCTGGGCACCACCGTCGACTTCCGAACTCAAGGGCAGCTCGATGTCGATCAGGGCTGGGAGCACACGCCGGCCGGGTCCTGGATGGCCCAGAACGCCTGGCGGTACGGCTTCGTCATGAGCTACCCGAGGAACATGCAGAACCTGACGTGCTACTCGTACGAGCCGTGGCACTTCCGGTACTTCGGACGGGAGGAGGCTGCGGCCATCCATGACAGCGGGCTGACCCCCCGGGAGTTCCTGTGGCGGGAGGACGTCAGGGACATCGCGCCGTCGCCGTCGACCGAGGGAAGTCCGTCGTCGTGAACGCACCGAGAGTGCCCGGCCGTGTCCGATAGTCCCACCGGCGTCCCCTCCGGGCGGCATCGGGCGCCCCCCCGGCTCCGGTTCGGGCCGGTGGTGCTCGCGCTGGTGCTGGTGGCGGCGGTCCTGGTGGGGGCGAAAGTCCTGTTCGACCGGTCCGGATCCGGCGGCCCCAAGGGCGCGCCGGCGCCCCGGTCCACCACCCCAACGGGGCCGGTCTCGCCGGCGGGAACCACGCCCGGTCCGTCACGGACGTCTCCCGGGACGAACTCGTCTCCATCGCCCTCGCCGCCCCCGAAGCCGAAGAGGGTCCTGGTCATCCACGGTGCCGGCGACACGAACGTGGACTCCGGCTACATCGGCGTGTCGCCCTCGAACTACGACACCCTGCTCTCCGGCATGGACGGCCTGTTCGTCCGCGACGACCTCACGGTGGTGAACCTGGAGTGCGCGGTGAGCCGGATCGGCTCGCCGGTCCCGAAGGAGTTCAACTTCCAGGGCGACCCCGACGCGCTGCCCTACCTTCAGCGGGGGGGCGTGGACGTGGCGAATCTGGCGAACAACCATGCGTACGACTACGGGCCCGACGCCCTGGTGGACACCCGCCACATCGTCGAGCTGGCGGGCATCGCCGCCGTGGGGGCGGGCCGGGACGCCGCGCAGGCCGCGAAGGCCGCCGTCCTCCACGTGAAGGGGTGGACCATCGCGGCGGTCGGGTTCGACAAGGTGGTGGACCCGTTCCCGGAGGCCATCGCGGGGCCGGACAAGCCCGGCACGGCGTGCGGGCACGACGTGGACTGCATGGTGGCAGCGGTGAAGCGGGCCGCCGCGATCTCGGACCTGGTGATCGTGGACATCCACTGGGGCGTGGAGCTCGACACCACCCCCCGCTCGGACGACGTCGAGATCGCCCACCGCCTGATCGACGCGGGGGCGGACATCATCTTCGGGGGCCACGCCCACCGCCTGCAGCCGTTCGACATGATCGACGGCCGGCCGGTCTTCTACTCGCTGGGCAACTTCGTGTGGCCCCGACTGTCCGAGGCCAGCGCCACCACCGCCGTGGCCGAGGTCCACGTGACGCCGGCCGGGAAATTCACCGCCCGCCTGCTCCCGGTGTCGATCGAGAGCGGGGGCCACCCGGTCCTGCGTTGAGGCCACACGGCGGCACCGCGGGGGCTGGCTGGTAGTCTTTGGGCGAACATATGGCACTCGCTACAGAGCAGAAATCCCAGATCATCTCCGACCACCGGCGCTCGGAACAGGACACCGGCTCGCCCGAGGTCCAGATCGCGGTGCTGTCGCGCCGCATCGCCGACCTCACGGAGCATCTGAAGGCCCACAAGAAGGACCACAGCTCGCGCCGTGGCCTGTTGAAGCTGGTGGGCCGGCGCCGGCGGCTCCTCGACTACCTCCGCCGTGAGGACATCGGGCGCTACCGGGAGCTCATCTCCCGCCTGGGTCTCCGGCGGTAGGACCCTCGACCGGGAGGAAGCCGAAGGACACGAGCCCCCACCGACCCAGCCGAGGCAGGAGCGCGTGCGGGTCAGTTATCAGTAGCGAGCCCCCGGACCGGACCGCGGTCCGTCCCGCAAGCCCGGTGGCCCACCACTGAGAACTGGCCGACCTCCCGCCCGGCGCCCAGCCCGCGCCGCGAACCGCCCGGCGACCGGCGCAGCACGAAGGAGGAAGACCCAGTGGAATACACCAAGGCCACCCGAAACATCGGGGGCACGGATGTCACGCTCGAGACCGGCAAGCTCGCCAAGCAGGCGGGCGGCGCGGCCGTTGTGACCATCGGCGAGACCCAGGTCCTCGCCACCTGCACCAGCGGCAAGCCCCGCGAGGGGATCGACTTCTTCCCGCTCACGGTCGACGTCGAGGAGCGGATGTACGCCGCCGGCAAGATCCCCGGCGGGTTCTTCCGCCGGGAGGGCCGGCCGTCCGAGACCGCCATCCTCACCGCGCGGCTCACGGACCGTCCGATGCGCCCGTCGTTCGATGCCGACTTCCGCGACGAGGTCCACATCGTGGTCACCGTGATGTCGGTGGACATGGCCCAGCCCTACGACATCCCGTCCATCAACGGGGCCTCGCTGGCCACGATGATCGCCGGGCTCCCGTTCGAGGGGCCGGTGGGCGCGGTCCGCGTGGCGAACATCGGCGGGCAGTGGAAGGTGAACCCGACCTACCAGGAGCTCGACCTGGCCACGTTCGACGTGGTGGTGGCGGGCCGCCGCAACGACCAGGGCGGCGTCGACGTCCTGATGATCGAGGGCGAGGCCCCCGACGAGGCGTGGACCCACATCTCCGAGGGCGCCGCCGCGCCGACGGAGGACGTCGTGGCCGAGGGGCTGGAGGCCGCCAAGGCGGCCATCGGCGAGCTGATCGACTTCCAGAACGAGTTCCTGTCGGGCCTCGGTGTCGAGCGCAAGGAGTGGGAGCCCCGGCCGGTGTTCGAGCAGGACGTGTTCGACGCCGTCACCGCGTTCGCGTCGGACCGGCTCGGCGCCGCGATCGTCCCCCAGAAGGCGGAGCGCGAGGCCAACCTCGACGCGCTGAAGGAGGAGCTCCGGGCCCACCTGCTCCAGACGTGGGGCGAGGAGGCGTACGGAGAGCGGGCCTCCCAGGTCTCTCCGGCGTTCAAGGAGCTCCAGAAGAAGGCCATGCGGCGCAAGGTCATCGAGGAGGGAGTTCGCCTCGACGGACGCCGTCCCGACGAGATCCGGGCGCTGTCCGCGGAGGTCGGTATCGTCCCCCGCGCCCACGGCTCGGGCCTGTTCCAGCGGGGCGAGACCCAGGTCCTCAACGTGACCACGCTGGGGATGCTCCGCATGACCCAGATGATCGACACCCTCGACCCCGAGGAGTCGAAGCGCTACATCCACCACTACAACTTCCCGCCGTTCTCCACGGGCGAGGCCGGGTTCATGCGGGGGCCGAAGCGCCGGGAGATCGGGCACGGCGCGCTCGCCGAGCGGGCCCTGGTCCCGGTGATCCCGGACGAGGACGATTTCCCGTACGCGCTGCGGCTGGTCTCCGACGTGCTCGAGTCGAACGGCTCCACCTCGATGGCCAGCGTGTGCGCGTCGACGCTGTCGCTGATGGACGCCGGCGTGCCGATCAAGGCGCCGGTGGCGGGGATCGCCATGGGGATGATCGCCGAGGGCGGCGAGTACGTGACGCTCACGGACATCCTGGGCGCCGAGGACGCGCTCGGCGACATGGACTTCAAGGTGGCCGGCACGAAGGACTGGGTCACGGCGATCCAGCTCGACATGAAGGTGACCGGCCTCCCCGCGGAGGCCCTGAACGCCGCGCTGAAGCAGGCCAAGGAGGCCCGTCTCCAGATCCTCGACGTGATGCTGGCGGTCCTGCCCGAGCCGCGCTCGGCGCTGAACCCGAAGGCCCCGCGCGTGGAGATGATCCAGATCCCCGTCGACAAGATCGGCGAGGTCATCGGGCCCAAGGGCAAGCGGATCAACGAGATCATCGCCCTGACCGGCGCCGACATCGACATCCAGGACGACGGCCGGGTGTTCATCGGCTCGAAGGAGGGCGAGGGCGCCGACCAGGCCAAGCAGATGATCGAGCAGATCGTGAACCCGAAGCTCCCGGAGATCGGCGAACGCTACGAGGGCGTCGTGGTGAAGACCACCGAGTTCGGCGCGTTCGTGAACATCATGCCGGGCACCGACGGGCTGGCGCACATCTCGAAGCTCGGCCGGGGACGGCGCCTGTCGAACGTCGAGGACGCCGTGAAGCAGGGCGACCACCTGCTGGTGGAGGTCGAGAACGTCGAACCGGAGCGCGGACGGATCGCCCTGAAGCCCGTCGGCGAGGGCTGGGACCCGCCCGAGGGCGGGTGGCCGAAGCAGGAGGGCGATGAGGGCCGGGGCGAGTTCCGGGAGCGCCGCGACCGGGGCGGCGACCGCGGTCGTGACCGGGACCGCGGCCCCCGCCGCGGCGGCGGCTTCCGGGACCGCGACCGCGGAGGCGACCGCGCGCCCCGCGAGCCCCGCGACTAGCGACGGACCGTGGCCGCGCCCAGCAGGCAGGCATCGAGGTCCCCCCGCGCGCCCCGCCGGGCCCGCGGGGGGGCCGAGGCCATCGAGCGAACGGAGTTCGCCTCCGGCCTCCGCGTGGTGTCCGAGCGGATGCCCTCGGTCCGGTCGGTGACGCTGGGGTTCTGGGTCACGGCCGGGTCCCGCGACGAACGGCCCCAGATCGCCGGTGCGTCGCACTTCCTGGAGCACCTGCTGTTCAAGGGAACGACGAGCCGCTCGGCGCGTGACATCGCGGAGGCCTTCGACGCCGTGGGCGGGGACTTCAACGCGTTCACGTCGAAGGAGACAACGGTCTTCTATGCGCGGATCCTGGACCGCGACCTCCAGATGGCCGTCGAGATGCTCTGCGACATGCTCCAGAACTCGGTCCTGAAGCCGTCGGACTTCGAGGCCGAACGGCAGGTGATCCTCGAGGAGATCAACATGCACGAGGACACGCCCGACGACCTCGTGCACGATCTGTTCGCGGAGACCCTGTGGGCCGGGCACCCCCTGGGGCGTCCCGTGCTGGGCACCGTGGGCAGCATCCGGGGCGTGACCCGCGACCGGGTCCGGCGGTTCTACAAGGGGCACTACGTCCCGGCGAACCTGGTGGTGTCCGCCGCCGGGAACGTGGACCACGACCGGCTCGTGGCCGGGCTCCGCAAGGGCCTGGACACGGGCCGGGCCCTGGCCCGGGGCCGCTCGGCCTGGTCGCTGCGGACCGCCGGCCGGCCTCCCCGGCCCTCGGGGGCACGCCTCGTCCGGAACCGGACGACCGAGCAGGCCCACATCGTGCTGGGCACCAACGGCCTGTCCCGGAGCGACCCCGACCGGTTCGCGTTCGGGATCGTCAACGCGGCCCTCGGCGGCGGCATGTCCTCTCGGCTGTTCCAGGAGATCCGGGAGAAGCGGGGACTGGCGTACTCGGTGTACAGCTACCACACGATGTTCGCGGAGACCGGCCTGTTCGGGATGTACTCGGGGACCACCCCGGCCCGGGCCGAGGAGTCGTTGGCCCTGCTCCGGCGGGAGGCACAGCAGGTGGCCGAGGGCGACCTCACGACCGAGGAGTTCGAACGGGCCAAGGGCCACGTGAAGGGTTCCATGGTGCTGGGGCTCGAGGACACCAGCGGGCGGATGGCCCGCCTGGGGCGCTCGGAGACCGGCCACGGCGAGATCCTGTCGGTGGACCAGATGCTGGAACGGGTGGACCGGGTGAGCATGGAGGACGCGAACCGCGTGGCGGCCGAGGTCCTCTCCCGACCCATGGCCCTCACCGTGCTGGGGCCGTTCGGAGACGACGCCTTCGGCGGCAGCGACCCCGCCGTGGAGGCCGAGGTGGCGGCCCACCACCCGGAGATCTGAGTGCACGTCCGGGTCGGGGTGCTCGGGGCGGCGGGCCGGATGGGCCGCACGGTGTGCGCGGCGGTGGCCGCAGATCCCGATCTCGAGCTGGTGGCCGCCGTGGACACGGCCGGGGCGGGGGAGGAGGTCGAGGGCGTCCCGGTCTCCGGGGACCGCCAGGCGCTGGCGGATGGGGGGGCCGAGGTGGCGGTGGACTTCACCCATCCCTCGGCGGTCATGGACAACGTCCGGTGGGTGGTGGGTCACGGCCTCCACGCCGTGGTCGGCACCACCGGGATCACGCCGGAGGACCTGGAGGAGATCCGGGGCCTCCTGGACGAACACGGAGGCCGGTCGAACGTGTTCGTCGCGCCGAACTTCGCGATCGGGGCCGTCCTCATGATGCACTTCGCGGAGCAGGCGGCCCGGTTCCTGCCCGCGGTGGAGATCATCGAGCTCCACCACGACGGGAAGGCCGACGCTCCGTCGGGGACCGCGATGTCCACCGCGCGCAGGGTGGCCGCCGCGCGGCCGTCGCCGTACCGGGGGCCGGACGCGGAGACGCTGGCCGGGTCGCGCGGCGGCGACCACGAGGGCGTCCGGGTCCATTCGGTCCGCCTCCCCGGCCTGGTGGCCCACCAGGAGGTCATCCTGGGCGGGCCCGGGCAGACCCTGTCGATCCGTCACGACTCGCTGGACCGGGCGTCGTTCATGCCCGGCGTGCTGCTCGCGGTGAAAGCCGTGGGCGAACGGCCCGGGCTCACCGTCGGCCTGGAGCACCTCCTGGGCCTCGGTTCGTGACCGAGGCTCCGGACGGCGCCCGATCCCGCCTGGCCCTGGTGTTCGCGCACCCCGACGACGACGCCTTCACGATCGGCGGGACGATCGCCCTGCACGCCGGCGACGCCGACGTGATGGCCGTGCTGGCCACGAGCGGGGAAGCCGGCCAGATCGCGAAGGGGTCGGTGGCCACGCGCCGGACCCTGGGGACGGTCCGGGAGGCCGAGGCCCGGGCGGCGTACGAGGTCCTCGGCGCCGGCGACGCCAGGATCGAGTTCCTCCGGCACCCCGACGGCCGGCTGGCCCGGAGGGACCGCGAGGCCCTGGTGCGGGCGGTGACCGAGCTCCTGACCGGGTTCCGCCCGGACGTGGTGATCACCTTCGGCCCCGAGGGGGTCACCAAGCACGCGGACCACGTCACGATGCACCACGTCGGCACCGAGGCCTTCCACCGGGCCCGGGTGTGGGACAGCGGCGGGGCGTTCCGGCGGCTGCTGTACGTCGCGATCCCGTGGAGTCGGATCAGGAGGTTCCAGGCGATCCAGCAGGCCGCGGGGCGGGAGCCGATGGATCCCCATGCGCCGTTCGTGCCCCGGGGGGTGGACGACGACACGATCGCCGTCCATGTGGTCACGCTGCCGGTGGCGGACCGGGTGGTGGCGGCCATCCGGGCCCACCGGACCCAGTCCGGCGAGATCCTCGACGTGCCCGAGTCGGATCTCCCGGAGGTCTTCGGCCAGGAGCACTTCGTGCAGGCCTGGCCGGAGCGACCGGCGGGCTCGCCGGTCCTGTCCGACGTGCTCGAGGGGCTGGAGGCCGGACCGGGCGGCTAGGACGAGGCCGGGGCCGGCTCGGACGCGCCCGCTTCCGCGGCCAGGAGCCCCGCGTGGCGGCGCCCCAGTCCCAGGGCCACCAGCGCCCCGGCCACGCAGATCGCCACCGTCAGCAGGAACACCTCGTGGTACTCGGTCCGCAGCGCCACCTTCAGCTTGCGGTCGTAGACGATCTGCTCCTTGTCGGTCAGTGGGACGTTGAGGTCCTTCGTCAGCTCCTTGAAGCGGTGGATGCCCCACGCGGCCGCCACGGCGATGCCGATCAGCATGCCCAGCATGCGCCCCACCACCACCGAGGCAGACGCCACGCCGTGCTGCTCGGGGTTCGACGCCCGGAGGACGGCGGAGGTCACGGGCGCGATGACCAGGCCCAGCCCCAGCCCCGCCAGGACCAGGTCCACGTCGGCCCGGGGGAGCGACAGCGGTCCCACCCCGTGGCGGGCCGCGAGGATGGCCACCGGCCATCCGGCGATGAGCCAGAACGCCGCGGCCGAAAGCCCCATCCCGGACACCGCCGTGACCCGCTCGCCGAACCTCACCGTGAGGAATCCGCCGGCCAGCGCGCCGACGGGAAGCCCCGCCAGGAACCAGGCCAGGAACAGGGCCCCGCCGGTCGGGGTCCGGTCGAGGATGGTCTCCGCCACCAGCGGCACGTCCACCAGGGTGATCATCAGGGCCGCGCCGGCCAGGACGTTCGTCCCCATGGCCGCCAGGAACGGCCCAGGGTCGATGCCGGAGGGGTCCAGCAGGCGCGTCGGGGAGATCACCTCCCACACGACGAAGCTCGCCAGCAGCAGGACCCCACCGACGAGCACGTACGGCCCCCATGAGGGAAGCACGCTCTTCGATGGGTCGGGGTTGTACAGCCCGACGATGAGCGCCCCGAGGCCGAGCGCGAGGAGCGATCCTCCCACGATGTCGACCTTGGGCCGGTGGCCTCGCGCGGAGAGCTTCCCGCCGGGGACCTTGCGCTGGATCACGACGGCCGCCGCGATGGCCAGCGGCACGTTGACCCAGAACACGCCACGCCACCCCACCGCCGCGGCCAGCCCGGCCCCGTAGAGCGGTCCCAGCACGCTCCCCAGCTCCTGCGTGGCCCCCACCGCGCCCAGGGCCACGGGGCGCGTCCGGGGGTCCCACAGGTCGCCCACCAGCGCGAACGTCACCGGCAGGAGCGCGCCGCCCGCCGCGCCCTGGACCACCCGCCCGACGATCAGCATGGGCAGGCTCCCAGCCATCGCCGACACCACCGAGCCGACGGCGAACCCGGCCAGGCAGCCGTGGATGACCGGCCTGCGGCCCAGCCGGTCCGAGAGCTGCCCCAGCATGGGCATGGCGGCCACGTACCCCAGGAGGTATCCGGTCACGATCGGGAACGTCTGCTCCGGGTGGTTCGCCGCCTCGACCCCGATGTCGGGCAGGATCGTGAGCACGATCGTGGTAACCACGTACGCGTCGAGGGCCGCGACCAGCACGCCGAGTCCTGCGATGCCCACCGCAACCCGGTGGTTTCTCGGGGCCGGCCCGGCGGGGGCGGGAGCTCCGGTCGCCCGGGCTCCGTCAGGCCGCGCGCCGAGGCGTCGGTTCACGCCGGTGGGGTGATGTCGACCTCGACCCCGAAGTCGAACAGCCGGAGCGTCAGCTGGGTCTGCTCGGCGGCCCCGCTCTTGGGGACCGTCACCGCGATCTGCTCGAGCTCGGGCGAGTCCTTGCCGATCCACAGCGTCCCGGGGACCGTGTTCACCGCGGGGAGCGGCATCAGCCGGCTCACCAGGCTGCCGTCGAGGTCGGCCGTGACCCTGTACGTGTCCACGCCCTGCACGCTCTCCTCGCCCACGGTCTTCGCGTTCTTGGCGAACTCCATGAGCGCGGCGATGCCCTTGTCCGGGTCGAGGACCTGCGAGGGGTCGAACGCCGACCCGGCCGCGCCCGGCGGGAGCTTCTCGAACCCGCCGGTCGGGCCCTTGATGTAGATGACGCCGGCCTTCACCACCAGGTCGAGGTGGACGAGCTGCCCGTTCTGGAAGACCTGGACGGAGCCCTGCGCGTCGCCGCTGCTCGTGACCACGCCCACGGCGCTCCGGACCTCCACGCCCGCGATGCTGCCGTTCCCGTTGAGCTCGAACCGGGCGCTCTGGACCTTCCGCATCGCGGCAGCCGAGTCCTTCAGGAGCTGGGTCGCGTCCGGGAGTGAGGCCTCGGGCGTCCCGCTGGTGCCGCTCGACGAGCACGAGGCCAGGGCGGCCCCCACGGCAAGGGCGACCGCCGCCGCGGCGAGCACGCGGCCCCACCCCCTGTTGGACACCATCGACCCAGATGCTACCGGCCCCGTGGGGCCCGGACCAGTCCCACGGGACGGTCTGCGCGGTCATCCGCGATCCCCGTGACCACGAACAGCACCCCGATCGCCGCCGGCGCGGAAGATCACCCTTGACCGCACGCGGACGTGGTGGTTTCGTGATGCCGCATCGCCATGCTGCCAGGGAGCCCCCCCACCCGGGGCGGCCGACGCGCCGCCCCGACCGCCCGCATTCTCGCCGTCGCGTCCGCGCTGACGGCGACGCTCCTCGGCTCCGTCCCGGCCGCATCGGCGGCGACCCTCCGACCCGACCTCGTGACCACCGCGCTCTCGGCCCCACCGGCCGGCCTCCCGCGCAAGATGGTGTTCGACCTCACGTGGACCGTGAAGAACGCCGGGAACGCCCCGGCGGCTGCATCGACGCTCCGGTTCTATCTGTCCCCCGACCGGGTTCGGAGCTCGACGGACGTCCGGTTCGCCCGGGCCGCCGCCGTGGCGCGGCTCGCGCCCGGGGCGACGGCCCACGCGACGACGGCCCTCGCGGTCCCGGAGACCGCCCCGCTCCGGGCGCTGTACGTGCTGGCGTGCGCCGACGACCTCGGGCAGGTCGCCGAGGGGGCGGAGGGGAACAACTGCCGGGCCTCCCGAACGCAGATGGTCGTGGACCCGACCCCCGAAAGCTACGCGCTGATCGACGCCGCCGAGGCCCGCGGCGACATCACGCACCAGCAGGCCGTGGTGTACACGGCGTTCGCCGCCTTCGTGGACCCGCGCCTGCCGGAGGCCTACCGGGGGGCGAACACGGGACTGGGCGATGCCGGCAGGATGGCCGGCGTCGCGGCCGAGATCGAGTCCCTGTCCCCGGCGAACATGGCGAAGGTGGTGCCGTTCTTCCGGCCGCCGGCCTATCAGGGGAGCTGGATCGACCCGCTGGAACCGGCTGCGCCCGCGGCGAACCCTCGCGTGTCGCGGGCGCCGAGCTGTACGGACCCCGCGCTCTTCATCAAGGACGACTGGACCTGCCAGGACACGACGCACTTCCGGATCTGGCACAGCCAGTCGATCCCGGAGAGCGCGACGATCGCGGACGCTCTGGCCGCCGAGGTCGAGAACGTCTACGCGGCCGAGACGGCGCTCTTCGGCCGGACCCCGATCCCGGACACGAACCTCCCGTCCTTCACCGACGACGAGGGCCGAACCTACGTTCAGGGCAACGGTGGCGACGCCCGGATCGACGTGTACGTCACGGAAGTCGGCCTGCGCTTCCATTACAAGGTGTTCCGCGGTCTGACCGTGGGCTACCCGATCGGGTGCAAGCAGCGGCCCGCGTTCACGATCATCAATACCGCGTTCGTGGACACGGCCCAGAAGGCTCGGGACGTGTTCGCGCACGAGTTCTTCCACCACCTGTCGTTCACGTACGACCTCGCCGCGGAGTGCAGCCTGTACTCGTGGCTCGACGACGCCACCGCGAACTGGGCCATCGACGACGTGTATCCCGACGACGACTACGAGCACGAATGGATCCACTCGTACCTCCACTGCGGCTTCCGCCATGCCATCGACAACCCGAACGACTCGCAGAACGGCTACGAGGACTACCTCCTGCCGTTCTTCCTGGCCCGGACGCTCGGCGCGACCACCATCCGGGACATCTGGGACGACACCGAGGTGTACGACGACCTGGGCGCGATCGACCAGGCGATCCCGGGCGGCCTGGAGAAGTGGTGGCCGAGGTTCGCCATGGCGAACTGGAACCGGGACGGGACCGACCAGTACGAGCAGTGGGACGGGATCCTGAACAGGCTGCCCGCGACGGCTGAGAGCTGTCACGACCAGTACTCGGTGACCACCGCGGGCAAGGACCAGAACGTCGTGAAGCTCGACAAGCGGATCACGATGCCGTACCTCAGCAGCCAGTACCAGGTGATCGACTTCGCCGACGACGTCGTTTCCGCCCGCTTCGTGAACCCGTTCTTCGAGGACCCGTACCCGAACTCCGCGATCTGGGCCTGGTACCGGCTGGAGGACGGGACGACGTTCGTCGAGGACTGGACCCAGCAGGCGGAGATGACGTGGTGCCGCGACCGCCCCGCCGAGGACATCCAGCAGCTCATGGTCATGTACTCGTTCGCGGACCCCTCCGCGCGGGGGAGCCCCGGAACCGGCACCGTCCAGAACACCACGCTGAACGGCAAGGTCATCGCCAGGACGGACTGTCTCCCTGAACGGTTCACGGGAACGTTCAGCGGCTGGGAGCAGAGCTACGACGACGGGCCGGACAGTCACGCGCCGATCGAGTCCTGGGACGGGACGATCACGTTCAAGCGGTTCCGGGGGGAGTGTCCCCAGACCGCACCGTGGTGCAACTTCCTGCTCGAGGGCTACACGGCGTACGTGTTCGAGTCGGGCGCCGTCGACGCTTCGGTCTCCGGCGGCGCTCCATGCACCGTTGAGGGGAATGGCTCGCTGACGCTCGAGCGTGACGACGACCGGGTCTACCTCGTCGTCCAGCGACGGCCGGAACCCGGTCACGGCCGGCTCCACGGCGGGAACATCGCCCGGCAGGAGCTCTTCGATGTGACCTTCACGTGCCCCGGGGTCGACCCCGCGCCCGGTCAGTTCGCGACCGGGGTGATGTGGCAGATCCACCCGTCGCAGGGTTTCGAGGGAACCGCGGAAGACGTGCTGGCCGGCCACTACCACGAACACTCGAACGCCAGCGACGAGACGTGGGACTACACATGGAGCTTCGGTCCGGCCGAGCCACCGCCGGCGCGTTGACTCCGGCGACGACGGGGCGAGTGCCAGTCCCGGTTGGTTCGAACCAGTCTGGCCTCCGGAGTCAGCCGGCGATGCCGCGGATCACGAACAGCACGCCGATCGCCGCGAGGGCGAGCGTCAGGGCCAGGCGGATCCACCGCCCCGCGCGGCCGGAGAGGAGCGACCCGCCGCCCCCCAGCAGGACCGTGATCCCGTCCATGATGGACACGCCCACGATCAGCGCGAGCACGGTGACGAACGCCGCCAGCCGGCCCTCGTCCTCGGTGGCATCAGCCACGAGCGCCGTCGCGGTGGTGGCCAGGAACAGCCACCCGCCGGGGTTCAGCACCACGGCGAGGACCCCGCGGGTTTCGGGCCGGGCGAGGACGGTGGTCGCCCGCCGGCGCCCCGGGCCGGCCGCGGCCGCGGCGTGGGCCCTGCTTTCGGCGCGTTCGATGTCGTGGCCGTGGAAGACGTCGATCGCGGCGTCGACGGCGATCCACAGGAGGAGCGCGCCGCCGGCCACCTCGAGCACGCGGAGCGCCGGGCCCGACGGCGAGACCGCGGTGACGCCCGCCGCGAGGACCAGGAGGAGCACGAGGAACGTCCCGTTCGCCCCGGCCTGGGCCCGGAACCCGCGCTTCAGGCCGCCCCGCGCGGCCTCGGTGAGCAGCAGGATCTGAACCGGCCCCGGCGAGACCCCGAGCGCGATCCCCAGCCCGAACCCGGTGGCGGCGTGCGACAGCCCGGCCAAGCCGCTACTTCACCACGTGCTGATCGACGAACAGCAACCCGACGGCGGACGTGAAGTTCTTCATGTCCTCGGTCCCCGCGGCGGCGGCCTCGCTCTTCATGTCCGCCACGAACTCCTCGCGCGAGTCCCACGTCATCTCGGCCACGCCGTCGTACGGCACCTCCTGGTCCCGCCCCGCCCCCGTTACGAGGTTCACCACGTACGACCTCAGGTTCGCGTACCCGTCCCGAGCGATCGCCGCGTGCGTCTCGAGCCAGTACCGCCCGAACTCCTCCGCCGACATCCCGTCTGACTTCCGCAACCAGATGTGCACCCGGTACATGGCGTCGACCTCCGTTCCGCGTCCGTGCATCGTATCCGCGAGCCGGCCTGGCAACCGAGTCGGTCGGGGAGACACACCGGTCGCCGACGACTCGGATGACCTCATGCTGGCCTACGGGACGTGACCGCTCCCCGGGGAGGGGGGGCACCCGGCAACCTGCTGATCCGCCCGGTCCCGACCGGCGGTCATCGTTCCCGGGGCCCGGTCAGCTCCTCGTGAGCTCGCCGGTGACGGTCAGGGTTCCCGTGGTGTCCCCGGAGGTCACGGTCTTCTGGCAGTCGAACTCGAACGCGTGCCTGTCGTTGTCCCACCGGCCCACGAACTGGTCGGTGAGCTGGACCTCGGTCCCCTCGGGGAGGCACTGGATCGCCACGAAGATGTCGAACGGGCCCGCCTCGTGCTGCGTCGTGTCGGTCGAGTAGTCGCAGAAGTCGACGGTCCCGTGGGCCTCCGTGTGGATGGAGTCGATGAACGGGATGAACATCGTGACCACGATCGCCTTGGTGTCGGGGCCCAGGGGTACGAAGGGGTCGCCCACGACGCTGTTGTGGAGCACGGCCGTCCGGGGAGGCTCCACGTACGTGGAGAACGCGCCGCTCGCGCTCCCGTCTTCCGTGTAGGTCGTCGTGCACACGACCTGCCCCGCCCTGAGCTCGTCGGTCGTGTCCGTGCGCGAATGCGTGTACGTGAACGAGGACTGGCCGCTGTCGATCCACTTGTAGATGTCGGTCCAGGCGGGGTCGCGGACCAGGTGCAGCTCGACGCTCCCCTGATCGGTGCTCACGATGGAGCTCACCCCGTCCACGTCCGAGGTCTCGGTGTCCGTGGTCAGGAGCCACTGGAACGTGCCGTCGAGGTCGAGCGGCGTCTCGACCTTCACCTGGAACGGCTCCGCGGGGGAGTCCGAGGGGTCCGAGCTCGTCACGTGCTCGTTCGTGACGACCACGTAGGCCTTCCCGGTGCAACTCGAGAGGTCGGCCTTGACCTGCTTGCTCGTCCCCGGGAGCACGACGTCGGCGAACGGCGTGTCCTCGATCCCCGAGCCCGTGTTGCAGTCGACGCTCGCCCGGAGCTTGCCTTCGCCCTGGCTCGTCACGGTGACCTTGAGCTCGTCGACGTCCTCGGGCAGCGCGATCCACCGGGCCGCGTAGTCGTCGCGGACGTTCCCGGTGAACGGCGTGGCGAGGTCCACCGAGCCGCGGGCCGCCGGCGGGGGCGAGACCAGCGAGCGGTAGCGATCCGCCTCCTCGAAGCAGAACGGGTATGCGTAGCCGCCGCCGCACGTCTTCGCGAAGCGGTAGGCCACGGCGACGTCGTGGAACGCCGGGCCGAGCTTCAGCCCACGTGACGCGACCCCGGCCGCCATGGCGGCGAGCTCCCCCTTCCCCCTGCTCATGGACTCCCAGGCGACCTGCATGACGTCCTCGCCGCCACCCGCCGTCCCGGTCCCGAAGCGTTCCGTGAGCCCCCGGAACACCAGCCAGTAGCCGTACGGGAGGTTGCCGGCGGGGGGGTAGTCGCCCATGCTCTGGGTGAGCCCCGGACACAGGTACTCGTAGTTCTCGTCCGCGGCGTCGACGACCTCGTCCTCCATCCACGCGGCCGTCCCCTCGATGAAGGAGTCGTCGGGGTGCTCGTCGCCCGTGAGGGTCCCAAGGCCGTACTGGATCATGTGCACGAACTCGTGTGCCGCGGTGGCCCGCAGCAACAGGCGGGGGTGGCGGCTCGCGAAGCTGCCGAAGTCGTTGGAGAGGGACATGCAGGAGGCCTGGGCGTCGGTCTCCGTCCACGGCGTGGCCGGATTGTCGCCGACCTTCCCCGCGTACGCGCCCTCGTTCGACGTGAACCCGGCCTCGCTACCGGACTGCGGCTCGATCCGGATCGGGTAGCGCTGCCCGGCCAGATGCCGGTCCTTCCGGGTGGGTGGGCGGGCCCAGCCGAAGGAGGTCACCTCGGTCTGGTAGGCGTCTTCCAGCGCGGCCCCGTACGACGCAGCGCCCAGCCCGCCCCGGACGGCGCCGTACCGGATCAGGAAGTGCGGTGTGGACAGCGCGTGGGGGAGGGCGGCGGTACGACCCTCGCATCCGAACGACGCCAGCCGGTACGACCGCGGGCGGTGCCGGTCGTGGAGCCGGGCCAGGGTGCCGTCGCGGACGGGCCGGATCCGCCCGCGCGCGGCGAGGGAGGCCCGGGCCGCCGTCCGGGGATGGGTCGCGGGGCGTGTTCCACGTTCCATCGCGGCGCGATCGACCGCCGGGGCGGTGCCCGCCGCGCCGGCGGGCGTGGGCATCGCCCCCGCCACGCCGAAGGCGAGGGCGATCGCGACGACCGCCGACCGGATCCGGCGGGGCCGTGGCCCCGTCCGCACGGACCGCTCCACTCCGCAGCGCGAGTCACGCATCGAATCCCCTTCCCGCCCTCCGGGCCGATCGCCGTCGGCCGGCCGCCGCGCATCCTCGATGCTCCGGATCCGCGGGCGGGTCGGGGAGATTCCATCGACCGGTTCGGGAGATGGAGAGTGCCGTGTGTCACGACGGAATGTGGACGCGCTCGCCGGGGATGTCAATAGGCCGCGGCCGAAGGTCTGCCTCGACGCATCCGGCGACCATCGGCCGGCCTCCCGGGCACGATCCTGCTCCCGGAGGAGGCGCGGTCCGCCCGGCTATTCGATCGGCCCCGGAGCCGGTTGAGGTTCGCGGCTGGCCGGCTCCACCTCCCCGGCCTGCCAGCGGGCGAAGCAGAACAGGAGATCGGAGAGGCGGTTGAGGTAGTGGAGGAGGTCGTCGCTCACCGGGCCGCCGGCGTCGCGGAAGGCGATGGTGCGGCGCTCGGCGCGGCGGACCACGCTGCGGGCCAAGTCGAGGGCCGCGGAGACCGGGGTGGCGCCGGGGACGACGAACTCGTTGGGGAGTGGGTGCTCGGCGACCGTTCGGTCGATCAGGCCCTCCAGGCGTTCGACCATGGCCGGCGTGACCAGCGAGATGTCGGGCTGGAGGCGGTCGCGTTCGTCGGGGTTGGTGGCGAGGTCGGCGCCCACCACGAACAGGTCGCGCTGGATGTGGAGGAGCTCGGCCTGGAACGTGGGGTTCTCGGCGAGCGAACGGGCCAGGCCGATCGCGGCGACGGCCTCGTCGACCGTGCCGTACGCCTCGGTGGCCGGGTCGGCCTTGGAGATCCGGCCACCGTAGAGCAGGCCGGTGGTGCCGTCGTCCCCGGTCCTGGTGTAGATGCGTGGCACGGGGACTAGGATAGCCACGGGCTCGGCTGGCTCGCTCCGAGGTCCGGCGAGCAGTCGCACGTGGCACGTTCGGCTCTTGAGCATCGGGCCGCTCGCGTGCAACATGTGACGCATGTGGCGAATGTGATTCGTGTGGAAGTGAAGGGAGGAGCGTGATGGCCGGGAGGTTCGGGGCGGTGCTCACCGCCATGATCACGCCGTTCGGTGAGGACGGCTCGCTGGACCTCGACGCCGTGCAGGTCCACGCGAGCTACCTCCTCGAGCACGGCACGGACGCGCTCGTCGTGGCCGGTTCGACCGGGGAGTCGCCCACGCTCACCCACAAGGAGAAGCTCGAGCTGTGGCGCGCCTCGGTGGAGGCCGCCAAGGGCAAGGGGCAGGTCGTCGCCGGGACCGGCACGTACTCCACGGCCGAGACCGTCGAGCTCTCCCACGAGGCCGCGGACTGCGGCGTCGACGGCCTCCTCGTGGTCACGCCGTACTACAACAAGCCGCCCCAGCGGGGGCTCGTCGCGCACTTCGGCAAGGTCGCCGAGTCCTCCCCGCTCCCGATCCTCATGTACAACATCCCCGGCCGGACGGCGACCCGCATCGAGCACGCCACGCTCCTCACGCTGGCTGAGATCCCGAACATCGTCGGCGTCAAGGACTCCACCGGCGACCTCGACGGCATCTCGAAGCTCGTCCGCGAGGCGCCCGCCGGCTTCGATGTCTACTCCGGCGACGACTGGGCGACGTTCGCCACGGCCTGCCTCGGCGGCGCGGGGATCGTGAGTGTGGCCTCGCACCTGGTGGGGGAGCGGATCAGCCAGATGCTCCAGCTGGTGTTCGACGGCGACGTCCCCTCCGCGCGGAAGATCCACGAGGAGCTCTCGCCGGTGTTCGCCGCGCTGTTCATCACGTCGAACCCCATCCCACTGAAGGCCGCGCTGGAGCTGGTGGGTCGCCCGGCCGGCGAGCCCCGCCTGCCGCTGCTCCCGGCCACGCCCGAGGAGCGCGAGACGATCCGTCAGGCCCTGGAGGACGCCGGTCTCCTCTGACGGCGCGGTGCCCGAGCCCGGCTCCGGGGCGGTCGGCCCTGGCATGCAGGCGTCCCCGCACCCGGGGACGCGGCTGGCGTTCCTGGGGGGCCTCGGCGAGATCGGCCGGAACATGGCCTGCCTGGAGATGGACGGCCGGATCCTGGTCATCGACTGCGGCCTGTCGTTCCCGCACGAGGGCATGCCCGGCATCGACCTGGTGCTCCCGGACTTCGAGTTCCTCCGCCGCCGGTACGACTCGCTGGATGCGGTGGTCCTGACCCACGGGCACGAGGATCACATCGGGGCCGTGCCGTACCTCCTGCGGGAGACCAGCACCACCGTGTACGGCACGGCGCTGACCCTGGCCCTGCTCGAGGGCAAGCTCGAGGAGCACGGCGTCCGGGACCGGGCGGAGCTCCGCGAGATCGTCCCCGGCGAACAGGCCCGGATCGGCCCGTTCTCCATGCGGTTCCTGCGGGTCACCCATTCGATCCCGGACGGCGTCGCGGTGGCCGTGGACACGCCGCACGGCACGGTCCTGCACACGGGCGACTTCAAGCTGGACCAGACCCCGCTGGACTCGCGGCCCACCGATCTCCGGGCCCTGGCCGAGGAGGGCCGCCGGGGCGTCCACCTCCTGCTGTCGGACTCCACGAACGCCGAGGACGTCGGCTACGCGCCCAGCGAACGCACGGTGGGCCCGGTCCTCCGGGACCTGGTGGCCCGGGCCCCGCGGCTGGTGGTCCTGGCCTGCTTCGCCAGCCACATCCACCGCATCCAGCAGGCCGCGAACGCCGCCCGCGCCGACCACCGGATGGTGGCGTTCCTGGGCCGGTCCATGCACCAGAGCGTGGCGGCGGCCCGCAAGCTGGGCTACCTCGACGTCCCACAGGAGAACGTCATCCCCATCGAGGACCTGGACGAGTACGACCCCGGGAACGTCGTGGTGATCTCCACCGGATCGCAGGGCGAGCCGCTGTCCGCGCTGTCCCTGATGGCCGCCGGCGAGCACAAATGGGTCAAGCTCAAGCCCGGCGACACCGTGGTGCTCTCGTCGTCGATGATCCCCGGGAACGAACCGGGGATCCACCGCGTGATCGACGGGCTGTACCGGATGAAGGCGGACGTGTACCACGTGCCCGGGTCCCCGGTGCACGTGTCCGGCCACGCGAACGCCGACGAGCTGAAGTTCGTGCTGAACCTGGTGCGCCCCCGGTGGTTCATGCCGGTGCACGGGGAGTACCGGCACCTGTCCCACCACGCCCGGCTGGCCCGGGAGGTGGGCATCCCGCCGGACCACGTGCTGATCGGCCAGGACGGCGACACCCTCGAGATCGGGGAGGAGTGCCGGTTCGGCGGACGAATCCCGGCCGGTGTGACGTTCGTGGACGGCATCGGGATCGGGGACGTGGGGCCGGTGGTGCTACGGGACCGCCGCCGCCTGGCCGCCGACGGGATCCTGTTCGTGGTGGTGGCGGTGGACGCCCACCACGGCGAGCTGCTCTCGGGACCGGACCTCATCAACCGGGGCGTCGTGGACGAGGAAGCCTCGCCCGACGTGCTTGAAGAGGCCCGGAATCGCGTCATGCTTGCGCTGAAGGAGTCGGCGGCGCAGGAGGTCACCGATCCGCTGGTGCTCCAGCAGACCATCCGGAGCACGCTGCGGAAGTTCTTCTGGCAGCAGACGAAGCGGAAGCCGGCCGTGGTGCCGGTGATCATGGAAGTGTAGGGTTCTCGAAACAGTCGAGATCGCCGCGAAAGGGCAGCGCGGCCCCGGAGGGCGAATTCGACATGGCCAGGAAGCAGGCGTCACGGAAACCGGCGCGCAGGCCCGCGCCGAGGAAGTCCCCGAAGAAGGACCGGCCGGGCAGGGCGCGCCGGGCGGCACGGCACCTGGCCCCGTGGGCGCGGGACGCCCTCGGCATCGGGCTCATCGTCCTGGCCATGTTGGCCGTGCTGGGCCTGTGGCTGCACGCCGGAGGCCCGTTCGGCGGCGCCGTGGACTACATGTCTCACGCGTTCACCGGGGTGGCCGCCGTGTCCATGCCGGTGGTGGCCCTGTACTGGGGGATCCTGCTGCTACGAGGGACCGCCGAGGACGACCGGATCCGCATGGTCCTGGGGTTCCTGATCATGCTCTCCGGCTCCCTCGCCGTCCTGTCGATCGCGCGGGGGAACCCCAGCCCCACCGGCGGCTACGCGGGCTTCCACGCGTCCGGCGGGCTGACCGGCGCGCTGGTGGGATGGCCGCTGTCGAAGGTGGCGTCCCGGTTCGGCGCGGTCCTGGTGTGCCTGGGCCTGGCCCTGCTCGGCGTGCTGGTGTTCACCGGCACCCCGCTGGCGGTGGCGGCCAGGCGGGCCGGGAACTGGCTGCTCGGCCGAAACGGCGACGAGGAGGAACCGGAGGACGGGGTGCACGAGGTCCCCCGGGGGCTGGCCCGGGTGGTCCGGCGGGGCGAGGAGGACGACGAGCCGGAGCCCGCCCGTCCCGCTCCCGTCCTGACCGTCCCGGAGGCCGAGGCCCCGGACCCGCTGACCGCCCCGGCGGGGAGGATCAGGTTCCCGACGCCGGGCAAGGGCGGCTACCGGCTGCCGCCGCTGGACCTCCTCCGCCGGGCCCCGGAGAGCACCCTGGACACGCGCGACGAGGAGCACACGGTGGCGGCGCTGGAACGGACCTTCCGGACGTTCGGCGTCCCGGCCCGGGTACCGGCGGCGCACCGCGGCCCCACCGTCACGCTGTACGAGGTGGAGGTGGAGGCCGGGACCAAGGTGAACCGGGTCCTGTCCCTGGCCGACGACATCGCGTACACGCTGGCCACGCCGGACGTCCGGATCATCGCGCCGATCCCGGGGCGCTCGGCGATCGGGGTCGAGGTGCCGAACAAGGTCCGCGACTTCGTCATGCTGGGCGACGTCCTCCGGGCGAAGGCCGCGCGCGAGGCCCGCCACCCACTGACCGTCGGGCTGGGCAAGGACGTCCACGGCCGCGCCGTGATGGTGAACCTGTCGGAGATGCCCCACGTGCTGATCGCGGGAGCCACCGGCGCGGGGAAGTCCTCGCTGATCAACTCGTTCATCACCTCGATCCTGATGCGGACCACCCCCGACGACGTGAAGATGGTCCTCGTCGACCCCAAGCGGGTGGAGCTGTCGCACTTCCGCGACCTTCCCCACCTGCTGTCGCCGGTCATCGTCCATCCCAAGCGCGCCGCGGAGGCCCTGTCGTGGGTGGTTCGGGAGATGGAGCTCCGGTACGAGATGCTGGCCCAGGTTGGGATGCGCGACATCACCTCCTACCAGCGCGACCGGGCGGCCGGGACGCTCCGGATCCCGCCGGGCCAGGACGAGGCGTTCGGCCACCTCCCGTACCTGCTGGTGGTGGTGGACGAGCTGGCCGACCTGATGATGGTCGCGCCCCGAGACGTGGAGGACGCGATCTGCCGAATCGCCCAGATGGCCCGCGCGGTGGGCATCCACCTGGTGGTGGCCACGCAGCGCCCGTCGGTGGACGTGGTGACCGGCCTGATCAAGGCGAACATCCCGAGCCGGATCGCGTTCATGACGTCGTCGCAGGCGGACTCCCGGGTCATCCTCGACGTGAACGGCGCCGAGAAGCTCGTTGGGCACGGCGACATGCTGTTCCTGCCCTCGAACTTCTCGAAGCCGGTCCGGATCCAGGGGGCGTGGGTCACCGAGGGCGAGGTGGAGGCCGTGGCGAAGTGGTGCCGGGGCCAGCGGGAGCCGGAGTACGAGGCCAGCGTGGAGGGCATGGGGCTCCCGCCGGCCGAGGGCGAGGACGGCGGCCTGGGGGACGACGACGACCTCCTGGAGCAGGCCACCGAGCTCGTGATCCGCTCGCAGCTCGGTTCGACCTCCATGCTCCAGCGCAAGCTCAAGGTCGGGTTCGCCCGGGCCGGCCGGATCATGGACCTCATGGAGGAACGGGGCATCGTCGGCCCCAGCGTGGGGTCGAAGGCGCGGGACGTCCTGATGACCTGGGACGAGTGGCAGGACTCCCGGGCCAGGGCCGGCTCGCTGTAGCCGGGGGAGCCGGCCCCCGGGACGGACCCCGGCGTGCTCTAGAATCGGCCCGAACCCAACGGGGACCGGGAGGGACCGTTTCGTGCCCGGAACGAGCACCGGGATCGGGCCCGCGCTGCGCGAGGCCCGGGTGACGCTCGGCAAGAGCCTCGAGGAGGCCAGCCGGGACACCAGGATCAAGTCCGACTACCTGCAGGCCCTGGAGCGCGAGTCGTTCGACTCCCTCCGGGGCGACGTCTACGTGCGCGGGTTCCTGCGGTCCTACTCGTCGTACCTGGGCCTGGACCCGGAGAAGGTCATCACGGCGTACTCCGGGGCCCGGGAGGCGGCCAAGCTTCCGGAGATCATGGAGGAGCCCGAACCGGCCCCGCCGATCTCCCGGGACCCCCCGAAGCCCCTGCGGGTCCTCCACCGCCGGGCCAACTGGAAGCTGGCCCTGGCCGTCGCGGCGGTCCTGCTGGCGGTCTTCGCCGGGTTCGGCCTGCTCAACCGCACCGGGACCGTCCCCGGCGACGCCACCGCGCCGTCGGCGCCGGCCCCCTCGTCCGCCTCCGGCGTGGAGGCAGCCGACCTCGTGTACCTGACCATCGGCGCGGCGAAGCCGGCCCGGGTGACGGTGCTGGCCGATGGGACCGAGGTGTTCTCGGGGATCCTCCGCCCGGGCCACGCCCAGAGCTTCGCGGCATCCACGCTGATCCGGGTCCTCGCGCCGAGGGGCGGCGGTCTCCAGCTCACCGTGAACGGACACGAGCTGGGGGCGCCGGCAAACGGGAAGCATCCGTACAAGGCCTCGTTCACGCCGCAGGACTACCGGGAGGCGGAGCCATCGCCCAGCGCGGCGTGAAGCCTCTGGGGGTCGGATGGCCCAACGTGATCTCGGGCCTGCGGATCCTGCTCGTCCCTGTCCTGGTCGTGCTGGTCCTCGTGGACAGCGATCCGAGCCGCTGGGCCGCCGCCGCGGTGTTCGCCGGAGGAGGGATCTCGGATTTCTTCGACGGCTACCTGGCCCGCCGCCAGGGCACGACCACCCGGACGGGGATGTGGCTGGATCCACTCTCGGACAAGCTGCTGGTGTCGGCGGCCGTGATCTCGCTGGTGGCGGTGGACCGGTTCCCGGTGTGGGCGGCCGTGGTGATCCTGGCCCGGGAGGTGGCGGTGACGGTCCTGCGGGCCGTGCGCGGCACGCGAGGGGAGTCCATGCCGGCCACGTTCGTCGCGAAGACCAAGACCGCGTCGCAGCTCCTCGCCATCGCGCTGTACCTCATGCCGCTCCCGCACTGGCTCCGGGGAGTCAAGCTCGGGGTGCTCATCGTCGCCGTCGCGCTCACCCTCTATTCCGGCGTGGACTACTTCGTGCGGGCCTTCCGTTCGCCGGCCTCCGCCCGGACCGCCTCGTGAGGGCGGAGCTCGTCGGGGTCGGGACCGAGATCCTGCTCGGCCAGATCGCGAACTCGAACGCGCAGTGGATGTCCGAACGGCTGGCGGAGATCGGCGTGGACGTCGTGCACCACCAGGCGGTGGGCGACAACCTCGACCGGATCGCGGACGCGTTCCGCCTGGCCCTGTCGCGGGCCGACGTCGTGATCGCCACCGGCGGGCTGGGGCCGACCCAGGACGACATCACCCGGGAGGGGATCGCAGCCGCGCTCGGGGTGCGGCTGGTCCGGCATCCCGAGATCGAGGAGTTCCTGCGGGAGAAGTTCCGGGGGTTCGGGCGCCCCATGCCCGAGATCAACCTGATCCAGGCCGACGTGCCGGAGGGGGCCCGGTACATCCTCCCGGTCCGGGGGACGGCGCCCGGGCTGATCTGCTCCTCTCCCGGAGGCCCCGTGCTGTACGCGGTCCCCGGGGTCCCCGCGGAGATGCGGGAGATGATGGAGGGCACGATCCTGCCGGAGCTCCGGGAACGGGCCGGCCCGGCCACGATCGTGTCGATGGTCCTGCGGTGCGCGGGGATCCCGGAGTCGAGGGTGGCCGAGTTGCTGGCCGACCTGTTCGCCTCGTCGTCGAACCCGACCGTGGCGTACCTGGCCTCGGCGGGCGAGGTCAAGGTCCGGCTCACCGCGAAGGCGGCGACGCCGGAGGAGGCCTCGGCCCTCATCGAACCGCTGGCCGAACAGGTCCGGTCCCGGTTGGGCGATCACGTGTTCACCTCGGAGGACGAGGAGCTGGAGCACGTCGTGGGCCGGCTGCTGCGGGAGCGGGGGATGCGGGTGGCGCTGGCGGAGTCGCTCACCGGGGGAGGGCTGGCCCAGCGGCTCACGTCGGCGGAGGGGGCCTCCGACTACTTCTGCGGATCGGCGGTGGTGTACACGGCCGACGCGAAGCGCGACCTCCTGGGGGTGCGGCAGGAGACCATCGACGGCCCGGGAGTGGTGAGCGAGGAGTGCGCCCGCGAGATGGCGGCCGGGGCCCGGCGGGTGTTCGGCGCCGACGTCGCGGTGTCGCTCACCGGGGTGGCCGGGCCGGACCCCCACGACGGCAAACCCCCGGGCGACGTGTGGGTGGCGCTCGACGCCGGCGACGTGCAGACGGCCCGCCACCTCCGCGCGCCGGGCGACCGGGCCCAGGTCGCCCGGTGGTCCCAGCAGGCCGGGCTGGACATCCTGCGCCGGTTCCTCGAGGGCCGGCTGGAGGGCTGACCCACGGTGGCCCGCGACCGTTCCACGCGCCCGGAGGCGCGCCCGCTGCGGCTGTTCGTGGCGGTGGATGTGCCGGAGGAGGTCCGGGACCGGCTCGCGAAGACCGTTGCGCTGCATCGGGATCGGGTTCCCGGGGCCCGGTGGGCACCCCCGGAGAACTGGCACGTCACGCTGAAGTTCCTGGGGAGCGTGGATCCTCCCCTCTTGGACTGGGTCCTGTCGTCGGTGGGGGAGGCCGCATCCGAGCACATCCCGTTCATGGCCCGGCTGAGCGCGATGGGGGCGTTCCCGAGCGCGAAGCGGGCCCGGGTCGTATGGGCGGGCCTGGAGGATCGCCACGGCGAGCTGGTGTCCCTGGCCCGATCCGTGGACCGGACGCTCGAGCGGGAGTTCCCCGCGGAGCAGCGTCCGTTCTCCCCGCACCTGACGCTGGCCCGGCTCAAGGAGCAGGCCGCGCTGCCCGAGGACGTACTCTCGCTCGACGTGAAGAGCGACCCGTTCCGGATCGCGACCCTCCGCCTGTACCGCAGCTACCTCGGCCGCCCGAGCGCCCGCTACGAGGTCCTCCGGGAATTCCCGCTGTCGGGCTGACGTGCCGGGTACTTGTGTTCGAACACGTGTTCGGGTAGGGTCCCGGGTTGCATGTTCCGAACGACAGGGATGTAATTCGTGTCAGACCCCCTCGCTAGAGTGCGCTCGGTCAGGGTCCCGCTTGGTGCGGTGACCGAGGGGGTCCGCGCCTTCGGGCGAGAGGAGGCTCACGGGATGGACCGGGAGAAGATGCTCGATGTCGCCCTCACGCAGATCGAGAAGCAGTACGGCAAGGGCGCGGTGATGAAGCTGGGGGAGCACCCGGCCGGTCAGGGGATCTCGGTCATCCCCACGGGGTCGATGGCGCTCGACATCGCGCTCGGCGTGGGCGGGATCCCGCGGGGGCGGATCGTCGAGGTCTTCGGCCCGGAGGGGTCCGGGAAGACCACCGTGTGCCTCCATGTCATCGCGGAGGCCCAGCGCCGCGGGGGGATCGCCGCGTTCATCGACGCCGAGCACGCGCTGGATCCCACGTACGCGCGCGCGCTGGGCGTGAACATCGACGAGCTGCTGGTGTCCCAGCCCGACTCCGGCGAACAGGCCCTGGAGATCGCCGACATGCTGATCCGATCCGGCGCGCTCGACGTCGTGGTGATCGACTCGGTGGCCGCGCTCGTCCCCCGGGCGGAGATCGAGGGCGAGATGGGCGACTCCCACGTCGGCCTGCAGGCCCGGCTCATGTCCCAGGCCATGCGGAAGCTGAACGGCTCGCTCAGCCGGTTCGACACGACCGCGATCTTCATCAACCAGTTGCGGGAGAAGATCGGGGTGCTTTTCGGGTGTTGCCATTACTCGACACTGGTCTCGCTGGCCGACGGAACTCAGGAGATGATCGGCAAGATCGTCAACCAGCGCCTGCCGGTGAACGTGCTGTCATACGATCCGGAGCGCGGGGAGGTCGTGCCCAAGAGGGTGGTGAACTGGTTCGACAACGGCCGTACCGAAGAGTTCATCAACTTCACCGTGGCGCGTCCGGGTCCCGCTGGGCGCTCCCAGTTCGCATGCACCCCGAACCACATGATTCGCACTCCCGGCGGATGGAGGGAAGCTCAGACCCTTTCGGTGGGCGACCGGGTGATGATGGGTGTCCCTCATCGCCTCTCCGACTTCCAGTGGCAGGTTGTGCTGGGCGGGCTGATGGGAGACGGGGCTCTGTCCCACAATCAGAACGGGCTGGCCGCGCGGTACCGGTTCGGGCACGGCGTGCGGCAGACCGTTTACGCGGATTGGAAGGCCTCGCTCCTCGAGAACATCGGCGTGAGCCGATCGACAAACGCCAAGGATGCTGTCTTCTACGACATGACCCCGCTCCCCGAGCTGGCGG
The DNA here is from genome assembly GCA_036394995.1 of Actinomycetota bacterium. Taxonomy (GTDB): domain Bacteria; phylum Actinomycetota; class UBA4738; order UBA4738; family JACQTL01; genus DASWED01. Next base: position 88,636 of record DASWED010000105.1, read on the forward strand.
AGCTTCGCCGAGCCGTGTACGTCGGGGGGAAGAAGGTGTTCAGCGAGGACTTCCTCAAGGCATTGACACCGCTATCCCTCGCCATCTGGTACATGGACGACGGTACTTTCTCCCTGCGCGCCAAGGGGATGCAGGAACGGACGAGGGAAGGCAGTGGGAGGGTAGAGATCTGCGTTGAGGCGATGGAACAGACGACCCAGCGCCGGCTGGCTGCCTACCTGTCCGACACATGGGGGATCACGCCGACGGTTCGAGTCCGGGAGGGCAAGACGGTGTTCGTCTTCCCGAAGGATGAGACGGCCAAGTTCCACGCACTCATCGCGCCGTGCGTTCATCCGTCGATGCAGTACAAGCTCCTTCCACGGTTCCAGGGGCGGTTCGACGTGAAGCCGGTGCTCGCCCCAATGCGCCGCGAACTGATGCCGATGCCCATCAAAGAGATTCGCGCCAAGGCCCGCTCAACGAACACGCACCGCTTCGACATCGAGGTGGAGGGGAGCCACAACTACCTCGCCGACGGGGTCGTGGTCCACAACTCGCCCGAAACGACCCCCGGGGGGCGGGCGCTGAAGTTCTACTCGTCGGTCCGGCTGGACGTCCGCAAGGTGGAGAACCTCAAGGACGGGACCGAGGTGGTGGGGTCGCGCACGCGGGTCAAGGTGGTGAAGAACAAGGTGGCGCCGCCGTTCCGCCAGTGCGAGTTCGACATCATGTACGGCAGGGGCATCTCCCGGGAGGGATCGCTGCTCGACGTCGGCGTGGACCTCGAGATCGTGAAGAAGGGCGGCGCGTGGTTCACCTACGAGGGCGAGCAATTGGGCCAGGGCCGGGAGAACGCACGGCAGTTCCTGGCCGAGCACGCCGACGTGGCTCTGGACATCGAACGGCGGGTGCGGGAGGCGGTGGGGCTGGCCGCCTTCGCGAACGGCGGGGACGAGGTGGTGGACATCGGCGCGATCGATGGCGCGGTGGGTGAGGGCGCCGGCAACGGGCAGGCTCGCAAGGAGACTGCCGCGACGCCGGCCGGGTGAGCAGCGAGGAGCGTGAGCCCGCCGGGGTGCCGAAGGGGCCGACAAGGGGAAGGGGCCTCGTGGTATCCCGGCGGGATCACCCGCCGAGACGCGACGCCGACCGAACGCGCTTCGATGACTCCGCGAAGAAGGGCCCCCGGGGAACGGCGCGAGACAGGGCGCTGAACCTGCTGTCGTTCCGTGACCGGAGTCGCCGGGAGCTGGAGCGTCGTCTCCGACAGGCGGGGTTCGAGGATGACGACGTCGGCGAGGCCCTCGACGGCCTGGCGCGAGTGGGGCTGGTCGACGATGCCCGCTTCGCGCGCGCGGTCGTGGAACTGGAGGCGGGCCGCCGCCTCTCCGGGCGCCGGGTGGTGGAGTCCAGGCTCGTGGCGAAGGGCGTTGACCGGGAATCGGCCCGGGCGGCCATGGCCGAGCTCGACGATCCGGGGGCGGAGCGAGCCAGGGCCGAGGAGCTCGCCCGGGGCCGGGCCGCACGGATGGCCGGCCTGCCGTCCGACGCGGCCTACCGGCGTCTCGTCGGGTTCCTGGCCCGCCGCGGCTACGCCCCGTCGCTGTGTCGGGATGTCGCCCGCAGGGCTCTGGCCGTGGACCCGGTCGACGACCCCGCCTGAGGTCCCGGAGTCCGAATCACCCGCCGGTTCGCCCCCGCCCCGACCCCGGAGCCGCGACCCGCCCACTCTGATCCAGCCGGGTCTTGCCGAGTCGCACGGGCTTCACCCACAATCCGGCCAGCGTGACGGAGGGGAGGTCTGCGCCGAATTGAGTCCCACGTCTGTGGTCGGCCGCGAGGCCGAGTTCGACGGTATTCGCACGTTCCTCTCCGCGCCGCCCGCCGGCCCCGCCTCGCTCGAGATTCGCGGGCCCGGGGGGCTGGACGTCGTCACCGGCGTGGAGACCGGCGCGCGTGCTGAACCCGACGCGGCCCGCGCAGACCATTGCACGCGGCGGTTCGACGCCGTACATTGTGCAATTGAGAGGCTGGAGATCGACCCACAATCTGTTCGACCAGTGCCGAACCGACCGAATCGACACCGAGCACCGATGACCATCCGACGACGAAGGGATCATGGGAGCGGGGCGGACGCCCCGGCTTCACGCACTTCGTCCTGACCTCTTTTCGCACCGGGCCGAGCAGCGGGCCGCGATCCCGCCTCCTTCGAGCACACATGAACGGAGGCAGCGATGACGTGGCTGTTCGTGGCCCTGGCCCTGGTGGCCGGGGCGGCCGTGGGCTTCGTGGCGCGCCGGCTGATGGTCTCCTCCAGGGTCCAGACGGCCGAGACCCGGGCCCAGCTGGTCGTCCTGGAGGCCGAACGCGAGGCCCAATCGAAGGTCCAGCTGGCCCTGGTGGAGGTCAAGGAGGAGATCGCGGCGATGCGCCGCGAGGCCGAGGAGGACATCCGCACCAGGCGTGAGGAGATCCTCCGAGCGGAGCAACGCCTGTCCTCGAAGGAGGACGCCGCGGAGCGGAAGCTCGCGGAGATCGACCGCCGGGACCAGGACCTGGGCAAGCGGGCCCAGGACCTGGAGCGGATCCGGGGGCAGCTCGAGAAGACCGCGGAGTACCAGCGAACCCAGCTCGAGGCGGTCGCCCGGATGACGGCGAGCGAGGCCCGCGACGCCCTCACCAAGCAGATCGTGGGCGACGCCAAGCGCGCCGCGATGGGCCAGGTTCGCGAGCTCGAGCAGCGGGCCCGGGAGGAGGGCGAGGAGCGGGCCCGCAAGATCGTGACGATCGCCATCCAGCGGGTGGCCAGCGAGCAAACCGCCGAGTCCACCGTCAGCGTGTTCCCGCTGCCGTCGGAGGACATGAAGGGCCGGATCATCGGCCGGGAGGGCCGGAACATCCGGGCGTTCGAGGCCCTCACCGGGGTCAACCTCATCATCGACGACACGCCCGAGGCCGTGGTCCTGTCCTGCTTCGACCCCGTTCGCAGAGAGGTGGCCCGCCTGACCCTGGAGAAACTCGTCTCCGACGGGCGCATCCACCCGGCGCGGATCGAGGAGATGCACGAACGGTCCATGCGTGAGGTGGAGGACGAGATCAAGAAGGCCGGGGAGGCCGCCCTCGACGACGTGGGCATCGCCGACGTCCACCCGGAGATGCTGAAGGTGCTGGGGCGGCTCCGGTACCGGACGTCGTACGGGCAGAACGTCCTGCGGCACCTGGTGGAGTCGGCCCACATCGGGGCGGGGCTCGCCGCGGAGCTGGGGGTCGATCCCCACCTGGTGAAGCGGTGCGCGCTCATGCACGACATCGGCAAGGCCGTGACCCACGAGGTGGAGGGGTCGCACGCGCTGATCGGCGCGGAGCTGGCCCGGCGGCTGAAGGAGCCCCCGGAGGTCGTCCACGCCATCGAGTCACACCACGGCGAGGTGGAGCAGCGGACCATCGAGGCCGTCCTGGCCCAGGTGGCCGACCAGATCTCGGGGGGCCGCCCCGGGGCCCGGCGGGAGTCGCTCGAGACCTACGTGAAGCGCCTGGAGCGGCTCGAGGAGATCTGCACGTCGCATCCCGGCGTGGAGAAGACGTTCGCGATGCAGGCGGGCCGCGAGGTCCGGGTCATGGTCAAGCCCGAGGAGGTCGACGACCTCTCGGCGCAGGTCCTGGCCCGCGACATCGCCAAGCAGGTCGAGGAGGAGCTCCAGTACCCCGGGCAGATCCGGATCACGGTCGTGCGGGAGCTCAGAGCCGTCGAATACGCCAAATAGGGATCCCAGGCACGGGCAGGACCCGAACACGGCTCCTGACCTGCAGTTCTGGCGTTCCCGCGACGTGACGCTCGCCTTGCTTTAGGGGCCCTGCACAGCGGGAATACCCGAAATGAGGAAAGGAGGTTCGATCGTGGCACGCCAACCTGCATACGAACCTCACGAGCACGTCACGCCGGCGGCGCCCCCACGTCCGGTGGTGGCAGCGCCCGCGACCGAGACGCGGATTCGGCCCTCCCACACGGGGCTGGCCACGCGCATCGTCCTGACCCTCCTGGGCGCGGCGGGCCTGATCGTCGGCTCGTTCTCGAACGTCCTGGACGGAACCCTGGGAACCGACGTCCCCATTCGAGCCCTGTGGACGACCGACATGACGGGCGCGACCTTCGTCGGCTCGCTCGGCTTCGCCATGATCGTCGTCGGCCTGGTCGCCGTCGTGGGCATGGCCATGCGGACGGGGTGGCTGACCAGCCTGGCCGGGGCCGTCGGGATCGCCGGCACCATCCTGTTCCTGGTGCAGGTGTATCGGGCGGACAACAGCTTCAACGCCGTGAACATCGGCACGTGGCTGTGGGGCCTCGGTGCGCTCCTGTGTCTCGTCGGCGGGTTCTTCGGAGCCCGGCGTGAGATCGTCGAGACTACCGCGACGACCACCACGACCGGCTCGTACGTCGCCTGACGGATCCCCGGGTTTCCCGGGGAGTCCGACGGGACGCCTCGAAGCGGCCGGCCACCGCTTGCTACAGTCGAGCGGTGACCGGCCGCTTCCTGTTGCGCACCTTCGGGTGTCAGATGAACGAACACGACTCCGAGCGCATCGCGGGGCTCCTCACCGCCGACGGCTACGTGCCCACCGAGGAGGCCGCCGACGCCGAGGTCGTGGTGTTCAACACCTGCGCCATCCGGGAGAACGCCGACAACCGGTTGTACGGCCAGCTCGGCCGCCTCCGTCCCCTGAAGATGGCGAATCCCCGGATGCGGATCGTGGTGGCCGGCTGCCTGGCCCAGAAGGACCGGGGCCTGATCCAGCGCCGGGCCCCGTGGGTGGACGTGGTGGTGGGGACGCACGCGCTGCCGTCGCTCCTCGAGCTGATCCGGCGGGCCGAGGCCGAGGGCCCCCAGATGGACGTCCGCGAGTACACGGAGATCTTCCCCAGCGCGCTCCCCGCGGTCCGGGGCGACCGCCACCGGGCCTGGGTCAGCGTGAGCGTGGGCTGCGACAACCGGTGCACGTTCTGCATCGTCCCCCTGGTCCGGGGTCCCCAGCGGTCCCGGCCCCTGGGCGAGATCCTGGCGGAGGTTCAGGGCCTGGCGGCCTCCGGGGTGGTCGAGGTCACGCTCCTCGGGCAGAACGTGAACACGTACGGCCGGGACCTCACGGTGCCGGGATCCGGTTCGAGGTCCCGGTTCGCCGAGCTCCTCCGGGCCGTGGACGGGGTGGAGGGTCTCCGGCGGATCCGGTTCACCAGCCCGCACCCGCACGACTTCACGCCGGACGTGATCGACGCCATCGCGGAGTGCGAGCGCGTGTGCGAGCACATCCACTTCCCGCTGCAGTCGGGGTCCGACCGGGTCCTGCGGGCCATGCGGCGGTCATACCGCTCGGAGCGGTACCTGTCCTGGGTCCGGCGGATCCGGGAGGCCGTTCCTGGGATCGCGTTCTCCACCGACATCATCGTGGGGTTCCCCGGCGAGACCGAGGAGGACTTCCGGGGGACGCTCCGGGTGGTGGAGGAGGCCCGGTTCGACAGCGCGTACACGTTCCAGTACTCGCCCCGCCCCGGAACCGCGGCCGCCTCGTTCGAGGACCAGGTCCCGAAGGAGGTCGTCCAGGAGCGGTTCGACCGGCTGCTGACGGTGCAGGAACGCATCTCGCTGGAGCGCAACCGCGCGTACGAGGGGCGCACCGTCGAGGTCCTGGTGGAGGGGACCGGGCGCAAGGGCGGCGTCCAGGGGCGCACCCGGACGAACAAGGTCGTGCACTTCGAGGGGACCGAGGCGCCGGGAGCGTTCCTGGACGTGGTGGTCGAACGGGCCCACCCGCACCACCTCCTGGGCCGCCCGGTGCCGGCGTGGGACCGGCGCGGCCGGGCGCTGGTCGCGGCGGGCTGAGCCCGGGGCACGTGCTCCCTCCGCGTCCGTGGCCGGCCCTGGTGGGGCCCACGGCATCCGGCAAGACCGAGGCCGCCCTGGCCGTGGCCGGGCGCCTGGGGGCCGAGGTGCTCTCGGTGGACTCCATGCTGGTGTACCGGGGCATGGACGTGGGCACCGCCAAGCCCACCCCCGGCGAACGGGCCCACGTCCCGCACCACCTGGTGGACGTGGCGCGGCCGGGTGAGGCCTTCTCCGTGTCGCGGTTCCAGGTCCTGGCCGTCGAGGCGCTGGAGGGGATCGCCTCGCGAGGGAGCACGCCGCTCGTGGTGGGGGGGTCGGGCCTGTACTTCCGCGCGGTGGTGGACGGCCTGACGTTCCCGGGGACCGATCCCGACATCCGCGGCGAGCTCGAGCGCGAGGCTCGCGTGGTGGGCCCCGCCGGGCTGTACGCCCGCCTGGTGGCCAGCGACCCCGGCGCGGCGGCCAAGATCGAGCCCGCGAACGTCCGGCGGACGGTCCGGGCCCTGGAGGTGGCCGCCGTGACCGGCCGGCCGTTCTCCTCGTACGCCCGGGACTGGGAGCGGTACCCGCCGGAGGCGGTTCGCGCGGCCGGGGTGGAGCTGGAGCCGGCCGACCTGGCCCGCCGCATCGAGGCACGGGTCCGGACCATGGTCGACGGCGGGTTCCTGGACGAGGTCCGGGCTCTGCTGGACGATGGGGCGGGTCCATCCCTCACCTCGGGCCAGGCCATCGGGTACGCTGAGATCATCGAGCATCTGGCCGGCCGGACGACCCTGGACCAGGCCCTGGCCCGGACCGTGAAGCGGACCCGGGCCCTGGCCCGGCGACAGATGGGGTGGTTCCGGCGGGACCCCCGCATCCGCTGGTTCCGGGCCGGCCCGGACGGAGCGGGCGCGATCACCGACGAGCTGACGGAGTACCTGCAGGGTGGCTGAGCTGCGGTTCGAGAAGTGGCACGGCACGGGGAACGACTTCGTCATGCTCGAGGACTGGCGGGGAGAGATCGAGCTGACCCCCGCCCTCGTGGCGGCCCTGTGCGACCGGCACTTCGGGGTGGGGGCCGACGGACTGATCCGGGTGGCCGGGCCCGAGATGGCCGCCCGCGAGGGCCTCGACGCCTCCGGAACCGACGTGTTCATGGACTACCGAAACGCCGACGGCTCGGTGGCCGAGATGTGCGGGAACGGCGTGCGCTGCCTGGCCACCATGGCCCGCGAACGGGGGCTGGTGTCGACGACGGAGCTGTCGGTGGCCACCCGGGGCGGGACCAAGCACGTGTGGCTCCACCTCGACGACGCCACCGGGAGGGTCCGGGAGGTCACGGTGGACATGGGGCCGCCGGCGTTCGCGCGGGGCGACATCCCCATGGCGGGCCCGGCAGACGGCACGTTCCTGGCCGAGCCGTTCGAGCACGGGGGGGTCTCGTACAAGGCGTCGGCCGTATCGATGGGGAATCCCCACCTGGTGCTGTTCGTGGAGGAGGACCCCGAGCAGGTGGACGTCCACCGGATCGGCCCCCAGATCGAGCACGACCCGCGCTTCCCCCGGAAGACGAACGTGGAGTTCGTGGCGCCGGCCGCGGACGGGATCAAGCTCCGGGTGTGGGAGCGGGGGGTGGGCGAGACCATGGCCTGCGGCACCGGCGCGTGCGCGTCGCTGGTGGCGGCGAACCTGGCGGGCCTGACCGCCCGCACCGCGGCCATCCACTTCCCCGGCGGGACGCTGCACGGGGAGTGGACCGAGGGCGGCACGGTGCTCCTGACCGGCCCGGCCGTGAAGTCGTTCGAGGGCACCGTCGAGACGGAGTCCCTGGTCCAGAGAGGGTCGAGATGAGGGTGGCCCGGCGGGTGGCGTCGCTGCCGCCCTACCTGTTCGCGGAGCTCGACCGGAAGATCGCGGAGCGGCGGGCCCGGGGCGAGGACATCATCTCGCTCGGGGTGGGCGATCCCGACCGGCCCACCCCCGCCCACGTGGTGGAGGCGGCCCGGGAGGCCGTGGCCGACCCCGCGACTCACCGGTACCCCTCGTACTACGGCATGCCCGAGCTCCGCCGGGCCGTCGCCACCTGGTTCGAGGGCCGGTTCGGCGTCTCGCTCGATCCGGACACCGAGGTCCTCCCGCTGATCGGCTCGAAGGAGGGTCTGGCCCATCTGGCGTTCGCGTACCTCGACCCCGGCGACCAGGCCATCGTGCCCGACCCCGGCTACCCGGTGTACGGCATCGCCACCGGGCTGGCGGGGGCCGAGGCGCTGCCGCTGCCGCTGCCGGCCGAGCGGGGGTTCCTCCCGGACTGGGACGCCGCCCGGGCGGTGACCGGGCGGACCAGGCTCCTGTGGCTGAACTTCCCGACGAACCCCACCGCCGCGGTCGCGACCGAGGAGGACCTGGGCCGGGCCGTCGCGTTCGCCGCGGAGCACGACCTGCTCCTGGCCCACGACGCCGCGTACAGCGAGATCACGTTCGACGGCTACGTGGCGCCGTCGGTGCTCCAGGTCCCCGGGGCCCGCGACGTGGCCATCGAGTTCCACTCCCTGTCCAAGGGCTACAACATGACCGGGTGGCGGATCGGGTTCGCCGTGGGCGCGGCCGAGGCCGTGAAGGCCCTGGCCACGCTGAAGACGAATCTGGACTCCGGGATCTTCGACGCCGTGCAGCGGGCCGCGATCGCCGCCCTGGAGGGGCCCCAGGACCACGTGGCCGCCATGCGGGACCTGTATCGGAAGCGCCGCGATCTGGTCGTGGGCACCCTGAACCGTCTGGGATGGGACCTGGAGCCCCCCCTGGGGTCGATCTACGTGTGGCTGCCCACCCCGAACGGGGAGACCTCGGCGGAGTTCGCCGACCTCCTGCTGGACCGGGCCGGCGTGGTGGTGGCCCCCGGTTTGGGCTACGGATCGGGAGGCGAGGGGTACGTCCGGATCTCGCTCACCGTCGCCGACGACCGCCTGGCCGAGGCCATGGACCGCGTCGCGGAGGCCGTCGGCCGCTGATGCCGCGGACGGCCCCGGTTTTGTCGGAAACTTCCGTTTCGCCTCCGCGAGGGGGGGAAATACAGTCCCCGAAGAGACGTCGGACCCAACTCCGGGGAAAGGGGCGCTTCCCGGGAAGATCTCCGGCGTCTCTTTCTATGTCCCCCGGTCCGACCCCACGCCCATGACCGATCGCGGACGAACGCCGAGCCGCAAACCGGCAGATGGGGGGCGCGGCCGCACCGCCCGGGCCGTGTCCGAGTCGCCGCTCTCCGCCACCTGGCGCCCGCGCGTCCGGGAGCGGGCCGTGCTGGTGGGGGTGGGCCCGGGCGTCTCCGAGGGCGATCTGGACGAGCTGGCCGCGCTGGCCGACTCGGCCGGCGCCGAACCGGTGGCCCGCGTGGTCCAGAGCCGCTCGGACCCCGACCCGGCCATGTTCGTGGGGAAGGGGAAGCTCTCCCAGATCCACGACGCCGTGCACCGGCTGTCCGCCGAGGCAGTGATCTTCGACGACGAGCTGTCCCCCGGACAGCTCCGGAACCTGGAGGAACGGCTGGGGGCCAAGGTCATCGACCGGACCGCGCTGATCCTCGACATCTTCGCGCTGCACGCCCGGTCCCGGGAGGGCAAGGCCCAGGTGGAGCTGGCCCAGCTGAACTACCTGCTCCCGCGCCTGCGGGGATGGGGCGAGGCCATGTCGCGCCTGGGCGGCGGGATCGGAACACGGGGCCCCGGCGAGACCAAGCTCGAAGTCGACCGCCAGCACATCCGGCGTCGGATCGCCAAGCTTCGCCGGGACATCCAGCACCTGTCCCGGACACGGCAGACCAAGCGGTCGCGGCGGGAGTCGAGCGGCATCCCCCAGGTGGCCATCGCCGGCTACACGAACGCGGGCAAGTCCACGCTGATGAATGCGCTGACGGAGGCCGGCGTGCTGGTGGCGGACCAGCTGTTCGCCACGCTCGACCCCACCACCCGCCGGCTGTCGCTCCCCGGCGGGCGTGAGGTGACGGTCTCGGACACCGTGGGGTTCGTGGGCAAGCTCCCCCACGACCTGGTGGAGGCGTTCCGATCCACGCTGGAGGAGGTCGCGCTGGCCTCGCTCGTGCTGCACGTCGCCGACGCGTCCGCCGCGGGGCTGGACCGGCAGATCGGGGCAGTCCGGGACGTCCTGGCCGAGATCGGGGCCGGCGACCTCCCCGAGGTCCTGGCCCTGAACAAGGCCGACCTGCTGGACGAACCGTCCCGCCGGGCCGCCCGCGGCCGCTACCCGGGGGGCGTGCTGGTCTCGGGACTGACCGGCGAGGGCGTCGAGGAGGTGCTGGAGGCCGTGGCCGGGGCGGTGCCGAAGCCACCGGTGGAGGTGACGCTGATGGTGCCGTTCGGCCGGGAGGACGTCACCGCCAGGCTGTACCGGGAGGCCGAGGTCCTGTCGACCGAGGAGGCCGATGGAGGGACCGTGGTCCGGGCCCGGATGGGGGAGCGGGAGCTCGCGATGGTCCGAGAGTTCGTGTCCCGGCCGGTCCGGCGCAGGGTGGAGGCGAGGTGACCCTCCGGCTCGACGTCGCGCTCAACACGGAGGAGCTCCGGCACCTCGCGGGGACGGACCCGCGGTGGTGGTTCACGCAGGTCCGGTTCGCCAACGGGGAGAGCCCGCGCCACCCCAGCTTCTCCGCGCTGGAGGCCAACAACGAGTTCAAGCGGGAGCTGGTGCTGGACTGGCTGGAGCGGGTGTCACCGGGGGCGAGCGTCCTCGACACGTTCTGTGCGAACGGCGCGTTCTCGTTCGAGGCGGCGCGCCTGGGGGCGTCGCGGGTGCTCGGGGTGGACTTCGACCCGCCCCGGATCGAGTGCGCGGAGATGGTCGCGGGGATCCTGTCCGGGCACGGCTGGCAGGTGGTGCCGGAGTTCCGGTCCGGGAACGTGTACGAGCTGGCGGAGTCGACCGGTGGGCAGCGGTTCGACGTGACGATGTGCCTGGGGGGCCTGTACCACGTGGCCGACCCCGTGCAGGTGCTGCGGCGGCTCCGGGAGGCCACGGCGGATGGCGGGCACCTCGTGTTGCAGACCTCCCGCATGGCCTGGCTCCCCGGCCAGTGGGCCCGGTTCATGGTCCGGGCCGAGGACCGCCGGGGCAGGGGGCTGTCGAGCCACAAGGAGGGTGAGGGGGTGTGGCAGCTCACGCCCGGAGCCGCGCTGGCCATGCTCCGGGTGGCCGGATTCGAGGTCCTGGAGTCGAGGAAGCCGCCGGTGGGCAAGAAGAGGAAATTCCGCTGGTTCGCAGCGTTGGCCCGCGCGGTATGAGACTCTGGAACACCCCGTTCCGGCCTCGTTCGACGGCCGGAGCGACGAGGAGAACGGTGACCGGGAGATGGCGGTGAGCGAGGAACCGGATCGACGGGGAGGGGCCGAGAGCCCCGAGCCGGTCGACGATGTCGTGGACCTCGGCGCGCCGTGGCCGGACGTGGAGCCGGATCCGCCCGCCGGGCCCCGCCGGATCGACTCCCGCCGGGCGGAACGGCACTCGGGGTCCGGACGACGTGGCGGCGGGGCCGCCAAGGAGCCGCAGGAGCCCGGGGACGCACGGGAGGTCCCGAGGCCCCAGGTGGCGAGGGGCGCCGCGAGCCAGCCGGAGGCCGGTCGGGCCCGTCCGGACGACGAACACGCCGACCGCGGCGACGAGGAGCCCGCCCAGGCCACCCCCAGCAGGCGGGAGACCGCGCGCCGGCCGTCGGGCCGGGAACGTTTCGGTGCTCAGGCCCTCCAGACCGGCGGGGGCAAGAACCTCTCCCAGTCGGTCGCCGAGTACATGGCCAAGCATGGCTACCGCGTGGCCCGGGACGTCACGCTCCGGGGCCGGTCCGGCGCCCAGCACATCCTGGACGTGCTGGGCGAGAAGAGCGACGAGGTCACCTCGTTCAGGGTCATGGTGCACTGCCGGGACTGGGACCGTGCGGTCGACCGCGACACCGTGGCGGGCGTGCACCTCACGGGATCGGATCTCGGGATGAGCCGCTCCATCGTGCTCGGAGCCCGGGGGTGGGCGGCGGGGGCGGAGGCCGCGGCCCGGCGCCTCGGGGTGGAGCTGTGGGGCCCGGTCGAGATCGAGGGCCGGCTGGGCCGGCTGCCCGACCCGAAGACCGGATCGGCCCTTGCCCCCATCAGGGGCCTCCGGGTGAACATCAGCGAGTCCGTCGCGGCCGACATCGTGAGCCGCCACCGGCGGGGCAAGCTCGGGGTGAACCGGGAGCAGATCGTGTGGCTCCGCCCATTCTGGCTGCCGTTCCTGCCGGTCAGGGTCCGCCACACCCGCGAGGAGAAGGACCGGTTCCGCCGCCCGGCCCCCCGGACCCGGGTCTACATCAACGTGTACGAGGCCCTGGGGGGATCGCTGTACGCGCAGTGGGACCGCGACCCCCAGAGCGTGAGCATCACGGAGGGGCGGGTCCGGCCCAAGGTGACCACGTACACGATCGTGGCGGAGATCGAGGAGGCGGCGAAGCGGCTGTCGGAGGCCCGGACGCCGCAGGCCTACGAACGGCACGACCTGGCCCTGAACGAGCTCGGCATCCCCACCCCGGTGTCGTTCTTCGAGCTCACCGCGGAGGAGGAGCTGTACCTGCCCTTCTACCTGGCGCTGCTGAAGAACAAGACCGGGGAGCGGATCCTGGCGGTGGACGCCAGCCAGGCCGAGGTGTCCGAGGAGGTCGGGGTGGTGGTCATGAAGCACCTGGGCCACATCGTCGACTCCGGCGGGGTCTGACGGCACTCCCGGAACGTCGTTCGTTCAGACGCGGTGCAGGACCGCGACCACCCGGCCCAGGACCCTGCCGCCCTCCGCCATCTCGAACGGCTCCATCGACGGGTTCTCCGGCACGAGGACGACCCGGCCACCCTCGCGGCGGAGCCGCTTGACGGTGGCCTCATCCTCCGCGGGGCCGGGCTGGATCACCGCGACGATGTCGCCGTCGTCGCAGTCGTCCTGGCGGCTGATCACCACGACGTCACCGTCGGCGATGCCGGCGTCGATCATGGAGTCACCGACGACTCGCAGCGCGAACAGCTCGCCCCCGCCGGTGAACTCGTTCGGCACGCTGAGGTAGTCCTCGACGTCCTCCGCGGCCAGGGTGGGTGAGCCCGCCGCGATCCGGCCGAGCAGCGGGATCGGGGTGCCGGAGGGCTCCCCGTCGCCGTGCGAGAGGCCGATGGCCCGAGGCTTCGTGGGGTCCTTGTGCAGGAATCCCTTGCGTTGGAGCTTCTCGAGCTGGCTGTGGACGCTCGACGACGACGTGAGCCCCACGGCCTCCCCGATCTCCCGGACCGTGGGCGGGTAGCCGCGCTCGCGGTTGGCCGAGCGGATGTACTCGAGGATCCGTCGCTGCCTGGCGGTGAGATCGTCCATGTCGTGTCTCCTCCGCGGCGGAAGGTACCACGTGTCCCTCCCGGCATCAAACATGTGTTCGAGAAATGCTTGACGCCGAACGCCTGTTCGGTAGACTGTGGCCATGGCACGAACACGCGTTCGGTGGGGCAGGGTCGGGGTGCTGATGGCGTCCGCCGGTGTGGCGGTCACCCTGGCAGGCGGCGCAGCGAACGCGGGTGGGACCGAACCTCAGGACGCCGACCGTGCCCCCTCCAGAGTCTCGCACGCGTGGACGTACGTGGTCCGCCCGGGGGACACCCTGTGGGCCATCGCCGCCCGCCTGGCCGGCCCGGAGGGGGACCCGCGCCCCATGGTGGACGCGCTGTCCTCGGCGAACCGTCTCCGCGGGGTGCTGGTGCCCGGCCAGCGCCTCGTCGTCCCGGCCTGATGCGCGCGAGCCGTCCACCCACCTGACCTGCTGCCTGCTGATCTCGCCCTCTCTCCCCGAGCGCCCATATCCTTGACGGATCGGTGGTTGGCGGCTACCGTCGGGTGAACCACTACATGTTGTGGTCGAACGGATTCTGACCACAAGGAGGAGGGTCGGGGTGCGCTGTCCGTGGTGCGGACGGGAGAACGACAAGGTCGTGGACTCCCGCCTGTCCGACGGCGGCGCGGCCATCCGCCGCCGGCGGGAGTGCCTCGCGTGCAAGCGCCGGTACACCACGTTCGAACGGGTGGAGGAGCTGGGGCTGACCGTGGTGAAGCGGGACGGGTCCAAGGAGCCGTACGACCGCCAGAAGGTCGTGTCCGGGATCTCGAAGGCCATCGTCAACCGGCCGGTGACGGCGGCGCAAGTCCAGAACGTGGCCTCCCGCGTGGAGGAGCGCCTCCGGCGCAAGGGCCCCGTCGTGACCACCCAGGAGGTGGGCGTGGAGGTCCTGTCGGGCCTGGCCAAGCTGGACCAGGTGGCCTACATGCGGTTCGCCAGCGTCTACAAGGACTTCCAGCAGCTCACGGACTTCGAACGGGAGCTCGGGCTGCTCCTGCAGAAGCGTGTGCCGGCGAAACGGCGGACCCGCTCGTGACGGCCCGACCACAAGATGTAGTGGTTGGGAAGATGCCCGAGCCCAAGATATGGGATAATGTGTGGTGTCCCGCTTGACACGGCGGGGCGGGCGCAGCAGAATCCGACGGTCGTAATCACATCGCTGTAACCCTTCCCCGCGGCGTTGTAGAAAGGGGGCCCGGAGTGGCAACCAGGGAGCGGGACGTCCAGTCGAAAGAGCGCGGCCTCAGGTTCTCCCGCTACTTCACGTCCGACGGGGTCCACCCGTTCGACGAGGTGGAGTGGGAAGTCCGGGACGCCGTCATCCCGAACTTCAAGGAGGGCGGCAACGCGTTCGAGCAGCGGGGGGTGGAGTTCCCCAAGGGGTGGTCCCAGAACGCCACGAACATCGTGGCCCAGAAGTACTTCCGGGGCACCCTGGGCACGCCCGAGCGCGAGTCGACCGTCCGCCAGCTGATCGGGCGGGTCGTCGACACCATCCGCGGCTGGGGCGAGAAGGACGGCTACTTCGCCACCACCGGGGACGCCCAGGTCTTCGCCGACGAGCTCACCCACCTCCTGGTGAACCAGAAGGCCGCGTTCAACTCCCCGGTGTGGTTCAACGTGGGCGTCGCCAACACCCCGCAGCAGTGCAGCGCCTGTCAGCCGTATGACGCGCTGGTGAGCACCCCTGAGGGCCTGGTGCCGATCGGCGAGCTGGTGGAGCGCAACGCGGTCGGTACCAAGGTGTACGACGCGGGAGGGCTCACGAGCATCGTCGCCACGAAGCACAACGGCGTGAAGGACGTCCTGAGGATCCACACGAAGTCCGGCCATGTCCTGGACGTCACCGCGGACCACCTGGTGTGGCGGGCCGGCGGGCTCGGTTCGGGTCGCTTCGTCGAGGCCGGTCAGCTGCGCCCCGACGACAGGCTCCAGTGGCACCGTCGTGATTCGTGGGGCGACGGTGAGATCGGCGCGACCGACACGGCCGAGGCCGCGCTCGCCGGCTGGCTCCAGTCCGATGGTTTCGTGGGCCAGCACCGCGGCACCAACCGGTCACTGACGATCGAGGCGATGACGGTCACGCCCGCGGAGCACGCGTGGGTCACGGCCGCCATCGACCGTGTCTTCCCGGAGGCCCACCGTCGCGAGCGCACCGTCGAGACGCAGGACCGCTCGCTCGGTCGCCGGCGGATCCGCCTGTACGGCAACCACCTCCGCGACTTCGTGGACCGGTGGGGCCTTCGGGCCCGCGGAGTGGAGATGGAGGTGCCGGAGCGCCTGCTCACGGCGCCGCTGCCGCTCGTGGCGGCGTACCTGCGGAGCCTGTTCCAGGCGGAGGGCTACGTGAGTGTCCGCCAGCGCTCGGCGAAGCTCGGCCTCGACATGATTTCGGAGGGGATCGTCCGCGGCGTGCAGGCCCTCCTGGCGCGGTTCGGCATCTTCAGCCGTGTGTCGTTCAAGGCCGACCGGCGGCCGGACCGGAAGGGCTGCTGGTCCCTCTCGATCCAGAATGTCGGTGACCAGAGCCTGTTCGCCGAGGAGATCGGGTTCATCGACCCGCGAAAGGCCGACAAGCTGGAGTCGGCGCTGGGTCGGCTCGGGAAGACCGAGGGCGAGACGAAGCTGCTCGAGATCGCCCGGATCGAGCCGCTCGGACCGATGGACGTCTACGACATCCAGACCGAGAGCGGCGAGTACCTGTCCGGGAGCCTCCGGGTGCACAACTGTTTCATCCTGGCCGTCGACGACACGATGTCCTCGATCCTCAACTGGTACGTCGAGGAGGGGACGATCTTCAAGGGCGGATCCGGGTCGGGGATCAACCTGTCGCGGCTGCGCTCGTCGAAGGAGCACCTGAAGGGCGGGGGAACGGCGTCCGGGCCCGTGTCGTTCATGCGGGGGGCCGACGCGTCGGCCGGGACGATCAAGTCGGGGGGGAAGACCAGGCGCGCCGCGAAGATGGTCATCCTCAACGTCGACCACCCGGACGTGGGCGACTTCGTCTGGTGCAAGGCGGTGGAGGAGCGCAAGGCCAGGGTCCTGCGAGACGCCGGGTTCGACATGGACCTCGATGGCAAGGACTCGCACTCGACCCAGTACCAGAACGCGAACAACTCGGTCCGCGTCACCGACGAGTTCATGCAGGCGTACCAGAACGACCAGGACTGGAAGCTGAAGGCCGTCCTCACCGGGGAGACGGCGGAGACCGTCCGGGCCCGCGACCTCATGCGCGAGATCGCCCAGGCCGCCTGGGAGTGCGCCGACCCCGGCATGCAGTACGACACCACCATCAACGAATGGCACACCTGCCCGGCCTCCGGGCGGATCAACGCGTCGAATCCGTGCTGCTTCATCGGAGAGGCTCTGGTCGAGACGACCGAGGGCGTGGTCTCGTTCGAGATGCTCGAGAAGCGAGCTTCGGCGGGTGACGACCTGCCAATGGCTCGGTGCTATGACCCCGCCACGAGTTCCTCCCGGCTGAGGCGGATGGCCAATGTGTGGGTGGCCGGGTACACGGATCGACTCGTGGAAGTGGCAACCCACTACGGAATTCGAGTCAGGTGCACCCCGGAACACCGGTTCCTGACCCCCGGCGGTTACGTGCAGGCGCGGGACCTCGAACCCGGGACGTCGCTGATCGCGACGAGGGGGTCCAAGGTCTTCTGGGACGAGGTCTCGTCAAGGGAAGACGTCGTGCTCGCCGATCCGATCGCCGTGTACGACCTGGAGGTCGAGGATGTCCACAACTTCGCCGTCACGAGTGACGGGTTTGGGATCCGCCACTCGCTGATCGTCCACAACAGCGAGTACATGCACCTCGACAACAGCGCGTGCAATCTCGCGTCGCTGAACCTGCTGAGGTTCGCGGACGGGGAAGGGAACTTCGATGTCGCGTCGTACAGGCACGCCATCGAGGTCGTGTTCACCGCGCAGGAGATCATCGTCGGGAACTCCGACTACCCGACCGAGAAGATCGGCCGCAACGCCGTGGCGTTCCGCCAGCTGGGGTTGGGGTACGCGAACCTGGGCGCGCTGCTGATGGCCCGGGGGCTCCCGTACGACTCCGACGGCGGACGGGCTTGGGCGGGGGCGCTGACGGCGATCATGACCGGCCACGCCTACACCACATCGGCCCGGATCGCGGCGCACACCGGGCCGTTCGCCGGCTATGCGCCGAACCGCGACGCGATGCTCCGCGTGATGCGCAAGCACCGCGCGGCCGCCGACGAGATCGACGCAGAGCTCGTGCCGGAGGCGCTCCTGACCGCCGCGAAGTCCTCCTGGGACGAGGCCGTGGCCCTCGGCGAGCAGCACGGGTACCGCAACGCGCAGGCCTCGGTGCTCGCGCCGACGGGCTGCCTGGTGGGAGGCTCGCTCGTGCCGACGGAGCGCGGGCTGGTCAGACTGGAGTCGCTCGGCGACCCGGTCGGGGGCCAGTGGCAGGAGCTCGGCATCGCGGTGAACACGGACCGCGGCCCCCGGGCGGCCACGAAGTTCTACGTGAACGGGTTTGAGGCCGTGGTGACCGTCACGACTGCGCGCGGCCACCGGATCCAGGGCACGCCGCGCCATCGCGTTCGCGTCGTCGGCGACGGAGGCGAATGGAGCTGGAAGCGGTTCTCCGAGCTGGAGTCCGGCGACACGGTCCCGCTCGCGCTCGACCAGCTCATCGGTGAACCCCAGGACGTCCAGTTGCCGCCGCTGCCCGAGGCGTACTGGACGGCCGAGCGGGGCGGGTACGCCCCCCGGCGGATGACGCCGGAGCTTGCGGAGTTCGTCGGCTACTACATGGGCGACGGGTCGCTGGACTCCCGCAGCATCCGGCTGTGTGTCGACTCGAAGGACCTCGACGTCGTCGCGCGGCTCACCGTCCTCGGCAAGGAGCTGTTCGGGCTGGAGGCCCACGTCGCCGAGCGGAAGGGCTCCACGGAGGTCGCGTTCCACTCGGTGCGGCTCGTGCTGTGGTGGGAGGCCTGCGGGTTCGCGAAGCGCGAACCGCGGCCGGGGCACACCGGCAAGGGCTACGTCCCCCACATCCCGGACGCGGTGCTGTACGCGAACGACCGGGAAGCCTACCGAGCGTTCGTCCGGGGTCTGTTCGAGGCGGATGGAACGGTGACGGTCGGTTCCCCGCACTGGTCCACCACCTCGATCGAGTTCTCGCACGACGTGCAGGCGCTCCTCCTCGCGCTGGGGTTCCCGACGACTCGAAAGATGGACGTGACGGGGTGGGGCCGGTCCGACCTCGCGGTGCTCCGCCTGCTGAACACCTCTTCGGGCGAGCGGTGGCGGGACGAGATCGGGTTCATCAGCGAGCGCAAGAACGCGGCGACCGCGACGGCCGCAGGCGAGCAGTCGGCCCGGTCCGACAAGATCCCGGTGAGCCGCGAGCTCGTGGACCGGGTGGCCCCGGAGAACGACCGCATCCGCAAGGCGATGCTCCTCGAGCTGTCCCGCTCGGGGTCGGTGTCACGCCGGATCGCGACCGAGGCGCTGGAGCGCACGCCGAACGCGGAGCTGGCCCACCTGCTCCGGTTCTTCTACGACACGGTGGCCTCGGCCGAGCTCGGCGAGGACGAGCTGACCTACGACCTCTCGGTCCCCGACAACGTCACGTACGTGGCAAACGGGTTCGTCAGCCACAACACCATCGGATTGATGATGGACTGTGACACCACCGGGATCGAGCCCGACCTGGCGCTGGTGAAGACCAAGAAGCTGGTCGGTGGAGGTTCGATGCGGATCGTGAACCAGACGGTGCCGCGGGCTCTGGGACGGCTGGGGTACACGCCCGAGCAGGCCACCGACATCGTCGAGTACATCTCCGAGCACAACTCCGTGGCGGAGGCCCCGCACCTCAGGGACGAGCACAAGCCGGTGTTCGACACCTCGATGGGCGACAGCGCCATCCACTACATGGGCCACGTCCGGATGATGGGTGCCGTCCAGCCGTTCATCAGCGGGGCGATCTCGAAGACCGTGAACATGCCCGAGGAGGCCACGGTCGAGGAGGTCGAGCAGATGTTCCTGGAGGGGTGGAAGCTCGGCCTGAAGGCCGTGGCCATCTACCGGAACAACTGCAAGGTGGCGCAGCCGCTCAGCGCCGAGAAGAAGCAGAAGGCCGTCGAGCCCGTGGTGATCGAGGTTCCGAAGCCGGTCCGGCGGCGTCTGCCGGCCTCCCGGCCGGCGCGGACGGTGTCGTTCGCGGTGGGGGACGCCGAGGGCTACATCACGGCGGGGGAGTACCCGGACGACGGCATCGGCGAGATCTTCCTGAAGGTGGCCAAGCAGGGGTCCACCCTCGCCGGGATCATGGACGCGTTCGCCATCAGCGTCTCGCTGGGCCTGCAGTACGGCGTGCCGCTGGAGGCGTACGTCTCGAAGTTCATCAACACGCGCTTCGAGCCGAGCGGGATCACGAGCGACGCGGACATCCGGTTCGCGTCCTCGCTGGTCGACTACATCTTCCGCCGGCTGGCCCTCGAGTACCTGCCGCCCGACAAGCGGGAGGCGCTCGGGATCCGGACCATCGAGGAGCGCAAGGCCGCGAACGGCAACGGGGGCTACGGGCCGAGCGAGCACGACGAGCCGGCCCCGAAGGCCACCGCCCCCGAGGCACCGGCGGGAGAGAAGCCCGCGAAACCGGCGGCCTCGGCGCCCCGCCAGCGGGTCGATATCACCACCAGGGAGGCCGTCCAGTCCAAGGTGGCCGACGCGCCGATGTGCTACTCGTGCGGGTCGAAGATGCAGCCCGCGGGAAGCTGTTACGTCTGCCCCAGCTGCGGCAGCACCAGCGGCTGCTCTTGAGCTGAGGGGCACAGAGGGGCCGGGCGTTCGCGCCCGGCCCCTCGCGTTCGCTCGTCGAGGTCGAACTCGGGGGCCGGTCACACTCTGCCGCTTCGCCTCGTCATACAGTTGAGGCGCTCAACGCAGTCGGAGAAAGGAGACGACCATGCCTCTCCAGGTGACTGCCATCATGATCGGTGTCGAGGACCTGGCCCGCTCCAAGAAGTTCTACGGGGAGGGTCTGGGCTGCACGATCGACCAGGACTATCCGAATTTCGTGTCGTTCAAGCTGGGTGACGGGTCGTCGTCGCTGGCCCTCTACGAACGGGAGGCAGCGGCCCAGGATGCGGGCGTCTCCTCCGAGGGATCCGGATTCCGCGGTGTCTCGTTCCACTACATCGTTCCCTCGACCGAAGCTGTGGACGAGGTCATGGCCACCGCCGTGGCGGCCGGGGCAGGGGTCGTGAAGGAAGCCGCCGCCGTTCAGTGGGGGTACTACGGGTACTTCAGCGACCCGGACGGCTACCTCTGGAAGGTCGCGTCCGGCTCCTGACGGCGGAGCTCAACGAGACGATGCTCCGGTCGGCGTCATCGGGCGCCGCCCGGAGCGTTCGTCACCTCCAGCCAAGCGACGAGCGGAGTCGCCAGTACTCCTCGCCGTCCATCGCCGTCTGCTCGAGCTGCGTCAGCTCGTCCGGCCCGAGCACGAGCTCGAGCGCCCGGAGGTTCTCGCGGAGCTGATCCGCCGTCGCCGCGCCGGAGAGGACGACGTCGGCCCAGGGCCGCTGGAGGATCGCGGCGAGGGCCACGGCGTCGACGCCGACGCCGAGCTCCGAGGCCAGGGCGTCGAGCTGGCGTCGTCTGCCCAGGATGTCCGGGTCGCGCTCGCGTGAGGTCAGCCGTCCGTTCGCCACGCCCTCTTTCACGGTCACGCCCCAGCCGGCCTCATGGGCCTCGGCGAGGGCGGGGCCGGCCGATGGCTCGAGGAGGTTCCACGTGGCTTGGACGCACCCGAACGGACTCCCGCCGCCGACCTCCACCTCCATCGCTCGCCGGATCGTCTCGGCCTGCTTCGGCCCGCTCGTGGTGAGGCCGACGGCGATGCCGCCGGCCCGGATCGACGCCAGCTCCTCGAGCACCTCGCGATCCTCGAGCACGCCGGTGTCGAGGGTCGCCGAATGGATCTGGTACAGCGCGAGGTGCTCGCCCAGGAGCGCACGGCTCTCCCGGAGCTGCCGCCGGAGGGCCTCCACGGAGTGGTCCTTCACCTCGTGGACGGGCGCATCCACCCGCCACATTCCGACGTAGCGGTACCCCCACTTCGAGCCCACGATGACCTCACCGGGAGCGATCGACCGTTGTTGGAGCCACGACGCAAGGAACTGCTCCGCTCGCCCGTACGACCTGGCCGCATCGAGGTACCGGACGCCCGCCTCGAACGCCGCGTCCAGCACCTCGTGCGCATGCCGCTCGACGGCCCCGACGCTCCGGTCGGGTCCGAGATCCGAGTCGTGCCCGAGGTTGATGTACGCGGGTCGCCCCAGCGCGGCCAGGCCGAGCCCGAGCGGCGTCACGGACGGGCCGGTCCTCCCGAGCGGACGGCGATCCACGGTCCGAAGTGAAGCACGGCGCCGAGCGGACGTGACGTCGCGGCGGCCGACCCGGCCCGAGCGGGGCTTTCGACCGGGAAGGGGTCGGGCGTCCACCGCCGGCCCCTTCGGCCGTGCCGGGTAGGATGCCCGGCCGTGGCTTCCTATCGACCGACCGGCCTGCATCACGTCCAGCTCGCCATCCCGCCCGGCGGGGAGGATGAAGCGCGGCGGTTCTACCGTGGCGCGCTGGGTCTCGGGGAGGTCGAGAAGCCGGAACCCCTGCGGTCCCGCGGCGGGTGCTGGTTCCGGGCCGCCGACGGCTCGGTCGAGCTCCACCTGGGGGTGGAGGACCCGTTCACGCCGGCCCGGAAGGCGCATCCGGCCATCGTGGTGACCGGGCTCGACGAGCTGCGGGCGCGTCTCGAGGATGCCGGGATCGAGATCCGCGACGACGTCCAGCTCGAGGGCCACCGGCGGTTCCACGCGTTCGACCCGTTCGGCAACCGACTTGAGTTCCTCGAGCCACAGTCGTAGCCCCCTGTGCCGCCGGCCCCCCCGATGCCGATACCCTGAACGGGATGGCCCGCCGGACGCTTCCCCTGCTGGCGGCCGTCGCGCTCCTCGCGCTGACGGCGCACTCGACCTCCGCGATGGTCCCCGACGGCCCGGCGGAGGTCCGAGCGAGCGCGCGCCTGCCCGGCCACTTCGGCATCGGGGTGACCGCATCGCCGCCGGACTCCTCCACGGGATGGATGCCGCAGTCGAACGTCCCGTGGGACTACGCGTACCAGTACCTGGCCGGCGGGGTGAACACCGGCGGCGGGTGGCGGACGTGGAACGAGAAGGCCCAGTTCCCGCTGTGGTACGCCAAGGGAGCCGCGGGGAACGGCTACATCCCGGTGTTCCCGTACTACATGCTCCTGCAGTCGAACGGGCCGTGCGACGGATGCGGGGAGGCGGAGCGGGACCTGGCGCACCTGGATTCGCCGCCGCTCATGCGGACCTACTACGCCGATTTCGCCAAGCTCATGCAGCGCCTCGGGCCGGGCACCCACGACGGCGTGGAGGGGTTCGGGGGCAGGGCCGTCGTCCACGTCGAACCGGACCTCTCGGGCTACGCCGAGCAGGCCGTCCTCCCGGGCGGGAGCTGCTACGGCCACTGCACCCGCAAGGGCAACGACCCGTCGCACCTCGAGGCCTCGGTGGCCTCCAGCGGGTTCGCCGCGGTCCACCGCTACCCGAACACCTACCGCGGGTTCAACCTGGCGCTCCTGCACCTGCGGGACCTGTTCGCGCCGAACGTGATCCTGGCCTTCCACGTCAGCGACTGGGCGTCGCTGTTCGACATCGGCTCGTACCCGGGGACCGACATCGACGCGGCCGCGCTGGGCCGGAAGGTCGCCGCGTTCGCGAAGGCATCCGGGGTGGCGAAGCTCCGGTCCGACACCGGCGCCTACGGCCTGGTGTTCAACGACGTGGCCGACCGGGACGCGGGCGTGACCGGCAACTGGTGGGATCGGCGCAACCACACGTTCCCGAACTTCCACCGGTGGGAGCGCTACATCGCCGCGGTCCACGGCTCCACGGGGAGGCCCGTGGTGGTGTGGCAGATCCCCGAAGGGAACCAGTACTTCCGGACCGAGAGTGGCGCGTCCGGCCACTCGCAGGACAACCGCGCCGAGTACTTCTTCCATCACATCGGGGAGCTGATCGACGCCGGCGTGGTGGCGCTGCTGTTCGGCCTGGGGAACGCGGGCTCGACCACCCACACCGACGCGTTGGGCGACGGCGTGACGAACCCGCCCTCGTTCTGCACCTCCGACGGCGTGTCGAGCGGCGAGGTGTGCAACGACCACGTGAGCCACCTCGCGGACGACGACGGCGGGTACCTCCGGATCCAGGCGAAGGCGTACTACCAGGACCCCGTGGGGCTGTAGGGTCCGGTGATCCGGCGCCCGGTAGTCTGAGGGCCGCCATGCGCCTGGAGTTCAAGCGGCTCGATCCCGACGCCCGTCTGCCCGCGTACGCGAAGCCCGGCGACGCCGGCCTGGACCTCTCGTCCGCGGTCGACGTGGAGGTGGGGCCGGGGGAGCGGGCCATGGTCCCCACGGGGGTCTCCGTGGCCATCCCCGAGGGCCACGCCGGGCTGGTCCTGCCCCGGAGCGGGCTGGCGTCGAGGCAGGGGCTGACCCTAGCGAACTCCCCCGGGCTGATCGACGCCGGGTACCGGGGAGAGGTCACCTGCGCCGTGGTGAACCTGGACCGGGAGCGAACCGTCGGGATCAGGCGGGGGGACCGCATCGCGCAGCTGGTGGTGGTGGCCGTCCCGCCCATGGAGCCGGCGTGGATGGAGGCGCTCCCGGCCTCGGAGCGGGGCGAGGGCGGCTTCGGATCGTCGGGAGCCTGACGCGGTGGCCGAACGTCCCCCGTTCCCGTTCGTGGTGGGGTGCGAGCGGTCCGGGACCACGCTGCTCCGGCTGATCCTCGATGCGCACCCGCAGCTCGCGGTGCCACCGGAGTCGTACTTCATCGTGGACCTGTACCGGCGGCACGCACGCGACGGAGTCGTGGATACCGGGGCCATGGCGTCCGACCTCGAGGCGAACCGGTGGTTCCGGGCGTGGGACCTGCCCGAGGGCGAGGCGGGACGGACCCTCGGGGGCGAGGCAGGCGTGGAGTTCGCTGAGGCGATCCGGCGGGTGTACGGGCGCTACGCGGAGCTGCACGGGAAGGCGCGGTACGCCGACAAGACCCCCGCCTACGTCCAGCACATCCGGCTGCTGGCCAGGGTGTTCCCGGAGGCCCGGTTCGTGCACCTGATCCGGGATGGGCGCGACGTGGCCATGTCGCTCGCGGAGGTCCGGTGGGGACCCGGCGACGTGCTCGACGCCGCGCTGCAGTGGGCGGAGCGGGTGTCAAGGGGCCGGGAGGCCGGGCACGAGGTCGGCGCCCACCGGTACCTGGAGGTTCGGTACGAGCGCCTCGTGGCCGAGCCCGAGCCCGTCCTGCGCGAGGTGGCCGAGTTCTGCGAGCTGGCGTTCGACGAGGCCATGCTCCGGCACCCGGAGCGGGCCGCCGAGCGGATCCCACAGCGGCCGGGGGCGCTGCACCGGCGGGCCGCCACGGCGCCCTCGGTGACCGGACGCGACTGGCGCCGGGACATGGCTCCGGACGACCTGGCCGCCGTGGAGGCCCTCATCGGCGGTCCCCTGGCCGACCTGGGGTACGAGCGGGGGGTCCCGAACGTGCCGGCCGAGGCCTCGCGTCGGGCGCGCGCCGCGCTGGCCCGGAGGCGCCGGCGACACTTCGTTCGCCGGGTGAAGTTCTACCTGCGGGGACGGCGCCGGGTGGAGCGTTCGTAGACCGTCGCGCACTGTGTGCGGCGGCCGCGACGCTCACGTGCCGGCGGCCTCCCGGTTCCACGTCTCGGGGTCGACCCGCTTGCCCAGGCGATCGGCCCGGAAGTCGGCCACGGCCATGCGCAGCAGCCGGAGCGACCGCCGCTTGTGGGGTTCGAACGCCACGATGGCTGCGGCGGTCTTGGCCACGCCCAGGGCCGACCGGGCTCGTGTCCCCAGCGTCGGGCGCTTCACCCGCAGGCGGTAGTGCAGGGAGTTGCGGGTGTCGTAGTAGAGGCGCCACGTCCGCGGCTCACCGCGGTGGTGCTTCATGGGGTTGGCGTGCGTGATCGTGGGCTCGCCCCGGAGCCGGACCAGGCGAGCCCCGGCCCGGCGGAGGCGCAGGACGTACTCGTAGTCCTCCGACCAGATGAAGTAGTCCTCGCGGGGCACCCCCTCGCGCTCCACCCAGCCCGCATCGAACAGCCCGCCGACCCACGGCAGCCATTCCTGCGTCCCGGCCTCCCGGCGCTGCCGGGGGATCGCGATGTCGGCCCCCTCCGAGGCGGCGCGCAGGAGCGCGTCCAGGCACCCCGTGTCGGGGATGGCGTCGTCGTCCAGGACCCACACCCGGTCCGCGCCCCGAGAAACCGCCTCCCGGAACCCGATGGCGTACCCGCCGGCCGGGCCGATGTTCGATCCGGTGCGGACGATGTCGAGCCACCCTTCGGTGCCGGGCGGGCGGTCGGCATCCCCGCCGTTGTCGATGAGGAGATACCCGTCGGGAACGCGGGTCTGGGCCCGGACGGCGTCGAGCAGCCGGGGGAGGAGCTCGGGCCGGCGGTACGTGACCGTCACGGCGATCACACGCTCCGGGCCGGGATGGGGCACGTCGTCTTCGGGCACGCATGGTCTCCGGGTCGGACGGGGAGGGGTCGCTATGATACCGGCCCGTGCCCCCCCAACCCCCCTCCCGCCCCGCGGCCCTGCCGGCGTTCCCGTTCGTGGTGGGGGAGGCTCGGTCCGGCACGACGCTGCTCCGCGTCATGCTCGACGCCCACCCCGACCTGGCCATCCCGCCGGAGTCGTACTTCGTGAGCGGCCTGTATCCGTTCCGTTCGAGGTACGAACGGAAGGACGGCTCGTTCGACCTTCCACGGTTCGCCTCCGACCTCCAGGGCCTGCACAAGTTCCGCGACTGGGACCTGCCGGAGGACGCGTTTCGCACGGCCTTCTCGATGCCGATGCCGGGGGGGACGTACCCGGACGCGATCCGCCTGCTGTACCGGACCTACGCGGGCGTCCAGGGCAAGCCGCAATACGGGGACAAGAGCCCGGGATACGTCAGTCGCATGAAGCTGCTGATGCAACTCTTTGCAGAAGCGAGGTTCGTCCACATCGTGCGGGACGTGCGCTCGGTGGCGCTGTCGCTGGTGGAGATGCCGGCGGAGTGGGGGACTCGCACCGTCCCGGAGGGCGCGGCCCGGTGGCGCCACCGGGTGAGAAGAGGGCACACGGAGGGAACGGCCATGGGCCCGGACCGGTACCTGGAGGTCCGGTACGAGGACCTCGTGGCCGACCCCGAGGGGCAGCTCCGACGGATCGTCGGGTTTCTGCTCCTGCCGTGGGACGACGCGGTGATGAACTACGCCGAGCGGGGGCTGTCGAGGGTCCCGGCGGGCTCTCGGGGGATCCATTCGAACGTGGCCCGGGCGCCCGCCAAGACCCGGGACTGGCGGGAGCAGATGTCGCGGGAGGACCTCGAGGCCGTGGAGGCCATCGCCGGCGACCTCATGACGGAGATGGGGTACGATCGTGCGGTGCCGGAGCCGTCCGCGGCCGCCCGGGACCGGGCCCGGGCGGTGATGGGGCAGTGGGAGGACTACCTCCGACGCAAGAAGCGCAAGGGACAACTCCGGCGCCGCCTGGGGGCCCTGCGTCCCGGCCGGAGCCAGCCCGAGGAGTAGGTACCGGGCGCGCCGCGGTTCAGGTGGAGGGCCGTCGGCCCATGCGTTCGGTTGAAGGTGCGCGGGGGAGCCCCTAGACTCGGGTTCGTCCGAGGGTCCCCCCCGGAACACGCGGACGTGGCTCAGCTGGTAGAGCACCACCTTGCCAAGGTGGGGGTCGCGGGTTCGAATCCCGTCGTCCGCTCCACTCTGAACCGCAGGCCAGAGCGGCAATTGGTGGCCCGCGCGCCCCTCGGTTGAGCTGCTCGTCCCGACCCTGTCCCGTCTCCGCCCCGTCGCGGTGCCGCCGTCGGCAGGTCGATGCATTGATTAGAGCGTCATCGGGGAAAGGGCGCGTGTACTGATTCGGGACGTCGGACATGTCACCTTCGACCGGTGCGCCGCTCCACGCTGACGACTGCGCGGAAGTGATCAGGCTGATGGACTCCATTGTCCGAGAACGGTAGGCCGCCTCATTCTCAAGTATTCAAACGAATACTTGACAAGAGCCTCGAGCCAGGAATAGCGTCGACTTTCATGGTGGCACTGGTCGCCAAGACCAAGCTCTTCGACGGGTTCGGCGCCGTCGCCGGGGCCCTGGCGAGCGGACGGAGGATGGAGATTCTCGACGTCCTCGCCCAGGGGCCCCGCTCGGTCGAGGAGCTGGCGTTCGAGATCCATCAGAGCGTCGCGAACACCTCCCACCATCTTCGGACCCTGGCGAGGGCGGGCCTCCTCGAGAGCGACCGCGACGGGACCAGGATCCTGTACCGGGTGGCGAGCCCGAAGGTCATCGAGCTGTGGCGGGTCCTTCGAGACGTGGCGTCGGAGCAGGTCGCCGAGATCGACCGGCTGGCCCGGGGGTATCTGGGTGAACGCGACGGGCTGGAACCGGTCG
The DNA here is from genome assembly GCA_036394995.1 of Actinomycetota bacterium. GTDB lineage: Bacteria > Actinomycetota > UBA4738 > UBA4738 > JACQTL01 > DASWED01. The sequence continues at coordinate 116,444 of DASWED010000105.1, forward strand.
CGCGGGGGGAGTTGCTCCGCCGTCTGCGCCGGAAGGACGTCGTCGTGCTGGACGTGCGACCGACTCCCGAGTATCGGGCGGGTCACATCTCGGGGGCGCGTTCGATCCCGGTCCGCGAGCTGTCACGCCGGCTGAAGGAGATCCCGGGGGATGAGGACGTCGTCGCGTACTGCCGCGGGCCGTACTGCGTGTTCGCCGACGACGCCGTGCGGCTCCTCAGGAGGAAGGGCTTCCGCGCAGCCCGACTGGAGGACGGCTTCCCGGAGTGGCGGGACGCCGGGCTCCCCGTCACGACCGGAACCGAGGCGTCGAGGGGATCGCATGGCCGCGGGTGACGTGCACGCCATCGCCGACGAGGCCCTCGCCAACACCTCCTACCTCCTCGACGTCGGCGGCGGACACGCGGCCGCGATCGATCCCCGCCGCGACATCCAGGATCACCTGCGCCTCGCCGACCGGCTCGGTCTTCGCATCGTGGCGTCGTTGGAGACACACCTGCACGCGGACTTCGTCTCCGGGAGCCGGGAGCTGGTCGAGGCGACCGGCGCCAAGGTCCTTGCGTCGAAGGACGCGAACCTCCGGTTCCCCTTCCGCCCGGTGACGGACGGCGATCGCTTCGAGCTCGGCGACACGACGCTCCGGGTGATCCCGACGCCGGGTCACACCCCCGAGCACGTCGCGTACCTGGTGACCGAACCGCGGACCGCGGTGTTCAGCGGAGGATCCCTCATCGCCGGGGGAGCGGCCCGCACGGACCTGACGGGCTCGGACCGAACCCGCGAGCTCGCGGGGGCCCAGTTCGACTCGCTGCGCCGTCTCGCGGCCCTGCCTCCCGACACCGCGCTCCACCCCACGCATGGGGCCGGATCGTTCTGCTCGACCGGTTCGCCCGCCCGAGCTGGCACGACGATCGGCGACGAGGTCGCATCGAACCCGCTGCTCGCCACCCCGGACCGTGACGAGTTCGTCGACCGGCTCCTCGAGGGATTCGGGACCTATCCCCGGTATTTCCTGCACCTGCGGGAGGTGAACCGGAGGCCGGTCCTCCTGGCGGATCTCTCGCCGGCACGGGCGCTGTCCGCCGCGGAGGCGGGGGAGATCGTGGGACGGGGTGCGTGGCTCATCGACGGTCGTCCGGTCGACGCGTGGGCGGCCGAGCACCCCCGCGGAGCCGTCTCCATCAGTGTCCGCCCCGATTTCGCCTCGTGGCTGGGGTGGGTGATCGCGTTCGGCGAGCCGATCGTGCTGCTCGTCGAGGACCATCAGCTCGAGGAAGCCGTTCGCCTCGCCCATCGGATCGGCTACGACCGGGTGGTGGGATGGGTCGAGGGGGGCATCGACGGCTGGCGGGCTGCCGGGCTCCCCACCGCGTCGGTGGAGACCCTCACCGCAGAGCAGGCTCGAGGCCGGGCGGAAGACGGGGCACGGCTCCTCGACGTTCGACAGGATTCCGAATGGGCGAGATCGCGTATCCCCGGAGCCGTGCACCTCGAGCTCGGAGACGTCATCGCCGGACGACGGCTGCCGGGCGATGAGTTCATCACCTACTGCGGACACGGCGAGCGCTCGGCGACGGCGGCGAGCCTGCTGGCCCGGGACGGCGTGCGGGTTGCCAACCTCAGCGGTGGGATCTCCGGGTGGAAGCGGGTGGGACTTCCGCTCGAGCGATGACCGGGCACGAGGACGCTCCCGCCACGCGTCTGGGGATCCTCGCCAACTGGCGACAGTTCAGCCTGCTCGTTGCGATCAACGCGTTCGTGGGCGCCATGGTCGGTCTGGAGCGGAGCGTCCTGCCCACCCTGGCGAAGCGGGAGTTCGCCGTGACCTCGGCAACGTTCGCGCTGGCCTTCCTCGTGGCGTTCGGCGTGGTCAAGGCCGCGACGAACCTCGTGGCAGGCGGACTCGCCGACCGGGTGGGCCGCAAGCGACTGCTTGTCCTCGGATGGCTCGCGGCGATCCCGGTCCCTCTCCTCGTGCTGTTCGCACATTCCTGGTCGTGGATCGTCGCGGCGAACGTGCTGCTCGGGATCAACCAGGGCCTGGCCTGGTCCATGACGGTGGTGATGAAGGTGGACCTGGCCGGCCCGGCCCGCCGGGGCCTGGCTCTGGGGCTGAACGAGTCGTTCGGCTACGGCGCCGTTGCGCTCTCCGCGTTCGCGATCGCGCAGCTCGCCGTGGGACACAACCCGCGGCACGTCGCGGCCCTCCTCGGCCTCGTCGTCGCCGGAGGCGGTCTGCTCCTCTCGTCGGTCTTCGTTCGGGACACAGCCGGGCACGTCGAGACGGAGACCGGCCGCGAGCGGTCGCCGGCCGTCGGCATCCGGGACGTCGTGCGGCGGGTCAGCTGGTCCAACCGCTCGATGTCGGCCGCGTCCCAGGCAGGGCTGGTCAACAACCTCAACGACGCCCTGGCGTGGGGGCTGCTTCCCATCTTCCTGGCTTCGAGGGGCCTCTCCATCCAGCGCATCGGCGTGGTGGCCGCGGTGTACCCCGCCATCTGGGCCCTGGGGCAGATCGGGTTCGGGGCGCTCTCCGATCGCGTCGGCAGAAAGCGCCCGATCGTCGCCGGCATGCTCCTCCAGGCCTGCGCCATTGCGCTGTTCCCGGCGCTCGACTCCTACGGGGGGTGGATCGTCGCGGCTCTGCTCATGGGGGTGGGCACGGCCCTCGTCTACCCGGCCCTGCTCGCCGTGATCGGTGACGCGGCCGCCCCGGCGTGGCGGGCGCAGGCGATCGGAACCTACCGGCTGTGGCGGGATCTCGGCTACGCCGTCGGCGGTCTCGTCGCGGGCGTCCTCGCGGACGCGCTCGGGATGCGGACCGCCTTCGTCGCCGTGGCGATCCTGACCGCGCTCTCAGGCTTGGTCGTGGCCACGCGGATGTCGCGGGCATGAACGCGCCGTCGGCGCAACTACTGGCCGAGGCGTGGGTCGATGCCTCTGTGCGCGACGCGTACCCAGACTACGTGGCGGTCCTCATCGCGGCATCCGGACTGGGACCAGGCCCCACGAGTCCCCACAGCGAGGCGATGCTCCGAGAGGCGGAGGCCCGTGCGGGCGACCGGCTCGACGGGCGCGAACCGCACGACCTGCCCGAGGTCCGGGCGTGGCGGGAGGCCTACCGGGCGTTCGGTGTCCGGCCGCGCGAGGCGCGCTCGAGCGTGGAAGCGCTCCTGCGACGAGTCGCCGTGGGGCTCCCGAGGATCGACCGACTGACCGACGTCTACAACGCGGTGTCGGTGCTGCATCTCGTTCCGATCGGCGGAGAGGACCTGAGGGCCTACGCGGGGCCCGCTCGCCTCGTGGTGGCCGTGGGCGACGAGTCGTTCGACACGGTCGCCGACGGACAACCGACCATGCACACGGCCGATGCCGGCGAGATCATCTGGCGCGACGACCTGGGCGTGACATGCCGCCGATGGAACTGGAGGCAGTGCCTGCGCACCAGACTGACCGCCACCACGACCGAGGCGTTGTTCATCGTCGACGGCCTCGGTCCGGCATCCGGCGTCCGCGCCGAAGCAGCCGCCGCCGACCTCATCGATCGGCTCGCGGTCGATTCGTCGGCCGCCACCTTCGCCGCCCGCACCCTCGCCGATTGAGGAACCCACCGTGCTCGTCCAACCCGGGGACTCCGCGGCTCCCGACGAATGGCGGCGCCGGCCGGGCCCACAGCCCCCTTCGGGCAGCCCGCCCGGGACGCCACCATCATCGACGCCCCGAGCAGCAGGCCGAACTGCTGAGGACACAGCTGCGCCACCTGCAACCCGATGGCGGTCAGGGGCCGGTTTTCGTCGACGATGATCACGGAATGACGGTGATGTCATGCTGGTGCACGGTCCTCTCCTTTCCTCGTCGCCTGCGTGTCAGTCGTCCAGGAACGCCAGGTCGAGCTGGGACAGCTCCGGGTCCGCCAGGATGTCGATCTCCACGATCTTCCCGTTCCTCCGGCCGGTTGATCAGGTGTGGACATTGTGCAACAATGCCTACATGTCGGTGAACGTGTCCGTGCGCCTCGACGAGGGGCTCGCCGAACGGCTCCGCCTGCGGGCGCGGGCCGCGGGGGAGAGCCTCTCGGACCGCCTGCGCCGCTACGCGGAGGAGGGGACCCGCCGCGACGAGCACCCCCTGATCACGTTCCGCGACGGCCCCACCGGTCGGCGGGCCGGGCTCATCGGCGGCCCGGACGTGTGGGAGGTGGCGATGTGGCTCGATGACCTCGCCTCCGAACGCGATCCGGTGGCCGCCCTGGTGGAGGACGGGGTGGTGACCCGTGTCCAGGTCGACGCGGTCGTTGGCTACCGAGCCGCCTACCCCGAGGAGATCGCCGCGCGCATCGAACTTCACCGTCGGGAGACCGCCGCCGCGGAAACGCGGTGAGACTCCTTTTGGACGAGATGTACCCGGCGGCCTTGGCCGTGGCCCTGCGCGAGGCGGGCGTCGATGCCGCCGCGGTCTCAGAGTTGGGACTCGCCGGGAGTTCGGATCTCCAGGTCTTCGAGGCTGCCCGAGCCGGCGGCTACAGCCTGCTCACGGAGAACGTCTCAGACTTCGCCCGCATCGCAGCGGATGACGTCTCGGCCGGGGGGCACCACCCAGGGGTGCTCGTGGCGCTGTCATCGCGCTTCTCGCGCCGAGCGTCGGGACGCCACGCGCTGGTCGCCTCGATCCTCGCCGTCGAAGGAGAGGAGCTCGAGGACCGGCTCGTGTACCTGGAGCGGCTCGATCCCGAAGCCAAGCCCTCCCGCAGAGCAAGATAGCGCGTCGAGGAGCCCGCTCGAAAAGAGCTCGGGCTCCTCGTCCGCACCAACGAATCTCCGACGAAATGAAGGCCTCTCCTGAGACTGGCGACGCGGATGAGACCTTGGAGTCCGGCTTTGTGGCACGCTCCCGATCAACTCGAAGCGACGAGGTCCATCGCCGTCACGTAGTCGCCACCGCGGTTGTGCAGCGCGCGCCGAAGCCAGCGATTGAGCTCCTCGGTATCCAAGCGACGCAGCCCCTCGGCCACATCGACGGCGTGCTGGCAGTGCAGGGCCATGTCGTTCATGAACCCGAGCATGCGGTGACTCGCCGTCCTCGCCAAGCGAACCTCCTCAAGTGGGCCGAACAGATCCTCCGAGAGGCCCTCCGAGCGCAGGTGCTCCCGAATCACCACGGCGACGAACGGGCCGATTGGATCGACCTCGGACTTCCTCACGTCGGGGATGAACGCCGAGAACAGGGTGCCGGCATGGGCGAGAAGCAGGCACTTGCGACGCTCCACCCACAGGAGGTTGAGGTACCAGTCTGCCTCGCTGGGCGGAATCTCCACCAAGGAGACCGGCTTCAGGAATGCCAGCGCCTTCGCGGTGCACCGCAGGGTCACCGCCCCTTCCGATTCGGTCGCCACCGGGGTGTTCTACACCAACGAATCTCCAACGAAATCGCGCCCACTCCTGTGATCTCGTGAGACAGATGAGACGGGTGAGACGAAGACGTGCAGCTCAGGGGCACTCGTGAGACTGACGGAGACGCATGAGACATCCGCCACAAAGTTGCGCCCACTGGCCGGCCGACGGCGCCCGCGTCCGGACTCGCGACGTGCTGGCCGGCTCTCATCCACGAGTACGAACTGCCTGCTTGACTGGCGGATCGAGGGATTCTGTGCTCTTCAGGGTCTGATGTTTTGGTTGAGCCGGAAGAAGTTGTCCGGATCGTACTTCCGCTTCAGCGCCACCAGCCCCTCGTACTTCGTCTGGCCGAACGCATCCGGTACCCGCCCCTGCTCGTCGGCGCTCATGAAGTTCACGTAGACCTTGCCGGTCGAAGCGGGCTCGAGCGCCCGGAACAGCTCGCGTGTCCATCCGACGTCCTGCGGCTCGTTGAGGTTCGACCACACGGCGTTGATGTTGGGTGAGAACTCCGCGGTGCGGTCCTCGAAGGCCGTCGCCTCGGGCGGAACCCGGCGCACGGCTCCTCCCATGTGGAACAAGATGGTGTACGAGCGCACGGAGGTCGTGGCCCACCCGCGGGCCACGAGGCCGTCGATGGCGTCCGGCGTGAGGTCGCGCAGGTAGTGGGACCTCCAGTAGTACCCCAGGCCGTGGGGCACCGAGCCGTCGAAGAGGTAATGGAACTCGGTGAGGTCTCGCCGCTCGACCGCGTCGAGGAGAGGTGTTCCCCAGCGCCGGAGCGGCTCGATCACCCGCTCGCCCGTCTCCACGGGACCCGCGTAGCAGAAGCCGATGGCGAGCACGGGGGCCCCGTGGAGATTCTCGGGGATCCACGGCGCCGCCGGGGCGTGGCGGAGGAAGCTGATCGTGGTGAGTTCCTCCGGCTCCGAGAGTGCGAACTCGCGGTAGAGGGGGAGGAGTTCCGAGGCGTCCTCCGCCGGCCACAGCACCATTCCCGCCAGGACGGTTGGCCCCACGGGATGGCACCGGAACTCGAACGAGGTGACGACGCCGAAGTTCCCCCCACCACCCCGCAGCCCCCACAGCAGGTCCTGGTTCTCCTCCTCGCTTGCCCGGACCTTCGATCCGTCCGCAGTGACCACCTCGGCGGCGAGGAGGTTGTCGCAGGTGAGGCCATACTTGCGCATGAGCCAGCCGATCCCGCCGCCGAGGGTCAGTCCCGCCACCCCAGTGTGGCTGACGATGCCGGCCGGAACGGCCAACCCGTGGGCTTGCGTCTCGCGACATAGATCCCCGAGGAGGACTCCGGGCTGCACGCGGGCCGTCCGAGCGGCGGGGTCTACGACCACGCCTCGCATCGGCGAGCAATCGATCACCAGACCGCCATCAGAGAGGCCGTTCCCGGCCACGCCGTGGCCACCGCCACGAACGGCGACCTCAACCTCTCGGTCCCGAGCCCACCGAACAGCGCGGACCACGTCGGTCGGATCAGCGCAGCGGGCGATCGCGGCGGGGCGCTTGTCGATCGCGCCGTTCCATATCCTGCGCGCCTCGTCGTAGCCGGGATCTTCCGGCGTGATGACGGCGCCGCGGAAACCATCCCGGAGACGCTGGACGTCCACGGCCGAAATCGGGGACTCCTCGGGTTCCCGTGGGTGAGCTGGAGCCCCCAGCAAGGCTCGGCACCATCCCTGAGCAGGGGACCTGAGTAAACCTCGGGTCCTTCCCCTGACCTCCCAAGCTTGCACACATCCCACACCCCCATTTCTCCTT
>DASWED010000106.1:0-59565 GCA_036394995.1 Actinomycetota bacterium
TGTACACGAAGATGAGGTCGGTGGGCTCTTCCGGCGGGGCCGCGAGCAGCGCCGAGAGCACCTGCTTCCCGGCCTCGGCGTGGCGGAGCAGCTTGTGGACCCGGAAGTGCGCCACGCCGGTGTCCCGGGCCGCGTAGTCGAGCTTCGCCCCGTCAGGGAGATACAGGTTGAACAGCGTGCTTCGGTTGTCACCGTGCTTCGACACGATCGGACGGACCCGGTCGATGGGCGGCACGTCCAGCCGCATCTTCACCACCGTGCGCACCTTCAGGTCGCCGCCTTCCTGGATGGCGACCTGGTGGAACACGGTGGTCTTCGTGAAGAACGCCAGGGCGTCGGTGCTCTGGGAGTCCTCCGCCAGGTACAGGTAGTCGCCGTCCGCCGGCTTGATGTTCCCGGCCCACCCCAGTTCCTCGGCCCCGCGCTGTTCCTCGGGATCGACGAACCACACCTGGAGGTGCTTGCCGGCGAGCGCGTTCCCCAGCTGGATCACCGAGGCCAGCAGCTGGGCCCCGTCGCGGGGGTCGGCGATCCGGCTCCACGCCTCCGCCACCATCTGCGCGGCGAGGTCCTTGCGCTCGGGGCCCTGCTTGTACCGGATGTGCGAGTCGATCTAGGCGATCTTCGCCGCGTTGTTCGAGTTGATCTCGCCGTCCCACAGCGGGACCTCCAGCGGCCCGGTGGCCTTCAGCATGTCGGCCACGGCCACGGCGTCGACCTGGATCAGCCCGTCGAGGTGCTCCCCCGTGAGCTGCTCGTAGATCCGGGACATCACCACCGCCGAGGACGGGAAGTGGGGCGAGTAGTTCGCGTTGCCCAGGCGGATCTTGTCCTTCAGGGGGTCGGGGCCGGTCAGGTACCAGTTGTCCGGCGGGATCTGCACCGGGACGTTGGTCTGGTCGTCGAGATTCCGGAACACCTGCTGGGACTGCGAGAGCGAGATGGCCCCGTGGTCGGCCGTGAGGACGGCGTAGGCCAGCGTCGAGCCGCCGGCCCCGCGGATGTACGACAAGTCGCCGAACGCCACGAAGTACCGCCTGGGACCGTCGTCGCCGAACAGGCCGGGCAGCATCTCATGCCCCGCAACGCGCTGTTGCCGACCCGCTCGGCCTGCCGGACCTCGGCCAGCAGGCCGCGCTTCAGTTGCGTGGCCTTCGAGATGAACGGGGCGGTGGGGACGGCCTCCACGGCGCGCCCCGCCGCGGCCAGCCGGTCCACCACCTCCTGGACCCGGGGGCGGAACGACTCCAGGGCCGCCAGGTCGAACCGGCCGTCGGCGAACAGCGGGCTCTGGGTCCCGGCGCGCTGGTCCTGCGAGCCGTTGTCTCTGGCCTCCTTGCAGGCCTGCTTGGCCTCCTTGGTCGGCTCGTCGGCGCACCTCGTCCGGTCGCCCTCGCCGGACCCGCCGCCGGAAGCCGAGAACGCCCCCCCGGACATGTCGTCGATGAGGTCCCGGGCGGCCATCGCGGCTCTGGCCTCCTCCTCCGAGGCCAGAGCGAGCTGGCGCACCGCCACCACCGGCCGGCCCAGGAATGGGATGGCCCCGACGAAGCCGAAGGTGGGGCGGGCGTGGGCCAGGTCGGCCCGGATCCGCTCGGTGGCGTCCAGGGCCTTGCCGAACGGGTCGCCGTTCGGCATCTCGCCCCTCCCGAGCGCGTTCCGCGCGCCGGCCAGGCCGTCCGCGACCTCGCGGAGGTCGTTCACCGAGGAGTACGCCTGGACGTAGGCGTCCACGGTGGCCGCGGCCAGCACCAGCAGGAACGCGCCGCCGCCGATCAGCACCCAGCGCCGCAGGCGGGAGCGGGGCTTCCCCGCGCGCTGGGCGCGGTGCCTCGATCCGCGCCCGTTGCCCCCGCCGCCGGGCGCGGGCGAGCCGGAACCCGCCGTGCCCGGAACCGCTGGGGTCTGGGATTCGGCGAAGGGAGGACGAGACTCGCCGGTCTCGGTGGACATCCGCCCGAGTGTAACGAAGCCCCTTCGGATTGGCGGCCTTTGGAGAACCGGCCGATCAGGGTCGCAGCTCGACGAACCCGGCTGCCGAGAAGTGGCCGTCGAAGGCGAGGGCCTCCCGGACCCGCATCGACCTCATCAGGGCGAAGCTCGTCGCATCGACGAACGAGTACTCCAGCTCGTCGTGGCGGCGGAGCCAGCGCAAGGCCTCCCGCTCGAGCGGCTCGGACACGCCAGCGATGTCGATCCGCGGCGAGCGTTCCGTCCTGTCCAGGAACGCTACGGCGACTCGGTGGCCGGCGCGCCGACGGGCTCGCATGGTGGTGATGTAGATCTCCCCGAACGTCACCGCCGAGTGACGGTGGAGCTCAAAGCTTCTTCAGCGGGGCGAAGGCGAGCATGAGGTGCTTCTCGCCGACGTCTTCGAAGGCGACGGTGGCCCGGGCGTCGCTGCCGGTGCCGGTCACGCTGATCACGACGCCCTCGCCCCACTTGTCGTGGAGGACGGTGTCGCCGGGCTGGACCTCGGCCTGGGGACGGCCTCCCCGGACCTCCGAGACGGAACCGCGGTGGCCGGTCCGGGGCTCCAGGTGGAGAACGAGGTCCCGGGGGATCTCCGAGAGGAACCGCGAGGGCGGGTTGTAGGACAGGGACCCGAACAGCGACCGGCTCCACGCGTGCGTCAGGTACAGCCGCTCCCTGGCCCGGGTGATCCCCACGTAGGCCAGGCGCCGCTCCTCCTCCAGCTGGGCCGAGTCCGTCATGGACCGGTAGTGCGGGAAGACCCCGTCCTCCATGCCCACGATGAACACCACCGGGAACTCGAGCCCCTTGGCGATGTGCAGCGTCATCAGGGTGACCGTGGACGCGTTCTCGTCGTACTGGTCGGCGTCCGAGACCAGCGCCACCTGCTCCAGGAAGTCGGACACGGTCTCGCCGCCCCGGCCCTCGAACTCCGCGGCCACGCCGGACAGCTCCTGGATGTTCTCGATCCGGCCCTGGGCCTCGACGGTCCGCTCGGCCTCCAGCTCGGCCAGGTACCCGGACTCCCGGGATGCCGCCTCCACCAGCCGGGACGGGGTCGTGCCCCCCTCCACCAGGGCCTGGAGGCGGTCGACGACCTCGACGAACCCGTGCACAGCGCCCCTGGCCCGGGCCGCCAGGACCGAGATCTCGTCCACCCGCCGGCTCGCCTCGAGGAACGGGATCCCCTCGTCCCGGGAGAACTCCTCGACGGCCGCCACGGTTGCGTCGCCGATCCCCCGCTTCGGCGTGTTGATCACCCGCCGCGCGCTGACCAGGTCCTGCGGGTTCACCAGCAATCGGAGGTAGGCCAGGATGTCCTTGATCTCCTTGCGCTCGTAGAACCGGACGCCCCCCACCACGCGGTACGGCAGGCCGCCCCGCATGAAGATGTCCTCCAGGACCCGGCTCTGGGCGTTCGTCCGGTAGAACACCGCGACGTCGCGGTATCGGTACCCCTCGGACTCCACCAGGCGCTCGATCTCCTGGGCCACGAACGCGGCCTCGTCGTGCTCGGAGTCCGCCCGGAAGCGCACGGCAAGCTCCCCGTTGACCCCCTCGGTCCACAGCGACTTCGGCTTGCGCTGGACGTTGTGCTCGATGAGGGCGTTCGCCACCGCCAGGATGTTCTGCGTGGAGCGGTAGTTCTGCTCCATGAGGAACACCTCGGCGTCGGGGTAGTCGCGCTCGAAGTCCAGGAGGTTCAGGATGGTGGCCCCCCGCCAGGAGTACACGCCCTGGTCAGCGTCGCCCACCACGCAGATGTTCCGGTACTTCGCGGCCAACAGGTTCACCAGGTGGTACTGGGCCCGGTTCGTGTCCTGGTACTCGTCGATGAGGATGTACCGGAACCGCTCCTGGTAGTGCTCGAGGACCTCCGGGTGGTCCCGGAACAGCCGGGCGGTCTCCGAGATGAGGTCGTCGAAGTCCAGCGCGCCGGCCGCCCGGACCCGGCGCTCGTATCCCGCGTACACCTCGGCCACCTGGCGTTCGTAGAAGTTCCCGGCCTGCTCCAGCACCTGCGAGGGCGACAGCAGGTGGTCCTTGGCCTTGCCGATGGCCGAGGCCATGGCCCGGGGCGGCCACCGCTTCGGGTCCAGCTCGAGGTCCCGGAGGACCAGCGTCAGCACCCGCTCCGTGTCGCCCTCGTCGTAGATGCTGAACGTGCTGGGGAGGCCGAGGTGGTTGTGCTCGCGGCGGAGGATCCGGGCGCACGCCGAGTGGAACGTGAGGATCCACATCCCCTTCGCGATGCGGGTCCCCAGCAGCCCCTCCACTCGCTCGGCCATCTCGCGGGCCGCCTTGTTCGTGAACGTGATGGCCAGGATGGCGTACGGGGAGACGTCCCTCTCCCGGATCAGGTAGGCCACGCGGTGGGTGAGGGCCCTGGTCTTCCCCGAGCCGGCCCCCGCCACGATGAGCACCGGCCCCTCGGTGTGCAGCACCGCCTCCCGCTGGATGGGGTTCAGCGGTGCGAGCAGCATGGAGAGACCGTCTTCTGCGTCGGCGACAGGCGCTTCCGGGCCCGCCCATGGGCGGGGGGACGAGGGTGACACGCCCCGATTCTACGAGCGGCCCCTCACACGCCGGCGAGCGTGGCCTCGTGCCTTCCGACATGTGGACCGACGGCCCGATTGCCGTGTGCCGATCGGCCCCCCTATCTGGGGCGAGGAGCGTACAGTCCCAACATGCACGCGTGGCGTGTGGTGCTCCCGTGACCGCGCCCGCCGATCGCCGGCGTGGGCCCTCGGACCACCTGGGGCGACGGGCGCTTCTCATCCCGCTCGCGGGTCTGGCCCTCTTCCTTCCGGCGTGCACCACGGCCAGCTCGTCGACCGGGCCCGGAGGGTGGAGCACGCTCGCCGCGCTGCCCAGCCCGGCCCCGTCCCAGCCCTCCAATGCGGTGACCGTGGCGCTCGGGGAGTCCTCCCCCACCGAGATGTACATCCACCTGTCCTCCGCCACCGCCCCCCAGGGGCCGGTCACGTTCTCCGTGTCGAACGAGGGGTCGAGGACCCACGAGTTCGTGGTCCTTCGCACCGACACCCCGGCGGGGGACCTCCCCATCGTGTCGTTCGAGGGGGAGTCCGACCGCATCGACGAGGAGGCCCCCGGGGTCACCAACGTGGGGGAGACCGGGGACATGGAGGCCGGGACCACCAAGACCCTGAGGATCGACCTGGCCCCCGGGCACTACGCCGTGGTGTGCAACCTCCCGGGCACTACCGGATGGGGATGCACCAGGACTTCACGGTGACGTGAGGGGCGCTCCCCTACATGTGCCCGCCCGGGTTGCGCCAGTTCGGGCGACTGGGTGCGCTCTTCTCCCAGGAACGGACGTACGCGACGAGCGCGGCGATCTCGTCGTCGGTGAGCTGGCCGCCGAATTCGTCCCACCAGGCCGGCATCTCCGTCCCCGGGACGCCCGACTGCACGATGTGGTGCATCTGGCCGTCCGAGACGCTCTCCAGGAACTGTTTGGAGTTCAGCGCCGGCGCGTCCACACCCTCGCCGTTGTCACCGTGACAGGACGAGCAGTCGGGGCTCCACAGCCGGTGACCGGTGGTCACGAGGGCCGCCTGCCGGGCCGCGAGGGCATCAGCCCGGCGTCCGGATTCGACCGCCTTGTACAGGGGGAACGAGGCGACGAGCACGAGGAAGACGACGAGCCCGGCCCACTGCCAGTGTCCCAGGCTCCTCCGGAGCCTCGCGTCCTCGTGGAGCGGTCCGGCTCCGGCCCTGCTCATCCAGACATCTCCTCATGATGGTCGTCCTCAGGCATCCCGCCCCCGGAGTCCTGGCCCCCAGACTCCCCGAGGCAGGAAGGCCCCTTCGCATCGCCGGGCACCGACGAGACGCCCCGCGCCGGCCCCTCGGCGAGGTGCCCGGTGTCCACCAGCACCTTGTCCCCCTGGACCTTGATCAGGAACCGATCCATCCCCCGGGGGGCGGGCCCCTGCACGTACTCGCCCCGAACGTTGTAGATGCTCCCGTGGCATGGGCATTCGAATCTCCCGGAGCTGTCGCAGAACGGGACGCGACACCCCAGGTGCGGGCACTTCTGGAACAGCGCCACGAGCGCGCCGTGGGCCGCGGTCACGTAGAACCGACCCGTCCGGAAATGCTGGACCGTGCCCTCCGAGTAGTCCGACACGGAACCGGCGTCCACGATGCCCCCGAACCCTGCTGCGGCCGAGGGCTTGAGGAGGTCGTAGGACGTCCACGCCGCGTCAACCACGAGCCCCGCGGCGAGCACCTTCCAGGAGTACTCGAGGAACTTGCGACGCCCGGCGTCCCCGGGCTCGTCGGGCCGCATGCCGCGGGCGTCATCCGGATCGGGGGTCGCGTCGGTCATCTCACAGCTCCAGGTAGAGGTGGTCCCACGGCCACACCCAGGTCCATTCGGGCCCCCGGAACAGCGCACCGATCAGGGTCAGGATGACGACCGCCGCCAGGACGACCGAGACGACGACAACGACGAACGCCCGGTCTCGCACGCGCCGGCCGCGCGAACGGTCCAGGTACGGCACCGCGACCAGGAAGGCGACCAGCGCGATCGGGCCCAGGACCCCTGCCACCATCGGGTGGAAGTGAGCCAGGAGCTCCTGGAGCCCGTCGAAGTACTAGGGCGCCTTCGCGACGGGCGGGGTGAGGTTGGGGTTGGCCATGTCCTTCAGCGGCGCGTTGAACAGGATCGACAACAGGAACACCACCCCAACCGTGGCCCCCGCCACCACCGCGTGCCGGACCAGGAAGTGCGGCCAGGTGAACACGGTGTCCTCCGGCTCCTGCTTGGGACGGCCCTCGATCTCGCGGGGCATGACGCCCAACAGGCGGTATCGGGGCTCCTCCTCAGCCTTCGACATGGGCAAGCTCCTTCTCCTCCGCCTTCGCCTTCGGTTCCTCCATCCCCCCGGGCGGATCGTCGGACGCGAAGCCATCCTTGCGGACGCGCCAGATGTGGACGCCGAGCAGGAGGACCAGGAGGCCCGGCACCAGGTAGACGTGCAGGACGTAGAAGCGGAGCAGCGTGGCCCCGGTCACGTCCTGGCCGCCCAGGAACAGGTGGCGGACCTGGTCCCCGAGGAGCGGTGTGTATCCGGCGACGTTCGTGCCCACCGTGACCGCCCAGTACGCCAGCTGGTCCCAGGGCAGCAGGTAGCCGGTGAACGACAGCGCCAGGGTGCACAGCAGCAGCCCCACGCCGATGACCCAGTTGAACTGCCGGGGGCGGCGGTAGGCGCCCGAGTAGAACACCCGGACCAGGTGAAGGAAGACGACGAGCACCATGAGGTGTCCCGACCACCGGTGCACGTTCCGGACGAGCTGGCCGAAGGCCACCGAGGTGGAGAGCGCGTGCATGTTCAGGTACGCCTCGGTGACGGAGGGCACGTAGAAGAACATCAGGTACATCCCCGAGACGAACAGCACGAAGAACAGCACCGTTGCGATGAATCCCAGACGGTACGTCGAGCGGAACGACAGCGTCCTCCGCGAGACCTTCACGGGGTACACGTGGAGGAAGAAGTTGTGGAAGGAGGTCATGGCGCGCCCGCGGGGCGTGTCCGGGGCCGGATGCCGCACCACGGACCGGTAGAGCTCGCTCTGCCGGTACCGCCGCCCGGGGTGCAGGATCGCATCGAGGAGGGCGCTCCTCCTGGAGGGGTCCGGGCCGTTCCTCTCGGCGCTCACGACGTCCCCGCCCCGATCGCCGCCAGGGTGTCGTGCGGCCCGTCGTGACCCTCTTCCCACCCCACCATGGAGAGCGCCCCGGTGGGGCAGCGCTCCACGCACAGGTTGCACCGGATGCACCGGTCCTCCTGGATGATCAGCGCGCTCGACGGCACCGGCGCGTCGAGCGAGTCGATCTCCTCCACGGGGGTGATGCGGATGCAGCCCTCCGGGCAGATGTCCACGCAGCCGCCGCACAGGATGCAGAGATCCGGCTCCAGCCAGATGTTCAGGAAGCACTGGAGACACCGCGCGGCCTCGCGTCGGGCCTGCTCCGCCGTGTAGCCCAGCTCGATCTCCGCGACGCCGATCCGGCGGTCCGACGGTGCCGAGGGGACGGGCTGGCGGGGCACCGCGTCGTAGTCGAGGACGGGCCGCTGCAGCGCGATCACCGGCAGCTCCCGCCGGAACCGGTGGGCCGGTTGCTCGCCGCCGCCCAGCATCCGGTGGATCGAGGCGGCCGCGCGCCGGCCGTCCCCGATGGCGTCGATCAGGTTGCGCGGCCCAAAGGCGACGTCGCCCCCGGCGAAGATGCCCCCGGCCGACGTGGCGAGGGTGTCCCGGTCGACCTCGATGGTCCCTCGCGGCCCGACCGCCACCGCGTCGTCCGGGGAGAGCCACGACAGGTCCGGTGCCTGCCCGATGGCCAGGATGACCGAGTCGCATGGGATCACCGACTCGGTGCCGTCGGCGAACCGGGGATTGAACCGGCCGTCCGGGTCGAACACCGACGTCACGTCCAGCGTCTCGAGCCCAGTGACCGTGCCGTCGCCCAGGATCCGCTTCGGCCCGAGCCGGTGGAGGATCCGGATGCCATCCTCCTGGGCCTCGCGGATCTCGAAGTCCGTGGCCGGCATCTCGGCGCGCGATTCCAGGGCGACCACGAGGACCTCGCGAGCTCCCATGCGGACCGCGGCCCTGGCGGCGTCGAGGGCGGCGGTCGCGGCGGCCTGCACCCCGTCCTGGGAGGCCGGCGAGGGGCCCGCCGGTGCCGCTGGCTCCGTGGTGAGGGCCCGCAGGGCGGTCCGGGCGGCGTCGAGGGCGACGTTCCCCCCGCCGATCACGACCACCCTGTCCCCCAGCTCGACCTGGTACCCGAGGTTGGCGTTGATCAGGAACTCCACCGCCCGCAGCACACCGTCGAGCTCGACGCCGGGGATCCGCAGGTCACGGCTCTGCATGGCCCCCACGCCGAGGAACGTGGCCGCGAACCCCTGGCCCCTCAGATCGCCCAGCGAGAGGTCGCGTCCCAGGCGGACCCCGGTCCGGAGCTCCACCCCCAGGTCCAGGATGGCCCGGATCTCCCGGTCCAGGAGGTCACGGCGGAGGCGGTAGGTCGGGATCCCGAGCACCATCATTCCGCCGGGCCGGTCCTGGCCCTCGAACACGACGGGGTGGTAGCCGTAGGCGGCCAGGTCGTGCGCGCAGGCCAGGCCGGCGGGGCCCGCCCCGACGATGGCCACCCGTTCCTCGCGGGAGGGCCGGGAGTCGACGGCCTCCCGCCACCACCGGGTGGCGTGCTCGCTCTCCACCCCACCACGCTCGCAGGCGAACCGCTTGAGCGCCCGGATGGCGATGGGCTCGTCGATCACGCCCCTGCGGCAGGCCAGCTCGCACGGCGCCGCGCACACCCGGCCGCAGATGGATGCGAAGGGGTTCGGCATCCTCGCCGTCAGGTAGGCCGTCCGGTCGTCGCCGGCCGCGATGGCGCTGACGTAGCGCCCGGCCCGGGTGAGCACCGGACAGGCCTGGGTGCACGGGACGTTCTGGTCGAGCCAGTCGGCCCCGACGGTTCGAGCGCTGAACCCGGGACTCACCGCCGGCTCCGCTGCAGCACGACGAACAGCCAGCACAGGGCGGCGAACCACACGGTCATCCACACGACGATCAGGGCGTCACGGGCGGTGGGGGTGACGCGTGGAGCGAGGAACGCGATCAGTCGATCGGGAGCGGCGACGAGAACGACCACGGACACGACCAGCATGACGACCGCCTTGAGGACGGGCATCCCCCAGCCGCCCCCGGCCGTGGAGCGCGCCGTCGCGGGCGTCGACTCCCGCTGCTCCGCGTCACTCATGGCTGCTTTCTCACTCGACCGCAAGCCCGGGGCGAACGCTATCACGGCCCTCCCGGGCTCGCCCCCCTCAGCCGGCACGCGCCCTCAGTTCGTCGGGATCGGTCGCCGGGCGGGGATTCGAGTGCCCGCCCCGATTCCAGGCTTCGCCCCGTCACCACGGCCGGGCTGGCGGCCGGGCACGGGCGGCCCAGGCGGGGGAGATTCGCGGGCGGAAGTGTTTCCGGGGCGCCCGCGGGGTATACGAAAGCAACTGCCCGCTTGCCCGCAATCGGAAGGAGGGGTCCCGTGGCACCGCGCGCTGTGAGTGTCCTCGTCTTGATCCTCATGGTCGGACTCGCCGTCGCCGCCGGAATCGCGGTGGGGCTGTACGACCTCCGTCAGAGCTCCCGCCGGCCGAGGATGGCCGGTTCCGCGAGCGAGGAGCGTCGCGAAGCCAGGCGCCGCGCGGCCTGACCACCGGACGCCCGCACCCCGCCTGCGGGCTCGCCGAGACTCGGATACGGTGACCGCATGTCGACCACTCCCGAGCACGCGCCCACGGAGCCTCAGCCCACGTATGCCCCGACCACCGCGCGCACCTCCGGCTCGATCGGGGGATCGCTGGTGGACCGGCTGTACCGCCTGGCCATCGTCGTCATCGCCGCGGTCCTGGTGATCATGCTGCTCCTGTTCCTCGCCGGGTTCCCCGTCCACATGAAGATCGACAAGGGCAAGGGTGGCGGCGGGGGGGGCCACAAGCCCAAGGTCACCAAGTCCTCCAAGCCGTAGGCGAACCACGGCGATCCGGGCCCGTCGCTGGCCCGGGGTCTCATCCCGGTGTCAGGCGTCTCAATCTCCTGCGCCCCCCTTCCTCATTCCCTCCCGGACTGGCACAATGGCGTCCACTTGAGGGGGCACAGAGGGGGAGGGCATCTGTTGGAAGGTCGAGCGGTCGGGTCACGTCCAGGTTGGTTCCGGATGGTCACACTCGCTGCGGCTGTGGCCGTGCTCGCATTGCCGTCGCCGGCGTCGGCGCACGAGCGGACGTCCCGAGCGCCCTCCCGTCAGGCTGAGGCATCACCCCGGTCGCGGGCCCTGGCCCGCCTCGAGGCGGGCGCGGCCCAGACCCGGCACGAGGTCCTGTCGCGCCTGCGGCCGGGCACGGGGGCCTGCGCGGGCCTCCTGCAGTCCCGGTTCGCGGGGGCTCACGGGCAGCGGTGCCTGCACGGGCTCGACACCTGGACCCCGGACGCGAGCGGCCATCCGGGCGTGTCGTCGGCGACCCGGGCGACGGCCCTCCCCCAGTTCGACGACCTCCCGGGCATCCCCTGCTACTCCTCCGGCCCCAGGGTGCACGTCTTCTACGGCTATTTCGAGAAGAACCTCCTGGATGCGACCGGCGATCAGGGCCGGCGGGGCGCCATCCTGCACGCCGTCGCGGTGGCCGACCGCATCCTGAACGTCTCGGCCGACCAGACCGGCGGGGTCCGCCACCTCCGATGGGCCATGAGCAACTGCCGCCTGGTGATCACGCCCTTCCGCGTCGCGCAGAAGTGGACGTTCGAGGCGTTCGACCCGACGTACCTGCGGATCAAGCTCGAGCAGGCCCACCTCATGGGCAAGTCCGAGAAGGGCCTGACCTTCCTGGAGACCGCGACCTCCCCCATCCCGGCGGGGTGCCAGGGCGTCGGCGAGCTGTACGACGACGACCGCGCGTCCTCCACGAACATCCACAACCACGGCGACTTCAACACCCTGGTGGTCACGGGCTGCGCCGATGCGTTGTTCGACCCGTTCGCCATGGGCGAGATCGCGATCCACGAGCTGTTCCACACCATGGGCGCGGTCCAGCTCTCCGCTCCGAACCACACCCCCGGCCACCACTGCACGGACGAGTCGGACGTCATGTGCTACAACGACGACGGCCACCATGCCATGCGCAAGGTGTGTCCGGTCACGGTCCCCGAGCTGCTGGACTGCAACGACAACGACTACTTCAACACCAGCCCGAAGGCAGGCTCGTATCTGGCCACCCACTGGGACACCGCCCGCAACGTCTTCCAGGCCACCGGCGGGCCGTCGAAGTTCCAGCCCCTCCCGAAGCCGAAGGTAGCCCTGAAGAGCCCCGGTGCGGTCATCGACGGCACGGTGACGATCCCCGCGTCCGCGCAGGCGGCGCTGGCGCCCATCGGGTCGGTCACGTTCACGGTGGACGGGCGCAAGACGGTCGACTACGTGGCGCCCTACTCGATCACGATCCAGACCCTGCCGGAGAAGGGCGGCTACCCGAACGGCACCAAGCTCACGATCGGGGCGGTGGCCGAGGATCGCTTCGGCATCCGCGGCACCGCGAAGTCGATCACGGTCACCGTGAACAACCCCACCATCCAGCTGGTGGCACCCCGCTGGTTCCAGACCGTGGGCAGGACCGTTTCGTGGAAGGCCAGCGTCCACGCGGCGAAGGCCATCCAGAGCGTCCAGCTCCTCGTGAACGGCACGGTGGCGGCCACCGACAAGGCATCGCCGTTCGAGGGCACCGCGACCCTTCCGTCGTCGGCCGGAAACCAGCCCTCGCTGACGGCCAGGGTCATCCAGGTGGACGGGGTCTCGCGCACGAGCGACGCCCGGCCCGTGGTGTCGAACGACCCGCTGGTGGTCGGGGTGTACCCGAGCCAGTACATCGATGCGCGCGTCGAGGGCCCGGTGACCCTGTTCGCCACGGCCGAGGCGTGGCCGGGCCTCGCCATCGACCACGTCACGTTCAAGCTGCTGCGGAACGGGAAGCCGATCACCGGGGTCGATCCGATCGTGGTGTCCGACGCGCCCTACGTGACCACATGGACACCGCCCGGCACGTTCACGGGCCCGGTCACGGTGCGCGTCTCCGCGACCGACACCGGTGGCGTGACGGCCCCGGACCCGTTCGGATCGCTCGCCTTCACCGTGGTGCAGGGATCCGCCGACAGCGTGGCCCTCGACGCCCCCGACGCGGATCAGTCCGTGTCCGACACGATCACCGTTCGGGCGGACCCGCAGCCGGGCCCGAATCGGCACGTGGACTCCGTGGTGTTCTACGTGGACAACATCCAGGTGGGGCAGGCGTACGAGGCTCCGTGGGAGCTGTCGGATTGGCAGGCCCAGCCGGGCTGGGACACGCTCTCGGTCGGAGACGGAACGCACGTGATCTCCGCCACGGCGACGTTCTCCGACGACGAGACCTACGAGCACCCGAAGACAGTGAGCACCGGCGGCACCACCGTCGTCGTGGACAACGAGCCGGCACCGTCCGCCACCGTCGTCGCCCCGTCGGGGGGCGATCATGTGTCGGACTCGGTGATCTTCTCGGCCTCGGTCACCAAACCCGCCAAGAGCAAAGTCTCGGAGGTCGTCTTCTACGCGAACGGACTGCTCCTGGGTTCCGACGCGACCCCCTCCGGCGGGCTGTACTTCCGAACCTGGAACACCGCCCGGTTCGGCAACGGTCCCGTTCAGCTCAGGGTCGAGGCCTATCTGGTGCCGGAGGGGAACAACTACGCCGGGTACTCGGTGCGGTCCCAGCCGGTCACGGTGACGGTGTCGAACTCCACCTGACGGTCTCGGCGCGAACCCGGTCTCACTCCCACTCGATGGTGGCGGGGGGCTTCGAGCTCACGTCGTAGACCACGCGGTTGACGCCGGGGACCTCGGCGATGACGCGGCTGGAGATGCGTTCGAGGACCTCGTAGGGGAGCCGGGCCCAGTCCGCGGTCATGGCGTCCTCGCTGGTCACAGCCCGGATCACCACGGGGTGCTGGTAGGTCCGGCCGTCGCCCATCACGCCGACCGACCGCACGCCGGCCAGGAGCGCGGCGTACCACTGCCACAGCTCACGGTCCAGGCCGGCCCGGCGGATCTCCTCCCGGAGGATGTGGTCGGCCGCCCGGACCAGCGCCAGGCGCTCGGCGGTGACCTCGCCGATCACCCGCACGGCCAGCCCCGGCCCCGGGAACGGCTGGCGCTGGGTGATCTCCTCCGGCAGGCCCAGCTCGGCGCCGACCTTCCGAACCTCGTCCTTGAACAGGTCGCGGAGCGGTTCGACCAGCTCCAGGTCCATGTCCTCCGGCAGGCCCCCCACGTTGTGGTGGCTCTTGATCTTCGCCGCGGTCGCGGAGCCGCTCTCGATCACATCCGGGTACAGGGTCCCCTGGACCAGGAACCGGGCTCCCCGATGGTCCCGGGCCACCTCCTCGAACACCCGGATGAACTCCTCGCCGATGATCAGGCGTTTGCGCTCGGGGTCCTCCACGCCGCCCAGCTTCGCCAGGAACCGGTCCGCCGCCTTCACGTGGACCAGCGGCACGTGGAAGTGCCGGGCGAACGTGTCCTCGACCTGTCCGGCCTCGCCCTCGCGAAGCAGGCCCGTGTCGACGAACACGCAGGTCAAGCGGTCCCCGATGGCCTTGTACACGAGCAGCGCCGCCACGGCCGAGTCCACCCCGCCGGACAGCGCGCAGATGGCCTCCTCGGAGCCGACCTGGTCCCGGATGCGCTCCACGCTCCGTTCGATCACGTTCGCCGGCGTCCAGTCCGGGAGGAGCCCGCACCCGTCGTACAGGAACCGCTTCATGACGTCCTGCCCCCGGGGGGTGTGGGCCACCTCGGGATGGAACTGCACGGCGTACAGGCCCCGCTCCGGGTCCTCCATGGCCGCCACCGGGATGGCGTCGGTGCGCGCGGTGACCCGGAACCCCTCCGGCACACGCTCCACCGCGTCGCCGTGGCTCATCCACACCGTCTCGTGCTCCGGGAGGTCCGCCAGGAGCACCCCGGGCGACGTGACGGTCAGGTCCGTGCGGCCGTACTCCCGCACGCCGGTCGGGGCGACCTCGCCGCCGAGGGCCCGGGCCATGACCTGCTGCCCGTAGCAGATGCCCAGGATCGGGACGCCGATGCCGAACACCGCCGGGTCGATCGAGGGCGCCCCCGGCTCGTAGACGCTGGCCGGCCCGCCCGAGAGCACCAGCCCGGCCGGCCGCCTGGCCCGGAGGTCCTCGACCGTCGCATCGAACGGCACGATCTCGGAGTAGACATGGGCCTCCCTGATGCGCCGGGCGATGAGCTGCGCGTACTGCGCGCCGAAGTCCAGGACCAGCACCGGCCGCGGGTCGGCGGCCCCCGTGGTCAGCGGCTCCTCCTCGATCGGGGGGCTGACGCTCGGCTTCACGTGCCGATCATCGTCCCGGTCAGGGCCTCGCTCTTGAGCCCCCGAACCCCCCCGATCACGCCATCCCAACTCCCTGGGAGCGCTGGTACGTCTTGCCCTCGGACTTGATCGAGGGGGCGATCACCAGCTCGGCCTTCTGGAACTCCCGGATGTTCGCGTAGCCCGTGGTGGCCATCGACATGTTCAGCGCGCCGAACAGGTTCAGCGTGCCGTCGTTCTCGTGGGCCGGACCGACCAGGATCTCCTTCAGCGAGGCCACCTGCCGGGTGCGGACGCGCGCCCCGCGCGGGAGCGTGGGATGGAACGTGGCCATCCCCCAGTGGAACCCCCGCCCGGGTGCCTCGTACGCCCGCGTGAGGGGCGAGCCGATCATGACGGCGTCGGCGCCGCACGCGATGGCCTTCGCGATATCGCCCCCCGTCCGCATGCCGCCGTCGGCGATCACGTGGCAGTACCGGCCGGTCTCGTGGAGGTGCTGCATGCGGGCCCCGGCGGCGTCGGCGATCGCGGTGGCCTGGGGAACGCCCACCCCGATCACCCCGCGCGTGGTGCACGCCGCCCCCGGGCCCACGCCCACCAGGACACCCACCGCGCCGGTTCGCATGAGGTGCAGGGCGGTGGAGTACGACGCCACGCCGCCGACGATCACCGGCAGGTCGAACGAGGCGATGAACTCCTTGAGGTTGAGGGGCTCGGTCCTCGTGGAGACGTGCTCCGCGGAGACGACGGTCCCCTGGATCACCAGGACGTCCAGCTCGGCCTCCAGGACCAGGTGGGCGAACTGCCGGACCCGCTGCGGCGTGAGCGAGGCCGCGGCGACGACGCCGCCCTCCTTGATCTCCCGGATCCGTCGGACGATCAGCTCCTCCTTGATCGGCTCCTGGTACAGCTCCTGCATCCGCGGGGTGGCCTTCTCGTCGGGCAGGGCGGCGATCTCGTCGAACACTGGGTCGGGGTCCTCGTAGCGCGTCTGGAGCCCCTCGAGGTTCAGGACGGCGAGGCCGCCGAGCCTCCCGATCTCCACGGCCGTGGCCGGCGACACCACCCCGTCCATCGCCGACGCCATCATCGGGAGCGCGAACGTGTACGCGTCGACCTCCCAGGAGATGTCGACGTCGTCGGGGTCCCTCGTCCGCCGGGAGGGCACGATGGCCACTTCGTCGAACCCGTACGCCCTCCGGGCCTGCTTCCCGATCCCGATCTCGATCTCCACGCGAGCCTCCTACCTGTCCGAACGGTCCCGATACGCAAAACGCCCGCCCGGGAATGGGCAGGCGTTCGAGCGTTCCATGACGGAATGTTACCGGCCGCGGGGGCCGAAGTCGATCAGGCTCTCCCCTTCGGCCGTCGGCCGGCCCCGGTGCCAGGCGGCGTGACCCCGCTCGTGCCCCGGTCCCTGCGCCGGAGCACGTTGATCGGCGCGGCGTCACGGGCATACCATCCGGGCGCCATGGGAGCTCCGCGGCCGGCCGTGTCGGTGCCGTCGATCGATCGGGCATTCGCATCCGCCGGCTGAGAGAACGAGCCCGGAGCTGGCTGGGAGCCGTGCTCCTCGCGCTCTCGGCCGCCATGGCGCTCCCCCAGCCGGTCGCGTCCGCCGGGACGACGCCCACGCCGATCCAGCAGGCCCGGCAGCACCTGAAGCACGTGGTGTTCCTGATCAAGGAGAACCGGACCTTCGACAACTACTTCGGCCGGTTCCCGGGGGCGGACGGGGCCACGCGGGGCCGGACGTGCGACGGATCCTCGGTGCCGCTCCGGCAGGCCCATGACCGGGAGGCCGGCGCCGCTCACTCGTTCGCCGCCGGGATCACGGTGGTGAACGGGGGGAAGATGAACTGCTTCGACGCGCTGTGGGACGGGGGCCACCTGGAGTCCTACGTCCAGTACCGGCGGTGGCAGATCCCGAGCTACTGGCGCTACGCGGAACGGTTCACGCTGGCCGACCACTTCTTCAGCTCGGTATACGGCCACACGATGATCGAGCACCTGTGGTCGGTGGCCGGGCAGTCCGACCGGTTCCTGGGACCCACCGAGACCTACCCCGCGCCCATCGAGTACTGCGACGACCCCGACGAGCGGGCCCTGTCGTTCAGGCGGCTCGGCGCCCAGGGGATCGCCCGGGCCTTCGACCTGGAGGAGGAGGCTCGGATCTCAGCCCTCCACGCGTACTGGATAACGCGGAGGGCCTGCACGGACATCCCGGTGCTGCCCGACCGCCTCAACGCCCGCGGGATCACGTGGCGGTACTACTCGGGCGCGGGGGGATGGGCGCAGCCCCTGCGCCTGATCCGGCACGTCAGGTACGGGCCCATGTGGCAGCACGTGGTCGGCGGCCCCCAGTTCGAACAGGACCTGGCCGCCGGCCGCCTCCCGGCGGTGTCGTGGGTGGTCCCGGCGGTCCAGTTCTCGGACCACCCACCGAACAGCGTCTGCGCGGGAGAGAACTGGAGCGTCCGCCTGCTGGACTCGCTCATGCGGAGCCCGGCCTGGGACACCACCGCCGTGATCCTGGTGTGGGACGACTTCGGCGGCTTCTACGACCACGTGGCGCCCCCCCACGACGACCTCTACGGCCTCGGCCCCCGGGTCCCGGCGCTGATCATCTCGCCGTGGGCCCGCAGGGCATTCGTGGACCACACCACCTACGAGTTCTCGTCGGTCCTGCGCCTGATCGAACGCCTGTGGCGGTTGAAGCCGCTCGGGAACCGCGACGCCGCTGCCGCCGACCTCCTGGGAGCATTCAATTTCGACCACGATCCACGGCCGCCGCTCGTCCTCCCGCAGCGGGCGTGCCCCTGACCGGTCCGGAGCCCGGTGAGCGAGCCGCTACCGGCCGTGGGCCACGTGGCCGGACTCGGTGAGGCGGAGGTCGGTCATCCCGGAATGGAGCCGTTCCCCCTCCACCAGGATCGTCGAGTCGTCGATCCGGCCCATCTCCTTCAGCCGGTCCAGGATCAACTGCAGGGACTCCAGCGGCTCCTGCTCCAGGGTGTTCACCACGATCTCGGGATCCTCGGGCGCCTCGTACGGGTCGTCGACCCCGGTGAAGCCCGTGATCTCCCCCGCCAGGGCCTTCGCGTACAGCCCCTTCGGGTCGCGGTGTGCCGCGATCTCCTCGACCGTCGCGTACACGTAGACCTCCACGAACTCACCGATCAGGGCTCGGCACTCGTCGCGGATCTCCCGGTACGGCGAGATCGCGCACGTGATGGTGGCCACGCCGTTGCGAGTCAGGAGGTTCGCCACGAACCCGATCCGGCGGATGTTCGTGTCGCGGTCCTCCTTGGAGAACCCCAGGCCCTTCGACAGGTTCTGGCGCACGACGTCGCCGTCGAGCATCTCGGAGCTCAACCCCCGCGCCTTCAGCTCGTGGTAGAGCATCTCGGCGAGCGTGGACTTGCCGGCGCCGGACAGGCCGGTGAACCAGACCGTGAAGCCTTTCTGGTCGGGATGGTGGGTCACAGGAAGCTCCTTCCAACTGCGCCCTCCGGCGCCTCGATGTCGTACAGCTTCAGGATCGACGGGCCCACGTCCACGAGGCTCAGGCCCTCCACGCGCCCCACGGTCTGCCCGGGCAGGCCGTTCAGCACGAAGATGCCGGTGCGGTCGTGGTTGGCCCCGTCGGGCCCGGTGTCGTTCTCGTAGGTGAACACGCCGCCCACCGCGCCGGCGGCCACCGTGCCCACGGAGCGCCAGGCCAGGTCGCCGAAGTACACGATGAGGTCGGGGGCCACGCCCTTGACCTCCGTGTACACGTCCTGGGGCTTGATGACCCTGGTCCCCAGGGACTCCCCGTCCGGGCCGGCCATGGCCTCCAGGCGCTGGATCATCTCGTCGCGCGTGGACTCGTAGTCCGACGGTTCCACGATCCCCTGAGGCTCGCGCCCCTTCACGTTGAGGAACAGCCGGCCGTAGTACCCCCCGTCGCCCCAGGCCACCGTGCGCGACCAGTCGATGGGGGCCTTCGCGATCGCCGTGGGTTCGGTGACGGGCTCCGACAGCGCCAGATACCCCTCCCGGATCAACCAGTCGTTGAAGCAGACGCCGCCGATCATGGGCCGTGCGCCGTGGTCGGACATGAGGATCGTGATCACGTCGTCCGGGAGCAGCTCGAGCAGCGCGCCCACCTCGCGGTCCAGGAACCGGTAATAGTCCTGGAACGCCGTCTCGAAACGGTTCCCCGGCTCGAACTTCGGGTGGGTGGGGTCGTAGAACTGCCAGAACACGTGGTGGAGGCGGTCGACCCCGATCTCCACGAACATGAAGTAGTCCCACGGCTTGTTCTTCACCAGCCGCCGGGCCACCTTGAACCGGCGTTCGGTCATCTTGAACACCTGGTCCAGTACGAACTCGAAGCCCTGCTCGCGGAAGTTCGGGATGTCGAAGATGTAGGGGTCGCCGGCCAGCTCCTCCTCGATCTCGGTCTGGAGCCCGGCTGGCGCCGTGTAGGCCTTGGCCGACGGGGGCGTGAGGAAGCACGACACCCGCCACCCCTCCACCGCCTTCGGCGGGTACCCGGGCGGCACGCCGATCAGCAGCGACTTGAGGCCGCGCTCCCCCAGGAGGTCCCACACCGTGGGTTCGGTGATCTTGTCGCTGGTGGCGATCGACAGGCCCTCGTACGTGGTGTCCTTGCGGTTGCGGAAGCCGTAGATGCCGAGCTGGCCAGGCGTCTTCCCGGTCATGGCGCAGGCCCATGCCGGCACCGTGATGGGCGGAGTGATGCTGGCCAGGTCGCCGTGCATCCCGGACTCCATGAGCTTGCGGATGTTCGGGATCTCGTCCGCCAGGTCGCGGAACAGCAGCTGCGGGGTCCCGCAGTCCAGCCCGATCACCGCGATGCGGGGTCCTTGGGTCATCCGGTCGTGCCTTTCGCGTGTCGACTCATGAAAAGGAGCGTGGCCGATGGGGGCCGCGCTCCGGAAGCGGGCCCATTGTACCCGCTGGTCAGGGGCCCCGACCGGCCCGAGCCCGCGGCCCGGCGAACGGGGACCCGGCTCCGCTCAGGTGATCTTGATCGTGACCTTGCCCGGGTTGTAGTTCGCCTTGCCCGCCGTGCAGACGTGCTTGCCGACCGGCTCGCCCTTCGGGAACGTGATCGTCGCCACGCCCTGGGCGTTCGTGGTGTCGTGTTTGCCGAGACAGGAGACGTTGGCGCCCTGCACCGCCTGGCCCGCGTCGGTCACCTTGAACGTCACCGTCTTCTGCACGGTGTGGCTCCACGTCGTGGGGTTCGCGGTCAAGGTCAAGCCGGCCAGGATCTGGGTGTGCCACAGGTAGATCGGGTTGGGGCTGGCGGAGGTCGTGAGGTTCACCACGACGTCCAGGCGGCCGAACGTTCCTTCAGCCTCGAGGGTGTTGAACTGGATCTGCCCCTTCGGCAGCTTGATCGTTCGCACGGGGCCGAACGCGGTGGCCTTGGTGTTCGTGCGAACCGCGTTGATCGTCCCCTTGGTCGGGTCCATCGTCACGACAGAGATCCTGCCCTGGAGGCCGTCGGCCAGCGCGACGCGCGTGATGGTGCCGCTGCTCGTCCCAGGCACCACCATCGGCGCCTGTGACCCCGCCTTCCACAGGTCGACGTGCGCGCACGGCTTCGTCTGCGAGGGCGCGCAGTAGGCGAGGTACACCCCGCCCTGGTCGCGGGCGGCGAGCGCCACCGCCTGGCGCGGTTCGTTGTCGATGTTGTTGACATGGGAGTTGGGGGCCTTCATCGGCTGGCCCTTGTTCGGCAGGATCTCCCGGACGTAGTAGCCGTCCAGGGACTGCGGGTTCGAGAACGCCCGGAAGTACGCGATCCAGACCGAGTCATTGCTCGCCGTCACCGCCGATTGGTTGAAGTAGTCACCCGAGTTCAGCGACACCGTGTCGTCCGGCGTGGATGCCGGGGCGTTCGGGTCGGTGCCCTCGTGGAAGAAGATCGTCGCGTTCTCCGCGGCGACGGCCACGGGTGTGTCATCCTGCTCCGCGGTTCCAGTGAAGGTGCCGTTCAGGGCGGTGCGCTGCATCACGGACTGCATCGGGAGCTGCCAGGATGTCCCGGCCGCCGTGCTGGTCAGCGTGTACACCGAGCCCCGCGAGAAGAACGTCCCGCTCGTGTCGATGGCCCCCTTGAAGAGCAGACGCATGCCGCTCCCGTGGTGGACGAGCACGGGATCCTCCTCGAGCGACTCCCAGTCGTTCAGGGCCGTCCCGCTGTTGGCGATGGAGCCGTTCAGCGCGATCGTCGTGTAGCCGTAGGCGAAGTGGTGGTTCTGGAGGACCTTGCGCCAGACCACATGGAGCTTGCCGTCGGCGGTCCGGAACAGGCCCGGATAGTCGAACCCGTTGTCGACCTTGGCGATCTTCGTCCACGTGCCGGGGCCGCCGGCGTGGGCGGTCCCACCGGGGGTCAGCGCGGCGATCAGTCCCGCGACCAGCAGGAGGGTCAACGCTCGGGGGGCGCGTCGTCTCATGTCCGTTCCTCCGTGAGCTCGGGCCGGCCTGGTGCGCCGGAGCCGGCGGGAATCATGCTCCCGGGGCCGGAAAAGTGCGAACCCATAGAATCCTCTCCCGGTGCGCATCCTCAGACGAACGCTCTACCTGCTCGCGGCGGTCAACGCCTTGACCGGACTGGCCCTGGCCGCCGTTCCCAAGTTCGTCACGAAGACGCTGTTCTCCCAGGTGCCCTACCCCGAGTACGCGTGGGTCCGGATCGCCGGCGTGGAGGCCATCGCGCTGGCCATGTTCCAGGTCCTGGTGGCCCACCGGGCCGGCGAGGTGTGGTGGTGGTCGTGGGCGTTCGTGTTCGTCGAGGGGCTCGTCGCGGTGATCGCCGCCCTCAACGCGGTCTTCGGGCTGGTCCCCGGGTCCTCCAGCGTCCTGTGGTGGCTCGTGGCCGGCGTGAACGCCGTGTTCACGGCCGCCCTGCTGTGGGGCATCGGCCGCACCGGCCAGGAGCGCCCGCTCCCGTAGGCCTCACAAGCGGCGGCTCCCCGAGCAGCAGCACGAACACCTCCACCTCGACTCGGGGATGATGACCGCGGAGTACCTGAGGGGGGCATGACGGTCTGGGCGGCTCACCCGCCCGGAAAGGAGCCATCGATGAGCATTCGGGTTCGTCCGGCCCTCGTTGCCGTGGGGATCGGGCTCTTCATCGCCGGCGCGGTCACCGCGACCGCCATCGCCGGGACCGGGAGGTCCACCGTCTCCGGCGGCGCCGTCGAACGGGTCGGCGCGGCGCGAGGCAGCACCCCGACGAACACCAGCTCCACGGCGTTCCAGGACGTGACCGGGGCCAGCGTGAAGATCACCGTGCCCGACGGGCAGCACGCGATCCTGGTGGCCCGGTTCACCACGCAGGAGGACTGCAACGTCGGCGACGGTTCGCCGAGCGGGAGCTGCCTGGCCCGGATCGCGGTGAACGGCCACGAGATGCAGCCGGCCACCGGCGGAACCGTCATCGACACCGTGTCCGCCGGGCACGGAGCCGGGATCCGGTCCGCGGCGCTCGACCGTTCGTCCGCGGTGCTCGGGCCGGGGACCTACTCGGTGCGAGCCCAGATCAAGGTCACCTCGGCGCTCATGGTCATCGAGGTGTCCGACTGGCATCTCACCGTCGAGCGCGTCCGGGCCTGAGCCTCCCCCGCCGCGCGGTGCTCGATCCGCGAGCGTCGCAGGGGACGACGGCCCTCGTTCGGCCTCAGGTGTCGCGGCGGTACACACCGCCGGGGGTCCCCACGTACACCCGAGAGCCGTCCGAGCTCACGGCGACGTCCTGGATGTCCCGCACGACGCCCGTGGGCAGCCCGGTGTTGAAGTCCGCCCAGGAATCGGAGCCGTTCGTCGAGACGAATACCCCCCCGCCGTCGAGCCCGGCGTAGACGACGTCGGAGTCACTCGGATCGAACGCGAGCGCCTGCACGGACCCCGCGATGCCGGTGTTCTTCGGC
Organism: Actinomycetota bacterium; assembly: GCA_036394995.1. GTDB lineage: Bacteria > Actinomycetota > UBA4738 > UBA4738 > JACQTL01 > DASWED01. Next base: position 22,898 of record DASWED010000106.1, read on the forward strand.
GCCCACGATGAGCCCGAGTCCGCGGTCTCGAACACGCCGGTGAGGGTTCCGGCCAGGAGGTGCTTGGGATGGTCGGGGTCGATCGCGATCGTGAAGACGTTCAGGTCGGTCAGCCCCGATTTCTTCGGCGACCACGACCCGCCGCCGTCCGACGTCCGGAACACCCCGCCCCGGGTGGCCGCGTAGGCCACGTCCTCATTCTGGGGATGGACCGCAATGTCGCTGACCGACGTGTTCGTCAGGCCGTCCGACCGTTCCTTCCAGTGCGAGCCGCCGTCCGTGGTCCGCCACACCCCCTCGAAGGAGTCCCCGGCCCAGACGACGCTCGGGTCGGACGGCGAGATCTCGATGTGCTCGGGGTTGAACAGCGTGGCGCTGTCCTGGAGGTCCCACGTCGAGCCCTTGTCGGTGGACTTCGCGATGTTTGTGTCGCCCATCAGCCCGCCGACGTACAGGATCGAGTGGTTGTTCGGGTTCTCGGCCACCGTCCGGAGCCGCACGCCGCCAGAACCGATCGTGCTGTTGTGGACCGACCACGAATCCCCGCCGTTCGTGCTCTTGAGGAAGCCGCCGCCCTCGACGGCCTGGAAGACCTCGTCCGCGTCCCCCGGGTTCACGGCCAGCACGTTCGTGTGGGTCCGCTCCATCCCCGTGCTGCTGCCGTCCCAGTCGTTCCCGTGATCCGTGGACTTGAACAGTCCCCCCTGCGTGCCCGCGTACAGGACGCCCGTGTTGTTCGGGTTCAGGGCGAGCGCGAGCGGGCCCTTGTACGTGAGCCCGGTGTTCCGGGCCTCCCAGGTGTCGGCGCCGTCGGTCGAGGCGTAGAGCCCGCCGGGGAGGGTGCCCGCGTACACGCGGTTGGTGTGGTCGGGGTCGACCAGCAGGGAGTACACGTTGCGCTTTCCGGAGGGGATGCCCGAGTTCGACTTCGACCAGCTCGACCCGCCGTCCGTGGTCAGGTAGACGCCTGAGTCCGTCCCGGCGTAGGCGGTCTGCGAGTGGTCGGGGTCCACGGCGAGGGCCCGCGTGCTGCCCGAGATCCCGGAGTTCTTCTTCGTCCAGGAGGCCGCGCCGTCGTTCGTCTTGTACACGGCGTCGAGCGTTCCCGCGTACACCACGGCGGGGTTCGACGCGCTGATCGCCAGGTCCTGCACGTTCGAATGGGCGGGGAGTCCGCTGTCCTTCTGGTGCCAGTCGTCTCCGCCGTTCGTCGTCTTCCACACGCCGGAAGTGGCCGTGGCCGCGTACAGGATGTCGGGGTCGTCCGGGTTGATGACCAGGTCGAGGACGAACTGACCCGACAGGTCGGTGCTCGGCATCGTCCACAGCCCGCCGCCGTTCGTCGTCCGGTACACCGTGTCGAACGCCGCCAGGTACGCGCGGTCCTCGTCGGTCGGGTCGACGACCACCGCTTCGAGCTCGAAGCTCGCCGCGCCGATGCCGGTGCCCGCGTCCGACCAGGTGGCGCCGCTGTCGGTGGACTTGCTGACCAGGGGATGCCCGGACTCGTCGTCCAGCGTCACGTAGATCGTTGCGGGGTGCGAAGCGGCCACCGCGATGTTCGCGACCCGTCCCCCCTCCGGGCCGCTGAAGGTCCAGGACGTGGTGGCCGCAGCCCGGGGAGCGGCGCCTCCCACCGAGGCGGCCAGCAGGACGGAAACGGCAGACGAGACCACGAACCTTCGCATCGGTCCTCCTCCACTGCGCGCAAGCGGATGCGGACCGCACGATAAGCCCGAACGCGGGAATCCGCGCACGCGCCGCGGCATGCGACCGCCTGATACGGCGAAGGGGGGCGGCATCGTCGCCGCCCCCCTTCGGGGAATCTCGTCCGTGACCGACGGACGATCAGTGCACGTGGCCGTGGCCGCCGGCTCCGGCAGCCGGCTCCTCCTCCTCCGGCTTCTCCACAACGGCGCTCTCGGTGGTGAGCACGAGGGCGGCGATGGAAGCCGCGTTCTGCAGCGCGGAACGGGTGACTTTGGCCGGGTCGATGATCCCGACCTTGAACATGTCCACCCAGTCGCCCTTGGCGGCGTCGAACCCTCGGTGCTCCCCCTCGGAGCGGATCCGCTCCACGATCACCGCGCCCTCGTAGCCGGCGTTCTCCGCGATGATGCGGGCGGGGTCGGCCAGCGACTCCTTCACGATGCGAGCACCGGTGGCCTCGTCGCCGGTCAGGTCGAGCTTCTCGAGCGCCGACTCGACGCGGAGCAAGGCGACGCCGCCTCCGGCGACGATACCCTCCTCCACCGCGGCCTTCGTCGCGGACACGGCGTCCTCGATGCGGTGCTTCTTCTCCTTGAGCTCGACCTCGGTCGCGGCGCCCACCTTGATCAGCGCCACGCCCCCGGCCAGCTTGGCCAGCCGCTCCTGAAGCTTCTCGCGGTCCCAGTCCGAGTCCGTCTTCTCGATCTCGGCCTTGATCTGGTTCACGCGGCCCTTGATCTGCTCGGCGTCGCCCTGGCCCTCGACGATCGTGGTGTCGTCCTTGGTCACCACGATGCGCCGGGCCTTGCCCAGCAGGTCGAGCGTGGCGTTCTCCAGCTTCAGCCCGACCTCCTCGGAGATGACCTGGGCGCCCGTGAGGATGGCCATGTCCTGGAGCATCGCCTTGCGGCGGTCGCCGAACCCGGGGGCCTTCACCGCGATGGCGGAGAACGTTCCCCGGATCTTGTTCACCACGAGCGTGGCCAGGGCCTCGCCCTCGACGTCCTCGGCGATGATCGCCAGCGCCTTGCCGCCCTGCAGGACCTTCTCCAGCACCGGCAGGATCTCCTGCACGCTGGAGATCTTCTTGTTCGCCAGCAGGATGTAGGGCTCCTCCAGGACCGCCTCCATGCGCTCGGGGTCGGTCACGAAGTACGGCGAGATGTAGCCCTTGTCGAACTGCATCCCCTCGACGAACTCGAGCTCGATGCCGAACGTGTTCGACTCCTCGACCGTGACCACGCCGTCCTTGCCCACCTTGTCGAGGGCGTCGGCGATGGACTGGCCGATCTCCGGCGAGGCCGCCGAGATAGTGGCCACGTGGGCGATCTCCTCCTTGGACTCGATCTCCTTCGACTGGTCCTTGAGGGCCTCCACGGCAGCGGCCACGGCCTTCTCGATGCCCCGCTTGAGGGCCATCGGGTTGGCGCCCGCCGCGACGTTCTTCATGCCCCGCTTCACCATGGCCCGGGCTAGGACCGTGGCCGTGGTCGTGCCGTCGCCGGCCACGTCGTTGGTCTTGGTGGCGACCTCCTTGGCCAGCTGGGCCCCCATGTTCTCGTAGGGGTCCTCCAGCTCGATCTCCTTGGCGATGGTCACGCCGTCGTTGGTGATCGTGGGGGCGCCCCACTTCTTGTCGAGGACCACGTTGCGGCCCTTCGGCCCCAGCGTGATCGATACCGCGTCGGCCAGCTTGTTCACGCCGGCCTCGAGGGCCCGGCGGGCGTCCTCGTCGAACTTCAGCATCTTGGCTGCCACCTGGTCAGCACCTCCTGTTCACAACACGTGGGTTCACGAATCGGGGACCCCGGCGGGCGATGACGCCGCCTGCGGTCCCCGGCTCGAAGGGCGCCTCCCGGCGCTACTTCCGGATGACGGCCAGCACGTCGCGGGCCGACAGGATGAGGTACTCCTCGCCCTCGACCTTCACCTCGGTGCCGCCGTACTTCGAGTAGATGACCTTGTCCCCGACCTTCACGTCCATGGGGGTCCGCTGCCCGTCCTCGAACTTGCCCGGACCGACGGCGATGACCTCGCCCTCCTGGGGCTTCTCCTTGGCGGTGTCGGGGATCACGATGCCCGAGACCGTGGTCTGCTCCTCCTCGCTGGGCTTGACCACGATGCGGTCGTCCAGCGGTTCCAGGTTGAACTTCGCCACCTTCACCCTCCTCGTTCCGACTCGTGCGGCCTGATTGCTAGCACTCTGAGCTTGCGAGTGCTAAGGATAGCGGAGCGGGGGCCGAATGGTCAACGCGAGGGAACGGTGGCCTCGACGGCTTTGACGGTCTCGAGGGCCGCGGAGGCCGGACGGGGCCGCGATGCCCGCCGGATGGCCCACCACGTCGCCCCCGAGGCCAGGATCACGGCCCCGCCGCCGATGGCGAGGGCCGCGCGGGGGTCGAGGGTCTCTGCCAGGAACCCGGCGACGGGGGCCCCGATGGGGGTCGTTCCCAGGAACACGACGCCGAACAGGGCCATGACCCGGCCGCGCATGGCCGGCGTGGCGTGGTCCTGGAGCAGCGAGCTCGACGACGAGATGAACACCGTGTTGGCGATCCCGCAGGGGATCATCGCCAGCAGGGCGCCGAGGAGGTTCGGCATGACCGCCAGGAGGACGAGCGTGACCCCGAACGCCGCCGCGCCGGCCACCAGCGTGCGGTCCCCCACCCGGCCCCGGAACGCGATGGCCAGCCCCCCGCCCACCGCCCCCACCCCCATCACCGAGAACAGGGCCCCGTATCCCCAGGGGCCGGCGTGCAACGAGCCCGTCGCGAACAGCGGGAGGAGGGTCGAGAAGTTGAAGCCCAGCGCGCCCACCACCAGCATCAGCAGCAGCGGCCGCCGGAGCTCCGGGGTCCGGGCCGCGTAGCTGAGGCCCTCGCGCATCTGCCGGGGGGCCCGGGCGGGCCGTTCGGTGGTGTGGAGCTCCTCGGGTCGCATCATCCACAGCGCGGCGATCACCGCGACGAACGACCCCGCGTTCAGCAGGAAGCACGGTCCCGTGCCCACGGTGGCGATGAGCACGCCGGCCACCGCCGGGCCCACCACCCGCGCCGCGTTCAGCAGCACGCTGTTCAGGCTCACCGCGTTCGCGAGATCCTCACGGCCCACCATCTCGAACACGAACGACTGGCGGGCGGGATTGTCGATGGCGGTGACCAGGCCGTACGCGCCGGCCAGCACATAGACCATCCACACCTCCACGACGCCGGCCACGGTGAGGACGCCCAGGACCAGGGCCAGCAGGGCCATCGCCGCCTGCGTCGTCATCAGGATCCGGCGCTTGTCCAGACGGTCGGCCAGCACGCCGCCGAACGGCCCCAGCACCAGGATGGGCCCGAACTGCAACGCGGTGGACAGCCCCACCGCGAGGCCGCTCCCGGTGAGCTGCAGGACCAGCCAGGCCTGGGCCACGGCCTGCATCCACGTCCCGGCCATGGAGACGGCCTGCCCGACGAAGTACAGGCGGTAGTTCCGGACGTACAGCGACCGAAAGGTCCGGTTCGCCGCCACCCGGGCGCCGGTGGCGGCGCGGCCGGCCGCCGTCCTCGCTCCCGCCGTGGCCCGCTCCGCGGCTGCGCGGGCCGCGTCGCGGGGGTTCACGAGGCGGCCTCCTCGGCCCCGGGCTGCGCTTCCCGCGGCTCCTCCGGCCTCTCCAGCATGTCCTCCAGCAGCCCGGCGGCCCGCTCCAGGATCAGGCGGTCATCCGGGGACATCCGCGACAGCTCACGGGCCAGGTAGGCCTCCTTGGCCCGCCTGCTGGTGCGCAGCAGCTCCGCTCCGGCCGACGTCACCGCCACCAGGCTGATCCGCCGGTCGCGCTCGTGCGTGGCCCGCGTCACCAGGCCCGACTCCTCCAGCCGGGCGACCACGGCGGTGACCGTGGGCGGCTGGACGTGCTCGGCCGCGGCCAGGGCGCCCAGGGTCATGGGGCCGCGCCGCTCGATGGTGGACAGCGCCGAGAGCATCGAGGGGCTGATGCCGGTGTCGGCGTGCTGGCGGAGCCGCCTGGCCAGGCGGGTCACGGCGAGCCGGAGCTCCCCGGCCAGGGGATCGCCGGACTCACGCCGGCGGCGGGGTGCGGGGGAAGGGTCTCGGGAGCTCACGACATTCCAAACTACTTAGCCAGGCGAAATATTTCAACGCCTCGGACGGAACTGCTGCACAATCGCCACGATGCTGCAGCCGGAGCTCGAGACCATGGCCGGGACGGACCGGGCCAGGCTGCAGATGGAACGCCTCCGGGGGCTCCTCGAACGCCTCCGGGCCACGGACTCGGCGTACTGGCGGGACAAGCTGTCCGGCGTGGACCCGGCCGGCGTGCGTTCGCTCGACGACCTCTCGGGCGTGCCGTTCACCGTGAAGGCCGAGCTCCGCGATACGTTCCCCTACGGCATGCTGGCGGTCCCGCTCGGCGACACCGTCCGAATCCACGCGTCCTCGGGGACCCGGGGCAAGCCCACCGTGGTGGCGTACACGGCGAACGACATCGCCGCGTTCGCCGAGGTGAACGCCCGCTCCATCGCGTGTGCGGGCGGGACGGCCCAGGACGTCCTCCACGTCGCGTACGGCTACGGCCTGTTCACCGGCGGCCTGGGGCTGCACTACGGGGGCGAGCGCCTCGGCGCGACCGTGGTGCCGGCCTCCGGGGGCAATCCCGGCCTCCAGGTCCAGCTCATGGCGGACCTGGGCGCCTCGGGCCTGTGCTGCACGCCGTCGTTCGCGATGCTGCTGGCCGAACGCGCCGCCGAGGACGGCCTCCGGGACGCCATCCGGCTGCGGTACGGCGTGTTCGGGGCGGAGCCGTGGTCCGAGGCCTTCCGGGCCAAGCTGGAGGAGGCCTGGGGCGGGATCGACGCGTGCGACATCTACGGCCTGTCCGAGGTCATGGGCCCGGGGGTGGCCGCGGAGTGCCGGGAGGGCAAGGGGGCCATGCACGTGTTCGACGACCACTTCCTCCCGGAGGTGGTGGACCCGAAAACAGGGGAGCCGGTCGAGCCCGGCGCCCAGGGCGAGCTGGTGCTCACCACGCTGACCAAGGAGGCCCTCCCGGTGATCCGGTACCGGACCGGGGACGTCACCTCGTTCGTGGACGGCGACTGCCCGTGCGGGCGGACCCATCGCCGGATCGCGCGGTTCTCCGGCCGGGTGGACGACATGCTGGTGATCCGGGGCATCAACGTGTTCCCCAGCGAGATCGAGGCCGTGATCCTGGACGACGCCGCATTGGGCGGTCAGTACGCGATCGTCGTGGACCGCCGGGAGATCCTCCCCGAGCTGGAGGTCCGGGTGGAGCTGTCCTCCGCGGACATCGCACCGGCCCGGGACGAGGTTGCCGGCCGCCTCCGGGGGCGCCTGGCCGAGCGGCTCCGCCTGCGGGTCGAGGTGCTGGTCGGGGACCCCGGCTCCGTGCCGCGCCAGGAGCTGGGAAAGGCCCGGAGGGTGTTCGAGCGGACGGACGAGCGCGACCCCTTCCCCGGCTGACCGGCTTCAGCAGGGGGTGAGCTTGGCCACGCGGCTGCCGATGTGGTCCACGTCGCCGCCGAACCGCGCCACGACCCTGCACGTGCCGGGATCCGGGCGCGGGAACAGCACCGCATAGCCGCTCGTCGATGACAGCGTCCGGGTGGCGGTGGCCACCTGGGCGAACGTCCCCCCGGCCTTCCGCCGGAACAGCTGGACGAGGATCTGGCGGCCGGCGTGCCAGGGAAGCACCTTCCCGGCGGCCCGGATCTTCCTGTGGTCAGCGGTCTTCGACAGCGAGAGCGTGGTGGCGGTCCCGCGGACGGTCACGACCACCGGGTCGCTCACCGCGCCCGCGGAGTCAGTCACCGTGAGGCGGACGTCGTACGAGGGCGGGGTCTTGGGCGCCGGGGGAAACGGGTGGGAGGCCGTGCCGACGAGCGTGACGGGGGCGCTGCCGTCGTCGAAGTTCCACGCCCACCGGGTGACGGTTCGTCCGGTGACGGGGCTGAACGAGCTGGAGCCGTCGAAATCCACGGTGCTGCCGTGGATGGTCCTCCTGAACCTCGCCACCGGGCAGTGGTCGACGGGGGGCTGGAGCAGGAAGGACACGGTCGAGGCGGATGCCTGCCCGGCGACCGGCCCGTGGGAGGTGAACAGCGCTCCCCCGCCGGCCGTGCCGCAGTGCCTCGGGAGCGACATGATCGTGTAGGTGCGGTCCGCCGGACCCCCCTCCAGCGCGTTCGACAGGCCCGACGTGCGCAGCGAGAACGATCCCGGAGAGCCGTCCACGTCCACGGTGCACGCCGCGCCGCACGCCACACCGGTCCGCTGGAACATCGTCGGAACCGTGATGCTCGGCGCGGTCAGGGAGTCGCCGGGCCTGCCGGTCGCGTGGAGCACCGCGGTGTCGGTGGACGAGCACCCGGACGGGGCCGGCACGCAGTACGAGAGGTGGAGGTCGTACGCCGTGTTCGTGTCCGGGTCGGCGTCGTGCACGTTCACGATCTTCGTGATCCCGAACGGGGCCGAGGTGAACCCGTCGAACACCCCGAGCGGGGAGCCCGAGAGGCGGAGCAGGACGGTCCCGTGTCCGGCGTCGCAACTCGCGTAGCCGCTGCCGTCGGCGCCGGGGGCGCAGTCGTTGTCGCCCCCCGCCACCAGCAGGCCCGCGGGCATGAGCTGCGAGGGCGTGACCCGCATCGGCGACACCGTGAACAGCAGCTGGAGCCTCAGGTGATCGATCCACGCGGCCTCCTTGGCCCCGGCCCCCGAGGCGTTCTGGGAGGTGTTCGTGGCCGAGAGGTCGAGACCCACCGGGTCGGCGGCGTTCAGGGGGTCCGGGAACGTGTACTGGAACCGGACGCAGAACTGGTCCGCGCCCGCCGGGGGGTCACACTCCGTCTTCGCCGGCGGGGAAATCGCCCCGGCCGGCGGGACGACCCACGGCGACAGCGCGACGGACGCCGCGGCGGCCAGGAGCGCGATCCCCCGGAGGGGGCGGCGGCGTCGTGTGGGCATCGTGGGCAGACCTCCCGGATCGAGGACCGGATGGTACGCCGGGCTTCAGCAGGTCGTCAGCTTGGTCACCGAGCTCCCCAGGTGGGTTGACTCGCCGCCGAACCTCGCGACGACCTTGCACTGGCCGGCCGCCGGCCGGGGGAAGAGCGCCGCGAACCGGCTCGACCCGTTCAGCGTCTTCGTCACCGACGTGACCAGGTGGAACACCCCACCCGACGGCTTGCGGAACAGCCGCACCGTCACGTCCCTGCCGGCCTCCGACGGCGACACCCCGCCCACGGCCTTGATCTTCGTGTTGTTGTCGACCTTGCTCACCAGCATCGACATCGCGGTCCCGTTCACGGTCAGGGTGGCCGCGTGGCTCAGCGCCCCGGCCGAATCCTCCACGACCAGGCGGACCGCGTACGCCGGCGGCGTCAGCGGCGCCGCCGGGTAGAGGTGCTGAACGGTCGGCGTGGTGGTGACCCGCGTCCTCCCGTCCCCGAACCGCCAGTGGTACCTGGCCACCGTCCGGTCCGGCCCGAGCGGCGTCGTCGACGCCGAACCGTCGAACGTCGCCCTCGTCCCGGTGATCGCGGTCAGTCCGAAGACGGCGGTCGGGCACCCGGTGAGCGTGATCGGCCCCAGCGGGAACGTGACCGATCTCGGGGTCGCCGCGTGCGAGAAGAGCTCCGCCGAGCCGCTCAGCGACTGGCACTTCGCCGGGAGCGCGTCGAGCGCGACGGGGTCGGCCAGGTTTGACCCGCCGAGGATCCTGTCCGACTCGCCCTGGAGGTGGACCCCGACCTGCCACAGCGAGAACTCGCCCTGCTCGTGGAAGCCCAAGAACGTCTTGTCGATGGGTCCGAACAGCGGGACGTCGATCGTCGGCGCGATCACCGACGCGCGGCCGGCGGGGGCAGCCGAGGCCGCCGGGACCTGGACCGGGACGTCCTGCGTGGTCTGGAAGACGCAGGTGTCGCCGGGGTCGAGCGGGTTCGGGATGCACAGGTGCACGGTCACCACCCAGTTCACGATGTACCCCGGGTCGTCGTGGCTGACGATCCGGTCGATGCCGAACGAGCTGTGGTACGTGCCGTTCACCGTGCTGTCGTGGAACTTCACCACCCACTGCCCGTGCCCGGCCGAGCACGCGGAGAACGTGTGGTCCGCCCCGGGCGCGCACCCGTCCTCTCCCGCCAGGATGAGATTGTCGGGGAGGTCGGGCGACGGGGTGAGCCGCGGGAATGACGCCACGCCCCCGGGAGGGTCAGCGTCATGTGGTCGAGCCAGTTGTCCTCGTTGCTCATGTTCGACTGGAATGCCGGCGTGGTGTTCGTCGCCTCGAGATCCACGCCGAACGGAGCCCGAGCCACGGTGGTCGACACCCCCAGGGCATCCACGGTCACGCAGAAACGCTGGGCCGCGTCCTGTTCGTTCGTACACACCTGGGCGCTGGCTCGAGCCGAGATCGACGGCAATCCGACCACCAGGACCCCGGCGAGCAGGGTGAGCATGCGGAGACGTGGGACGCGCCGAGCCATATCGAACCTCCCCATTGGTGACGAAGGGGGCGATGGTACCCGGGACCGGCTGGAAAACGCTAGAGGGATCAGCCGTCCCGGAGGAAGGCCACGGTCTCCTTCAGGCCGTCCTCCAGGTGGGTCCAGGGACGCCACCCGAGCTGCTCGCCCGCCAGGTCGTTGTCCAGGCAGATCCGGCGGAGCTCGCCACCGGGCAGGGCCCCGTACAGCGGCTGGCCCCGGAACCCGGTGATCTCCGCGAGCATCCGGAACAGGCCGTTCACGCTGGTCTCGAGGCCTGTGCCGACGTTCACCAGCCGGCCCGAGCCCCGTTCGGCGGCGAGGGCGAATGCGTGCACCACGTCGTCGATGAACACGTAGTCACGGGTCTGGTTGCCGTCGCCGTAGATCGTGGGGGTCTCCCCCACCAGCATCTTCGAGGCGAAGATGGACACCACCCCGGCCTCTCCGTGGGGGTCCTGACGGGGCCCGTACACGTTCCCCAGGGCGAGCGCGGTGTAGTCCAGGCCCCGGTACCGCTGGTAGAACCGCAGGTAGTCCTGGGCCATCTTCTTCGTGATCCCGTACGGCGAGAGCGGATGGGAGCCGGACGTGGCGGTCTCCTTCACCGGGAGGCGTCGAGGCTCGCCGTAGATGGTGCCCCCCGAGGACGCGAACACCACCTTGCGCACGCCGGTTCCCGCCGAGCACTCCAGGAGGTTCAGCAGGCCGAGGACGTTCACCGAGGCGTCGTGCGCCGGCGACTCCATCGACGGGCGGACCCCGGACTGCGCGGCGAGGTGCATGACCACCTCCGGGCGGTGCCGTTCGAACAGGGTCCGGAACCCCTCGGAGCGGATGTCCATGTTGTAGAACGTGAACTCCTGGCCGTACCCTCGGGCCTCGCCCAGGTTCGAGATCCGCCCGGTGGACAGGTCGTCGATGGCGACGACGCGATGGCTCTCCGCCAGGAGGCGGTCCGAGAGGTGGGAGCCGATGAAACCCGCCCCCCCGGTGACGAAGATCGTGCTCATCTGACTGGGGGCCGAACGCTCGTGACTGGGGGCCGAACGCTCGGCTGTGCTCCACCGGGCCCATGGTCCCTTCCGGCCTCGCTCATGCGGCGCTCAGCTCGAGCCCGGGATCCGCACCCACGTCGAGCGGCGTCCGTTCCCCCCGCGCCAGCCGGTGGGAGCCCGCGCAGGCGATCATCGCGGCGTTGTCCGTGCAGAGCTCGAGCGGCGGGACACGGAGCTCCAGCCCGGCCGCCTGCGCCGCGGCGGCCATCCGTTCCCGGAGGCGGGAGTTCGCCACGACCCCGCCCCCCATGAGGATCCGCTGCACCCCCCGGTCCGCGGCCGCCGCCATGGTCTTCTGGACCTGGACGTCGACCACGGCCTCCTGGAACGAGGCGGCCAGGTCGGCCGGGTCCGGTTCGCGGCCGGCGGCGCGTTCGGCCCGGACGTGGCGGATCACCGCGGTCTTCAGCCCCGACAGCGAGAAGTCGTAGCCCTGTCCCACCATGGACCGGGGGAACCGCACGGCGTCGGGGTTCCCCTGCGTGGCCAGGCGGTCCAGGAGGGGCCCGCCCGGGTACCCCAGGCCGAGGAACCGGGCAACCTTGTCGAACGCCTCCCCCGCCGCGTCGTCCACGGTCTGTCCGAGGATCTCGTAGCGGTGGGGCTCGGGCATGTGCGCCAGCAGCGTGTGCCCGCCCGACACCACGAACGCGACGTACGGGTGCTCCGGCGGAGAGGACTCCAGGAAGTTCGCATACACGTGCCCCTCGAGGTGGTTCACCCCGATGAACGGGGCCCCGGTGGCCAGGGCCACGGACTTCGCCGCGGCCAGGCCCACCAGGAGGGCCCCCACCAGACCGGGCCCCACGGTCACGGCCACCCCGTCGAGATCGGCGAAGCGCAGGGACGACTCCTCCAGCGCCCGTTCGAGCATGGGGGTCAGGAGCTCCACGTGGGCCCGGGAGGCCAGCTCCGGGACCACCCCGCCGAACCGCCCGTGGACGTCGTGCTGGCTCGACACCAGGTTCGAACGGATCCGGACGCCGTCCTCCACCACGGCGACGGCGGTCTCGTCGCAGGACGTCTCGATACCGAGGACGTTCACCCGGCCGGTCCCTCCCCGTCGCGCCCCCCGGTCACGCCGGGCTGCCTTCCCAGCTCGGCGCCGCCAGATCGGCCAGGCGTCCCAGGAGGTCCTGGTACTCGGTCCCGTTCACGTCGTCCACCCACATGATCAGGGCGTCCTCGTTCGTCTCCTGGTAGTAGTTCTTGCGCACGCCGACCGGGCGGAACCCGAACCGCCCGTACATCCGCTGCGCGCCCCAGTTCGACACCCTCACCTCCAGCGACACCGCCCGGGCCCCCATGTCCACCGCCGCCTGGGCCAGCTCGTACATCAGCCGCGTGCCGATCTTGCGGCGGTGGTGGTTCGGGTCCACGGCGATCGTGGTCACGTGGGCCTCGTCGCCGTAGCAGATCAACCCGGCGTAGCCCACCACATCCCGGCCGATCCGCGCCACCAGGTAGGTCCGGTTCGACTGCTCGGACATCTCGGCCAGGAACAGGCTGGGACTCCACGGCCGCGGGTACACCTGGCGCTCGATGGCCATGATCCCCTTCAGGTGGCGCCGGCGCATCCGGCCGATCTCGAGCTCAGCCGGTCCGGGCTCTCTCGTCCCAAGCGATCTCCGCATCCGACTTCCTCAGATACAGGGGGACCACGTCGGCCACCCGGTCGAATTCTTCCCGGTGGAATCGGGGAATCGAAAGCTCGACGAGTTCGTCCGCGTGAGGGTACCCCAGTGCGGGTGAGGCGAAGTCCACATGGGGACCGGCTTCGGCCAGCTCGTGGTGGTACCGGTACGCGCCGTCGCCCACCAGCAGGATCTCGTCCGGCTTGGCCTCGAGCTCGGCGGCCAGGTGGGACGGGGGCCCCACCTGGAACTCCGTGACCCGGGTCACCCCGCCGGGAACCGGACGGTAGAAGCAGTAGAAGACCTCGCTCCGGCGGGCGTCGATCACCGACCCGATGATCCGCGAGGTGTACCGGACGGCGAACGCCAGGACGTCCAGCGACACCAGCCCCACCACCGGGATCTGGAGCACCTGGGCCAGCGACTTCGCCGTCTGCACGCCCACCCGGAGGCCGGTGAACAGCCCCGGCCCGATCCCCACGGCGATGCCGCCCACGTGCGAGACGGGCGTGTTCGACCATCGCAGGATGTGCTCGACCGCGGGGATCACCATCTCGTGGTTCGAACGGCCGGCCGAGAGCAGCACCGACGCCACCGAGCCCCGCTCCGAGCCGAGGGCCACGGAGGTCTGGGGCGTCGAGGTCTCGATCCCGAGGACGATCACGCGGCCCCCCCCGGTTCCCGCTCCGTCCCGCCGGCCTGGCTGGGGGACAGCCACGAATCCACGGCCGCCTCCAGGCGCTCCCACCGGGCGGCCCACGACGTCCCCCGGGCCGAGACCAGCACGATGCGCCCCTCGTCCTCGGGCCGGCTCCACAGCTCGATCTCGATGTGGCTGTCCGGGAGGAGCCCCTCGATGGCGTCGCCCCACTCGACGAACGCGACGCCGTCGGGGTCGAGCAGCTCCTCCACCCCGAGGTCGATGACCTCCTGGACCCGGTCCAGCCGGTACACGTCGACGTGGTAGATGGGCAGGCGCCCCCGGTACTCCCGGACCAGGGTGAACGTGGGCGAGGCCACGTGGCCATCGGTCACCCCGAGGCCCCGGGCGGCCCCCTGGACGAAGGTGGTCTTCCCCGCGCCGAGGTCGCCGGTCAGGGCCACGACGTCGCCTCGGACGAGCACCGACGCCACGGCCTCCCCGAAGGACCTCATGTCCTCGGGACCCGGAACGATGAGCTCCAGGATCCGCTCCATCGGATGTGACGGTACCCGCGCGCGGCCGGGTCGGCCAACTCGGACGGGGCGCTCGGTCAGAACAGTCCGAGCTGCTCCTCGGCCGGCTGGGGGCGCTCGTCGAGGGCTCGGCGGACCTCCGCGAAGTCCGCCCGGAGCGACTCCATCTGCTTCGAGGCCATGCCACCGCCGTGCAGGATCGCCGCGGGGTGGAAGGTCGGGATGACCACGCGCCCGTCGACCGTGAACCGCTCCCCCCGGACTCTGCTGATGGCGACCTGGCGGTCCAGCACGAACCGGGTGGCGAAGTTCCCGAGCGTCACGATCACCGCCGGGTCGATCAGCCGGAGCTGCTCCTCGAGCCAAGGCTTGCAGGACTCGATCTCGTCCGGCATCGGGTCGCGGTTCCCGGGCGGGCGGCACTTGATCACGTTCGCGATGTACACGTCCTCCCGGCGGATGCCGATCTCCTCGAGCATCGTGTTCAGCAGCTGGCCGGCGGCGCCCACGAACGGGATGCCCTGCTTGTCCTCGTGGTAGCCCGGGCCCTCCCCGATGAACATGAGGTCGGCGTCGGGGCTGCCGGTGCCGTACACGACCTGGGTCCGGCCGGCCGAGAGGCGGCACCTGGTGCAGGTGGACGCCGCGACGGCGGCTTCGGCCAGCGTGCGGGTCTCGGTCGTGTGGAACGTGCTCATGCGGTCCCTCCGGGTCCACCGGTGGCGGCGGGGATCCCCGCGACGGGCGCGGCATGGCGAACCGCGTTCCTGATGGCTCGGGCCAGGACCTCCACCGCCAGCTCCTCCAGCTCGGATTGCGAGGCATCCGTCTCGCCGGTGGCGAGGGAGAAGACGGTGTCCCCGTCGTGCATTGTATGCGCGGGGCGGATGGCGATGTCCAGGGCGTCGTGGGCCGCCAGGGCAAGGAGGTGGGCACGCTCCCTGGACAGGCGGGCGTTCGTGGCCACCACCGCGATCGTCGTGTTCGCGAACGGCAGGGCGGGCGGCGCATCGGCCTGCCCGTGGCCGTTGGGGGAACCTCCCGGCGGGAGACCGGTCGGGGCGTCCTCCGAGTCGGGGTCCGGAAGCGCGCCGGCCAGGATGTCGCCGGCGTCGTCCAGGATCTCGCCGAGGGCGTTCACCGCGGCCAGGGCGCCCACCACCAGCTCGCCCCGCCGGGCGGACGCCGTTCCCAGGCCGCCCTTCACAGCGCGGTGGGGCCCGTGGAGCTTGGCCACGGTGGCGCCGGCCCCGGCTCCCACGTTCCCCTGGGGAACGTCGGTGGAGGCAGAGCTGCACGCCTGCGCGCCCTCCCCCGGCCCGGGGCGGGCGTTCGGATCGCCCACGCCGAGGTCGAACAGGACCGCCGCCGGCACGATGGGGACCCGGGCCACGCCGGCGTCGAACCCGATCCCCCGTTCCTCCAGGAACCGGACCACGCCGTCGGCCGCGGCCAGGCCGAACGCGCTCCCCCCGGTGAGCAGGACGGCATGGACCTCGTGGACCAGCATGCCGGGTCGCAGGAGGTCGGTCTCGCGGGTCCCCGGCGCACCCCCCCGGACCTCGCCGGACCCCACCGTCCCCGGCGGGCACAGCACCACCGTGCACCCGGTGAGCCCCTCCAGGTCGGTCCAGCTCCCGACCAGGATCCCCGGGACGTCGGTGACGGCGCCCTCGGGCTCGGCGGGACCCCCGGTCACGCGGCGGGACCCCCCGTGGCGGCGGAACCCGACGTTGCGGCATTCTCCCCGGCAGGTCGGCCTCTCAGCACCCGATCAAGAAACGGCAATACCACCGCGTTGAACTGCTCGTGGCGTTCGAGCATCGTGAGATGTCCGGCCCCCTCGAGCACCACGAGCTCCGCGTCGGGAAGGGCGTCGGCCAGGGCCTCGGCGCTGGTGGGCGGGGTGATCCGGTCGACGTCCCCCACGATGACCAGGGCCGGGACCCGGATGTGCTCCAGGGCGTGGCGGAAGTCAAGTTGCAGGACCCCGCTCAGGGCGTCGGTCCACACCTCCACCGGAGCCTGCCCCGAGATCGCGCTGATGTAGTCGACCAGCCACGGCGAGGGGTGGTGCCCGAAGTTCGTCAGGCGGGCCACCAGGTACGAGAGGTCCGAACGGCCCCCTTTCATGAAGGCGTGGATCCTCTCGGCGCGGGTGTCGGGGACCTTGAACCCGGTGAGCCGGCCCAGGATGCCGCCGATGGCGCCCCGGACCAGCTCGGCGGCGGCGGTGTCGGCCAGGATCACACCGGCCACCCGTTCGCCGAACTCCTCAGGGTGGGCCTCGGCCATGGCCATGATGGCCATGCCGCCCATGCTGTGGCCCACCAGCACGGCCGGGCCCTCGGGCACGGTGGCCTCGAGGACGCGCCGGAGGTCACGGCCCATGGCCTGGAGGGTGTAGTCGCGGTCGTGCGAGGTCCCGCTCCGCCCGTGGCCCCGATGGTCGTACAGGATGCACCGGTACCGGGCCGACCACTCCTTCCACTGGTAGTGCCACGTGGTCATGTCCAGGCTGAACCCGTGGGCCATGATCACCGCGGGGGCCGACTGATCGCCGGCGGCCCGGACGGAGAGCAGGGTGCCGTCCTCGGTCACCACCGGCCCCAGGTCGTCGGGCGGGAGCTCGGCCAGGCGTTCGCCTTCCTCCGGGTCGATCCGCCGGCGGTCCCGGTGAATGGCCGCACGGGTGGCGATCACACCGGCCGCCGTGCCCACGGTGACCCCGGCCAGGACCGCGGCCGTTCGCTTCCAGTTCACTCGCGCCCTCCCGTGTACGTGCGGGGGACCCGGGCGCCCACCCCGCACGCGATCTCGTATTCGATGGTGTCCAGGAGGCCCGCCAGCTCGCCGGCGGTGATCCGCTCGTCGCCCTGGGTTCCCAGCAGGACCACCTCGTCGCCCTCGTCGACGTCGGCGTCCCCGCAGTCCACCACGATCTGGTCCATGGTCACCGTACCGGCCACGCGGTGCCGCCGTCCCCCGATCAGCACGTCGGCCCGGGACGACAGCCCCCGGCGGTACCCGTCCGCGTACCCCACCGGGACCGTGGCCACGGTGGCGTCGCGCTCCAGGTGGTACGTGTGGCCGTACGAGACGGCCTCGCCGGCGGGGAGCCCGCGGACCATCGAGACCGCGCTCCGCCAGGCCATGGCGGGCCGGAGGCCGGCCCGTTCGCCCAGGCCCGGTCCGGGGGACAGCCCGTACAGCGCGACCCCCACCC
Organism: Actinomycetota bacterium; assembly: GCA_036394995.1. Classification (GTDB taxonomy): domain Bacteria; phylum Actinomycetota; class UBA4738; order UBA4738; family JACQTL01; genus DASWED01. The sequence goes on from DASWED010000106.1 coordinate 40,209, forward strand.
GGACCAGGTCCAGGTGCGTCTCGGGGTGGAGGATCACCGCGCCGCTGTTGGCCGCGTGACGGTACCGGGGGCGAACGCCCGCCGACTCGGCCCGACGGCACACGTCGAGGAAGACCTCGAGCTGGCGGCCGGTCGTCTCCGGGTCGTCCTCGGACCGGGCGAAGTGCGTCCACAGGCCCTCCACCACGAACCCGGCCGCCTGCGCTGTCCTCGCCAGGTCCACGGCCCGTTCGGGGGGATACGCCCCCACGCGGTGCATACCGGTGTCCGCCTTCACGTGGACCCGGGGAGCGATGCCGGTGGCCTCGCCCGCCGCCGCCAGGGCGGCCAGCTCCCGGTCCGTGTACAGCGACGCGGAGACCTCCGCCCGCAGGAGATCCCGTTCGGCCCCCGGCGGGACCTCGGACAGCACCAGGATGGGCGCGTCGACCCCGGCGGTCCTGAGCTCCAGGGCCTCCTCCAGGAGGGCCACCCCCAGCCACGTGGCCCCGGCCTCGATCGCGGCCCGGGCCGCGGGGAGGGCCCCGTGCCCGTAGCCGTCGGCCTTCACCACGGCCATGAGCTCGGTCCCGGCCGGCGTCATGGCCCGCGCGTTGTGCCGGATTGCATCGAGGTCCACCTCGGCCACCGTGGGCCGGAACCCGGACGGGTCGCCCGGGCCCGGCACGCCGGACGGCGGTGTCTCCCCCGCGGCCACCCGGGTCACGCCCCCTCCCGGACGGCCCGCACGGCGGCCGGCAGGAGGGCCTGGACGTCGAGGGAGGTGGCGCCCTCGCCCAGCCGGGCGCCGGCCATGTCGCCCGCCAGGCCGTGGGCGTAGGCCCCGGCGGTAGCGGCGTCCCCCGGAGGCAGGCCCCTGGCCAGGAGCGCGGCGATGGCGCCGGTGAGGACGTCGCCGGTCCCCCCGGTGGCCAGGGCCGGGCCCCCGGTGGAGTTGATCCGGACCTCGCCGCCGGGGAGAGCGACGAGCGTGGGGTTGCCCTTCAGCAGGATCGTGGCCCCCGTCTCGGCGGCGAGCTTGCGGACGTGGCCGATGCGGTCGTGGGCCAGGTCATCGGGTTCGATCCCGGCCAGCCGGACGAACTCCCCGGCGTGGGGCGTAAGGACCAGGGCGGGGGCGTTCGAGTTCATGAGCTCCTCCGGACGCCCAGCGAACGCGGCGAGCCCGTCGGCGTCGACCACCGTCGGCACCGGGCTCTCCCGGACCACCGCCCGGACGAACTCCAGCGTCTCGGCCGCCCGGCCCAGGCCCGGCCCCAGGCCCAGCGCGTCGACTCCCGCCAGGCGGTCGCGGAGGGCCTCCACCGCGTCGGCGGCGACCGCTCCATCGGCGGTCTCCGGCAGCGCGACGAACGTGGCCTCGGCGGTCCCGCCCTGGATCACGGCCATCACGCCCTCGGGCGCGGCCACCTGGACCAGGCCCGCTCCGGTCCGGGAGGCCGCCCCCGCCATCAGCCGGACCGCGCCGGTCATGGTCCGGGACCCCCCCACCACCAGGACAACCCCCGACGAGCGCTTGTGGGTCTCGGCGTCCCGCACGGGCCAGATCGAGGCCACGTCGCCCGGCTCCACCAGCCACAGGTCGCTCGTCACCAGATCCTGCGGGAACCCGATGTCGGCCACCTCCACGGCCCCGGCGTACCCCGCGCCGGGGTGGAGCAGGTGCCCCGGCTTCAGGGAGCCGAACGTGATCGTCACGGTGGCGTCCACGGCGGGTCCGGCCACGGCCCCCGTCTCGCCGTCAACGCCGGAGGCGATGTCCACGGCCACCACCGGCGCGGGCGAACCGTCCAGCGTCGCGATGGCCTCGCCGACCCGTCCCCGGGGCGCGCCGTGGAAGCCCGTGCCCACCACCGCGTCCACGGCCACGTCGGCCCGCTCCAGCTCGCGGGCCGGGAGGTCCCCGGATGCCGGGCGGACCTCCACGCCGGCGGACCTGGCCGGGTCCAGGTTGGCTGCTGCGGCGCCCCCGTACTCCTCCGGTTCGGCCAGCAGGACGGCGGACACGCGCATCCCCCACCGGGACAGGTACCGGGCGGCGACCAGGCCGTCGCCCCCGTTGTTGCCCTTCCCGCACACCACCACGGCGCGGCGCCCGTACGCGCCGCCGGTCAGGGTCACCGCGGCGCGGGCCACAGCCCGTCCGGCCCGCTCCATCAGCGACTCGACCGAGATCCCCCGTTCGGCGCTGGCCCGGTCGAGCGCCGCGCTCTCCGCGGGCGTCAGGACCGGCTTCATCGGCCGGCCCCCGGGAACGCTTCGACGGCCCCGGCCGGCGCGGTCACAGCCCCACCGCCAGGCAGCTGGCCACCGCGATCCCCCGTTCGTGCGAGAACGACACCAGCACGCGGTCGGCGCCGACGGCCGCGGCCCGTTCCCGGGCGGCGCCGTCCAGCTCGATGGCCACCTGCCCGTCGCCGCCCCGGACCACCCGAATCTCCCGCCACCGCCCGCCGGGGATGCCCCCCAGGGCCTTCGCGCAGGCCTCCCGGGCAGCCCACCGGGCCGCGTAGCACCGTGCCCGCTGCCCCGACCCCTCGCAGTGCTCGATCTCCGCCTCGGAGAAGTACCGCCGAACCCACCCCGGCCGCCGCTCCAGGATCCGCTCCACCCGAGCGACGTCCACGACATCCACCCCGAGCCCCACCACGTTCATCCGGGGAAGGATCGCACAGGCCCGCACTCCCCGGCCGGGCCGAACCCGGGAAGACCCGATGGGATACTCGGCCGGATGGATCCCACGACTGCTCCGCGGACTCCCGTGCTCGGCCGGCCGTGGCGGATCGCGGCGCTGGCCACGGTGACGTTCGTGCTCGGGGCCGGCCTGGGATACGTGATCGGGAGACCGAACCGGACGCCCCCGTTCAGGCCGGAGCCGACCACGGCGAGGGTCCGGGTGCCGGACATCCGGGACCTCTCGGTGCAGGACGCCCAGACGGTGCTGGTTGCATTCGGTTTGGGGCTGGGGTTGGTGGGCCTTCGCCGGAGCATCGACACCCCGGCCGGGATCGTGCTCGAACAGGACCCTGGCCATGGGGCCACCGCCGCGAGCGGCACGACCGTGGACCTGGTGTCGTCGTCGGGGCCCGGCCCCGAGCCCGGGGCGCTGTACGACTTCGCCCGGGGCGTCCTCCTCCCCATCACCCGGACCGGGCAGCTCACCTGGACCTCGGATGCGATCGCCCTGAAGGACCGGGCCGTGTCCCTCGGCGCGAACACCCGCGTGATCGGCGAGGCCGACGTGAGCCCCTACCGCATCGCCCCGGCCTCGGGACCAGCCACCGGCGAAACTGTCACGGTCGACGTCGGGGCCTTCCGCGCACCGGCGTTCTATGTCATCGAACGCGCCTTCACCCGCCAGCGGGAGTCTCTCGTTCGGCACCACGCCCTCGAGGTCCGGCCGGAGTCTGGGTCCGTCTCGGAGCCGCTCACCCTGGTCGGCCACCTGTGCCAGCCGAACCGCCGGACGCCGTCGGTCACCGTGGAGGCCGTCGTGTCGAGGGGGGACCGGGAGAACGTGGCCCGGCTGGCCCTCCCGTTCCCGGGCTCGGCGTACGCGTTCGAGATGCACGTGAAGCTGGCCGGCCTGGAGGAGGCGGCGCGCGTGATCCGGCTGCGGGCGGGCGACCGGGTGGTGTTCGAGACCAGCGGAGGGGTGTGCCGTTCGAACGCGTTCGTGGTGAGGTGACGAACCGAGGCGCCCTATCCGGCGCTACTCGACCGTGACGCTCTTGGCCAGGTTGCGGGGCTGGTCCACGTCGCATCCCCGGAGCTTGGCGATGTGGTACGCGAGGAGCTGGAGGGGGACGGTCACAACCACCGGCGAGAGCAGCTCGGGGGTCCTCGGGACGTACAGGACGTGGTCTGCCAGCGAGGCGATGCGGGTATCGCCCTCGGTGGCCACCGCGATGACCTCGGCCCCGCGGGCCTTGACCTCCTGGATGTTCGACAGGACCTTGGGGTAGACGTGGCATTCCGTGGCTACGGCCACCACCGGCACGCCGTCCTCGATGAGCGCGATGGGCCCGTGCTTGAGCTCGCCCGCCGGGTATCCCTCGGCGTGGATGTAGGAGATCTCCTTGAGCTTCAGCGCGCCCTCCAGTGCCGCCGGGTAACCGGTGTGGCGGCCGATGAACAGGACGTCGCGGGCGCCCGCGTACCGCTCCGCCAGCTCCTTCGTCTGATCCTCCAGCTCCAGGGCCCGCTCCACCTTCTCGGGCAACGTGCGGAGCTCCGCCACGATCTCCGCGATCTCGTGGGGGAATTTCGTGCCCCGGATCTGGGCCAGGTACAGGGCCACCAGGTCCAGGGCCACCATCTGCGTGGCGAACGTCTTCGTGGCGGCCACCCCGACCTCCGGACCGGCGTGGGTGTACAGGATGCCGTCGGCTTCGCGCGAGATCGAGGAACCCACCGTGTTCGTGATGGCGATGACGTGGGACTGCTGGTGGCGCGCGTGGCGCACCGCCTCCAGCGTGTCGATCGTCTCGCCGGACTGCGAGACGCCGAGCGTCAGCGTGTTCGAGTCCAGCACGGGATCCCGGTACCGGAACTCGCTGGCGATCTCGATCTCCACGGGGAGCCGGGCCCAGTGCTCGATGGCGTACTTCGCCACGAGCCCGGAGTGGAACGCGGTCCCGCAGGCCACCACGAACACCTTGTCGACGTCGCGGAGGCGGTCCTCGCTCATGTGGAGCTCGTCGAGGGCGAGGTGCCCCGCGGCGTCGATCCGCCCGACCAGCGTGTCGCGCACGGCGGCGGGCTGCTCGTGGATCTCCTTCAGCATGAAGTCGTCGTAGCCGGACTTCTGGGCCCGGGCCACGTCCCAGTCGATCTCGAGCGGGGTCACGGCCACGTCGTTGCCCTGGAAGTCGGTGATCCGGACCACCCCGGGGCGGAGCTCCACGACCTGCCCTTCCTCCACGGGGATCACCGAGCGGGTGCGCGACAGGACCGCCGGGATGTCGGAGGCCAGGAGGTTCTCGCCCCTGCCCAGGCCCACGATCAGCGGGCTCGACACCTTCGCCCCCACCACCGCGTCGGGCTCGTCGGCGTGCAGGACCACGATCGCGTAGGCCCCCTCCAGCTGCAGGACCACCCGGCGGACGGCCTCGCCCAGGTCCCCGTCGAACGTGTCCTCCAGCAGGTGGGCGACGACCTCGGTGTCGGTGTCGGAGGTGAACACGTGCCCATCCTTCTCCAGGTCCCGCTTGAGCTCGGCGAAGTTCTCGATGATGCCGTTGTGGATCACGGCCACCTTGCCGGTGCAGTCCGCGTGCGGGTGGGCGTTGCGATCCGAGGGGACGCCGTGGGTCGCCCACCGTGTGTGACCCATCCCGACGGTGCCGGAGGGCATGGGGTCGTGCTCCAGGAACGACTCCAGCTGGGCCAGCTTGCCCTGGCGCTTGCGCACGGTGAGGGCGCCGTCCACGACGGCGACACCCGCGGAGTCGTAGCCCCGATATTCGAGCCGGCGAAGCCCGTCAAGGATGATGGGGAGGGCCTCGTCGGAACCGACGTACCCGACGATTCCGCACATGACCGGTCGATCCTACCAGTGGGGCGCTTCCGCTCAATCAGCCGAAGGTCTCGCGACGAAGGGCCGACCGGGCCGGGACCCGTGGCCCCTCGTGCGGACCTCAAGCCAGGGTTCGGCGCACGGCGTCGGCGATCGCCGCGACGTGGGTTCGGGCCTCCTCCTCGGTCTGCGCCTCGACCATGACCCGGACCAGGGGCTCGGTGCCGGAGGGCCGGACCAGGATCCGGCCGCGGTCGCCCAGATCGGTCTCCGCCGCCCGTACCGCGGTCCACACGTCGCCGGCGGCGTCGAGGGCGGCGAGGTCCGTCACCCGGACGTTCTCGAGGACCTGGGGGAAGCGCTGCATCCGGCCGGCGAGGTCGGCCACCGACACACCGGCCTTCGCCGCCAGGGACAGGAACACGATGGCCGTGAGGACGCCGTCGCCGGTGGTGGCGTGCTCGGCGAAGATGAGGTGGCCGGACTGCTCGCCGCCGACCACCGAGCCGGCGCGGAGCATCTCCTCCAGGACGTAGCGGTCCCCCACCTTCGTGGTTCGGACCTCGATGCCGGCCTCCTCCATGCACCGGCGGAACCCCAGGTTGGCCATCACGGTGGTGACCACGGTGTTCCCTGTCAGCCGGCCGGCCTCCCGGAGCGCCAGGGCGCACGCCGCGAGGACCTGGTCGCCATCCACCACGTTCCCGTCCGCGTCGGCGAAGAGAGCCCGGTCGGCGTCGCCGTCGTGGGCCACTCCGGCGTCGGCCCCCAGGCGGACCACCTCGGCCGCGACCACCTCCGGATGCATCGCCCCGACCCCGACGTTGATGTTCCGGCCGTCCGGCTGGTCGGCGATCACGTGGACCTCCGCGCCCAGCCACCGGAGGGCCTCGGGGGCCACGATCGCGGCGGAGCCGTTCGCGCAGTCCACCACCACGCGAAGGCCCGACAGCGGCGCCTCGGCGGCGGCCACCAGGTGGTCGACGTAGCGCTCCCGGGCATCGGGCACCGGGTGGATCCGGCCCACGTCCAGGCCCTCGGAGCGCCCGGACGTCTCCTCGACGGAGGACTCGATCTCATCCTCGAGGGCGTCGGGGAGCTTGTAGCCGTCCCGGGAGAAGAACTTGATCCCGTTGTACTGGGGCGGGTTGTGCGAGGCCGAGACCATCACGCCGGCGTTCGACCCCAGGTTGGTGGTGAGGAACGCCACGGCCGGGGTGGTCTGGACCCCGGCCAGGAGGACGTCGCCCCCCGCCGAGCAGATGCCGGCCGCGAGCGCCGCCTCCAGGAAGTCGCCGGAGGCCCTGGTGTCCCTGCCCACGACCACGGTCGGTCGCCGGCCGCCGTGCCGCCCCAGCACGCGGACCGCCGCCGCCCCCAGTGCGTACGCGAGCTCGCCGGTCAGCTCGCGCCCGGCCACGCCGCGCACGCCGTCGGTCCCGAACAGCCTCCCCATGAGGCCGTCAGCCTATCGCGCGGGCCGAACCCCAACCGCCGTGGGGTCCGGGGTTCCCGTCGGCCGGGGGTGGGGTCACAATGGGCCCATGGGTCAAGACCCCACGAGGCTGTCCGGCGTGTTCGCGCTGGTGTACAGCACGCGGTCGATCACGGACGGCCATCTGGTGCGGGGCCGGCTCGAGGCCGAGGGGATCCCGGTGATGACCAAGGGCGAGGGCGAGGGGCCGTATCGCATGGGCCCGGTGCACGTCCTCGTCCCGACGGAGTTCGAGGTGCAGGCCCTGATGGTGATCGAGGCCATCCGGTCGGGACGCCTGCGGCTGTTCGAGGGGCAGGACCTCGTCTCCGAGACCGACTGGAGCCAGGCCGAGACCGAACCGGAGGCCGAGCCCCGCCCCGAGCCCTAGGCCCGGGGACTACCGCTTGGAGTACTGCGGGGCCTTGCGGGCCTTCTTCAGGCCGTACTTGCGACGCTCCTTCTCCCGGGCGTCGCGGGTGAGGAGTCCCTCGGACTTCAGCTCGCCGCGCAGGGACGGGTCGATCTCGATGAGGGCCCGGGCGATGCCGTGGCGGAGCGCGCCGGCCTGGCCGCTCACGCCCCCGCCGTCGAGACGGGCGATGACGTCCACCTCCCGCTCCTTCCCCGCGATCCGAAGGGGCGTGATGACGATCATCCGATGCGCCCGCGTGGGGAAGTATTCCTCGAGCGAGCGGCCGTTCAGCTCGAAGCGCCCGGTGCCCGGGATCACCCGGACCCGGGCCACGGCCTCCTTGCGCCGGCCGGTCCCATTGCTGATCGTGGTGTCCGCCACCTGCTACTCCTTCTCCTTCTTGGCCCGCGAGCGGCGGGGCGTCTTCTGCGGCTCGGCCGCGGTCTGGGTGGCTTTCTCGCCCGACGAGGACCGTGCGGACCGGCGGCCCTTCGTGCGGGGCTCCCCTTCGGTCGCGGCCGGCTTCGCTGCGGTCCCGGACGTGGCCCCGGGGGTCGCCGACCCCGTCCGCTTCGCCGACGTCCGCGCCGACGTCCGCTTCGCAGCGGCCTTCGCCGTGGTCCGCTTCGCCGCATCCGGTCGGGTGCGAGGGGTGCCCGAGCGGCCCCCCGCCTTGGCCGGCGGGGCGGACGCCTCGGCGCGGCCCTTCGGCGCGGACTTCTTCGGCTCCTCGGCCCTGGCTGGCCGGGCCTTCGGCTCGGGCAGGCCGGTCCACTGCGGCACATCTCCCAGCTTCAGCGACTGGGGCTGCTGTGCGGCGTGCGGATGCTCGGGACCGGGATAGACGAGCAGCTTGCGGGCGATGGCCCTGCCCAGACGGTTGTGGGGAAGCATGCCCTTGATGGCCTTCTCCACCACGAACGCGGGCCGCTCGCTCATCAGCCGGGAGTAACCGGTGGCCGTCAGGCCGCCCGGATACCCGGAGTGCCGGTAGGCCACCTTCGTGGCCTCCTTGCCCCCGGTGAGACGCACGCCCTTCGCGTTGATCACGATGACGTGGTCGCCGGTGTCGGCGTGGGGCGCGAAGATGGGCTTGTGCTTGCCCCGCAGGATCGAGGCGACCTCGGACGCCAGGCGTCCCAGCACGGCGCCGTCAGCATCCACGACATACCAGCGCCGTTCGATGTCATTCGGTCTGGGTGAGTAGGTCTTCATACGAAAAGAAAGCGGCCGGGGCGGCCGACGCCCAATGCTACCTGCGTGGACGCACCACCGTCAAAGGCGGGAGTGGCCGCCGACGGCCCCCTCGGGGACCGGTCAGTCCGGCGTTCGCTCGGTCCTCAGGAGCTTGGGACGGACCGCCGAGACGTAGGCCCTGGCCACGCCGCCGGCGCCCCGCAGCGCCCCGACCAGCCCCTCGAGCACCCTGTGCCGGATGACCCTGGCCCGCTCCGCGAACCGGTCCAGCGGGACCCCGGCCCTGCGCAGGACGAACGGCAGCACGAACCACACCAGCGCGACCGATCCCATGATCCAGGCCAGTCCGATCGTGCTCACGTTCACCAGCTTGAGGCCAGAGGCCAGCAGCACGAAGACGAGGGCCTTGCGGACCACCACGTCCGGGGCCCTCGCCGAGAGCCGGGCGCCGACGTAGACACCGGGGATGCTCCCCAGGAGCATCGAGGCGGTCAGGCCCAGCGCGAAGTCGCCGAACAGGATGTGCCCCAGCGCGGCGGAGGCGACCAGGGGCACGGCCTGCACCAGATCCGTGCCCACCAGCGAAGAGGCGGTGAGCCTGGGGTACAGGATCAGCAGCATCACGATGATCAGCGAGCCCGACCCCACCGAGGTCATCCCCACCACCAGCCCGCCCAGGGCCCCGATGAGGACCGTGGGGAGGCGCATGACCCGGAGTTCCTTGAGGCGGCCCCGCTCGCCGTCGCGCAGTCCGCCGGCCTCGCGGCGGCGCTGCACGAACCCCTTGGCCAGCATGGATCCGCAGGCCACGAGGAGGGCCACACCGAGCACGATCTTCAGGTTGGTCTGAAGGACCTCGCTGTTGCCGAGCATCCGGAGCACCAGCACCCCGGCGAACGCGGCGGGGACCGATCCCAGCATCAGCCACTTCACCAGCGTGGTGTTCACGTTGCCGCGGCGGAAATGGACGGCGCCGCCCACCGGCTTCATCACCAGGGCGGCCACCAGGTCGCTGGATACGGCGGTCAGGGGCTCGACGCCGAAGATCAGCACCAGGATCGGCGTCATGAGCGCGCCGCCGCCCATCCCGGTGAGGCCCACGACGAATCCCACGATCATCCCGGCGATCGAGACGTACAGGTCGAGGTGCATGCGTTGGTATGCCCTTTCCCGACACGAAGAAAGGCCGCGACAAACATGTCGCGGCCTCCAGTTGTCTGGTCAGCCAGTCCTGGGGACCATATCCGACGGATCGGCGAGCGTCAAACCTCGGGCGACGATCGCCGCGCTGCGCGGCGCCCGTAGACCACCCGCTCCAGGGTGAGCCCGTGCGGCGGCGCGACGGCCCCGGCGGCCGAACGGTCTCCGGCCTCCAGCACGGCGGGCATCGACCCCGCATCGAGCCTGCCGTCCCCGACGGCCACGAGGGTCCCCACCAGCGAACGAACCATCTGGTGGAGGAACGCATCGGCTCGCGCCTGCACCTCGATGCTCTCGCCACTGCCTGCAACTGCAAGACGCTGCAGGTGCCTCACCGTGGACGAACCATCCGCCAGCCGCCGGCAGAACGACGCGAAGTCGTGCTCCCCCACCAGGTCCCGCGCCGCCCGCCGCATGGCCCCGACCGCCAACCGCCCCGGCCGATGCCACGTGAACCGAGCCGTGAACGGATCCGGCACATCTCCCGTCCAAATCCGGTACCGATACACCCGAGCGCTCGCCGACCTCCGAGCATCGAACCCCGGCCCCGCCCATCTCGCCTGCGTCACAACGACTTCCGGCGCCAACATCGAGTTCACTGCCCGGATGACCCGCACAGGATCGACATCCGGCTCTGAACCGAACGACACCACCTGCCCCCGCGCATGCACGCCGGCATCGGTGCGCCCCGCCACCGCCAACACGGGCCGCGTCCGAAGCACGCGCCCCAGCGCCTCCTCCAGCACGCCCTGTACCGTTCGCACCCCACGCTGCCGAGCCCACCCATGGAAGTCGGTCCCGTCGTACGCGAGATCGAGCCGCATCACCCCCATACCAGAGGGCAGGCTACGCGACGATGCACGGATGCCGAGACCGCGCGGCACACGGCCGGGGAGCGAGGACCCAGCCGCAACCGACCGCAGGAAGCAACCACCGAAGGGGTGTTACTCCTCGCCCCGCTCGACCAGCTCGATCCGCGCCATGGGGGCGCCGTCGCCCTGGCGCTGCCCGAGTTTGAGGATCCGCGTGTATCCCCCGTTGCGCTCGGCGAACCGAGGTCCGATGTCGCTGAACAGCTTGTGCACGACGTCCCGGTCCGGGACGTCCTTGAGGACCTCGCGCCTGGCCTGCACGTCGCCGCGCTTGGCGAACGTGATCAGCTTCTCGGCGTACGGCCGGAGCATCTTGGCCTTGGCCTCGGTGGTGGTGATGGCCTCGTGCGTGAACAGGGCGGCGGCCTGGCCGGACAGCAGGTGGCGCTGGTGCGCCGGCCCCGACCCCAGCCGGGGGCCCCTCTTCGGCGTCGGCATCTACTCCTCCCGCAGCCCGAGACCGAGCTCCTCGAGCTTGGCCTTGACCTCGTCGATGGACTTCTGCCCGAAGTTCCGGATGTCCATGAGCTCGGCCTCGCTGCGCTGCACCAGGTCGCCCACGGTGTTGATTCCCTCGCGCTTCAGGCAGTTGTACGACCGCACCGACAGGTTCAGCTCCTCGATGGTGATGGCGAGGTCGCCGGACAGCGCGGTCTCGTCCTCGGCGGGGCCGATCGCCAGGCCCTGGCTCTCGGCCAGCTCGGAGAACAGGGTGACCAGCTCGAGGAGCGTGGAACCCGCGGAGGCCAGGGCCTCCCGCGCCGTGACCGAGCCATCGGTCTCGACGTCGAGGATCAGCCGGTCCCGGTCCGTCATCTGCTCGACCCGGGTGTTCTCCACCGAGTAGGAGACCCGGCGGACGGGCGAGAAGATCGAGTCCACCGGGATCACGCCGATCGGGTCCCGGGGCTTCTTGTTCTTCTCGGCGGGGCGGTACCCGACGCCCCGCTCCACCACCATCTCCATCTCGAGCGTGGCGCCCCTGCCCAGGGTGGCGATGTGCATGTCCGTGTTGAGGATCTCGACGCCGGCGGGTGGCGAGACGTCACCGGCCGTGACCGAACCGGGCCCCTTCGCCTTGAGGTACACGGTGGCCGGCTCGTCGAGCTCGCAGCGGAGCACGAGGCCCTTGAGGTTCAGGATGATGTCGGTGACGTCCTCGGTCACCTTCGGGACCGAGGCGAACTCGTGGAGCACGCCCTCGATCCGGACCGACGAGATGGCGGCCCCCGGGATCGAGGACAGCAGGGTCCTCCGGAGCGAGTTTCCCAGTGTGTAGCCGAACCCCGGCTCCAGCGGTTCGATGGCGAACTTGGACCGGTTCGGAGACACGGGCGTCTCCTGGATCTGCGGCCTGGCGACGATCAGCAACTCGATCTACCTCCTCGGCGGGGGATCATCCATTTCTGCCCCGCCCGTTCCGTTGTGTTGCCCCGGCGCGCGAGCGCGCCCCCGGGGGATGGTGCTCGCCCCGCGCGCTAGACGCGGCGGCGCTTGCGGGGCCGGCACCCGTTGTGCGGCACCGGCGTAACGTCCTGGATCCCGGCGATCTCGAGTCCGGTCGCGGCGAGCGACCGGATGGCGGTCTCCCGCCCGGATCCCGGGCCCTTCACGAACACGTCGACCCGCTGCAGGCCGTGCTCCTGGGCCCGGCGGGCGGCGGCCTCGGCGGCGAGCTGCGCGGCGAACGGGGTGGACTTCCGGGAGCCCTTGAACCCGACGTTGCCGGCGCTCGCCCACGACAGGGTGTTCCCCTGGAGGTCCGTGATCGTGACGATCGTGTTGTTGAACGTGGACTTGATGTGAGCCTGCCCGTGCGCGACGTTCTTGCGTTCGCGCTTCCGGGCCTTCTTCGCCTTGGGCTTCGCCACGTGCGGCCTACTTTCCCTTCTTCCTCTTCACGCCCACGGTCTTCTTCGGGCCCTTGCGGGTCCGGGCGTTGGTGTGGGTCCGCTGGCCCCGGACCGGGAGCGAACGGCGGTGCCGGAGGCCCTGGTAGCAGCCGATCTCGATCTTGCGCTTGATGTCCTGGGCCACGTCCCGGCGGAGGTCACCCTCCACCTTGAAGTTGCGGTCGATGTAGTCGCGGATCCGGACGACTTCCTCCTCGGAGAGGTCGCGGACCCTGGTCCCCGGATCGACCTTGGCCCCCTCGACGATCTTCGAGGACCGCTCGGGGCCGACGCCGTAGATGTAGCGGAGCGCGATGTCCACCCGCTTGTCTCGGGGGAGGTCGACGCCTGCGATCCGTGCCACCTGATGCCGTCCTTTCCTGTCTCTTCGCCCTGGCCTAGCCCTGGCGCTGCTTGTGCCGCGGGTTGTTCGAGCAGATCACGAGCACGCGGCCGCGGCGCCGGATGATCTTGCACCGGTCGCACACCCTCTTCACCGACGGCCGTACCTTCATCTGCCCGTTCCTCGTCTCATCTCGCCCGCGTCCGCCGGACGCGGCCCTCCAGCTTACCGGTACCGGTAGACGATGCGCCCTCGCGTGAGGTCGTACGGCGAGAGCTCCACCAGCACCCGGTCCCCGGGGAGGATCCGGATGTAGTGCATCCGCATCTTCCCGGAGATGTGAGCGAGCACCCTGTGCCCGTTGTCCAGCTCCACCCGGAACATGGCGTTGGGTAGCGGTTCGACCACCGCCCCCTCGACCTCGATCGCGTCCTTCTTCGCCACGCTCCAGTTGTCCTTTTCGCACAACACCACCCGCCGCCCGATTCGAGAAGGGAGACGAGCCGAAAATGGCCCCGGCGGGGCCGAAGGCACAGTATACGGGGGATTCCGTGCCTGCGTCACACTGCCCCGGGCTCCAGGCCCCTCGCGGTGAGGACCTCGGGGCCGTCCTCCGTGAGCGCGATGGTGTGCTCGAAGTGGGCGCTGAGTGACCCGTCGGCGGTGACCACGGTCCAGTCGTCGGCCAGGACCCTGGTGGGCCAGTCCCCCAGGTTCACCATGGGCTCGACGGCGAGGACCATGCCCGGCTTCATGGGGAGGCCCTTCCCGGGCTGGCCGTAGTTCGGGATCTGTGGATCCTCGTGCAGGGACCGGCCGATCCCGTGGCCAACGTATTCCCTGACCACGCTGAACCCGGCCCCCTCCACCACCTGCTGGACGGCGTGGCCGATGTCGCCGAGCCTGGCCCCCTCCCGGATCTGGCCGATCCCGGCCTCCAGGGACTCCTCGGTGACCCGGACCAGCTTCTCGGCCTCGCCGGACGGGGGCTCGCCGACGAACACCGTCACGGCGGAGTCGGCGTGGTAGCCCTCCCAGATGGCGCCGAAGTCGAGCGACAGGAGGTCGCCCTCGGACAGGACCCGCTTCGGCGAGGGGATCCCGTGGACTACCTCTGAGTTCAGCGACGCGCAGATCGACGCCGGGAACCCCCGGTAGCCCAGGAACGACGGCGTGGCCTCCTGCTCCGCGATGTAGGCCTCGGCCACCCGGTCCAGGTCGGCGGTGGTCCGGCCCGGCCGCACCGCCGCCACCACCCGGTCGATGGTCCCGGCCACGATGCGCCCCGCCCGGCGCATCCGCGCGATCTCCTCGGGAGTCTTGAGGAAGATCATGGCCGGCCGGGGCCGCGGGCCCCACCCCGACGAGTCCACCGCCCCAGGAGCACTACGCGTCCTCGAGGAGGTCGGAGATGGCTTCCAGGGCCCGGTTCGTGACCTCGTCCTCGGTCCCCTCCGCCTCGACCTGCCGGAACAGCCCACGCTCCCAGAAGTAGAACTCCAGGGGCTCGGTGTCGTGGTGATACACCTCGAGCCGGTGGCGAATCGTGTCCTCGTGGTCGTCGTCCCGCTGATACAGCTCCCCGCCGCACACGTCGCAGACGCCCTGGCCCATGGGGGGCTTGAACTCGACGTTGTAGCTCCGCTGGCACCGCCGGCACGTCCGGCGGCCGGCCAGACGCTTCACCGCCACCTCGTCCGGCACGGAGAACTTCAGGACGGCGGAGAGGGGGCGGTTCCGTTCGGCCAGCTCGTTCTCCAGGGCCTGGGCCTGGGGCAGGGTGCGGGGGAACCCGTCGAGGATGAACCCGCGGTGCGCGTCCTCCTCGTCGAGCCGGTCGACGACCATTCGAACCACCACGTCGTCCGGGACCAGCTCGCCCTTGTCCATGTACGACTTGGCCTCGCGGCCCATATCGGTGTCGTTGGCCACGTTGGCCCGGAAGATGTCGCCGGTGGCGATGAGGGCCAGGTCCATGCGGTCCGCCAGCCGGTGGGCCTGTGTGCCCTTCCCGGCGCCGGGTGGGCCGAAGAGAACGACGCGCACTAGGTGCTCCCTCCCGTGGGCACGGTCTGTACCGAGCGCGCCACCGCGCCCTGCGGGTGAGGCGAGAGGACCGACGCGTACCGGCCGGTACGCGAGCGACGAGCAAGGCAGCCCGCGGGGATGCGGGGGTGCGCGAATGCGACCGTGCTCACCGGAGGGTGCACGGGCTACCTCAGGAAGCCTTCGTAGTGGCGCATGAGCAGCTGGGACTCCAGCTGTTTCATGGTCTCGAGTGCCACCCCGACGGTGATGAGGATCGCCGTGCCACCGAACGGGAACTGCTGGATCGAGTACAGGGCCAGGAAGATCGAGGGCAGCAGGGCGATCGACGCCAGGAACAGCGACCCGGGCAGGGTGATGCGGACCAGGATGTTGTTGAGGTAGTCGGCGGTCGGCCGTCCCGGCCGGATGCCGGGGATGAACCCGCCGTACTTCCGGATGTTGTCCGCGGTGTCCACGGGGTTGAACGTGATGGCCGTGTAGAAGTACGCGAAGAACACCACCAGCAGGCCGTACATCAACAGGTACACCCAGCTGCTGGAGTTGTTGAGGTAGCGGTCCACGAAGTTCTTGAACGGAGCCCAGTGCCACGCCGACGCGAGCAGCGTGGGGAAGTACAGGACCGAGGACGCGAAGATGATCGGGATGACCCCCGCCTGGTTCACCTTCAGCGGGATGTACGTGCTCTGGCCCCCCATCATCCGCCGGCCCACCACACGTTTCGCGTACTGCACCGGGATCCGGCGTTGGCCCTGTTCGATGAACACCACCGCCAGGATGATCAGGAACGCCAGGCCCAGGATCACGTAGAACTTGAGGGCCCCGGTCGTCCGGTAGATCGCGCTGCCCTCCTGGGGCAGCCTCGAGATCACGCTGGTGAAGATCAGGATCGACATCCCGTTGCCGATCCCACGCTGGGTGATGAGCTCACCCATCCACATGATCATGGCGGTGCCGGCCGCCAGCGTGAGCACCATCAGCGAGATGTGCGCGGCGTCGAAGTCCTGAGGCGGGATGATCGGCAGGGGGTCGTTGAACGTGTTGTTGAACAGGAACACCAGCCCGGTGGACTGCAGGATGGCCAGGGTCACGGTCATGTAGCGGGTCCACTGGGTGATCTTCTTGATCCCCACCTCGCCCTGCTTCTGCCACTGTTCGAGCTTGGGGATCACCACGACCAGCAGCTGCATGATGATCGAGCTGGTGATGTACGGCATGATCCCCAGCGCGAACACGGCCATCCGGGTGAGCGCCCCGCCCGAGAACAGGTCGATGAACGACAGGAATCCCTGGTCCGTGGCCTTTGCCCCCGCGACGTCGGCCTTGAGCGCGTTCACGTCGATCACCGGGATCGGGAGGTGCGACCCGAAACGGTAGACCGTGATGATGGCCAGCGTGAACAGGATCTTCTTTCGAAGATCCGGAATCTTGAAGGCGTTGACGAAGGCTCTCAGCACGCGGCTTCCCCCGAATGGTACCCGACCGGCCCCTCCTCCGGGCTAGACGATGACCTCGGCCGAACCTCCGGCCCCCTCGATCTTCTGACGGGCGGCGGCGGAGAACGCGTGCGCCCTCACGGTGAGCGCCCGGTCGATGTCGCCCCGGGCCAGCACCTTCACCGGGAGGCCGGCCCGGACCAGGCCCCGCTCGTGCATGACCCCGGGATCGACCTCCGACTTCGCATCGAACACCTGCGTGAGCCGCTCCAGGTTCACCACCTGATACTCGACCCGGTTGGGGCTCGTGAACCCCTTCAGCTTGGGCACCCGGCGGGCCAGGGGCATCTGGCCACCCTCGAACCCCTGCTTGGACTGGTGGCGGGCCTTGTAGCCCTTGGTGCCCCGGCCGGCCGTCTTGCCCTGCCCGGCGGCCTCGCCCCGACCCACGCGCTTGCGCTTGCGGCGGGACCCGGGAGCCGGCTTCAGGTGATGCAGCTTCATTCCGAATTCACATCCTCGGTCTCTTCCACGTCCACGAGATGGCGAACCTTGGCGATCATGCCCCGGATCTCCGGGCGATCGTCCTTCACCACGGAGTCGTTGATGCGCTTCAGCCCGAGCCGGCGGACCGTGTCCTTCTGGTCGCGGGGCCGGCCGATCACGCTCCGGCGCTGTGTCACCTTCAGCCTGGCCATCGTTACGCCTGACCCTCGTTCGGGTCGAAGACCTGGCTCTCGGCGCGGCGGGCCTCGCGGCGGGCCTCCGCCGCGGCCACGGCCTCGAGCATGGGCCGGGGGGCCACCTGGTGGACCTCGCGGCCCCGCAGGCGGGCGACGTGCTCGGGCCGCCGGAGCTGCTTCAGCCCCTCCACGGTGGCGTGCACGATGTTGATGGGGTTCCCCGAGCCCAGCGACTTCGACAGGATGTCGGTGATGCCCGCGCACTCCACCACGGCCCGCACCGGTCCGCCGGCGATGACACCGGTCCCCGGCGCCGCCGGCTTCAGGAGCACCATGCCGGCGCCGTCCCTGCCCATGACCTGGTGGGGGATGGTCGAGCCCATCAGCGGGACGTCGAACATCCTCTTCTTGGCCTCCTCGGAGCCCTTGGCGATGGCCGCGGGCACCTCCTTGGCCTTGCCGTAGCCGACGCCCACCCGCCCGGCGCCGTCGCCCAGCACCACGAGCGCGGCGAACGAGAACCGGCGGCCGCCCTTCACCACCTTGGCCACGCGGTTGATCATGACCACCCGTTCCTCCAGGCCGCCGCTTCGCTCGCCGGTCGGCGCGTCGTACCGTCTCAAATCGTCAGGCCTCCCTCTCGTGCCCCGTCGGCCACGGCGGCCACACGGCCGTGGTACTGCCGGCCCCCGCGGTCGAACACCGCGCGCTCGATCCCGGCGTCCCTGGCCCGCTTGGCCAGGGCCCCGCCCACCGCCTTGGCCCGGGCGGTCTTGTCGCCGTCGCCCTTCGCACCGGAGTCCGAGGCCGCCGCCAGCGTGCGGGCCGCGACGTCGTCGATGAGCTGCGCGTAGATGTGGCGGTTCGACCGGTACACGGCCAGGCGGGGCACGGCGGCCGAACCCGTGACCTGCTTGCGCACCCGCTCGTGGCGGCGCACGCGGGCCCGGCGCTTCGTCTCGGCGTCCACTACTTCGCCCCCTTGGCGGCCTTGCCGGCCTTCTTGCGGACGAACTCGCCCTCGTACCGGACCCCCTTGCCCTTGTACGGCTCGGGCTTGCGGATCTTCCGGATGTTCGCGGCGGTCTCCCCCACCAGTTGCTTGTCGATCCCCCGGATGGTGATCCGGGTCGGCGCGGGGACCTCGAACTCGATCCCCTTGGGCGCCGGCACGTGGACCGGATGGGAGAACCCCAGGGCCAACTCGAGGTCCGTGCCCTTCAGCGTGGCCCGGTACCCCACGCCCACGATCTCCAGGCGCTTCTCGTACCCGTTGGTCACGCCCTCCACCATGTTCGCGATGAGCGTGCGGGTGAGCCCGTGGAGACCACGGTGGAACCCGTCGTCCGACGTCCGCTGCACCACCACGGTCCCGTCGTCCTTGGTGATCTGGACCTCCGGGTGGAACGTCTGCTCCAGGGAGCCCCGGGGCCCGGTCACGGCCACGCGAGAGCCGTCGACGACCACGTCGACGCTCCCCGGAATCTCGATTGGCTGCTTCCCGATCCGACTCATTGCTCCCTCACACCTACCAGACGAACGCCATGACCTCGCCGCCCAGGCCGGCGCGGGAGGCGTCGCGGTCGGTCATCAGGCCCTTCGACGTGGACACGATCGCCACGCCCAGGCCCCCCATGACCCGGGGCAGGGCGTCGCGCTTCGCGTACACCCTCCGTCCGGGCTTGGACACGCGCTTGAGGCCCGTGATGACTCGCTCCCGGCCCTTGCCGTACTTCAGCGCGATCCGGATCACGGACTCCACACCCTCGCCCTCCCGGGCGAACGACTCGATGTAGCCCTCCCGGGCCAGGAGCCCGGCCAGGGCCTCGTTCATCTTCGAGGCCGGCACCAGCAGCTCGTCCTTCGTGGCCAGGTTCGCATTGCGAATCCTGGTCAGCATGTCCCCGATGGGATCCGTGACGTTCGTGGCCAGCCTCACCATGACGACTTCGTCACCCCCGGCAGCTCGCCGGCGTGCGCCAGCTCTCGGAAGCAGATCCGGCACAGCATGAACTTGCGGAACACGGCGCGGGACCGCCCGCACCGGTTGCACCGCGTGTACTCGCGCACGCCGAACTTCGCCTGGGCCTGCTGCTTGTTGACCAGTGCCTTCTTCGCCATCTCGTTCCTTCCGGCCGGCCTAGGACGCCACCTGCGTCACCGCCGGGGCCCCCTGCAGCGGGAACCCCAGGGCGAGCAGGAGCGCCCGGCCCTCCTCGTTCGTGGTCGCCGTGGTGACGATCGTGATGTCCATGCCGCGGACCTTCACCACCTTGTCGTA
>DASWED010000107.1:0-38089 GCA_036394995.1 Actinomycetota bacterium
GCATTTGGTTCGTTCGTCGGTCAGTGGTGGGCGGGCGGTGGTGGTCGGTCGGTTGGTGGGAGGGGGAGGATTCGAACCTCCGTAGGCTACGCCGGCGATTTTACAGACCGCTCCCTTTGGCCGCTCGGGCACCCTCCCGGGGAACCAGCACCCGAGGATAGCATCGGCGCTTCCGGGCCCACCGCCCGCAGGTCCGGTGGCCCCGGTCCCGCTACCATGACGGCATGGCGAGCAGCTTCTCATTCGACATCGTGTCGGAGGTCGACCTGGCCGAGGTCACGAACGCCCTCGACCAGGCCCGGCGCGAGGTGGGCACGCGGTTCGACTTCAAGGGCACCGAGACCTCCCTGGACCGGGACGAGACCTCGATCGAGATCCGGTCCTCCACCGAGAACCGCCTGGAGGCCGCGCGGGAGGTCCTCAAGGACAAGATGGTCCGCCGAGGGATCCCCCTCAAGGCCCTGTCGGAGGGCCCCGTGCTGCCGGCGGCCCGGGGCCACTACCGCCAGGCCATCCACGTGAACAAGGGCATCAGCGAGGACAAGGGCCGCGAGATCACGAAGTTCGTCCGGGGCCTCCCGGTCAAGGTCCAGACCCAGGTCCAGGGCGACCAGATCCGCATCACCGGCAAGAAGAAGGACGACCTCCAGGCCGTGATGAAGGCGGTCAAGGAGCACGACTTCGACGTCGCGCTCCAGTTCACGAACTTCCGCCCGTGACGGGCGGTCCGGCTACCGCTTGATCACCACGTCGTCCACGGCCACCCCGGTGTAGGGCGGCGAGGACACCAACTGGTCGCTGGTCAGGCGGAACCGTATGAACAGCGGACCCGCTGGTGCCGCGAACTCCGCCGTGATCTGCGAGAAGTTCGGGAAGTCCGGGTTCTGCTTCGCGTTCGAGTAGGCGTTGTGCCACACGTAGCCGTCGCTCGACCAGTCGAGGGACAGGTAGTCGCAGCAGTCCTCCGTGTCCTGCCGGACCCACCACGACACCCGGACCGTGCTGGGGTCGGTCCCCGGCAGCGTGACCTGGGGCGACCGCAGCGTGGCCGTCGACTCGTTCGTGTACGGCGTCACCGCAAAGCCCTGGTTGTCGCCGTGGCCCGGTGGTTCCAGCTGCCAGCTCTCGGACGAGTTCGTCGTCGTGGTCCATCCCTCCGGGCCCGCGGTGAACGAGTAGCTCGCCACCTGCTGGTCCTGGAACGGCTGGGGCGGAGGCGGCGGCGGGGGCGGCGGCGGCGGTGGCGGCGCCGGACCGAATCGGTACTGCCACACCCCGCGGCCGTAGACCGCCGCGGTGATGAGGTTGGGATCGCCGAACCCGACCTCGAGGGCGAACACGGTCGCATTCGGCAGGCCGTCGCCGAGCACCTGGAACAGGTGGCAGTCCCGCGACGAGGTGTCCGCGCAGGTGACGCCGGGGCGCGAGATGAACACGCCCAGGTCGCTCCCCACCACATACTGGCGGCCCCGCAGGGCCACCCAGTTCACGGGGTAGTTCGGCAGGTTCGCGGAGACGTCGGTGAAGTGCTGCCCGGCGTCGTGGGAGACGAACAGGTGCCCCTTGTCGGGCTGGCCCTCCGGGTGGCCGGCGGTGCCGGGCGGCGTCCACCGTCGGGAGAAGCCGCCCACGCTGACCACGATCGTCCGGGGGTCGTTGTTCGCGATGGCGATCGCCGTGATGTACCGGTTGGGGAGCCCGATGGCCGGCGCGATGTGCCAGCCGTCGGCGTGGTAGCGCCTCGGGGGCTTGTCCCCGCCCACGTTCGTGGCGATCCCGCGGGTGAACGGCTTCGCGTTCGTCAGCGTGTCGCACCGGCCGCAGAACCCCACATAGGCGTTGGGGCCGAGCATGTCGATGGCGGTGTCGATCACCAGCGGGTCGTCCGCGGTGGCCTGGGCGCCCTGGCTGCCCGGGTGGTCGGCGGTGCCCAGGTGGTAGACGTCGGCCCAGTCCTCGGCGCTGGTGCCGGGACCGGAGCCCGTCTCGTCCACCTGGTTTCCGGCGATCATCAGGTGCTCGGGATCGCGGGGGTCCATCACGAACGGGTTGGAGAACTGGGCGGTGAGCGGGCTGCCGAGCCCCGGCGGGTTCATGTCGCTCCAGGTCTTCCCGCCGTCGGACGTGGCGGCCACGGCCCCGTACACGTACTCGCCGTAGGCCTCGTCGGAGTTCCACGGGTTCACGGCGGTGAAGAACCCGTCGCCGCCCTTCGCCTCGATCTGGCGCTGCGGGTCCACGACGTCGCCGTGCTTGTCCACGACGTCCTGGATCTTCGCGGTGCCGTTGTCCTGCAGGCCCATCCACACCGTTCCGTCCAGCGCCCGCGAGGCGTAGTACGGGAGCAGCGTGTCGAACCCGCTCTGGGCGCCGTCGCCCCAGTGGGTGTTGTCGAAGCTGTCGTCGCCCGGCCCCGCGTCCTGCGTGTACGCGCCGCCGTCGTTCCCGACCACGATCCGCACGCCGCCCTGCCGCTGCGGGATGAACACGGCCGCGTGCTGGTCCGGGTGGGTGGTGGTGTTGGCGACGAGCGCGTCCTCGCGGTCGGTCGGGCACGCCGGCACGCCGGACAGGAACAGGCACGTGCTGCCGCTGAAGTACCGGCCCACGACCTTGAACTTCGTGTGCCCGACCTGGGGCGCGGCGGTGTCCTCGTTCTGCCACACCTCCTCGAGGCCGAACAGGATCCGGGTGGGGATGCCGCCGGCCTGGAGGGTCGGGTCGACCTGCATCCACTCGTCGTACCAGGACTGGACGCCGGGGCCGTAGCCCGACGACTGCGCCACGCCGGCCAGCGCCGAGCCTGTCTCGGGCGACTGGAGCTCGCCGGCGTTCGCCATCTGGGTCCAGGTGTCGCCGAAGTCCGGCGACACGTACACGCCGTTGAACACCGTCGGCACGTGGTACGAGCTGCCGTCGGGCGCATCGATCGACGTCGTGGAGTTCTGGTCCAGCACCGCGTCCTGGACCACGGCGTAGAGGTAGTTGTGGTCCTGGTCGGGCCCGGTGGCCGCGCCGAACTCCACCCGTCCGATGTGGTCCTGGGGGGCGAACCCGTTCGCGTCCAGCCGCTGGAACGTTCCGCGGCGCCCCGTGTTCGACGCGTACAGGCCGTTGTTCGGCGACTGGGGCGTGCTCGTTCCCGGATAGGCCAGGGCGCCGTCACGCCATCCCACGGCGGCCACGACCCGTCCGCCGGGAACGTCGGTGGCGCCGCCGGCCGCCCGGACGGCGACATCGGTGACCACGTTCGCCAGCAGGCACCCGGGGGCCCGGTTCGACTTCCCCTGGCAGGCGCCGGTGGGGAGCCTCGCGTTCCGGAACCGCCGGCCCGCGCTGCGGGAGACGAACAGGCCGCTGCCGGTGGCGGCGTACACGCGCGCGGGGAAGCGCGGGTCGACGGCGACCTTGAACCCGAACGCATCGGACGGGACCCCGCGGCTGCGGTGCCAGGTCTTGCCCCGGTCGTTGCTCCAGTACGCGCCCGCGCCCTCGCGGCTGTACCGGCCGAACGAACCGTCGCCGGTGAGGGCCACGATGGTTCCGCCCCGGGCCCGCGTGTAGCCGACCGAGCCCACGGTCTGGATGGGGAGCGAATCGCCGATCGAGGTCCACGTCTTGCCCTCGTTGTCCGAGCGCCATACCCCGCCGTACGCGACCGAGGCCAGCAGCGCTCCCGGGAGGTAGGGGTCGCCCCGGGGCACGTACGTGAAGTCCGTGATGCGGCCGGCCTCCTCGACCAGGCCGAGGGCGTTCACCTCGCCGTAGTCCTTGTCGGCCGACTCCAGGGGCCCCATGCCGAACGGGTGCCACGCGTGGGCGTTCGCGGCGCTCTGCCCCTGCGAACGCACCTGCTCGCGCTGCTGGATCGCGGCGAGCAGCGCGTCATGGGGGATGATCCCGGTCGGCGCGGCCATCACCGCGAATCGCTGCGCCCCCAGGGCCGCGATGTCCATCGCGGACTCGGGGTGCTTGTCCGAGATGCAGGTCAGCGGCAGCAGCCCCACCGCGCTGGTCTGGATCAGGGAGTGGAGCGCGGGGTCGACGGACGCCCCGTACTCGGGCTCCGCGGACACCGGGCCGTAGCCGGGCGGACAGCTCGTTCGCTCCCCCTGGAGCTGGGCCCGGGCCTGGGCTCGTGCCCGGTCGCCGGGCGACTCCGTTGATCCGCCGAAGGAGACGACGGTCGCGACCACCGCGAGCGAGACGAATACCGCGACGAAGGCGCCGCGGCGCGACGAACGGACGGGCAGCATGATGAGGATTCCCCCTCAGGGCCGGAAGTGGCGCATTCGTTCCCCGTCCGGCTCCGGTCCAAACCGGCCGGACCCCGTCAGCCTCCGGCGCAAGGCCGCTCCATGCTGACTAGCGGAGAGCGCCCCTCAGGAACTCCTCCAGCCCGGTCGGGGTCGTCGTCGCCGACGCTCGCCCGGCATCGTCCAGCACCCGGTCCTCGTTGATGGCGATCTGGCTCTCCACCAGGAGCGACGCGAACTCCTCGGACATGCCGATGCCCTGCAGGGCCGCCTTCACCCCCTCCGGGGGGAACTCGACGTACGGCAGGTCCGGCTTCCCCAGCGCTGCGCCGAGCACACGGGTCGCCTCGTTCATGGTCACGTCCTGGGGTCCGAGGATCGTCTCCACGGTGTGGCCGGTGAAGTCCCGGTCGAGGAGGTGCCGCGCGGCCCGCTCGGCGATGTCCACCGTCGCGATCATCGGGTACGCGTGATCACCCCTGATGGCGCCCCCGTTGACCCCCTGTCCCTGGATCATCGGGAGGCTCGCCAGCAGGTTCTCCATGTGCCAGGCCGCCCGGAGGGCGAGCACGTTCGCGTCCTCCAGCCCGAATAGGAGCTCCTCGAGCTCGTGGAGGCCGTTGATGGGGCCCAGCCCCCGATCCCGATCGGCGCCGATGCTGCTGGCCATGACGACGTGTCCCACGTGCCGCTCTCGGAGGGCCTCCGTGATGGCCCGGCTCATCGCGGAGCGATTCGACGCGTAGTGCGGGTCGGTGACGTCGTCCGGAAGGACCACCAGCGCCGACGCGGCATCCTCGAAGAGCGCGCGGAGGTCATCGAGCTCGATGGCCTGGCCGACCACGACGTCCGCTCCCCTCGCGCCGAACGGCTCGAGCCGCTCCGCGGACCGCCCGAACACGCGGACGTCCTCCCCCTGATCCAGGAGGAGGTCGGTCACCTTGCTTCCGACGTTCCCCGATGCGCCCATCACCGCGATCATCGTCGTCTCCCTTCTTCCGGAGATGGCCTCCGGCTCTACCTCGGACTCCGCTCGGCGCCGGGGCCGGCCCGTGGATGCGAACAGAGGCCCCGGAGGGCCTCCGTTCGTTACAGCGCGTGTTCGGCGGGCGTCAGTGGAGCTGGCCCTGGGCCATCGCCCGAAGCCGCGCCACCCGGTCCTCCGTGGGAGGGTGCGTCGAGAACAGCCCCGCCATCATGCTCCCGCCCCTCCGGCCGCTGAACGGATTCATGATGAACAGGTGGGCCTGCGACGGGCTGAGCGTCGCGGGGGGAGTCTGCCTGGCGTACGCGTCGATCTTCAGCAGGGCGCTGGCCAGCGCCTCGGGGTCGTGGATGAGCTCGGCCCCGGACTCGTCGGCCTGGTACTCCCGCGACCGCGACACCGCCATCTGGATGATCCCCGCGGCGATCGGGGCCAGGATCACGGCCAGGAGCCCCACCAGCGGGTTGCCGCCGTCGTCGTCGCTGCCGCCGAACCAGAACGCGGCGTACGCGATCCACGTGATCGCGGTGCCGATGGCGGCCGCGATCGACGAGATCGCGATGTCGTGGTTCGCCACGTGCGACAGCTCGTGGGCCAGGACGGCCCGGAGCTCGCGGTGGTCCACGATCTGCAGCAGGCCCCTGGTCACCGACACGGCCGCGTGCTTGGGGTTGCGCCCAGTGGCGAACGCGTTCGGCTGGGACATGTCCGAGACGTAGATGGCCGGCATGGGCAGGTTCCCGGACTGGGTCAGCTCTCGAACGATGCGGTACAGGTCCGGCGCCTCCCGCTCGGTGACCGGCTTGGAGCGGCTGGCCTTGATCGCGATCCGGTCGGAGAACCAGTACATCGCGAAGTTGAAGACGAACGCGACGACCAGCATGATCGCCCCGAGCCGCGGCCCGCCGAACGCGTACCCCAGCCCGACGAAGAGCCCGCCCAGCGCGGCGATGAGGATCCAGGTCTTCGCCCGGTTGATCCCCGTCATGTCCTTCCTCCTTTGCGAACAAGACCTTCAACCGAAGGTCGCCTCCGGCGAAGGTCTTGCCGGGGTGTTCCCCCGCCGGGGCCGGAGGTCCACGTGGACCCCGTGTTGACGGCCGACCGGCCTGGGCTACTCCCCTTCGCTGCTCTCAAGTATCCCACCGGCGTGCGCAACGCACGCCCCAACGGGCTGTGAGGATCCGAGGAGTTCGCTGAGAAGTTACCGGCCGACCAGGGTGGCGCCGTCGGGGAAGCGGGCGAACAGGTCGGGGTAGATGAAGATCACCACCACGGCAAGGGCGCCGAGGAGGACCAGGCCGGTCACCAGCCCGGGGACGCGGGGGCGGCGCCGTTCGACCTCGGACGGCACCAGCACCATCTCCCGGGCGATGCCGAGGTAGTACCCCAGCGAGATCACCGAGTTCAGCACCATGATCCCGGCCAGCCACGGGCCGATGTCGCCGCGATCCAGCGCCACCTGGAAGATCACGAACTTGCCCCAGAAGCCGGCGGTGGGCGGGATGCCGGCCAGGGACACCAGGAACGCGGTCATGGCCACGACCAGCGCCGGGGCCCGCGCGCCCAGTCCCCGGTAATCCTCGATGTGGGCTCCGGGGGCCTCCCGGGCCAGGCCGATGACCACGGCGAACGCGCCGAGCGACATCACGCCGTAGACCAGGATGTAGAACACGGCCGCGGCGAACGCGTCGTGGTTCAGCGAGGTGTTCCCGGTGGTGACCAGGGCGAACGGCAGCAGCATGTACCCGGCCTGGGCCACGCTCGAATACGCGAGTAGCCGGATCACCTGCGTCTGGCGGAGCGCCACCAGGTTCCCCAGGGTCATCGTGAGGATCGCCAGCACGGCGAAGATCGGCGCCCAGAAGTCGGCCTTCGGCAGGAACGCCACGAACATCAGCTGGAGGAGCCCCGCGAACCCCGCCGCCTTCGACGGCACCGACAGGAACGCCGCCACCGGCATCGGCGCGCCCTCGTACGTGTCCGGGGCCCAGAAGTGGAACGGGACGCTCGACACCTTGAACGCGAACCCCGCCACCACCAGCAGGATGGCCGCCAGGGCGATGTTCGAGTCCCCGGCCTTCGTGGCCAGGGCCTGGGCGATGCCGGACAAGCGGGTGGTGCCCGTCACGCCGTAGATCAGGGACATGCCGTACAGCATCACGGCGCTCGAGAGCACCCCGATCAGGAAGTACTTCAGCCCGGCCTCGTTCGACTTGGGGTCGGTCTTGCGGAACGCGGCGATCAGGAATCCCGGGGCCGAGACCAGCTCCAGGGAGATGAACAGCATGATCAGGTCCCGCGACGACGGCATGGTCAGGCAGCCCAGGAACGCCGACAGCAGGAGCACGTAGTACTCGCCCTGGTAGTACCGGCCCTCCTGCATGTACCGGAACGACAGTCCGAGGACCACGATCGCGGAGGCCAGGAAGAACACCTTGAACAGCACCGCGAACTGGTCCACGACGTACATCCCGCCGAACGTGATCCGGTCGTCAGCGCCGATCAGCGTGAGCGTGGCGACGAGTGCGCCGACGGTCCCGATGAGCCCCACCGGCATCGTGATCTGCTTGCGCTTCTCGGGGAGGAACGCGTCGAACACCAGGACCAGCAGGATGGTCCCGGTCATGAACAGCTCGGGCGCGATGGCGTGGTAGTCGATGTTCACCGCGTCATCCGCCTCCGGTGAAGAAGCCGGTCAGGGCCCTCACGGCGTCGTTCGTGATCCCGAACACCACGGTGGGGACCAGGCCCAGGACGACGATCAGCGCGAGGAGCGGAGCCCAGGACAGCCATTCGACCCGGGTGGTGTCCTCCAGGGCCACCTGGTCCCACCGCTCCGGCACCACGCCGTAGTCGATGCGCTGGACCGTCCACAGCAGGTAGCCCGCGGTGAGGATGGTCCCGATCCCGCCGAACACCATCAGGGTCCGGTACAGCCCGACGTCCAGCCCCGGCCCGGGCTGGTACGCGCCCAGCAGCGCCAGGATCTCCCCCCAGAAGCCGGCCAGGCCGGGGAGCCCCAGCGACGCGATCGCGGTCAACGCCAGCGCCCCGCCCAGCTTGGGCATCTTCCGCAGGACCCCGCCGCCGATCTCCGCGATCTGACGCGTGTGGTACCGGTCGTAGATCGAGCCGACCTCGAAGAACAGCATCCCGGTGATCACGCCGTGGGCCACCATCCCGAAGATCGCCGCGTTGATCCCCACCGTGGTCATGGTGGCGATCCCCAGCATGACGAACCCCATGTGCCCCACCGACGAGAACGCGATGAGCCGCTTGAGGTCCCGCTGGGCCAGACAGGCCAGCGACGCGTACACGATCGCGATCACCGCCAGCACCGCGATGTACGGCGCCCACTTCACGGCCGCGTACGGCAGGGTGGGGAACGCGATCCGGATGAACCCGTAGGCGCCCATCTTCAGCAGGATCCCGGCAAGGAGGACCGAGCCGACGGTCGGCGCCTCCGTATGCGCATCGGGGAGCCACGTGTGCAGCGGCCACATCGGCACCTTCACCGCGAACCCCAGGAACATCCCTCCGAACAGGATCAGCTGGAGCCCATGGGAGATGGCCCCGCCGTGCTGCTGGAGGAACTGGATGTCGAACGTGTGGGGCGTGGCCTGGAACGACAGCCCGATGAACGCGAGCAGCATGAACACGCTGCCGAAGAACGTGAACAGGAAGAACTTCGTGGCGGCGTACTGACGGTTCCCCGAGCCCCAGACGCCGATCATGAAGTACATCGGGACCAGCACCGTCTCCCAGAACACGAAGAACAGCGCCAGGTCGAACGCGACGAACGTGCCCAGCATCCCGGTCTCGAGGAGCAGCATCAGCGCCAGGAAGGCCTTGGGGCTCGCCCCCGTCGGCATCCGGTTCAGCGAGTACACGGCGCACAGGAACGTCGTGAGCAGCGTCAGCTCGAACAGCGGCAGCGAGATCCCGTCGAGGCCCACGTGGTAGCCGGCGCCGATGGACTTGATCCACGTCGTATGCAACTCGAACTGGAGCCCGCTCCCGGAGCCGTAGTCGAACCCGAACAGGATCGCGATCCCCACCACGAGGGCGGCGCCGGAGAAGAGCACGGCGAGCGTCCGGGCCGAGCTCACCCGGCTCCGCGGCACCAGCGCGATCACCAGCGCGCCGGCCACCGGCAGGAACACGGCGAGCGAGACCGCGGTCCCCTCCCAGGTCATGTCACCCTCGTGAAGATCAGGGCCAGGATCACGACCCCGGCGAACAGGAACACGGCGTACCGCTGGACGCTCCCGGACTGGAGGTACCGGAGCAACCCGCCCATCCCCCGCGCGGCGAGCCCGACGCCGTTCACGGCGCCGTCCACCACCCGGCGGTCCACTGCGTCCACCGCGTCGGCCACCGGGTACTGGATGCTCCGGACCAGGCCTCGCTCGTAGACGTCGTCGAGGTAGTACTTGCGCTCCAGGAGCGTGTACGCGGGCCCGAGCCTGCGGAGGGGATCGGGAACGCGCCATCGCCGGTACAGCCCGTACCCCACCACGACCCCCGCGGCCGCCCCCAGCAGCGAGATGGCCGCGAAGCCGTAGTCCACGGGTTCGATGACGAAGGGCTCACCGAAGAAGTGGACCCAGTGCGCGAACAGGTGCGTGGGGCCGAGGAACCCCACCACGCACGAGAGGCCGGCCAGGACCACCATCGGACCGGCCATGGCCACGGGAGCCTCGTGCGGCTCGGCGTGGCCCCGGTACTCGCCGAAGAACGTCAGGAGCACGGCCCGGGTCATGTAGAACGCGGTCAGCACCGCGGTGGCCAGCGTGAACGCGAACAGCCAGTACGTGTGCGACTTGTAGGCGATCGAGATGATCTCGTCCTTCGACCAGAACCCGGCCAGCGGCGGGATCCCGGACAGGGCCGCCGCCCCGATCAGGAACACCCAGAACGTGAGGGGCATCCGCTTCCGGAGGCCCCCCATCTCGCTCATGTTGTTCGAGTGCACGGCGTGGATCACCGAGCCGGCGGCGAGGAACAGCAGGGCCTTGAAGAACGCGTGGGTGAACAGGTGGAACAGCCCCGGCGTGTACCCGGCCGGGCCCAGCGAAAGCCCGGCCACCATGTACGCCAGCTGGGACACGGTCGAGTACGCGAGCACCCGTTTCACGTCGTCCTGGATCATCGCCAGGAGCGCGGTGATGGCCATTGTGATCGCCGCGATGATCCCCACGAACAGCAGCACGAAGTGGGGCGCGTTGAAGAACACGGAGAACATCCGCCCCACCAGGTACACGCCGGCCGCCACCATGGTCGCCGCGTGGATCAGCGCGGACACCGGGGTGGGGCCGGCCATGGCGTCGGGGAGCCACACGTGCAGCGGGAACTGGGCCGACTTCCCGATGGCGCCTCCGAACAGCAGCAGGGCCCCCGCGAACAACAGCCCCTGGCCGATGGCGCCCTGATCGGCGCCGAGGTTGATCGAGTGCATGTTCGACGTGCCGGTGGCCAGGATGAGCACGAAGATCCCGAACAGGAACGGGACGTCGCCGGTCTTGGTGGTGATGAACGCCTTGATGCCGGCGTTCGAATTGACCTTGTCCTCCCACCAGTGCCCCACCAGGAGGTAGGAGCAGATCCCGACCAGCTCCCACCCCACCAGGAGCTGGATGAGGTCGTTCGCGATGACCAGGTTCAGCATCGAGGCCGTGAACAGCGACAGCGCGGCGAAGTACCACGTGTAGCGGCGGTCCTCGTGCATGTACGCCGTGGAGTAGATCTGCACGCACAGCGACACGAACGTCACCACGCAGAACATCACGGCGGTCAGCCCGTCCACGAACATCGAGACCTGCAGGGAGAACCCGCCGAGGTCGAACCACGTGAACCCGGCCTCCTCCGGCCGGGCGTTGCCGTTCGCCACGAAGTGGGCCATGACGATCAGCGACATCAGGAACGAGACCGCCACCGCGACGATCCCGATCTCCGCGCCCTTGCCCGGCATCCGCTTACCCAGGAACACGATCAGGGGAAAGGCCAGCGCAGGCAGCACCGGGATCAGCCACGCGACGTGGATCACGGCCTCACCACTTGAGGAGGTTCACTTCGTCGACGTTGATCGACTCGCGGTTCCGGTAGATCAGGATGACGATGGCCAGGCCGATCCCGATCTCGGCCGCCGCCACCGTGATCACGAACAGCGCGAAGATCTGCCCCGCGGCGGCGGTGGCTCCGGCCACGGCAACGACCGACTTCACGGACTTGGAGAACGCCACCAGGTTCACGTTCACCGCGTTCAGCATCAGCTCGATCGACATCAGGACCAGCACCGCGTTCCGGCGGGCCAGCACGCCGTACACCCCGATGGCGAACAGGGCGGCCGAGAACACCAGCGGGAGCCACAGGTGGATCACGGCTCGTCCTTCCGGGCGATGGCAATGGCCCCGATGAGGGCCGCCAGCAGCAGGATCGACACGACCTCGAACGGCGCCACGTAGTGCTTGAACAGGTCCTGTCCGATCTCGGCGGTGCTGGTCTGCGCGAGCGGCGAGAACGTCGTGGTCCGGAACGCGTCGAGCACCAGGAACACCAGCCCGGACAGGATCGCCAGCGACACCAGCGCGGAGATCCCCCGCTGCTGGTTGTCCAGGGCCTCGTGCCCGATCGGGGCCTTGGTCAGCATGAGCGCGAACAGCAGCAGGACCACGATGGCCCCCACGTAGATCACGATCTGGACCCAGGCCACGAACTCGGCGGCCATCACCAGGTACCCGGCCCCGATCATGGCCAGCGTGATCACCAGGTACAGCGCCCCGTGCACGACGTTCTTCGTGGTCACCAGCCGGAGCGCCGAGATGATCCCGACCACCCCGATGACGGAGAACGCGATCTCCTGGGAGCTGATCGACGCGATCACCAGGTGATCAGCCCTCCCCCACCTTGCGCCGGGCCTCGAGCATCGCCGCCCGCCGGGCCTTGCCCTCGGCCACCCGGCGCTGGGTCCCCTTCTCCAGCTCCTCGGCCAGGACCCGTTCGAACGTGGGCTGGTCCAGCTCCACCTCCACCCGCTCGGTGCGTGGGCCGGCCGCCGTGGGCTGCCCGGCCTCCTCGCCGGCGGCGGCCACGGCCGGCGTGGCCTCCTCGGGCGACGGCCCGGGGGCCACCGGGGCCGTGGTGGGCGGCGCGCCGGCGTCGGCCGGTGCCGCCGGACCGGGGGCAGGTGGCGCGGCCGCTGGGGCCGGGGCCGCCGCCGTGGCCTGGGGCACGACCTCCTGGCCCACCAGAGGCGGCTGGGCCTGGAGCGCGGGGACCGGCGCCGCTGCCTCGGGCGGGGCCTCGGCCCCGACCTCCAGCGCCGGCGGCGGCTTCACGTGGTACGTCCACTCCTCGAGCCGCTCCTTCTCGTGGATGAGCTCGTGGATGTCGTATTCCGCGTACTCGAACTCCGGCGACCAGAACAGCGCGTCGAACGGACACGCCTCCACGCAGATCCCGCAGTACATGCACAGGGCGTAGTCGATGGCGAACCGGTCGAGCACCTTCACGCTGCGGGCCCGCCCCCCCGACGCCGGGTCGTGGGTCTCCTTGTGGGCATCGATGTAGATGCACCAGTCGGGGCACTCCCGCGAGCACTTGTAGCAGACCGTGCAGTTCGCCTCCTTCAGCGCGATGACCCCCCGGGTCCGCGCCGGGAGGTCGGGCTTCTCCTCCGGGTACCGCTGGGTGATCGACGGCGACAGGAGGTGCTTCAGCGTGACCATGAGGCCCTTGATGAGGCCCGTTCCTCGAATTGGCCTGGGCAGATCGACGTCCTCCTGGGTCCGGACGCCGTCGGGCCGGGGGGTCCTTCCGGTTCGGACTCGCTGTGCGGCCATCTCGCTCCCCTACCTCGTCGCGACCTTGATGACCGCGGTGACCATGATGTTCGCCAGCGCGAGCGGGATCAGCAGGGTCCAGGAGAACCGCTGCAGCTGGTCCTCGCGCAGGCGAGGGTACGTCGCCCGGAGCCAGATGATGAAGAACGAGAGCCCCATGATCTTGCCGGACATCCAGATCCAGCCCGGGATGAACGACAGGAAGGGCAGCGGCTGGTACGCGCCGAGGTACAGCACCGAGGCGATGGCGGAGAGCGCCACGATCCCGCCGTACTCCGCCAGCAGGAAGAACGCGAACCGCAGGCCCGAGTACTCGGTGTAGGCCCCGAAGATGATCTCGGAGTCGGCGATGGGCATGTCGAACGGCGGCCGGGTCAGCTCCGCGATGGCCGAGATCATGAAGATCCCGAACCCCACGATCTGCGGGAACACGAACCAGATGTCCTGCTGGCTCTCGGAGATGACGAGCAGCGACAGGCTGGAGCGGCCCGCGCCGAGGACGGTGCCGCTGGCCTGGAGGACGACCGCCGCGGCGGCCAGGATCAGCGGCAGCTCGTACGCGATGAGCTGGGCCGCCGCCCGGAGGGCCCCGATGAGCGAGAACTTGTTCGCGCTGGCCCATCCGGCCATGAGGATCCCG
This sequence comes from Actinomycetota bacterium, assembly GCA_036394995.1. Classification (GTDB taxonomy): domain Bacteria; phylum Actinomycetota; class UBA4738; order UBA4738; family JACQTL01; genus DASWED01. The sequence goes on from DASWED010000107.1 coordinate 13,726, forward strand.
ATCACCGAGATCGACGACGCCGCCAGGACGAAGAAGATCCCCACGTCGAGGTTCTCCGCGTAGATCCCGCTGTCGAACGGGATCACCGCGAACAGCAAGATGTACGGGATCATGGCCACCGCCGGGGCCAGCGCGAACACCCACCGGTCGGCCGCGCGAGGGATGATGTCCTCCTTCTGCACGAACTTCACGCCGTCCGCGATGAGCTGGGCCCACCCGTGGAACCGCCCCGCGTACATCGGCCCCAGCCGGTGCTGCATGTGGGCCAGGACCTTGTGCTCCATGTAGCCCACCACCATCGGCGCCGACAGGAACACGATCAGCACGAGCAGGGCCTTGACGATCAGGACGACCCAGAAGTTGTCGAACAGGTTGTTCACGAACGAGGGGTTGGCCTGCCCCAGGAGGTGGACGACCGGCGCGAGGGCGGCCGTCACTCCTCCTCGACCTCCTCGCCCTCGGCGGCGCCCGGCCAGGGCTTGGCCACGCGGCTCATGAGCTCGAAGTCCTTGCGCAGGGGGTGGCCCTCGAACGGCTCCGGCAGGACCAGCTTCACCAGGTGGGGATGGCCCTCGAACACAATGCCGAACAACTCCCAGGTCTCCCGTTCGTGCCAGTTCGCCCCGGGGTACACGTCGTGGATGGTGGGGACGGTGGCCCCCTCCCGGGGCACCCGGAGCTTCACCCGGACGTGGTGGTTGTGGGCGGTCGAGTACACGTGGACCACGACCTCGAACTCACCCGCATCCGGGAAGTCCACGGCCGAGATGAAGTCGAAGTAGTCGCAGTCGAACTCCGGGTCGTCCCGGAGCACCGTGATCAGCTCCCGGTAGCGCGACGGCGCCACGGTCACCACGGCGTGCCCGTCCCGGTCGGCGACGTCGACGATGTCGGCGCCGAACCGGGCCCGGAGCGCGTTCCCGACGTCAGCGGGCGTCAGGGGGTGTCGAGAGCTGGCCACTCCACTTCTCCCTGATGTCTTCCTGGGCGATCTTCTCCTGCAGCTTCATGATCCCGTGCAGGAGGGCCTCCGGCCGCGGCGGACACCCGGGGACGTACACGTCCACCGGGATGAACTGGTCCACGCCCTTGGTCACGGAGTAGGAGTCCCAGTACGGGCCACCGCAGTTCGAACAGGAGCCGAACGAGATCACGTACTTCGGCTCGGGCATCTGGTCGTACACGCGCTTGATGGCGGGCGACATCTTGTCCGTGACCGTGCCCGCCACCAGCAGCAGGTCGGCCTGCCGGGGACCGTGGGCGAACGGGATCACGCCGAACCGGATGAAGTCGTGCTTGGAGGTGGAGGCGGCGATGAACTCGATGGCGCAGCAGGCCAGGCCGAAGTTCATGATCCACAGCGAGTACCGCCGGCCCCAGTTGAGGATGAACTTCATGGGCTGCGGCACCGCGATCTTGTCGATCACACCCATCTCAGGACTCCCTTCCGCCACGCGTACAGCAGGCCCGCGCCGAGGATCCCGATGAAGATGCCCATCTCGACTACCGCGGCGTAGCCCAGCCCCTGGAACACCGTGGCCCACGGGAACAGGAACACGCTCTCCACGTCGAACACCACGAACAGGAACGCGTAGATGTAGTAGCGGATCTGCGTCTGGGACCACCCTTCGCCCACCGGGTCGATGCCGCACTCGTACGTGGTGAGCTTCTCGTGGCTCGGCCGGTGGGGGGACATGGCCCGGGCGCTCACCAGGGCCACCGCCACCAGACCCATCCCGGCGACGACCACCCCGATGATGGTGGAGTACTGCTGGAAGAAGCCGTCCGGCGACGCTTGTGAAAGCATTCTCAAGCGCGGATTCTATACAAGGCCGGCCGGGCAGCCCTCCCGGCGCCGCCTCCGGGTCAGGAGGTCCCGCCGCTCCCGGTCCGCTGGGACCACAGGAACGCCTTCGCCTGGCCCTCGACCAACGACGCACCCGATCGCGGTCCGGAGAGGAATGCGGTCGTTCCCTCTACATCACATCGGGGTGGCAACGAGCGGGGTCGTGAGCGAGGCGTGATCAGGCTTCGGCGCCGCAGCGGATGGCGACGTACTCGGCCAGGTGGGTGAGGGCGTCCCGGGGAGACCCCCCCGGAAGGCGGTCGGCCAGGTCGCGGGCCCGCCGGACCTCGCGGGTGACCGCGGCGCGGGCGTGGGCCAGGGAGCCGTCGGCTCGCGCGATCTCGAGGGCCCGGGCCCGGCGATCGCCGTCGGGCGGGCCGGGAGCCAGCAGCGCGCGGAGCTCCTCGCGGTCGGGCCCCTCGGCCAGGGCGTGGAGCACCGGGAGCGTGTACACCCCCTCCTTCATGTCCACTCCCGGCTCCTTGCCCAGCGTGGTCTCCGAGGCGATCACGTCCATGATGTCGTCGGAGAGCTGGAACCCCATCCCCAGCGCGTCGCCGAACTCGTCCAGGATCTCCACGTGCTCGGCGGGGGCATCGGAGAGCATCCCGCCCAGCCGGCACGACGTGGCGATGAGCGCCGCGGTCTTCCGCCGGATCGTGTCCATGTACGCGGCCTCGTCGCGGTTGATGGCCCCCGCGTTCGTGACCTCGCGGACCTGGCCGTCGCACACGGTGGCGATGGTCTTCGCCAGCAGCCGGGTGACCTCGGTGCCGAGGTCGGAGGCGATCTCGGCGGCCCGGGCGAACAGGTAGTCCCCGGAGACGATCGCCACGCTGTTGCTCCACTGGGCGTTCACGGACGGGACGCCGTGGCGGAACTCGGCCTCGTCGATCACGTCGTCGTGGTACAGAGTGGCCACGTGGGTCAGCTCGATGGCCACGGCGCCCGGGACCAAGCGGGAGTCGGCCGGGTCGCCGAAGGAGCCGGCCAGCATGACCAGCATGGGCCGGAATCGCTTCCCACCCGCCCGCAGCAGGTGGCCGGCGGCCTCGGTCAGCAGGTCGTAGTCCGCGATGACCGCCTTCTCCAGGGCCCGTTCGACCAGGTCCAGGCGGGACCGCAGCGCGGCCTCCAGCTCGGGGTCGGGCGCCTGCAGCCCGGGGATCTCTGCTCGAGTCATGGACAGCGATCGTACAGGCGTGAGGGCCCCGGAGGAATGGCTGGTTCGAACCGGTCGCTCACCATCTGAGAACCGACGCCTGGTCGAGGAAATGGAACGCCAGGCCGGGGAACACGCCGAACAGCAAGGTGGCCACGGCCGTGACGCCGATCCCTATCGCCGGGCCGGGTGCGCTCACGCGCTCCGCGTCGTCCGCGGTGTCGGGCTCCTGCGTGTACATGATCACGATGACCCGGAGATAGAAGAACGCCGCCACCACGCTGGCCAGGACCGCGATGAGCACCAGGGGCCAGTGCCCGTCCTGGACTGCCGCGCCGAACACGCTGACCTTCGCGATGAACCCTGCCGTCGGCGGGATCCCGGCCAGCGAGAGCAGGAAGAGCGTGAGCAGGCCCGCCAGCAGCGGGTTCCTCCGGGCCAGGCCCGCGTAGGAGGCGATGCCCAGTCGCTCCTCCCCCCGGATGCTGACCAGCATCACCACGCCGAACGCCCCGACGATCATCGCGGCATACGCCAGCAGGTAGAACAGGCTGGCGGAGATCCCGGCGGCGCCGGCCGCCGTGACGCCGGTGAGGATGAACCCGGCGTGGGCCACACTCGAGTACGCGAGCATCCGCTTGATGTCGGTCTGGGCGATGGCCAGCACCGAGCCGACCACCATGGTCACCGCGGCGATGACCCAGATGAACGGGGTCCAGTCCCACGCGAGCGGCGCGAACGCCACGTCGAACACGCGAAGGAGCGCCGCGAACGCCGCCACCTTCGTCGCCGCCGACATGTACGCGGTGATCGGCGTCGGCGCGCCCTGGTACGCGTCCGGGGCCCACGAGTGGAACGGCACGGCGGCCACCTTGAACGCGAACCCCACCGCCAGGAGGCCCGCCGCCGTGAGGGCCAGCGGGACGCCGCCCGTCCGCCCCGCCAGGGCCCGGGCGATGCCGGTGATGCTGGTGGTGTTCGTGGCGCCGTAGGCCATCGCGATCCCGTACAGGAAGAACGCGCTGGAGAACGCGCCCAGCAGGAAGTACTTCATGGCCCCCTCGATGGCCGTCAGCCGGAACGAGAACCCGGTCAGCACGTACAGCGAGAGCGACAGGATCTCGAGGGCCAGGAACACCAGGATCAGGTTGTTCGCCGCCACGATGAGGGTCATGCCGGACGTGCACAGCAGCAGGAGCGCGTAGAACTCGCCCCGCCGCTCGCCCGTTCGCTCGAAGTAGTGGTGCCCGAACGCCACGCCGATGGCCCCCACGCCCAGCACCACGATCCGGGCGAACACGGAGAACCGGTCGGCGGCCACCATGTCGCCGAGCACGGTGGGATTCCCGTGCCGGTTCCAGAGCATGGCCGACGCCACGCCGGCCCCGGCCAGCCCGAGGAGCGCCCCCGCCGCCAGCCACGCGTGCGAGATCCGGCTCCACACGGCCTCGACCACGAGCAGCACCAGGCCGACCCCCACCAGGATCAGCTCCGGCGCGACCGGCCCGAAGTCCAGTGGCGGGTGGTGCATCAGCCGTTGGCTCCCGGCAATCCGACCCTTCCCGAGTCGAACCGGAGCTCACCGCTCGCCTGAAGACAGGGCGGCGCTCCCACATAGCTGGGTTGCACCCCAGTCGTGGACGTCACGTGGAACGATGTGCGGCACGTGGCCGGGTTCACCCGGTCCAGCACCGGCTTCGGGTACAGCCCCAGGAACAGGATCGCCACCAGGACGGGGACGATCACGGCGTACTCCATGCGCGTGAGGTCGCGGCTGCCGACGTGCTCCTGGCGCATCGGGCCGTGCATGGCCCGCTGGTACGCCCACAGGAGGTAGATCGCGGAGAGGAGGATCCCGGCCGCCGCGATCGCGCCGAAGGCGTTGTTTGCGCCGAACGCACCCAGGATCACCAGGAACTCGCTCACGAAGTTGTTGAGGCCGGGGAGGCCCATCGACGCCAGGCCCACGATCAGGAAGGCGGCGGCCATCTTCGGCGTGACCTGCGCGATCCCGCCCATCCGGGCCAGGTCCCGGGTGCGGGTCCGTTCGTACAGCATCCCCACCAGCACGAACAGCAGGCCCGTGGACAGGGCGTGGTTCACCATGTACAGCACGCCGCCCGACAGCCCCTGCTGGTTGAACGCGAAGATCCCGAGTGCGATGAACCCGATGTGCGAGATCGACGAGTACGCCACCAGGCGTTTCAGGTCCGTTTGGACGATGGCCACCACCGCCCCGTACACGATCCCGATGACCGCCAGGATCGAGACCAGGTCCTTGAAGTAGTGCGCGGCCTCCGGGAACAGCCCCAGGTTGAACCGGAGCAGCCCGTAGGTGGCGATCTTCGGCATCACCCCCGCGATCACCAGCAGGGCGCCGGTCGGCGACTCCGTGTACGCGTCGGGTTGCCACGAGTGGAACGGCACCAGCGGGGCCTTCACCGCGAACGCCACCAGGAACCCCAGGAACAGCCATCGGCCCGTATCCACCCCCAGCGACGAGGCGCTCTCCTGGAGGACCCGGATGTCGAACGACCCCAGCTTGAAGAACACGACCAGCACGGCCACGAACAGGAACGCCGAGCCGGCCATCGTGTAGATGAAGAACTTGATGGCCGCGCCGGCCCGCCGCTCCCCGCCCCATCCAGCGATCAGCAGGTACGCCGGGAACAGCGTCGCCTCGAAGAACAGGAAGAACAGCAGCAGGTCGAGCGAGATGAACGTCCCCAGCACGAACGTCTCCAGGCCCAGCAGCGACGCCATCAGCGTCCGGACGCTCCGGATCTCCCGGAACGAGGCCAGCACCGCGATCGCGAACAGGAACGTCGTGATGAGGACCAGGAACAGGCTGATCCCGTCCACCCCCACCGCGTACTTCAGGTGCAGCGCGCGGACCCACGTGGCCTCGTCCACCAGCTGGTAGCCGGAGGCGCTCCGGTCGAAGTTCGCCAGGACGCCGAGCGAGATCACGAACGTGGCCACGCTCGCCGCCAGCGCGATCAGCCGGGCCGGCCGGTCGGGCAGGCGCGGGATCACGAGGAGCACGACGGCCCCCGCCAGCGGCAGGAACAGCGTCACGGTCAGCCAGGGCATGTCAGAACCTCGCCGCCAGGTACCAGAGGATCCCCACCACCCCGATGAGGAACGCCAGCGCATACCGCCGGACGTAGCCGCCTGTGACCTTCCGGAGGCCGTTCGCGGTCTGGCCGACCCCCTTCGCGACGAGGTTCCCCGCCCCGTCGATGAGCCGGCGGTCCACCACGTACGCGGCGAACGCGGCCCCGGCCTTCCCCGGCGTGACCAGGACCGCGCCGTACACGGAGTCGAACCACCAGCCGTGCTCGAGGGTGGCGTGGGTCCGCCGGAACCGGGCCCGCAGCGCCACCCAGTCGATCCGGCCCGATCCCCATACGAACCATCCGACCGCCATGCCGAGCAGCGCAACGGCAACGGAGATCGCCGCCAGTGTCAGCGTCGAGAGTCCCTTGTTCCCCTCGCTGACCGGGCCGATCACGGGCTCCAGGAACCTCGGCAGGATGCCGCTCACCGCGCTGAGCCCCAGCACGCCGCCGACCACCGCGCCCACCGCCAGCAGGACCATCGGGATCGTCATGACCCTGGGCGACTCGTGCGGCTCGGTGTCGTGGCGGAGCGGCCCGAAGAACGCCAGGAACACGATCCGCGAGATGTACAGCGCTGAGAAGAACGCCGCGAACAGCGCGACGATCCAGGCCGCGGTCCGTCCGCTGTGGCTGGCCGCGGCGAGCACCTGGTCCTTGGCGAAGAACCCCGAGAGCGGCGGGATGCCGGCGATGGCCAGCCACCCCACCACGAACACGCCGAACGTCACCGGCATGGCGTGGCGGAGCCCGCCCATCCGTTTCAGGTCGGTCTCGCCGTCCAGCGAGTGCATGATCGATCCGGTGGAGAGGAACAGGAGAGCCTTGTAGAAGGCGTGGACCACCAGCAGCAGGATGGCCACGGCGTACGCCTTCAGCCCGGCCGCGAACATCATGTAGCCGATCTGGCTCATCGTGGAATACGCGAGGACCCGCTTGATGTCGTCCTGCCCCAGCGCCGACGTCGCCGCCAGGATCGCCGTGATCAGCCCGATCACCAGCAGCACGGTCTGCGCGGTCCCCGAGATCTCGAAGAAGACGTGCGTCCTCACCACCAGGTACACGCCGGCGGTGACCATCGTCGCCGCGTGGATCAGCGCGGAGACGGGGGTCGGGCCCTCCATGGCGTCCGGCAACCACGTCTGGAGCGGCAGCTGCGCCGACTTTCCGACCGCCCCCGCCAGGAGCAGCAACGCGATCGCGGTGGCGGTGTGGGATCCCAGCCCGAGGATCTCGGGTCCCGGCCCGCAGGCGATGGCTCTCAGGCTCGTTTGGCACGTGGCCTCGATGGTGTGCTCGAACCCGAGCGAGCCGAACTGCACGAAGATCAGCGCGAGCCCCACGAGCATGGCCGCATCGCCCACCCGCGTGACCACGAACGCCTTGGTCGCTGCGGCGGCCGCCGACGGCCGTTCGAAGTAGTGGCCGATCAGCAGGTACGAGCAGAGGCCGACGCCCTCCCAGCCCAGGTACAGCAGCAGGAAGTTGTCGGCGAGAACCAGCACCAGCATGAAGAACACGAACAGGTTCAGTTCGGCGAAGAAGCGGGTCTCCCGCGGGTCGCCTCGCATATAGCCGATCGAGTAGACGTGGATCAGCGTGGAGACCCCGGTGACCACCAGGATCATCACCATCGATAGCGGGTCGATCCGGAGGTCCACACCGACGTTCAGCGACCCCACCGGCAGCCACGAGTACAGGTGCTGGACGATCAGCCTGCTCGAGGCGTCCCGCGACAGGAGCCCGACCAGCAGCGCCACCGACACCACGAACGCCAGCCCCACGGCCGCCGACGCCACCACACCCGAGCGCCGGCCGAGTCGCCGTCCGAAGAAGAAGTTCGCGACCGCGCCGGCCAAGGGGAGGGCCGGGACCAGCCAGATCAGGTTGAACACCCCCGGCGTGTGGCCCAGACGGAACGCCGCGCTCACCATCTCAGGAGGTTCGCGTCGTCGACGTTGGCGCTCCGGCGGCGGTTGTAGATGGCCACGATGATCGCGAGGCCCACCACGACCTCGGCCGCGGCCACCACCATCGAGAAGAACGCCAGGACCTGGCCCTGGAGGTTCCCGTGCAGCCGGCCGAACGCCACCAGGCTGAGGTTCACCGCGTTCAGCTGGAGCTCCACCGACATGAAGATCACCAGCGCGTTCTTGCGCACCAGCACCCCCACCGTGCCGATGGCGAACAGCACCCCCGAGAGGATCAGGAAGAAGGAGATGGGGGTCCTCACGGCACCGGCTCCGGTTCGCGCGCCTCGGGCTCGTGTGGATCCCGTGTTCCGGCCGGTGGTCCGGCGGCCATCTCGGTGCCGGCCGTTCGCGGGCCGATCGCCGTCCCCCGCCGGCCCGCGATCACCATGGCCGCCACCGCCGCCACGATCAGCAGCACGGAGGTCACCTCGAACGGGAAAAAGTACCCGTTGAACAGCACGCGGGCCAGCGCGCGGACGTTCCCGCCGGGGTTCACCGCCTTGTCGAATCCCGGCGCCGCCTTCGTGGACAGCCCGACGCCCAGGCGGACGGCGAAGAACACCTCGGCGATGAGCCCGGCCGCCAGCGCCACCCCGATCAGCCGCTGCCCGCGAAGGCGTTCGACCACGGACTCCCGGCTGTCCACGCCGAGCAGCATGATCACGAACAGGAACAGGACCATGATCGCGCCGGCGTACACGATGATCTGCACCGCGAACAGGAACGGCGACCCCAGCACCAGGAAGAACACCGCCAGGCAGAAGAAGTTCACGATCAGGAACAGGGCCGAGTGCACGGCGTTCCGGGCCAGGACCATCCCCACGGCCGCGACCACCGCGATCGGCCCGAACACCCAGAACAGGATGAGATCGGTGAGCGGCACGGCATGCTTCCCGGCAGCGGCAGCAGCAGCAGAGGCGGCGGCGGCTAGAACCACGACTTCCCCTCCTTCGTGGCCCGCCCGGCCTCGCCGATCGGGGGCGGCGGTTCGAGGAGCTGCTCCTTGGTCCAGATGGCATCCTCGCGGCTCTCGAACGCCAGCTCGTAGTAGGAGGTCAGGGTCAGGGCGCGCGTGGGACAGGCCTCCACGCACAGCCCGCACCCGATGCACCGCAGGTAGTTGATCTGGTAGTCCTTCGCGTACCGCTCACCCGGCGAGACCCTGTTGTCCTCGGTGTTCTCCGCGCCTTCCACCCAGATCGCGTCGGCCGGGCAGGCGAACGCGCACAGCTCGCACCCGATGCACTTCTCCAGGCCGTCCTCGTGGCGGTTCAGCCGGTGCCGGCCCATGTGCGCCCGGGGCGGGGGCGGCGTGATCTCCTTCGGGTACTTCTCCGTGAGCGTGGGCCGGAAGATCTGCTTGAACACCGTCCACATGCCCCGGGCCATGGGTCCAACCACCGGGAACCACGGCGCCTTCCGCCGCGATTCGGTCGACCGACCGCCCCGCGCGGGGGCCTCCGGCCGGCCGGTCGTTTCCACCGGGGGCTCCTCGGCGCTCACCTCGATGCCTCCTCGGACTCCTCCACCGGTTCTCCCACCGGCTCTTCCACCGGCTTCTTCGCCGGCCAGAACGCCGACAGCACCAGCAGCACGCCGATGGCGATGGCGGTCCAGGTCAGGAACTTGCCCTTCCCGTACTCCTGGGGCAGCACCACCACCGCGCCGGTGAACAGGATCCACACCAGCCCGGCCGGGATGAGGACCTTCCAGCCGAACCGCATCAGCCGGTCGTACCGGAACCGGGGCATCGTGGCCCGGACCCAGATGTACACGTAGATGAGCGCGAAGACCTTCAGCAGGAACCACACCACCGGCCACAGCGCCGGCAGGAACGAGATGTGCGGACCCCGGGGCCCGCCGAGGAACAAGGTCACGGCGATGGCCGAGACCGTCACCATGTTGAGGTACTCGGCCAGGTAGAACATCGCGAACTTGATGCCGCTGTATTCGGTGTGGTACCCGGCCACCAGCTCGGTCTCGGCCTCCGGGAGGTCGAACGGGGGTCGGTTCGTCTCGGCCAGCGACGCGATCACGTACGCGATGAACGCCGGGGCCTGCGGGATCGCGTTCCAGATGTGATCCTGCTTGGCCACGATCCCGGTCATGGAGAGCGTCCCGCTGTACATCAGCACGGCCACCAGGGCCAGGCCCATCCCGACCTCGTAGGAGATCATCTGGGCGCTGGACCGGATGGCCCCCAGCAGCGGGTACTTCGAGCCGCTCGACCACCCCGCCAGCACGATCCCGTACACGCCGATCGAGGTCATGGCCAGCACCCACAGGATCCCGATGCCCAGGTCGGCCACCTGGAACGGCACGAACCGGTGGAACAGCGTGATGCCGGTCCCGAACGGCACCACGGCGAACGCCAGGAACGCCGGGATCACCGCCAGGATGGGGGCCAGGACGTAGACCGGCCGGTCCACGTTCGTCGGGCGGATCCCCTCCTTCAGGAACAGCTTGATCCCGTCCGCCAGGGTGATGAGGAGGCCGAACGGGCCGGCCCGGTTCGGGCCGATGCGGTTCTGCATGTCGGCCACGACCTTGCGCTCCATCCACACCACGACCATGACCGTGACCAGCATCACCACGAACACCGCCACCACCCGGGCCACGAGCAGGATCCAGTCGAGCCAGTCCATCGCCCCGAGCAGGGCCATTACTGGCCCGCTCCCTCGGCCGCGACCGTGGCCACCGCCGTGAGCCGCCCGGACAGCAGCGTGTTCGCCTGGAGGCCCGGCTGGTTGAACGGGACGAACGCCGTGCCGCGCGCGATCTCGGAGGAGACCCGGACCGGGAGCGACGCCGAGCCGGCCGGCGTGGAGACCGCCGCCCGGCCACCGTCGGCCAGGCCCAGCCGCTCGGCGTCGTCGGGATGGACCTCGACGAACGCGTCGTCCTCCAGGGCCGCCTTCAGGGCGCCGGCGGCGCGGGACAGCGTGCCCTCGTCCACCAGCAGCGGGTAGGTGAACAGCAGGAGCCCGTCGCCGCCCGCCTCCCCCAGCGTCGCCCCGGTGGAGGAGCGCCCCAGCCCGGCGAGGTCCACCTGACGGGGCCGGAGGAGTTCGGCGCCCTCGCGCCGGAGGTGCTCGATCGAGGCGAACCCCATGTCGTGGCCGGCCACCTCGGACAGCTCCTGGAGGATCTGCCAGTCCGGACGGGAGAGGGGCATGGGGCCTCGTACCGGCCGGATCCGCTGGGCCCGGCCCTCCCAGTTCGTGACCGTGCCGTCGCGCTCGATCCAGGCCGACGCCGGGAGGACGGCGTCGGCGTACGGGGCCATGGGTCCCGCCACCACGTCCTGGACCACCTTGTGTTCCACGTTCTCCAGGGCCCGCCGAGCCAGCGCGGCGTCCGGGAAGTCGCGGAGGAGGTCCACGCCCACCAGGAACAGCGTGTCGATCTCGCGCTTCGCCGCGGCCTCCAGGATGGCCTGCGTGTCGCGGCCCGGTTCCGCCGGCACCTGCGCGCCCCACACGCTCTCCACCTCGGCCCGTTCGCGCTCGTCGGCGACCCGCCGGCCCCCGGGCAGCAGCTCGGGGTGCATGCCGGCCCGCAACGCCCCCGCGTCGCCGGCCCGCCGGGCCACCAGCGCGAACTTGCCGCCATGCGCCGCAGCCAGCGCCACGGCCTGCGCGACCGCCCCCGGGCTCTCCGCCAAGCGCGACCCGGCCAGCACCACGACGGATCCCTCGGTCCCTTCCATGGCCTCGCGCATCCGCTCCACGCCCGGGGACGGCACGCCGAGGGCGCGTTCACCGGCCGCGGCCTCCAGCACGGACGCCTCCGCGCCGGGCGCCACCAGCACGTGCTCGCCCACGTCCCACAGCCGGGTCCGGCGGGGGTGGATCACGAACACCTTCGCCCCCCGCCCGGCCGCCTTGCGGATCCGGAGGTGCAGGATCGGGACCTCCTGCTCGGCGTCGAGCCCCGCCACCACGATGACCTTCGCCGCTTCCACGTCCGCGTTCGTCACGGGCATCCCGGACGCCTGGTGGGCCTCCGCGAGCAGGGGCATGTCGGCGAGCCGCGACCTCCGGTGGTCGATGTCGTTCGTCCCGAACGCCATCCGCGCCAGCTTCGACAGCGCGTACGCGTCCTCGTCGGCCAGCCGACCGCCGGCCAGGAACGCCACCCGCCCGTTCGACGTCCACCGGACGATCTCGGTAAACACCTCGCCGAACGAGACCGGCGTCAGGCCGGGTGTCCGCAGCAGCGGCGTCGTCACGCGGTCCGCGGAGTCCGGGAACTGGAACGCGAACCGGCCCTTGTCGCAGGTCCACAGGTCGTTCACGTCGGGGTTGTCGCGGGCCAGGTGGCGGACCACCTCGCCGCGCCGGAGGTCCACGCGGATGTTGCAGCCGGCCGAGCAGTGGTTGCACACGGAGTCCGCGGTCTTCAGGTCGAACGGCCGCGCCACGAACCGGTACGGCACGGACGTCAGGGCGCCCACCGGGCAGATCTGGATGGTGTTCCCGGAGAACGGCGAGCGGAAGTCCTCGCCCGGCGCGATGGCCACCTGCTCCGCCGCGCCGCGTTCGAACAGCTCGATGAAGCGGTCGCCGCTGATCTGGTCGCAGAACCGCGTGCAGCGGGCGCACAGCACGCACCGCTCGCGGTCCAGCGCCACCAGCGGCGAGAGGTACAGCGGCTTCTCGTAGACCCGCTTCGCCTCCCGGTACCTCGACTCCCCGGGGCCGAACGCCAGGGCCTGGTCCTGCAGCGGGCACTCCCCGCCCCGGTCGCAGATGGGGCAGTCCAGCGGGTGGTTCAGCAGGAGGAACTCCAGGTTCGCCACCTGGGCCTCGTGGGCCTGGTCGGAGGCATGCTGGGTGCGGACGATCATGTTCGGCCCCACCGGGGTGGTGCACGAGGTCATGAGCTTGCGCTGGCCCTCCACCTCCACGTAGCACTGCCGGCACGAGCCGGCCGGCTCGAGGTACGGGTGGTCGCAGAACCGGGGGATCTCGATCCCCAGCTGCTCGGCCGCGCGGATGATGAGCGTGCCCGGCGGGACCGATATCTCCTTGCCGTCGATCGTGAGGGTGACGGGGCCGGTCACGACCGCGCTCCGCGTTCGTCGAGGATGTCCGCCAGGGACACGTGCACCTCGCGCTCCTCCGCGTCCGGGAGCACGTCGGGGGCCGGCCCGGAGGGGGTCTGGTCACCGGCCTCGGTCTCCGTGCCGGCCCGGGCGAGGTCCGCGCCCGCCTCGCGGTGACCCGCCGCCGAGACCTCCTCCCGCTCCTTCAGCGGGCACCGGCCCAGCCGGATGTGCTCCTCGTACTCCTCGGTGAAGAACTTCAGCGAGGACTGGATCGGCGAGACCGCGCCGTCGGCCAGCGCGCAGAACGCCTTGAACAGGATGTTCCCGGCGACGTCCTGCATGAGCGGCAGGTCGTCCGCGCGGCCGTACCCCAGCTCGATGCGCCGGAGGACCTTCGTCATCCACCACGTGCCCTCCCGGCACGGGGTGCACTTGCCGCAGGACTCGTGCGCGTAGAACTCGAGCATGCGGAGCGTGGTGTCCACCACGCAGTCCCGGTCGTCGAGCACGATCATGGCGGCGGTCCCCAGGAGCGACCCCGCCGCCTGCACCGACTCGAAGTCCATGTGGGTGTCGAGGTGCTCGGCGGTGAGGAACGGCGTGGAGGAGCCGCCGGGCGTCCACGCCTTCACGGTCCGGCCGTCGCGAACGCCGCCCGCGTACTCCTCGATGAGCTCGCGGGCCGGGGTCCCCATGGGGGCCTCGTAGTTCCCGGGTCGATTCACCTTGCCGGACAGCGAGAACATCTTGGGGCCGGTGGACTTCTCCGTGCCGATCGAGGCGAACCAGTCGGCGCCGCGTTCGATGATGTGGGGGACGTTCGACAGGGTCTCCACGTTGTTGATCGCGGTGGGGGCCATGTACGCGCCGGCCACCACGGGGAACGGGGGCCGGAGGCGGGGTTGCCCCCGGCGGCCCTCCAGCGAATCCAGGAGCGCGGTCTCCTCGCCGCAGATGTACGCCCCGGCGCCGCGGTGGATCACGATCTCCAGCTGGTAGTCGGTGCCGCCCACCTTCGTCCCGACGAACCCCTTCTCGTATGCCTCGGCCAGGGCGCGTTCCAGGACCACGCCCGGGTACAGGAACTCGCCCCGCGTGTAGACGAACGCGGTGTGCGAGCGGATGGCGTAGGCCCCGATCACGATGCCCTCGATGAGCTGGTGGGGATCCCGTTCGACCAGCTCGCGGTTGTTGAACGTGCCGGGCTCGGACTCGTCGAAGTTCACGACCATGTAGGTGGGCCTGCCGGTGTCCTGCGGCACGAACGCCCACTTCTGCCCCGTGGGGAAGCCCGCGCCGCCACGGCCGCGGAGGCCGCTGGCCTTGACCTCCTCGATCACGTCGTCGGGATCCATGGACAGGGCCTTCCTCAGGGCCCGGTAGCCGCCGGTCTTCAGGTAGCCGTCGATCGTGCGGGCCTCGGGGTTGGACCACCGCGCCGTGAGGACTGGCTCGAACTCAGGAGCCATCGGCGTCCTCCTCGCGCTGGCCCTCGACTGGCTCCGGGTGTTCCGTCTGCTCTTCGGGGGCGCTGGTGCCTCGGCCACCTGAACTCTTGGTGGCGGGGGCGGACTCGGTCTCCCGCGTCGAGGTGGCCTCCGGAGTCCCGGGTCGCGCATCGCCGTTCGGCGGGGCGGGCCAGCCCTCCGGGGGGCCGAGGCCGGCGAGGATGCGGCAGGTTGCTTGGAGGTCGGGGGGGACGACGCCCTGCGTGGAGACCGGGGGGGTGCCGGATCTCAGGTGGTCAATGAGGTTGACCAATGCTTCCTCGGTCATCTTGGCGTAGTTGAGGAAGTTGACCTGGATGAGGGGGGCCTGGTCGCAGGCGCCGAGGCATTCTTCTTCGTGGAGGGTGATGGCGCCGTCGGGGGTGACGGTGTGGGCGTCGGGGCCGAGGGTCTGTTCGGCCTTCTCGTAGAGGTGTTTGGCGCCGAGGAGGGCGCAGCTGACGTTGGTGCAGATGGAGAGGACGTAGCGGCCGGCGGGGCGGAAGCGGAACATCGTGTAGAAGGTGGCCACGGCTTCGACCTCGGCGGTGCGGAGGTCGAGGAGCTCGCCGACCTCGCGCATGCCGTCGCGGGAGACGTGGCCCTCGGCCGACTGGACCAGGTACAGCAGGGGGAGCATGGCGGAGCGGGGGTCGGGGTACCGGGCCTTGATCCGCTCGGCGTGCTCGCGCAGCTCGGCCGTGAGGACAGGCATCAGCGGTCGACCCCGCCCATCACCGGGTCCATGCTGCCGACGCAGGCGATGACGTCGGCCACCAGGCCGCCCTCGACCATGGCCGGGAGCGATTGCAGGTTCACGAACGAGGGGTCGCGGACCCGGACCCGGTAGGGCCGGTTCCCGCCGTCGGAGACCACGTAGTAGCCCAGCTCGCCGCGGGGGGACTCCACGGCCTGGTACACCTCGCCGGCCGGGACCCGGATGCCCTGCGTCACCAGCTTGAAGTGGTTGATCAGGGCCTCCATGGACTCCTCCATGATGTGGGCCAGGTACCGGGGGTCGTTCCCGATGCCGTCGGGCCCCACCGAGAGGTGCCCGGGGAACCGGACCTTGGGGTCGTCCACCTTCACGTCTCCTTCGGGGAGGCGCTCCAGGCACTGGTCGACGATGAGGAGCGACTGGCGCATCTCCTCGATCCGGACCTCGTAGCGCGCGTAGCAGTCGCCTGCCGTACGCGTGACCACGTCGAACTCGTAGTCCTCGTAGCCACCGTAGGGGTCGTCCCGGCGGACGTCGTACGGCACGCCGGCCGCGCGCAGGATGGGCCCGGTGGCGCCCAGGGCCAGCAGCGTCTCCTTCGGGACCACGCCCACGCCGCGGTTCCGTTCGAGCCAGATGGGGTTCTGGGAGAGCAGGTCCTCGTACTCGTCGATGCGTCCCGGCATCAGGTTCAGGAACGACCGCACGCGATCCGTTGCGCCGTCGGGGAGGTCCATGGCCAGGCCGCCGATCCGCATGTACGCGTGGTTCATGCGGAGGCCGCTCGCCATCTCGAAGATGTCGAGGATGACCTCGCGCTCCCGGAAGCCGTACAGCATCACGCTGATGGCGCCCAACTCGAGCGACAGGGTGGCCAGGGCGACCAGGTGGGAGGCGATCCGGTTCAGCTCGCAGAGCATCACGCGGAGGACCCGGGCCCGGGGCGGCACCTCGATGCCCAGCAGGCGCTCGACGGCGGTGCAGTACGCCATCTCGTTGAAGAACGGGGCCAGGTAGTCCATCCGGGTGACGAACGCGATGCCCTGCTGCCACGTCCGCCACTCGGTGTTCTTCTCGATCCCGGTGTGGAGGTACCCCACCACGGGACGGCACGACACCACGCTCTCGCCATCCAGCTCGAGGACCATCCTGAGCACCCCGTGCGTCGAGGGGTGCTGGGGCCCCATGTTGATGAGCATGGTCTCCTCGCGGACGTCGCCGTGCTCCTCCCCCGGCAGGGAGGCCGGGGCATCGAACTCACGGCGCGTGTCGGAGAAGGGGTCCCTTCCGACCGGGGGGCTATCGCTCGGCTTTGCCGCCATCCGCTCCGTGCTCCCTTCCGGCCTCGCTCTTGAGCCCCCCGGACCCCCGCATCAGACGCTCCGCTCGTCCACCGGGGGGATGAACGCGCCCTTGTACTGGGTCCCGACCCCGCCCAGCGAGTAGTCCTTGCGCAGCGGGTACCCCTCCCAGTCGTCCGGCATGATGATCCGGCGGAGGTCCGGGTGGCCCTCGAACACCACGCCGTAGAAGTCGAACACCTCGCGCTCCAGCCAGTTCGCCGCCGGGAACACGCCGGTCACGGTGGCGATCCGGGGCTCCTCCGATGCCAGCCCGGCCTTCACCCGGACCCGGTGGCCGTGCTGGAAGGAGAACAGGTGATAGGCCACCCAGAACCGGGGCTCGCGGTCGGGCCAGTCGGTGGCCGAGAGGTCGGCCAGCCAGACGAGCACCAGATCCGGCTCGTCCCGGAGCCACGAGAGCGCCGCCACCACCTCCTCCGCGTCGACCACGACGGTGACCTCGTCCCGCACCACGATGACGTCGGGGAATCGGTCGCGAAGGCGGTGGGCCAGGGCCTGGACGTCCACTACCTCAGGCGGCCCTTCGTCCGGATCTTCTCGTGGAGGCGGAGGATCCCGTACATCAGCATCTCCGGACGGGGCGGGCATCCGGGCACGTAGATGTCCACCGGCACGATGGTGTCGACCCCCTGGACCAGCGCGTAGTTCGTGAACATCCCGCCGGCCGAGGCGCACACGCCCATCGAGATGACCCACTTCGGCTCGGGCATCTGGTCGTACACGTGGCGCAGGACCGGGGCCATCTTCTGCGAGACCCGGCCGGCCACGATCATCAGGTCGGCCTGCCGGGGCGAGGCCCGGAAGATCTCCATCCCCCACCGGGCCAGGTCGTAGTTCGCGGCGCCGCTGGCCATCATCTCGATCGCGCAGCACGCCAGCCCGAACGTGACCCCCCACGTGGACTGCTTGCGGGCCCAGCTCACCCCGCGGTCGATGGTGGTCAGCAGGATCCCCCGGCGAACCTCCTCCTCGGTGGCGAGGTCGGCCCCGGACGGCCCGACGTCCACCGCGCCGGTGGCCCCGGTCACCCCCGGCACTCCGGCGGCCACGGCCGGGCGTCCCGACGGGCCCGTACGCCCGGTGGCGTTCCCGGGGATCCGCTCAACCGCCACGGTCGCCCTCCGTCGGCAGTGGCGCCGGCTGCTTCGGCGATGCTGACGCCAGTTGCGCGGCGAGGCGCCGGCGGAGGTCGGCCCGTTCGGCCTCCTCCCAGTCCAGGCCGCCCTTGCGCCACACGTACACGTAGGCCACGAACACCAGCGCGATGAACACGGCCATCTCGACCAGCCCGAACACCCCCAGCTGGCGGAACGTCACGGCCCACGGGAACAGGAAGATCGTCTCGATGTCGAAGACGATGAACAGCATCGCCACGATGTAGAACTTCACCGGGAACCGCTGCCCCCGGGGAAGGGCCTCCACCTCGATCCCGCTCTCGTACGGTGCCGCCTTGGGGCGGGTGGGCCGGCTCGGGCGGAGGAACGACGACGCCACCAGCGACAGCGTGGCGAACGCCGCCACCACGCCCGCGAGGAGCAGCACCGGGAGGTAGGCCGAGAGGTCGGCCACCAGGGCCGTCATCCCGCCGTTCCCTCAGCGCGCCCGTTCATGCCGCCGGCGAGATGGCCTCGAGCGCGGCGAACACCCTGTCGTGGACGTCGCCCGCGGACCCGTCGCTCAGGTTTGCCATCATGCGCAGGGCGAACTGCATCAGCCACTCGCGGTGCAGCCCGTGCTTGGTGGCGAACGCCATGATCCTGGGGTTCCCGATGGCCTTCACGAACACGTTCCCCATCCGGAAGTACTTGGCGTACCGCTGCCGGACGACCGTGGGATACATCTGGGCCAGCGCCGGCCGGTCCTTGGCCAGGGCCTCGAACGCCAGCTCGGCCGCGATCTGGCCGGTCTCCATGGCGTAGGAGATCCCCTCGCCGTTGAACGGGTTCACCAGACCGCCCGCGTCGCCCACCAGCAGCACTCCGGGCTGGGCCAGCGGGCGGCGGTTGAACCCCATGGGGAGCGGGCCGGACTTCACCGGACCGATGGCCGTGTCCTCGGTCAGCCCCCACTCGGCCGGCAGCATCTTCACGAAGATCTCGAACACCCGCCTGGCCGACAGGTCCTTGAACCCGTGGAACGTGTTCAGCAGGCCGGCGCCCACGTTCACGACCTCGTCGTCGATCGGGAAGATCCAGCCGTAGCCGGGCAGCAGCTTCGGGCCGTCCCACAGGTCCAGCCACGCCTCGAGCCACGGGACCTGAGCCCTCGGCCAGCGGTAGTAGCGCCTCGCGGCGATCCCGAGCGGCCTCGTCGTGTCCCGGCGCACTCCCACCTGGCCCCCGAACCGCGACGACGCACCGTCTGCGGCGATCACCAGTCTCGCTCGGATCGTTCTGGTGGGGCCGCCGGTGGGCTTTCGGGGGCGTTGGCCGTTGCCCTCGCTCTGCGTGTCGTGCGCCACCTCGGCCCCGGTGCTCTGCGGAGGGCGCTCCGCTCCTTCGCTCCGCTTCGCTTCGCTCAGAGCCCCCGCTGCCGCACCGGGGCCGACGCGCGCTCCGGTTCCCGCGAGCTCGCGGTCGGGCTCCATGGACCGGACCGTGGAACCGACCACCCATCCTCGATCCATCAGCGGAGCGGTTGCTTCCGTGCGTTCGTAGAGGGTGGCGCCGGCTTGTTGGGCTCGGTGGGCCAGGATCTCGTCGAAGTCGTGGCGGGTTCGGACCAGGCCGTAGCCGGGCCAGGAACTGAGGGCGGGCCAGGGGAGGTCGAGGATGCCGCGGCGGCCGTAGACGCGGAGGCCCTCCACGCGGACGAAGCCGGGGGCTTCGGTGTCGACGCCCATCTCGAGCATCGCCTTGACCCCGCGCGGAGTGAGGCCGTCGCCGCACACCTTCTCTCGCGGGAACGACGTTCGTTCGAGCAGGGCGACGTTCACCCCGTGGCGGGCCAGGTGGTAGGCGGCGGACGATCCCCCCGGGCCGGCCCCCACGACCAGGACGTCGAACCGCTCGTCCGGACTCGGCAAGAACGCTCCCTCAGCCGCTTGTGAAGACTTTCACAAACCTCCGGGCCAGATGCTAGTCCCGGTCCCGCAGAGCGGCAAACGGACCCTCCCCGTGGTCCCACCACGCCACCCGCTCAGGGTGGATGCGCACGAACCACAGCTCGGGGACGTTCTCGGTGAAGAGGCGATAGCCGCGGGGCCCGAACCGCTCGCGGTACTTGTCGTACCACCGCGACATGGGCCCGCGGAGGTCGGGGTGCTCCGGGCGGAGCAGCCGGGCCCGGCCCGAGAGGACCACGCCCCCCAGCTGCTCCCACTGCCGGCCGGCGTCGAGGACCAGGGCTACCCGGGGATCGGTCCGGACATTCACCAGGGTCCGCGTCCCACCCTCGATGGAGCAGAACACCGCGTCGGGGTCCCACACGAACCACACCGGCACGACGTGGGGGCCCTCTGTTCCGGTGGTGGCCAGCCGGGCGACCGGATGCCGGAAGAACGCGCGCCGAGCGGTGTCGAGGTCCACACCCCTCCGGGTGTCCACGGCCGGAGTATCCCACCCCTACGGGCCCCGACGGCGGTCGCCAAACACCGCGTCTACACTGGGCTCGCAGGTGGACCCGGATCACAGTGCCGGCCCCCGCGCGGACCACGGATGAACCGATTCCAGAAGATCGCCATCGCGGCCACGGCCAGCACGTTCGCCCTCATCGGCGTCGGTGCGCTGGTGCGCGCCAGCGGGTCCGGGGCGGGATGCGGGACGTCGTGGCCTTTCTGCCACGGCGTCGACGCGTTCTCGTACCACGCGCTCATCGAACAGTCGCACCGGTGGCTGGCGTTCGCCACGGTGGTGCTCGTCGGGTGGCTCGCGGTCCACACGTTCCGCCAGTACCGCAACGTGCGGCCGCTGTTCCGGGGTGCCATGACGGCGGTGGTGCTGGTGGTGGCGCAGGCCGCGCTCGGCGGGATCGTGGTGAAGGGCGACCTCAAGCCGACCCTGGTGACCGCCCACCTGGCCACGGCGATGCTCCTTGCCGGGACGCTCGTGTGGCTCATCGCCACCTCGTTCTGCCGGGTCAAGCTGGCCGAGCTGGGGTCGGCGCACCTCACCCACGAACCCGGGTTCAACCGGCTGGCCTGGATCACGGCCGGCGCGAGCTTCGCCCTCATCCTGGTGGGCGGCTACGTGCGGGGGCAGGGGGCCGGGCTGGCGTTCAGGGACTGGCCGCTGATGAAAGGCAAGCTCGTGCCGCAGTTGGGCGGGGTGTTCACCACGATGTTCCTGCACCGGGTCCTGGCGGCGGGCGTGGGCATCCTGCTGGTCTACGTGTGCATGCGGGCCTGGACCATGCAGAAGCGCTACTTCGACCTGACGTTCTTCTCGACGCTTGCGCTGGGCCTGTACGTGGGACAGGTGCTGGTGGGCGCGACGCTCGTGTGGAGCAAGCTGTCCTCGGCCTCGAAGATCGCGCACGTCGTGCTGGCGTCGCTGATCTGGGGCTCGCTGATCGCGCTCGCCACGCTCAGCAAGCGGCTGGTGGGATCGAGCCGAGAGCCTGCCGCCGAGGCCGATACGGCCGAACGGCCCTCGGGGCGCGACCGGGCCGTGGCGCTCCGCAAGTCGACCGCGGCGTACTTCCAGCTGACCAAGCCCCGGATCATCGTGCTGCTGCTCATCACCACCGTCCCGACGATGTTCCTGGCGTCCGAAGGGTGGCCGTCGCTGTGGCTGGTGGCCTCCACGATGTTCGGGGGCACCCTCGCGGCCGGTGGCGCGAACGCGATGAATCAGTTCTTCGACCGGGACATCGACGCAATCATGCGGCGAACCCGGTCCCGTCCCCTCCCCGCCCACGCCATCGCGCCCGAGCGGGCCCTGACGTTCGGCTACGTCCTCGGCGTGGTCGCGTTCTTCTGGCTGGGGATGATGGTGAACGTCCTGGCCGCGTCGCTGGCGCTGTCGGCGCTGCTGTTCTACGTGCTGGTGTACACGCTGGTCCTGAAGCGCTCGACGCCGCAGAACATCGTGATCGGGGGCGCGGCGGGCGCGGTGCCGGTCCTGGTGGGGTGGGCGGCGGTGACGGGCTCGCTGGCCCTGGCGCCGGTGGTGCTGTTCGCGATCGTGTTCTTCTGGACCCCACCGCACTTCTGGGCCCTCGCGATGCGCTACACGAAGGACTACGCCGCGGCGAAGGTCCCCATGCTCCCGGTGGTCCGGGGCGAGCGCCAGACCACCTGGAACATCCTGCTGTACACGGTCCTGCTCTTCGCCATCACGCTGCTGCTGTACCCGGTGGCGAAGATGGGCGCGATCTACCTGGTCGCCGCCGTGGTCCTGGGCGGCTGGTTCATCGCAAAGGCGGTCCAGCTGTATCGCCGAACCACCCCAAAGCTGGCACTCGGCGTCTTCAAGTTCTCGATCACGTACCTCGGCCTGCTCTTCGCCGCAGTCGCCGTCGACCGCCTCGTGCCGCTTGGTATCTGAGAACGAACGCCCTGCCATTCGCCACAGACTTCAGCGGCAGCGTTTGATACGCGCAAGTCCGTGCCCTCGATTGAAGACGTGGCGTAATCTTGCTCTCAGTGAATCGATAGGCCGAACCTGTAGGTGGGAGGGGAAGATGGCAGATCAGTTGCCTCGTCAGCCTCGAAGCGGTTGCGCCGCAAATCATGCTCGCGTGGACTTCAGTCCTTCTCCTCCGCTCTACATCGTTCGGTGCCGCCAATGTGACGGCACCTACATGACTGTAGCGGAGTTCGTGAGTAGCTCACGCGCCAACGCCATGGCCGATCATCTCAATGAGATCTTCGATGATCACCCTGGTGCTGACTTGGACTTCATTCATGCCTACAAGTCGGGACCTGGGGAACCGTATGAGGTCGCATGGCCAGCCGTTGCATTTGCCCAGGAGCATGCCTTCTTCAGTCGAGTCAACTACGCCGATTGCAACTCAAGTGGTCGAACGCAGAAGGCGTGGGAAGAGGTCTACCGAGCAGGAGATGTTGACGACCACTCAATTCGAACCATTCATCAAGTTCTCGATGCGGATGCCGACTCTATGGGCTGCCGACATTCCAGATCGCATTCCTTTGGGCCTAACCACGTCCAACTCGCGAGAACGGTCGCCCTGGACCGCCGCGCACGGCCTCTGCCATGCTAGGGACATGACGATCAAGAGATTGGACCACGTCAGCGTCGTCGTCGACGACCTTGCAGCCGCTATCGCCTTTTTCACCGCGCTCGGCATGACGCCCGAAGGCGAGATGCCGGTCGAGGGCCCGTGGGTGGACCGCGTCAACGGGCTCGAAAGTGTCCAAGTCGACATCGTTATGATGCGGACTCCAGATGGGCACGGGCGGCTTGAGCTGACGAAGTTTCGCAATCCAAAACTGGTCGAGATCGAACCGGCGATCGCTCCGCCGAACACGCTGGGCCTCCGGAGCGTCATGTTTACAGTCGAAAGCGTCGACGACACTGTCGCTCGCCTGCGCGCCAACGGCGCCGAACTCGTCGGCGAGGTGGTCCAGTACGAGGACATGTACAGACTCTGCTACATGCGAGGCCCTGCGGGCATCATCGTCGCGCTGGCCGAGGAACTCTTCCATTGATGGATCTGACGGTCGCCGGCCCCACAGGGCGAACAGGGCCAAGCCAGATGGCAGAAGAACCAGTGGGTTCGTGTGGCGCATGGAGGCCACGAGGTCCGAGCCCGGATCAACGACGTCTCCGGTTCGCCCGAGAACAAGGTCGAGCTTTCACGCGGAGTCTGCCGTGCTCTGGACGTTGAGACTGGACAATCGGTCCCGAGTGTGACGATCACCGATCCATAACGCCGGAAGCGGATCCTGTTGGTGTCGGTGAGCGGATGCAGGGATCTAGCTCACGCCGAAGACCCGCAACCCTGAGCCCCGTCGGGCCACGAAGGCATATCCGGGCGAGGTGCAGTCGCAGTTCGGGTAGCTGAACCCTACCCACAGTAGACCGTGGGTCAGGCGGGCCACGTCCTTGGGATCGCAGTCGGGAAGATGGATAGAGACACGGGAAAGGAGGAATGCCTTGTTCTGGGCAGGGGACAGCGACCCGTTCCTATGCAGAATGCCGTAGACCCCCCCCATTGTGAAACTGTAAAACGCATCGCTTGTCTCCATTCCACCCAGATCGTCGCCGACATCCGCTGGTTCGGACCAACCATTTTCAACCCGCCACCAGGGATCTGCCAGTCGCCACCAGTGTTCAAGGTTGGGCTTTCGCACTCGGTCCGCAGCAAGGTATTGGCGCACTAAGTTGATAGCCTCGGTCCTCGTCTCGGAATCGGCTGGGCTTTGAATCAGTCCAGTCGTGTTTGGGCAGGCACCCCAGTAGCTACTTCCCGCATCGGGACAGGCGGCACTACTGGATTCCCTACTGTTCACGGCCAAGACGGAACCCACCTTGGCGTCGATGGTCAATATCCAACTCCCTTGGGAGCCTGTCGCGAAAACCCGGATGACGGCGGTCGCATCCAGGCGCGCCATGGGGGAGAATTACAGGGATGTAAGCCTTCCCCCGAAGGAGGTCCTGGGTGGCCTGGCCTACAACCTCATCCCGTGCGATCGCGAACAGCAGTTCCTGCTCCCGCCCAGTCTCGAGGACTGGCTCCCCGC
>DASWED010000108.1:0-23956 GCA_036394995.1 Actinomycetota bacterium
GGTCCTGGCCGAGGTCGTACAGCTCGCGCTCGCCCGTTCCGTACCGGATGAACACGAACCGGGGAGCGACGATCCCATAGTAGCCCGGCACGTTCCGCTGGCTCTCGAAGGTGCCCGTGCCGGGGCACCAAGTGATCGACCCGAAGCACGACTCGATCAGGAGATACCGGCGGGTCGAACCCACCCCGTCGAGCGTGGGGAGGAGCGAGGAACCATCGGTGGTCCATGGGACACCCGCCAGCTTGGCGATCGTGGGCGCGATGTCGACGTTGGAGACGAGTGCGTCGGAGACCCGGGGCCCGGTCCCCGCAGGCGGATATCGGACGACCATGGGCACCCGCACCGACTCCTCGTAGGGGACGAGCTTGTCCCAGCGCGCGTGTTCCCCGAACAGGTAGCCGTTGTCGGAGAGGTACACCACGAGGGTGTTCGAGGCTCGGGACCCCAGGGAGGAGAGCAGGAGCCCGACGGAGTCGTCGAGCGAGCGAACGGCCCTCGACATCCTCGCGTACCGCCCGTCGATCCCCAACTGCTGGTTCGTGGTGAACGGCCCGCGTTGCATGTATGCGGGCTTGCCCGGCTCCGAGACGCCGTAGGACGGCGGCCGGTAAGGAGCGACGGGGAGCGATGAGTACCGTGGGTCGTCGGCGGGGAGATGGGGGGTGGTGGGCGTGTACAGCGCGAAGAAGGGCTGGTCGGCGGGTGTCGAAGCGATGAACTGCGCCGTGAGGAGCGCGAGTACGTCCGGCTGGTATCCGTCGAAGGTCGCCCACGTCCCATCGACGTTCAGGGTGGGATCGATGAGTGAATAGGTCGATTGGCCGCTCGCCGCGCAGACCCACCGGTCGAACTCGGGGCGTGGGTCACAGGGCCACGAGTTCAAGTACTTGCCCGCGAGCATCGTCCGGTAGCCCGCATCGTGGAGCGCCGGCACGATCGTCGGACGCCGGAGCTGGCTCGAATTGTAGATGACCCCATTGTGATGGGACTGGAGTCCCGTCAGCAGCTGGGCCCGTGAAGGGCAGCACAGCGGGGTGTTCACGTATGCCCGGCGGTAGAGCGTCCCCTGGTCGACCAGGTTCGAGAACGTCTGCGGCATTAGGGCCCGGGAAAAGGTCGACCACGACTGGTCGTCGCTCAGCACGATGAGGACGTTCGGGCGAGGATTCGATGCCCGGGCGGGCGACGGGACGAGCGAGAGCGCGAGGGCGGCCGCCACTACGGCCGCCCGGAAGAACCGCGATCTCGCGCCCGTCACGCGCCCCCGGCCTCTCACCGCCCGGTCATCCCGGGCCGTGCTGGTCGTCAGCCCTCCGTCAGCGTCGCGCAGATGGGGTTGCCGCTCGCGTCCCGCACGTCGATGGTGAGCTTGCCGGTCGACACGCTGTAGTGCACGTCGCCGAACGCGTACGTGTCGATCTGGGCGCACTTCGCCTGGAGCCCGCCGGAGGCCCGGGGCGTGTTGAGGAAGATCTGCAGGGCCAGGGCGGCCAGGGGTGACCCCGTGGACGCGATCGCCTCCTTGGCCAGCGTGTTCGTCGCGATGGGACCGACGATGGCCTCGTCCATCCCGGTGTCGGTCCCGATGTAGGAGTTCGTGTAGATGTCGTTCTCGATGTTCGCGTGGGTGTCCGTGGTCAGCCACGTCACGCCCGAGATCGCGTTCGAGGTGATGTAGTTCAGGATCGCCAGGCGCTCCGCGCCGTAGCCCTCCCACCGGTCGTACGGGAACGCGAAGATCTCCTGGATCGGGTCCTCGCTGAACACCAGCTTGAACTTGGCCGTGCTGGCCGCCAGGTCGGACTCGAACTGCGTGAGCTGGGGCGCGCCCAGCATGGTCCGGCTCGGGTCGTACAGCGCGGCGATGCAGCTCGCCGGGACCGGGTTGGCGAGCTGCGGGATGACCACCGAGAACTGGTCCCGCACGGGCTGCGGCAGGGTCGGCGCGACGTCCGGGTTCCCGCTGCCCACGGGGTTGTCGCACGGGCTTGTGTCCGTGGGGTTGGCCTTCGGGAAGTGGGCGACCTCGGGGCTCCGGAACGACCGCTCGTCCAGGATGAAGAACTGGAGGTTCTGGCCCCACGAGAACGTGCGGTAGTAGCCGAGCACGGGGTTCCAGTGCGGCGTCGGGTTGTACTCCTCGTACGCCTGCATGCCCCGGAAGAACAGGTTCCCGACCTCCGACCGGTCGAAGTCGTTGCGGACCTCGTGGTCGTCCCACTCGGTGTAGACGGGGAGGGCGGCCTCCATGTCCCGGAGCGCGTCGTAGGTCCGGTTCTGCTTGTAGTTGGCCCGGTACTCCTTCACCGTGTCGGCCGGGCCGAACGGGCTGTAGCTCGAGTCCGAGTAGATGAGGTCACCCAGGTACATCATGAAATCGGCCTGGGAGTACCTGATCTGGTCGAGCGTCTGGAACGAGTTGAAGGCCGGCTTGTTCGTGGCCGGGTTGTACCAGCCGTCGGAGTCCCCGGTGTAGGCGAAGTGGACGTCCACGTCGGACCCGGCCGAGGGCGGCGTGACGAACGTCCCCACCCGGCTGAACCTGGCGGCCACCGGGTCGTAGTAGCGGAACCAGTAGTGGGTGGCTGCGGAGAGCGAGCTCACCGGGGTGGTGACCGTGTGGTTGTGTCCCAGCGGGACGTCGATCCACTGCGAGGCCACTCCGGAGGAGAAGTCGGCGGTGGTGGACAGGTCGAGCCGGACCGGGCTGTGCTTGGACCACGTCCACAGCAGCGCGGAATTCGGCGTGACCTCTCCGCTCGCCACCCCGTACCGGAACACGCCGGGTTCGAGCGACGTCCCGGCTGCGGCCGGACCC
This sequence comes from Actinomycetota bacterium, assembly GCA_036394995.1. GTDB lineage: Bacteria > Actinomycetota > UBA4738 > UBA4738 > JACQTL01 > DASWED01. Next base: position 2,819 of record DASWED010000108.1, read on the forward strand.
ACCATCTGGAACACCAAACCGAGCACGACCCCGGCAAACGCCAGTCGCCGAACCATCGGGACCTCCCCCCAATCCGACCTTCGCGGATCATCACCGCGGGGCACACCCCGCGAACATCCGTATCCTGGCTGCTCGCACGCCGGGAGTAAAGCCCCGGGTGACGGAACGGTCGGGACTCCCCGGCCCCTACGGCCCCGTGATCTGCCCGGCGAACACCTGCGCGATGAGCTGGTAGCCGGCGGCGTTCGCGTGGATGTTCGGCCCGACGGGGGGGTCCGCGCACATCCAGGTGTACGTGCAGATGTTCGCCACGTTCACCGGGATCGTGCCGTACGGGGGGTAGTCCACGGTGTCCGTCGTGTCGTTGGTCTGGAACGCGAACGACACGTTCGCCACCTTCCATCCGAGGGCCTGGTAGGCGGACTGCAGGATGAAGTTGAACAGGTTCGTGAGCTGCAGCGAGAGGGCGGCCAGGGCCTGGCCGTCGGGTCCATCAAGGTAGAAGGCCAGGTACGGGTCGTAGTACCGCATCCCCACCATCTGGCTCGTTCCGTGCGACCCGAGGGCGGCGTTCAGGGCGGCGACGATCACCGGCACGTCGGCCTGGACGGCGTCCAGCCCGTCCGAGATGCACTGCTGGTCGACCTGTCCGTCGTGCAGGCACCCGTCGACGTTGTTCGCCCCGATGTCGAGCGTGACGAACACGGTGTTCTTCCGGTGATGGCGGAGGAAGTGGACCGCCTGGGCGAGCTGTGAGCCCTGGGCATACGAGCAGATCCCCCCGTGCATCATGGTCTCCGTGGACTCGCCCGGGCACCCCATCTTCACGAGGTGCAGGCGCGGGAAGCTCGACCGCTCCATCTGGAACAGGCCGTCCGCGTAGCCCTGGTCGGTCTCGACGCTGTGGCCCTCGGCGTCCGGCTGGACGCCCTGGGACAGCGAGTCGCCGAGCGACAGGTAGAAGTGCGGCGGCCTGAGGAACGAATCCGTGGCGGCGTGGGCCCCACCCGTGCCGGCGAACACAACGCCCAGCACGAGCGCCACTACACCGAGGCGGGTGGTCATGGATCGCGTGGGTGGTCTCCTCCCCCTGGAATGGATCCCCTCCCTGAGATCCGCATGTGCCGCGGGCGCAAGCCCGTGCTGACGATGACTCTACCGCGGCCCCTCCCTTGGGGGAACCCTCAAGTCTCGCGCCGAGCGCCCGCATTTGGGGCTTGGACCCGGGGGGCCGGATGGGCTACGGTTCCGCTGTCTGCTGACGGTTCGGGGGGAGGCCTCTGATGAGACGCGCTGTGCTGGTCGGAACGGTTTCGCTCGTGGTGGGTGCGGTGTGTGCCGGTGTGGCGGGGATGGCTTCGGCCGCCGCGCCGAGCTCGTGCGCGAACCGCATCCTGTTCGGTTCGAATCGCGACGGCGACTTCGAGATCTACTCGATGGCCCCGAACGGCTCCGACGTCCAGCAGGTCACGTCCAACAGCGCGAGCGATGTCGATCCGGTGTGCTCCCCGGACGGCTCGCAGATCGCGTTCACGTCCGACCGCGACGGGAACCTGGAGATCTACACGATGGCGGCCGACGGGTCCGGGCAGACCAACCGGACGAACAACGCCGCGGACGACAAGAACGCCACCTGGTCGCCGAACGGGTCCCAGATCGGCTTCACGTCCAACCGCGACGGCAACGACGAGCTGTACCGGATGCAGGCCAACGGCGCCTCCCCGGTCCGCATCACGAACAACCCCGCGTCCGACCAGTCCCCGTCCTGGTCGCCCGACGGGCTGAAGATGGTGTTCGCCTCGAACCGGGACGGGTCGTTCGACGTGTGGGTCATCACCCTCTCCTCGGGCGGCACGAAGAAGCTGTTCGGGAGCGCGCTGGCGGACTCGGGTCCCGCCTACTCGCCGGACGGGTACCACGTGGCCTTCCAGTCGAACCGCGACGGCGACGCCGAGGTCTATGTGCTGGACTCGAGCGGGAAGAACCTCCGCAAGCTCACCGACGACCCCGGCGCCGACGCGTTCCCGGCGTTCTCCGCCGACGGCGCGTGGGTGGTCTTCAACTCCAACCGGTCCGGGAATTTCGACGTCTGGAAGGTCCGGATCGACGGCGCCGGGCTAACCGACCTCACGTCCGATCCCTCGTTCGACGGCGTCTCCGACTGGGGCCGGTCGCTGTGCACGATCGTCGGCACGAACGCGGCGGAGACGCTGACCGGGACGGCCAACGACGACGTGATCTGCGCCCTGGGGGGGTCCGACACGATCGACGGGGCCGGGGGCAACGACCTCATCTGGGCCGGGTACGGCGACGACACCGCCACCGGCGGCCTGGGGAACGACGTGATCCACGGCGGCCCGGGCCACGACACGCTGTCAGGAAACGAGGGCGACGACATCCTGTTCGGCGAGAGAGCCGGCGACACCCTCTCGGGCGACGCGGGCGACGACTACCTCGAGGGCGGGGGCGGCACCGACACCTGCAGCCAGGGGACGGGAACCGGCACGATCGTGACCTGCGAGGCGTAGCCTCCGCTTGTTCCGATTTGCGCGGCGGCGTGCCCGCCGGGCAGTATCTACCATGTGGTAGAGAACGAGTCGGTGATCCGGGCCGGGCTGGCGGGCAAGCGCCTGCTGCTCACCGGCGTCACCGGGTTTCTGGGGCAGGCCCTGTTCGAGCGGCTGCTCTCGGACTTCCCCGACACTCGCCTCCTCCTGCTGGTGCGGTCCCAGCCCGGGTCGACCGCCCGGGCCCGGGCCGAGGAGCTTCTGACGCGGCCGGCGTTCAACTCCGCCCGGTCGCGGACGGGCGCGGACGCCCTGCGGGCCGCGTTCGAGGAGCGGGTGGAGGTCGTGGAGGGCGACGTGGTCGAGGGGCTGCCGGAGCTCCCGGCCGACCTCGACGCGGTGCTCCACTGCGCGGCGTCGGTGGCGTTCGACCCGCCCATCGACGACGGGTTCCGTTCGAACGTGGTGGGGGCCACCGCGATGTACGAGGCCGTGGCCGCCAGTGGCAGCCGCGCGCACCTGGTGCACGTCTCCACCGCGTACGTGGCCGGGACCAGGAAGGGCGTGATCCCGGAGGCCCCGCTGGCCCACGGCATCGACTGGCGGGCCGAACTGGACTATGCGCTGGCGGCCCGGCAGCGAGTCGAGGAGGCCAGCCGGCGGCCTGAGATGCTCGACTCGTTCGTCCGCAGGGCCCGGGCCGAGCACGGCCGGGCCGGGCCCCAGGAGGTCGCCGAGCACGCGGAGTCCCGCCGCCGGGACTGGGTCACCAAGCGCCTGGTGCAGTACGGGCGGGCCCGGGCCCAGGCCCTGGGGTGGCCGGACATCTACACGCTGACCAAGGCCCTGGGCGAACGGGCCGTGGAGGAGATCGCCGCTGAGGCCGGCCTGGCCCTGTCGATCGTGCGGCCGTCGATCATCGAGAGCGCGTACGCCCATCCGCACCCCGGGTGGATCGAGGGGTTCAAGATGGCCGAGCCCATCATCCTGGCCTACGGTCGCGGCGCGTTCCCGGAGTTCCCAGGCATCCCCGAGGGCATCCTCGACATCATCCCGGTGGACCACGTGGTGAACGCGATCCTCGCGGTGGCGGCCCTGCCCGTGGAACCGGGCGGGCGTTCGTACCACCACGTGTGCAGCGGCTCGCGCAACCCCCTGTACTACCGGGTGGTCTACGACCACGTCCGCGAGTACTTCGGCCGGGAGCCGCTGCCCGAGCGGGGCCGGGGGTTCGTCCGGCCGCCGGAGTGGACGTTCCCCGGCCAGCGCCGCGTGGAGCGGCGGCTCCGCACCGGGGAGAAGGTGATCGACCTGGCCGACCGCGTGGTGAAGCGGATGCCCCGCTCGCCGAGGACCCGGAAGCTGGTCGAACGGCTGGACCGGACGCGGGGCCGGGTGGAGTTCCTCCGGCGCTATGCCGACCTGTACGGCGCGTACGTCGAGGCCGAGGTCATCTACACCGACGACCGGACCCTCGAGATGTTCCGGTCGCTCCCCGAAGCCGACCGGCGCGACTTCCCGTTCGACGCCGCCTCGGTGGACTGGCGGTACTACATGCAGGACGTGCACTGCCCGGCCATCACGGTGGCCATGCGGTACCCCGCTCCACGCCGCCCCGACCCCGAGGTCCGGGTCCGCTCCCGGGAGGAGCCGGTCCTGGCCGCGTTCGACATGGAGGGCACGATCCTGTCGTCGAACGTGATCGAGAGCTACCTGTGGCTGCGCATGGCCGACCTCCCGGCCGAGGACTGGCCCGGCGAGATCGCCAGCGTGGCCCGGGGCCTCCCCCGGTACCTGTCGGCCGAGCGCCGCGACCGGGGGGAGTTCCTGCGCGCGTTCTACCGCCGGTACGCCGGCGCCTCCGTGGAGGAGCTCCGGCGCCTGTCGAACGAACAGATCGCCGACATCGTCCTCCAGCGGATCTCCCCGCCCGCGATCCGCCGGATCCGCGAGCACCGCCGGGCCGGGCATCGAACGGTGCTGATCACCGGCGCTCTGGACGTGTTCGTCGAACCCCTGAAACCCCTGTTCGACGAGATCGTGGCGGCCCGCCTGGCCGTGGAGGACGGCCGGTACACGGGGTTCCTGGAGGCCCCGCCGCTGGTCGGCGAGGCCCGCGCGGCGTGGCTCCGCCAGTACGCCGTCGTCCACGGCGCCAACCTCGCCCAGTCCTACGCCTACGCCGACAGCCACACCGACCTCCCGCTCCTGCGAGCCGTCGGAAACCCGGTGGCCGTGAACCCGGACGTGGCCCTGTTCCGGGTCGCAAAGAAGCACCGCTGGCCGGTCGAGGAATGGCACGCGTCGAAGGGGACACCGCGCGTGATGCTTCCGGAGCCGGTCCGATGAAGGTGGTTGGGGTCGTGCCTCGGCTCCTCCAAGTTCGTACTGCGCGGCTCGCGCGTGACCGGCGCGGCTTGCTACGGTCGGCTCCGGGCGGCGCTCCCCCCTCGGGGCCGCCGATGTCGGTCGGCTCCGTCCGTGGTCGGCGGGCGGCCCCTCGAGTAGGGCCACCCTCCGCCTCCCCGCCGCGCCGCGCCGGCTCATCCGTTGACCCCCGGAGGGCAAGTGGCCGCGGCACCCGGGCGACCCTCGCAGCGACCAGGGCGAGGGGCCGGGGCACGGGAGCCCAACCCCGATGACGCTGGCGCTCGAGTTGTTCCGGTCGGTGCCTCGGTACGTCGCGGCTCGGGCGGTGGGGGAGCGGTTGCCGGGGTTGTTGGCGGGGCCGCTGGCGCCGATTCGGTTGGTGAACCGGGAGGAGCCGGCGCTGCCGGCGGAGGGGTGGGGGCGGGTACGGCCCAGGCTGGCGGGGATCTGCGGGTCGGACCTGGCGACGATCTCGGGGCGCTCGTCGTTCTACTTCTCGCCGCTCGTGAGCATGCCGTTCGTGCCGGGGCATGAGGTGGTGGGCGAGCTCATGGACGACGTGGAGGATCTGGCGGTGGGGACCAGGGTGGTGATCGATCCAGTGCTGGCCTGCGCGGCGCGGGGGCTGGCCCCGTGCCCGTCGTGCGCGGAGGGGGCCACCGGGCGGTGCGACCGGGTCACGGTGGGGCACGTGTCGCCGGGGCTCCAGACAGGGTACTGCGCGGACACCGGCGGAGGGTGGAGCGGGATGCTGGTGGCGCACCGCTCGCAGCTGCACCGGGTGCCCGAGCGGATGACCGACACGCGGGCGGTGCTGGTGGAACCGCTGGCCTGCGCGATCCACGCTGCGCTGCGGGCCCGGCCGGATCCGGAGGCGACGGTGCTGCTGGTGGGAGCGGGGACGCTCGGCCTCCTCACGCTGCTGGCGCTCCGGGAGTTCACCGATGCCGGGCGCGTCACCGTGGTGGCGAAACACGCGAAGCAGCGGGAGCTGGCCATCGCGTTCGGGGCCACGGACGTGGTGGAGCCGAAGGTCGCGGTGGCCGCGCTGCGGCGGTTCAGCCGGGCCATGAAGCTCAGCCCGGAGCGCGGGATGCCGTTCCTGCTGGGCGGGGTCGACGTGGCCGTCGACTGCGTCGGGTCGCGGTCCTCCCTGGACCTGGCGCTCCGCACCACGCGCGCGGGCGGCCGGGTGGTGCTGGCCGGGCTCCCCACCGCAGGCGCGGACCTCACCCCGGTGTGGTTCCGCGAGCTGGAGCTCGTGGGGGCCTACACCAGCGGCGCCGAATGGCTCCGCGACGGATCCACCCAGCACACGTTCGACCTGGCGCTGGACCTCGCGGCGGACGCGCCGCTGGAGGGCGTGGTGGGCGCCGTGTACCCCCTGCGGAGGTGGCGGGAGGCGCTGGACCACGCGCTGGACGCCGGCCGCCTGGGAACGATGAAGGTGGCGTTCGACCCGCGCGCCGAGGGATGACGTGAGCACATCGAGCAGGCCGAGCGAGAGGACGATCTGAGATGCCGAGACCGGGGTTCGTGCTGGAGGTGGACGAGCGGACGCCGCCGCTGCTCGTGCACCAGGGCGAGGGGTTCCGCCTGCAGAAGTTCCCGCTGGGGAGCAGGGTGGTGTACCCGCCGGACTCCCTCCCCGGGTTGCCGGATCCCAACGCGGCGGTCCGCAACGCGCTGCTGAACCCCCAGGGCACCGAACCCCTCCCCGAGCTCCTCCGGCCCGGGATGAAGCTCACGATCGCGGTGGACGACATCTCGCTGCCGCTCCCCCCGATGAAGGCCCCCGACATCCGCCAGCGGGTCCTGGAGAACGTGCTGGAGATGGCGGCCCGCCGGGGCGTCGACGACGTCCGGATCGTCATGGCGAACTCGCTGCACCGCCGGATGACCCCCGCCGAGATCAAGCACGCCGTGGGCGAGCGGGTGTACCGCTCGTTCTGGCCCGAGGCCCTGGCGAACCACGACGCCGAGGACCCCCAGGGAATGGTCACCGTCGGCGAGACCGATCGGGGCGAGGTGGTCGAGATCAACCGCCGGGCCGCCGAGTCGGACCTGCTGGTCTACGTGAACATCAACCTGGTGGCGATGGACGGCGGCCACAAGTCGGTGCCCGTGGGCCTGGCCGGGTACCGCTCGCTCAAGCATCACCACAACGTCCGCACGATGCTCCATTCGAACAGCTACATGGACCCACCCCGGAGCGCCCTGCACTCCTCCACCGAGCGCATGGGCCGGCTGCTGGCCGAGCACCTCAAGATCTTCACGATCGAGTCCACGCTGAACAACGACACGTTCCCGTCGCAGCTGGGGTTCCTGAACAAGCGCGAGTGGGAGTGGTCGGCCAGGGACCAGGCCATGTGCCTGGGGGCCAAGCAGGCCAACGAACGGGCCCCTGCGCGCATCCGGCGCGAGTTCTACCGGCGGATCGAGGCTCCGTACAGCGTGACCGGCGTCCACGCCGGCGAGACGGAGGCCGTCCACAAGGAGACCCTGGCCACCCTCCACCGCCAGCAGCTCACGGAGGTCCAGGGACAGTCGGACGTCATGGTGGTGGGGCTGCCGTACATCTGCCCCTACAACGTGAACTCGATCATGAATCCGATCCTGGCCCAGTGCCTGGGGCTCGGCTATTTCTTCAACATGTACCTGGGCAAGCCGGTGGTCCGGCCCGGCGGCGTGATGATCCTGTTCCACCCGGTGCCCTGGGAGTTCCACCAGGTCCACCACCCGAGCTACGTGGACTTCTTCGAGGAGGTCCTGGCCGAGACCACCGACCCGGCGCAGATCGAGGCCAAGTTCGAGGAGCAGTACGCCACCGACCCCTGGTACATCCACCTGTACCGGAACAGCTACGCGTACCACGGCGTGCACCCGTTCTACATGTGGTACTGGGGCGCGCACGCCATGGACTACCTGGGCGACGTGATCTTCGTGGGGGCCGATCGCAAGGCCGTGAGCAGGATGGGGTTCCGCACGGCCACGACGTTCGCCGACGCCCTGGAGATGGCCGGCGAGACCGTGGGCTCGTCGCCCTCGATCACGTACCTGCACGCGCCGCCGCTGACCCTGGCGGAGGTGCGCTAGACATGGCGACCTCGCTGCGCGACGATCTGGAGCTGTTCGCCAAGGGGTGGCGGTGGGGGAAGCGTCCCCTGGCGCCGCACAGCGCGCGGCCGTTCCAGCCGTCGCTGGAGCCGAAGGAGTTCCCCACGGCGTGGGCCCGGACCCGGCCGGCGAAGGCCGCGCGGGCGTTCTTCCAGAGCGCGGTGCTGAAGCCGGTGGTGTGGAACGAGACCGACGTGCGGGTCCACGGGCTCGACGTGCTGGAGGGCCTGAGGCCGCCGGTGCTGTTCGTCAGCAACCACTCCAGCCACCTCGACGCGCCGCTCGTGCTGTGCTCGCTGCCCCCGGCGTGGCGGGAGCGAACGGCCGTCGGGGCCGCCGCCGACTACTTCTTCGACGTGTGGTGGCGGGCGGCGTCGACCGCGCTGGTGTTCAACGCGTTCCCGATCGAACGGCAGGGCTCGCGCCGGGGGACCAGCACGGCGAAGAGGCTCATCGATGACGGCTGGAACCTGGTGGTGTTCCCCGAGGGGACCCGGTCACGCGACGGATGGGTCCAGCGGTTCCGCCACGGCACGGCCCGGCTGTCCGAGGAGACCGGCGTGCCGATCGTGCCGGTGGCCATCCGGGGCGCGTACGCCGCGATGCCCCGGGGCAGGGCGTGGCCGCGGAAGGGCCGGTTTCCGGTGTCGGTTCGCTACGGCGAGCCCATCCACCCGGAGCCGGAGGAGGACTTCCGGAGCGTGGCCGGCCGGGTCATGCAGGCCGTGGCCCGGCTGTGGGACGAGGACGCCACCGACTGGTACCGGTCGCTCCGGCGCGAGTCCGAAGGCCTGACCCCGCCGCCGTCCGGGCCCCAGGCCGCCCGGTGGCGCCGGATCTGGGAGGCCTCGCGGCCGCTCCCGAACCGGTTCCAGCCGCGGGCCTGGTCCTCGAAGAGCTCCCGGACCGGGGCATAGGGCGTCGCGATGGGCGGGTCCCGCGGCCGGGCCACCGGGGGGCTCCCGTGACCAGGTCCGGGGGGGAGGCCACCCGGCGGCGGCTGGTGGAGGAGGCCGTGCGGCGGTTCGGCAAGGCGGGCTACGACGGGGCCAGCCTGGATGCCGTGGCCACGGCGGCGGGCGTTCGCAAGCAGACCCTCCTGTACTACTTCCCCACGAAGGAGGCCCTGCTGGAAGCGTGCGTCGGTGAGGTCAGCGCCCGGGTGGGAACCGCGCTGGCCGAGGCCCTCGCCGCCCAGGAGAGCGAGTCGGAGAAGGCCCAGACCGTGATCCGGGCGGTGTTCGGCATGGCGGAGGACTGGCCGGAGTTCCCGCAGTTCATCCGGGAGGCCGCCCGCATGTCCCCCGCGATCATCACGAAGTTCGCGGCCGGCCTGGAGCCGCTGCGCCAGCGCGCCCTGTCGTTCCTGGACCGGGGGATGACGGACGGGACCATCCGCCGCCAGGATCCGGCGCTGCTGCTGTTCACTCTGTACACCGCCGTGGTCGGCTCGATCACCGAGGCCGGAGTGCTGCGGGCCGTGGTGGGCGAGGACTCCTCGCGGACGGCGTTGCGGCGTCGCGAGCAGGAGGTCCTGGCATTCGTGCGCAGCGCCATGGCACCATCGGAGCCGGCGGCCGAACCGGAGCACGCCGCGACCTGACAGCGGGGAGGAACATTCGATGCAAAGGAGCAGGATCCGTTCACGCCGGGCGCGGGTGGCCGCGGCGGTCGCCGCCGTGGCGACCACGCTGATCATCATGCCCGCCGGCCCCGCCCACGCGGCGTTCCCCGGCTCGAACGGGCGGATCGCGTTCGAGAGCGGCCGCACCGACGAGCTGGACATCTACACGGCGAAGCCGGACGGCTCGGACCTCCAGCAGCTGACGGCCGGACTCCCGTCTGATCACCGGCCCCGGTGGGCCCCCGACGGCAGCCAGATCGTGTTCTGGCGCGGGACCGGCGACGCCGGCCCAGGCAACATCTGGATCATGGACTTCGACGGTTCGAACAAGCACCGACTCACGTCGGGGCCCGCCGACGACGAGGATCCGGCGATCGGGCCGGACGGCGAACACGTCGTGTTCTGGCGGGCGAAGCCCAGCGACGACGCCGACCTGTGGATCATGACGACCGACGGGACGGACAAGCACCGGCTCACGTCCTCCCCCTCCGCCGACGTCGCGCCCTCGTGGTCTGTCACGAACGTCATCGCGTTCACCAGCTTCCGCAGCGGGAACGGGGACGTGTACACGATCCACCCGAATGGCACGGGCCTGAAGCGGGTGACCACGAAGCCGACCCCCGACCTCTACCCCGACTGGTCGCCGGACGCCGCCCGCCTGGTGTTCTTCACCGAGGGGGGCGGGAGCACCACGTCGCGCGAGGTGTGGCGGATCAAGGCCGACGGGACCAAGCTCACCCGGCTCACGAACAACCACGTGGACGACTCGTACCCGTCGTGGTCGCCGAACGGCCGGCGCATCACCCTCCAGCGCGACGTCCGGGAGGGCGACCTGGACTTCTACGACGTGTGGACCATGCGGACGAACGGCACCGACCTCCGCCGGGTGACGCACGACGCGTTCGTCGACGGGGTGCCGAACTGGCAGCCCGCGTGAGGGGCATCCGGGAAGGCGAGGGGCCCCGCCACGTCGGGGCCCCTCGCCCTGTCCGGAGCCGTCCGGAGCTACTTCCCGCTGGCGAAGTAGCTCACGCAGCTGCCCTGGTTCCTGAAGGCCGGCGGGAGCGATCCCTTGGCCTTCTTGCAGTCGGCCTTGGTCGACGGGTGGTTCGCGCCGTACTGGAAGTCCGTGAACGTCGCCGTCGTGCCGCTCGATCCCCGCAGTCGCAGGTACACGTCGTTGAAGTTCATGTGCCCGACGTTGTCCTTGATCAGCGTCGACGAGTACCACGTGCCGTCGAAGTTGTAGTCGATGGTGCCGTCGGCCCGCTCTCCGGCGTAGATCGTGTGCGGCGTGCCCGCCGTGCGAGTCCCCGTGCACGCGGTTCCGTCGTTCGGCACCGCGAACACGACCTCCTCGGTGGTCGCGGGCGCGCTGTACCTGGCGTACCCGATCCCGTCACAGGAGAACAACGACCCGGCCTGGAGACGGGGGTTCTTCGCGGTGACCTCGTCGTCCACGAAGAAGTCGACCCCGCGGAACGCCCCGTTGTCCAGGTAGGACACCTGGATCCACGGGGTGCCGTGTTCGTTCACGAACGACTCCCCGCCGACCAGCGGCAGGAGCCGGTTCACGTGGACGTACGCGTCGTTCGTTCCTGTGTCACGGGTGACCGTCAGGTGGTCGTCGCCGTCGACGGTGGCCGTCGCGTTCGCCGACACGTCCCAGGTCTGGCCCTTCCAGGCAATGGTGCCGCCGCTGGCCAGCGCGGAACCGGCCAGTGCCATCACAGCCAGCACCGCGAATGCGAGTGATGCCACCCCTCGTCTGAACATGATTCCCCCCTTCTTCACGTACTGATCTGGTCGGGACGACAGAGATCTACGCGTGCGCTGTACCCCCCTCCTTCGGACCCGCCTCGCCGTCGCGGTCAGATCGCGAGCACGGGCACCCCCATCGGGCGACACGGAGGATACCGGTCCGATCGGGCCCGGCGCAAGGGGCAGATGGCCCGAATTCGGCCCCGACGTTACCCAACGGGGATGCTCTGGGCGAAGTGGAAGAAGTTGGCGGGGTCGTACTTCTTCTTGATCTGGGTGAGGCGGGTGAAGTTGGAGCCGTAGTATGCGTGCTGCCACGTGGCGAGCGTGGGGTCGATGTAGTTCTGGTACGCGAACCCGCTGGCGTAGGGCTTCATCGCCGCGTGGAACGCGTCGAGCCAGGCCACGTTCGCGTCGATGACGTCCTGCGAGGCGCCCGGCGCCCAGTGGGTCGTGTACTGGGCCAGGAACTTCGAGTTCCGGTGGACGAATGCGGTGGCGTCGGCCGCCACGGCGTTGATGGCGCCGCCGAACGCGTCGAGGCCGACCCCGCCCCCTCCGCCGTCCAGCTTGGGGTCGTCCCCCCGGCTCTCGACGGAGTGCAGGAGCGCCTGGATCCCGGCCGGCGGGATCTTCGCGTTGAAGAAGTCGGACCGGGCCACCTGGGAGTCCCGGCTCAGCTTGCCCTCGGGGTCATCGGTGGGGAGGTGGCATTCGTCCACGGACAGGCCGGAGCAGCCGGCCTCCAGGAGCATGAGGTCCAGGTAGGTCTCGGTGGAGACGTCGTTCACGGACGGCGCCGAGCCCACGGCCGTCTTCAGCTTCGCCAGCTCCGTGGTGAGCGCCGACTGCGAGCCGACGTACACCCCGGACACGGAGATCGACGGCGAGCCTGCCGAGTACCGGAGGTGGCAGTTCGACCACAGCTCGCTTGGTGCGGTGGGTGCCCATCCCTGCCACCCGGCCACCACGTGCGCGGCCTGCGACCACGGCCACGTGAAGAAGAACCGGGCCAGGTGGGTCAGGGGGTGGACCTCGAACGTGAACCGGGTGACCACGCCGAAGTTCCCGCCGCCGCCGCCGCGGCAGGCCCAGAACAGGTCCTGATGCTGGTTCGGGCTCGCGGTGATCAGGGCGCCGTCGGCCGTGACGATCCGCAGCGAGACCAGGTTGTCGCAGGTCAGCCCGAACCTCCGCCCCATGACGCCCTGCCCGCCGCCCAGCGTCACGCCCGCGATGCCCACCGTCGCGCACGAGCCGGCGGCGAAGGCCATGCTCTTCGCCGCGGCGGCCGCGTAGACGTCGATGGTCCGGGCGCCGGCCCCCACGATGGCGGTCTTCGCGGTGGCGTTCACCGAGACGTGCGACAGCCCGGTCACGTCGCACACCAGCCCGTGGGAGGTGGAGTAGCCGGCGTAGCTGTGGCCGCCCGAGCGGGTCGTGAAGCCCATCACGTGCTGCCGGGCGAAGTTCACCGCGCGCTGGACGTCCGCCTCCGATGCGGCCCGGACCACGCCCTGGGGGTGGATCCCGTCGAATTGCGGATCGAACAGCTGATGCGCGGCCGGATACCCGGGATCGCCGGGCCGGAACAGCCGCCCGTCCAGGCTCCCTTCGAGTGCCGTCCATGCCGCCTGGGTGGCGGCGCCCGGGTTGAACGGCGGCCCGGCGGCGGAAGGGCCGTTCGGCGGGGCGACCTTGCGGCCCCCGGAGGTGCAGGCGGCGGCGAGCGCCGACAACCCGGCGGTGCCGAGGGTGGCGCGACCGGCCCATTTCAGGAACTCCCGCCTGTCCACGGCCGGGCGATCCTACGCCGAAGCAAGCCCGACCAGTAGGGAACCCGTTGTCCGGGCCTTCGCCCGGATCCGGGGTGTCTTGACCCGCCGGCCGTGGGTGGGCAGAGTGTCGCGACATGCGCCACCGCTCCCTGTTCGCGTTCGCCGCCGCGGGTTCGCTCGTCGTGCTGGGCCTCGGTTCGCCGGCGCGGGCGGCGTTCCCAGGATCGAACGGGCGGATCGCGTTCGGCCACGAGGAGCCGGCCGGCGACCACACCCAGGTCGACGTGTACACGGTGAAGCCCGACGGCACCGGCGTGCTCCAACTCACCGCCACGCCGGGGAGCAACGAGTTCTCCCCGCAGTGGAACGCCGCCGGGACGCGGATCGCATTCTGGCGGACCAGGGCGCCGTTCGGGCCGGGGAACGTGTGGGTCATGGATGCGGACGGGTCGAACGCCCGCCGGCTCACGGCGAACGTCGACGCCCGCGACCCGACGTGGAATCCGGCCGGCACGCGCCTGGTCTACACGCGAAGGATCGACGACCTGTTCAGCCTGCGGGTCTCCGACGGCGACGACCGCCGGCAGCTGACCTCGGGGCCGGCCCACGACTTCGAGCCCGCATGGTCGCCCGGCGGCCGCCAGATCGCGTTCACCCGAGGCTTCGACGAGGGCGACGTCGGCGACATCTACGTCCTCGACCTCGATTCCCACCAGGTCACGCAGGTCACCGACAGCAAGGACTACGACCACCAGGTGGCCTGGGCCCCCGACGGCTCGAAGCTCCTGTTCGAACGGGACTTCGACAACACGGCCGGGATCTTCGTGGTGAACCCGGACGGGACGGGGCTGCAACGCCTCACCAAGGGCCCCCACTTCGATACGGGCCCCGCCTCTTCGCCCACCGGCAAGAAGATCGTCTTCAGCACCGACCGCCAGAGCGACTTCTTCCCCCACCTCTGGGTCATGAAGGCCGACGGCACCGACCTCCACCTCCTCTACGGCACCCAGTTCGCCGAGAGCACCCCCGACTGGCAGCCGGTCTGATCGTTCACCCCGTGCCGACGGCCACGTGTGATCGCGCTGGCGTGATCAGGGGCCGCCACACGGCGGCTGAGCTCGAATGCGGAGGATCGTTCCCCACCCGGCGGCGAAGACGTACCTGCCCCCGCGGGCCATGTTGGAGACCACGTTGGCAGGGACGGGGACGCTTGCGAGCACGTGTTTCGTGGCCGGATCGACGCATGTGAGCGGGGAAACGATGTGCGTCAGCCAGACGGCGTCGTCCAGCGGGAGGACTGCGCTTGCCTGCTCTGTTTCGAGGCCCCATTTCCCAACCGGCTTCAGGTCGGAGGCTTGGAGGAACACGGCCGCACCGAAGTTGCCCGTGGCGGACTGGGCCCACACCCCGCGGTCGGTCGCGACCAGGATCCACTCGTAGCCGAACGACATGGTCGACCGAGCGACGAGTGTCCCGGTGGCGGCGTCTCGCTCTTCGATGGCCAGGCTGTTCACCCTCGCCAGTGGGGCGATGCGTGGCCACGTACACGCGGTCCCCGGACGGATCGACCGTACGGCCGGCGGATGGTACCGATGGCCTGGTCAAGGCGCGGAAGGGGGTTCTGGCACCCTTCAGGCACGCCACAAGCTCTCGACCCCGAGGCCCACTGCGCGCGGCCACAGGTGAGAGTGTCAGACGACAAAGGAGCCAATCTCCAGCGACAGGAACCCGACTTGCCACGGCCCCGTCTGTCACGGCGATGAACAGGAAATCGGGGACCGAGCTACACCTTCCGTCCTCGAATCGCTCCTTGCCGAGTGTGCAGCGGAACATGCTGGTGAGACCGGGCACCGATCGGGACCTGGAGAGGCTCTACCGCGAGCACGGCGACCGATTGTGGAGAGCACTGGTCGCCTACACGGGCGATCCCGAGGTGGCGAGCGACGCGATGGCCGAGGCATTCGCGCAGGGCCTCAGCCGCGGGAGCGCCCTTCGGGAGCCGCTCCGCTGGATCTGGCGGGTGGCGTTTCGCGTCGCGGCAGGAGAGCTGAAGGACCGCCGCCGGCGCCTGGGGGGCGCTCGGGAGCCCGTGGCCAACATGGAAGAACCAGCCGGCGAGCTGGTCGCCGCCCTCCTGCAGCTCTCGCCGAACCAGCGGGCCTCGCTGGTCCTTCACTACTACGCGGGGTACCCGACGAAGGAGATCGCCGGGATCATCGGCGCAAGCGCCGCGACTGTCCGCGTGCACCTGAGCAAGGGGCGAAAGCGCCTCCGCCGGATCCTGGAGGAGCCAGATGAGTGACCTGAAGGAACGATTCGACGTCCTGGATCGCCTGGAGCCGCCGGACATCTGGCCCGAGGCCGAACGCCGCCACCCCGGAACGACCCGCATCCCCCGCCGACCCGGCCGCGGCCTCGCAGCCATGCTCGCCTTCGCAGTCGCGGCCGCCGGCATCGCCGTGGCCGTCCGCGCCTTCACCGGGACCACGCCCCGGCCGCCGAGTCCACCGCTGTCCACCACGACGAAGTCGAACGGGTCGATCTACTTCCGGGCTGGCGGGGCCGACGGGCCGGGCTCGATCCGGGCGGTGGAGCCGGACGGCACAGGCGAGCGCATCGTCTTCCCGGCGGATTCCTCGGAGCGCTTCCACAGGATCTCGTTCTCCCCGGACGGAACTCGGATCGCGTTCGACAACGACCTCTCCGGCGAGGACGGGATCGAGACCGCGAACCCCGACGGCACTGACGTCGTGCGACTCACGAGCGGCGTGAACGACTCCTGGCCCTCATGGTCGCCGGACGCCTCGGCCATCCTGTTCTCGAGCACCCGGTACGACCCGAACATCGACCGGTGCGCGCACGAGAAGGATTTCACCTGTCCGACAGACCTCTACGTGATGGATATCGACGGGTCCAACGTGCAGCGCCTCACGACCCATGATGCCCCCGAGTACGAACCCGTATGGTCACCAGACGGGACGCGGATCGCGTTCGTCCGGGCGTTCTCCGGATCCCAGACGGCGATCTTCTCGATGAAGCCCGACGGCAGCGACATCAGAAGGGTGTCCACTGCGGACGGGGGCAGCGACTTCTCGCCGAGCTGGTCCCCGGAAGGATCACGACTCGCGTTCGCCGCGATCCGCAGAGAGGACTGGGGCATCTGGGTCGTGGACGCCGACGGGACCGGGGAGCACCTGATCCTGGGCATGGGCACGGGCTACAAGAACGACCCGGTCTGGTCTCCGGACGGGACGCGGATCGCGTTCATCGGCAACCTCACCGAGGCCAATGGCAACTCCTTGTACGTGATGCGACCGGACGGCTCAGGCGTCAGTCAGCTCACAGACCTCCAGTCGTACGGCGTGGAAGCCGAGATCGCCTGGCAACCGATTCCAGGTGGTCCCTCGTCGCCTTCTCCGGCCCAAGCCGCCGCTCGCGTCACGGCGACGATCCCGATCTCCGCGTTCCCGAACTCGATCCTGGTCGGGGAGGGAAGCGTCTGGGTGAGCGGCCAGACCGAGGAAGGAGGAACGGGCGACCTCGTCCGACTGGATCCGGCGACCGGGGATGTCCTGGCCAGGATTCCGATGCGGGGAATCCCCACGTGGGAGGTGGGGGGAGGCGGAATGGCGGTGGGGCTCGGCAGCATCTGGGTGGTGAGCCTCGACGAGGAGGGCACGATCCTGCAGCGCATCGACCCCGCCTCGAACCGCTTGGCCGACGTGATCCCGGTGCTGCCCGGCACGAGCGGCGCCGACGTGTGGGTGGATGAAACCGGGATCTGGGTCCTGGTGTTTGGTGCAGCGGACACAGGCATGGAGGTCGTGCGGATCGACCCTGAGACCTTCAGCGTCGGCGACCCGATCACGCTCGAGACGCGGTGGGCCCACTGGCTGTTCCGGGCGGGACGGTCGGTGTGGGTCCTGGGCGACGCGCCGGAGCCGGGGCGCGGAGTCGTCGTCGACACGCTGTACCGGATCGATCCCTCGACCGGACGTGTCACGACCATCACCCTGCCAGACTCCTCTTGGACCCCGGCCGTCTCGGGCGACTCGGTGTGGCTGTCTCTCGGAGACAACCGCATCGTCGAGCTCGACGCGTCGACGGCGACGGTAGGCCCGCCCATCCAAGTTCCTGTCGCATGCTGCTATGACGCGTTCGCGGGTGACGGCTCCGGAGGTGTCTGGGTGGCGAACACGCGTGTTGGCGCCACGTTCTCGCACGTCTCCTCCGACGGCGTGGTGGATGCTGCGGGAACAATTGCGCCGGACGAGTACCGCGACTGGGCCGGCGTCGCCTGGGCGTTCGATCCGTCGACGAACTCGATCTGGGTCGTGCACTACCGCGACTCCGTGTCGCGGATAGAGATCTCAGGGCCGAGCACGGGCACGCGGTCGTCCCGCTGACTGGTCGCGGTTGGGCTACGAGGCCCCCCCGCTTGCCGGTCGGGACCGGGCGCCGTGTCGTCCCGACCCTGAAGGGTGCCAAGACACCGATTGATCAGGCCGCAACCTCGTACTCGTGGATGAGTCCGCCGAGCAGATCCCGTCGACGTATCGCCGAAGCCTGCCGGGAGACGACCTCGGTGGAGCGAGCCCGTCGGGCGGCTCGAGGTGCAGTCCTTGCTACGCCCTGATGACCTTCGCGCACGCTGGGGTGTGAGGCTGGCTCATCACTCGGCTCGTCTTGCAGGTCGATAGTCCTTCTGTGCGATCGCCTCGGAGCGGCCTGGTGATTGCGGGGATCGTTGTCGCTGGACTCGTCGGCGCAGTGGCCCTAGCGGCGATGGGACCGAGCACGACAGTCGTCTGTGGCCGGGAAAACCTCCTGGATCGACTTGCGCGGCGAATCATGCAGCCGCTCGGGAGGTCACATTGACGGCGCGACCGCCAGCTACTGCGTCGTCCCTTCCACGACGGCGTGGCTGGAAGCTTTGGGGGTGCTCGTGGTGTCCGTGCTCATCGCGATCATGGTCTCGCGCCGTCGGATTCGAACGCCTACGGAGACGGCTCTGCTCAAGTTCGGCCGACGCTGACCGACGACATCCCGCAGGTTTCGAGTGTTTCGCGAACACTGGCGTGTGCGATGTCGTGGTCGCGGATCGTTGGAAGGGGTGATCCTGCTTCTACGAGCAGGCCTGCGGCGGGGTGATTCGGACGAGGCCGGCGAATCCGCCGACGAAGACGAAGCGGCCCGCGCCCACGACATTCGTCAGGAACCACCGCAGTCCCTCGCCCCCCTCCGGCGCCGTCACTGTGGCCTGGATCCTGCCGCTCGCGGGATCCAGGCATCGCAGGGTTTCGCCGTCGTTCTGGACCCACAGGTGATCGGCTGCGACGCTCGCCTTGACCCCCTGATTCGCCTCGACGAGCGGGCCGCGTTGCAGATTCCCGTTCCGCAGGAGGATCGCGGCGCCGAAGTTGCCGGTGGCGGTCGATACCCACACGCCCTCACGCGTGGGGGAGAGCCAGTTGGCCGGGTAGCCGAACAGCTCTCGCGCGGACTGCAAGAGGGCCCCGGATCGCGCGTCCCGCTCGTTGACGAATCCATTGGCCTCATTCCACGCCGCGACGTAGAGGAACCGGCCGGTGGGATCGACGGCGAGTTCGTTCACGTCGCCTCGTACCGGGATGACCTTCCGAACGCCTCCGGTTCCGGAATCGAGCAGGTACAGGCGCCGGCGCGCTCCGACCCACAGACCCGCGGAAGCGAAGGCCATGGGCCCCGGTGCGTCCGGCAGCTTGATGCGGGCCTCGATGGCGAGCGTTCGGGGATCGAGGCGGTACAGGAAGGACCGGGCGAGCCGGCGGAGGCTGCCGCTGCACACGGGCGTCCCGCTGACCCAGAGGGACTCTTCGTTCGCGGCGAGATCGAAACCGCCGTACAGGACGCGGCTCCTCACCACCCCTCCGGTCCGGACGTCGAACCTGGCGATCCTGGTGGAGCAAGCGGCCGGGCCGGACCCCGATTTCGTGAACGCGGCGTACACGGCGTCGGCCGTGCTGGCGAGTCGGGGAGGCTCGTGGCCCGGGATCACGACTCGCACTCCATGCGAGCCCTCGTTCCCGATCGACGGTGTTGCTGTCGGAGGCGAACTCGGGGAGGGCGGAGAGCTCGGCGAGACCGTCCCAGTCGAGCCGGGAGTGCGGGACTCAGCCGGTGTGGGGCGCCCGCCGGATCCCGTGCACGCCGTCACGGCCAGGGTGACCATGACGGTCAGCGCGACGGTGCGCTTCATCGGGCGATCGTGCCACGATGGATGTCGTACCGCCGGACGGGAGAGATCCAGGATGCGTCCCCTACGGGCTATTCCGAAGGGCCCTCGAGGACGACTCGGTAGCCGTTCGGAGAGACCAACTCGAGGGTGTGATATCTCCATCCCTCGGCAGGCTCGTGCGTCCGGCGTTCGAACTGGAGCCCGGCCCGGGTGCACACTCCCTCGGCCTCGTCGATGTCGGAGACGCCGATCTGCCAGACGAGGGCCTTGGCGGCCGCTTCGGCATCGAAGTCGTCGCGGAGCTCGAGCCCGAACTCGAGCGCGCCGGCTCCGATCGCGATGAAGTCCGGGTACTCGGGTCCCTCGTAGGTCACGCGCATCCCGAGCGCCTCGTAGAAGCGCCGCTCGGCCGTCAGGTCCCCCACGTGCAGGATCGGGACGAGCCGCGTGAACAGCGAGCCCTCGTCATGGCCACCCATGTCGCCAACGATACTCACGTCTCCGGACCAGCCCTCGGCAAAGCCTCGACCACAGGCGTATGCATCCCGCGGGGTCCTTCCTCCATCGGGACCTTCGACCCTGGACAGAGGACGCTGGGAGGCGACTCCCCGGCGGAAAGGGGGCTGCCATGCCCTCCGGTCGCACCTGCCGCATCCTGGCTCTGGCGGCGCTCGTCGTCGCCCTGGGCCTCTCTCAGGCTCCCGCCAGAGCGGCTACGAACGGCTTCTCGGTGCTGCACGACTTCGCCGGCACCGGTGGACACAGCCCGAACGGCGCGCTGGTCTGGGGCCCGGGCGGGGACCTGTACGGGACGCTGTCGGGCAATCTCGACGGAGTCGACCACGGAGCTATCTTCCGAATGACCACCTCTGGCGCTTCTCCGGGCCCGATGGCGATCATCCTGTCGGCCTCGTGGCCGGAGCCGACGGCTTCCTCTACGGCGTGACCGCGCGCGGCGGGACACCCACGAACATCGATTGCGCGTTCGTCGGCGGGTGCGGGACGTTCTTCCGGATGACCGCGACTGGTGTCGTCACGGTCCTGCACAACTTCAACAGCGGCCAGAACGACGGGAGCTGGCCCAACGCCGGGATCGTCCTGGGGTCCGACGGCGCGTTCTACGGGACGACGCTCCAGGGGGGCGGGTATGGCAGCGCCTATCGCATCAGCGCGACCGGCAGCTTCACCCTCCTGCACCGGTTCGCCGTCGCCGACGGCATCAACCCCGAGGGCGGGCTGATCCAGGCCAGCGACGGCAACTTCTACGGTGTCACGAACCAGTACGGGCCGAACGGCGGCGGGACCGTCTTCCGTCTCGATCGCGCAGGGAATCTCACGGTCGTCCACGGATTCGCGTTCGGAGACGGCTATCAGCCCAAGGCCCGGCTCCTGCAGGCTGCCGACGGCTTCCTCTACGGAACGACGGAGGGGGGCGGCCCCGTGGGGAACGGCGTCGTGTTCCGGGTGGCGCTCGGCGGCACGGGCTTTTCGATCATGCACGCGTTCGACCAGTGGGGAAGCGACGGCTCCCGCCCGGCAACGGGACTGATCCAGGGTGCGGACGGGAACTTCTACGGGGAATCTCAAGACGGGGGCCTGGGCGTGTACGACAACCGCTACGGCGATGTGTACCGGATGCGCCCCGACGGCACCGTCTCGGTCCTCCACACGTTCTCCGGTCCCGACGGCCGGACTCCGTCGGGGCTGGTGAACGGTCCCGACGGCCTGCTGTACGGTGCGGCGCTCGGGGGCGGCTCCGCCGGG
>DASWED010000109.1:0-12421 GCA_036394995.1 Actinomycetota bacterium
GCCGCCTCGCCCAGCAGGAGGCCCTTGGTGTTCTGCCCCAGCTTGAACGCGATGAAAGCCAGGAGGCAGCCGATGAGGAGCGACGCGATCGGGTCGAACGCGTGGATCCCGGTGATCTGGCTGAGTCCCACCCCGAGGAACGCCAGCGTGATGCCCACGAGCGCGCCGCTGTCCTCCAGCAGGACCGTCTTCACGGTGGGGTCCTTGCTCTCCCGGACGAACTCGCGGAACCCCATGTCCTGCTCCCCGGCCTCCCGCCTGGTCTGCCGGTAGGCCCGGAACCACGACGTCCCCTCGGCCAGCGCCGAGATCGTGAGCACGGCGTAGGCCGCGACGTACCCGGTGGCGTCCTCCCCACCCCCCGACAGGAGCCCCCCGATCCCCTGGAGGAACGAGAACCCCGCGCCCAGGATGAGGATCCCTGTGGCGGCCACGAAGGCCCAGAAGAACCGCTCCTTGCCGTAGCCGAAGGGGTGCTCCTCGTCGGCTGGGCGGTCCCCCATGCGGAGCGACACCAGCAGGAACACCTGGTTGAACGTGTCGGCCACGGAGTGCGCGCCCTCCGCCAGGATGGCCGCCGAGCCCGAGATCGCACCGGCCACGAACTTCGACACGGCGATCAGGAGGTTGGCGCCGGCCGCGACCATGACGGTCTTCTTGCTCTCCGATGCCATGCCTCTCCCGGGGCCGTCTCGTGACATCCGTACCCGCGCCGCCCCCGAGGGACACCGCCCGGGGCGGGCGGAGGCCGGATCGCTCGATCAGGGGATCCCCCCGGTGCAACCCGTCGAAGGTCGCCGCGGTCACGCCTGGACCGGGATCGTCCCCCGCACCCTGGCGCCGCGCCCGGGCGTGGACTCGACCCGAAGCGTGCCACCCACGGCGCCGAGGCGGTCGTTCATGTTCGTGAACCCCGCACCGCTTCCCCGGCGGGTGACGTCGAACCCCGCCCCGTCGTCGGCCACCTCGAACAGGAGCGCGTCCGAGTCCTCCCACACGCGAACCGTGGCGGTGACCCCCTCGCCGCCGTACTTCGAGGCGTTCTGGAGGGCCTCGAGGCAGCAGAAGTACACGGTGGCCTCCACCTCCGGCGGATGGCGGCCCACCCCCCGGGCCTCCACCACCACAGGGAGCGCGGCCCGGCGGGCCGCGGACTCGAGGGCCTGGGGGAGCCCCCGGTCGGCCAGGAGCGGCGGGTAGATGCCGTGGGCCAGGTCCCGGAGCTGCTGGAGGGCCTCCTCGATGTCGCCTCCCAGCTCGCCCAGGACGGTCGTCGACCGCTCCGGGTCGCGTTCGGCCAGCTGGCGGGCCAGGCGGAGCTTCACGGCGATGGCCACCAGGTGCTGCTGCGCGCCGTCATGGAGGTTCCGTTCGATCCGCCGGCGCTCCAGGTCCCCCGCCGCGACGATCCGCCCCCGGGAGGCCTGGAGCTCCTGGGCCTGGCGACGGACCTCGACCAGGCTGGCCTGGAGCGCGGAGTCCAGGCGCACGTTGTGCAGGGCCAGCCCGATCTGCCGGGCCAGCTCCGCCAGCACCCTGTCGTCCTCGGGCCCGAACGCCGGGCCGTCCCCGGCCCGCTCGCCGACCAGGAGGCCGAGGAGCTCGCCGGAGTGCGTCACCGGCGCAATCCGCAGCTGCGCGTCCTCGCGCCCTTCGATCAGCTGCGGGATCCACAACCGCGCCCAGGCCGAACCGGAGAGTCCGGCGCGGGCCACCGTGGTCTCCTCGGTCTGCCGCAGCCGGATCCGCGGCCGGGCGTGCTCGGGGTCCGAGGCAGTGAGCTCCAGGGTCCCCGCCGAGGCGGTCCACATCTCCGCCGATCGCAGGGTCAGGGCCGACCGGAGCGACTCCGCCATGGACAGCATGAGCTCGTCGAGAGGGACCGACCTGGACAGGCGGGTGCCGAACGTGCGGACCACGTCCTCGGTGGTGGGTTTCCCTCCGTGGGCCAGGCGGGCCGCGAGCCCCCGGAGGCGGGCGCGGGCCGGGACGTACAGGAGCGCGGAGAGGCCCGCCGCGATCATCGACAGGACCAGCACCGTGCGCTCCTCGTGCCGGGGGGCCCGCCCCAGCCCGATGACCACGCCCACGTACACCCCGGCCACGATGGTCGAGAGGCCGGAGAGCGACACCGCGTGCTCGAACAGCGTGTCGACGCCCCGGGACGCGGCCGGCCACGCGTCGAGGAGCAGGGCCACGGGGATGGCGACCGTCGCGCCGACCGCCCACAGGCCGGGCGACGGGGGCCAGTCCACCAGGGCGTGCACGATCAGCACCGCCGCCCCGCCCCACGCGGCGCCGACGGCCCCCAGGCCCAGCCACTTCATGTGCCGCCGCTCCACGCCGTCCACCCGGCCGAACCTGGCCGCGAAGGCCGGCCCGCCCAGCACGAGCGCCACCAGGACCTCGGCCACCAGGGCCGGGGTCCGGACGGGGCCGGACGCGGACAGGGCCGCGACCGCCCCGGCGGCCAGGTAGGCCGCAGCGGCCAGGGACCGGCGGGCCGCGGTCCCCAGTCGTCCGTCCGGCATCCCCAGCAACAGGTGGACGCCGGCGGCCGGCAGCAGCGCGGCCACCGCGGGGCCCGCGCCGTCCACGAGCAACCCGACCCCCGCCGCCCCCGCGGCCCCGCCGATGATCCCGGCGAGCGGCTCGCCCGAGAACCGGAACGCCCGGACGGCGCCCGCCACCGCCCACAGGAGGGCCACCGAGGCCGCGATGAGGTCCCCGGTTCCACGGCCCCGAACGGCCACGGCGACCAGGGCCGCCCCGGCCAGCCCGAGCCCGGCCAGGGCCAGGGCGGTCCAGGCCGCGCTCCCCCCGCGCCGGCTCACCGGAGAGGCCGCCGTCGCTCGCGGATGTTCCAGGACCGCCATGTCATCACTCCGTTCGCAGGACCGTCGCCGGGCGGGTCCGGGCCGCGGAACGGGCGGGCAGGGCCGAGACCAGGTTGGCCATCACCAGGGTGGCGGGGACCACGATCAGCACCAGCAGGACCGGGACCACCGGCTCCGAGGCCACTCCCAGCTGGTACACGAACGACGACCACACCCACCGTCCCGTCGCGATGCCCAGGGGGACCCCCACGACGAGCCCGATCGCGGCGACCGTGGTCGACTGCCAGGCCACCGCCGCCCGGACCTGGCGACGGACGAACCCCAGGGCCTTCAGGACGGCGAGGTCCCTGCGGCGCCGGCGCACCGATGTCGCGAGGGCGTGCCCCAGGGCCGCGGCTCCGGCCAGCGCCAGCACGCCGGCCAGCAGCAGGGGCAGCCCTCGCACGCGTCCCGCGTTCCGGAGGTCCGTGGCCTCCCCGGCCAGCGCGACCTGGGCGTCGAGCGGCCCGAATCGCCGGCGCAGCTCGCGGATGACCGCCTGCGGGTCCGCGCCGGGGGCGAACCGGATCAGGTAGGTGTTCTCCGGGATCGACGGGACGAGCGAGCGCAGGCTGTCGAAGGTCATGCCGATCCCGTGGCCGAGGGCCTCGGCGCTGGCCCCGGTCTCCGGGAACACCGACCTCCCGACCACCCTCGCCGTGATCGAACGGCGGCCCACCGAGACGCCCACGGTGTCGCCGAGGCCCACGTCGAGATCGCGCATCGTGACGGTCCCCAGTGCGATCTCGGTCGGCGCCGCCGGCCACGAGCCCTCGAGCACGCGGGGCGCCACCAGCCCCCCGACCGGGTCGACCCCCCAGGCGAACGGCAGGGCCTGGCGTCCGTTCGCGGCCACGTGGACCTGCACCAGGATGTTCGCACCCGAGAACTCCGCGATGCCCGGGATCCGGCCCAGGGACTGCGGGATCCGCTTCGACGTGTCGCTGCCGTACGGGTTCCCCACGCCGACGTCCCAGGTCCACCCCGTCAGCTCGGGCGATCCCAGCAGGTGCGTGAAGCTGGCCGCGTACGTCGTCGACGCCGCCACCGCCGCCAGGGCGATGCACAGGCTCACCATGGTCGTCCGGACGGGGACGGCCGTCCGGCCCCTGCCGGGTTCGAGCGCCATCCGAACGCCGGCCGAGGCGGCGGGCGTGAGCCCCATGCGGCCGAGCATGCCGGAGATGGCTCCACGGCGCCCGTCCCCGCCGTCGTCGACGGCGACCAGGCCCATCGCGTCCCCGCGAGCGCCCGCGGCCCTCCACGCCGGCACGGCGGCCGCCGCCATGACCGCCACCACGACCACCGCCGCTCCCAGCCCCAGCACCGCCCCGTCGAACGCGAACCCCGGATCGGGCTCCACGATGCGGGCCAGGCTGATGGGCATGAGCGGCGACAGCGCCGCGGCGGTCGCGACCGCCACGATCGCCCCGCCGGCGCCGGTGACCGCCGCCCGGAACAGGCCGGCCCCGAACAGCTGCGGCCGGGTCACCCCGAGGGCCCGGAGGGTCGGGTTCTCGATCGAGTCCAGGAACGACTCCCGGGCCAGCGCCTGGGCCACCACCAGGAGCCCTGCCACACCGGCGAGCGCCGCGAAGATCCACAGCGCAGTGGCGAGCGGATGGGTGACCCGATGGGTGAGCCGAGCGGTGTCCCCGACCGAGCCGGCGCCGACCTGTCCCCCGCCCGCCAGACGTTCGATCTCGCGTTGCAGGGCCGGGACGTCGGCGTCGCCGTGGCGGAGGTGGAGGGCGATCGCCTCCGCTGTCGCGAGCCCGTCGTGGTAGTGCCGGTCGAACGCCTGGGACAGCTGGACGTCGGCGTAGGCGGATTCCTGCGTGAGCGATCCGGCGTCGACGTAGACCCCGACCACCTTCATCGTGACCGCGACGCCGACGTCGCCGGCGGGGACGGAGGTCGTGTCGGGCCCGTAGGCCTCCGGGTCGACCCCCTTCTTCAGGAACAGGGCACGGTAGGAGTCCCCCACCCGGACCTCCGTCCCGAACGTGCCCCGCATCTCCCGGACGGAGGCCTCGCCCACCGCCACCTCGTCGACGAGCCGCGGGGCCCGGCCCGCCAGGAACTTCAGCGAGTCCCCGGCCATGCTGCCCGGCCGCCGGCACGCCGTGGCGGCGCCCTCGCCGATCGGGTAGAACCGCCCGCCCTTCATCGGCACCAGGGCATAGGACCGGCACCGGGTGGACGACACGACCTGGGGGAGCCGGGCCACCTCGTCGATGTCGATCGGCGTGAATCCGAAGGTGTCCACGCTGAACACCGCGTAGTCGGGAGCGTGCTCGCGGGCCAGCAGCCGCTGGTACGCGGTCTCGGTGCGCCGGGCGCCGCTCGCGGAGAGCAGCACGGCGCCGCCGATGAGTCCGAGGAGCACTGTGAGGCCGATCGTGGCCCGGAGCCGGCCCCGGATCTTCGCCCTCGACAGCATCCAGACCGTGTTCATTCGGCCCTCACTCGCTCCGCAGGACCTGGGCCGGTCGGGTCCGGGCCGCCAGCAGGCCGGGGATCGCTGCCACCAGGTTCGCCACGAGGATCGTGGCCGGGACGACCAGCAGCACGGCGACGAGCGGCACCACCGGCTCCGGCACCACGCCCAGCCGCTCCGCGAGGAGGTTCCACCCCCACCGGCCGGCGACGATCCCCAGCGGGATGCCGATGACCAGGGCAACCCCCGCGAGGGTCGAGGCCTGCCACGCGACGGCCGCCGAGACCTGACGCCGGCGGAACCCGATCGTCTTCAGCACCGCGAGGTCACGCTCCCGCCTCCGGACCGACGTGACCAGGGTGTGGGCCAGCGTGGCCATGGCCAGCAGGGCCACGACGCCGGCCAGCACCAGCGGGACCCTCGCCACCTCCTTGAGATCCTGGATCGTCCCGAAGCCGGCCCTCGGGAACACGAACAGATTGCGGAACACGGGCCGCAGTTCCGCCAGGAACGGGTGCTGGTCGGCGGGCCGGGCGAACCGCACGAAGTAGCCGTTGTCTGCGGCGACCTGGGGGTCGTTCGCCCGCACCCAGTCGAGGGAGACGACCGCCCCGTCCCCCGGACCGGTGAAGGAGAGGAAGAAATCCGGCATGGCCACCCGTCCGACCACGCGCATCTCGGACGTGACGCCCTTGATCCCCACCGGGACCGTGTCGCCGATGCCGACGCCGGCCGACCGCATGGTCTCCGAGCCCAGCGCGACCTCGTCCACGGCGGCCGGTAGCCGCCCCTCCGCCAGCGACGGCGTCACGGAGCCCTTCGCCGGCGCCATCGCGAGCCCCAGGACGCGGGTCCCACCGACCTCGAGGTTCCGCAGGTTGCCCAGCCCGAACTCCGCGACCCTGGGGTCGTGGGACAGGATCGACTGGAGGTGCCGCTCCCCCCCTGGCGGAGTTGGCGAGAAGTCCTCCTCCAAGCCGATCAGGACGTCCCAGTTCCACCCGGAGAGCCGGGGCGTGGACTCGAGGTGCACGAGGCTCGCTCCGAAGGAGAGCGCGGCGGTGAGCGCGAACAGCCCGAGCGTCGTCCCCAGCACCGTGGTCCGCACCGGGACCGCGGTGCGCCCTCGGCCGGGCTCGAGCGCCATCCGGACGCCGGCGGCCACGGCGGGCCTCCGCCCCAGCCGTGCCAGCGACGCCGCCACCACCGAGGGCCTCGACCTCGGCGGCGGCAGGATCCCGGGCGCCGAACGCGAGGCCCGGGCCGCCCACCAGCACGGGATCGCCCCCACCGCCACCACCAGGACGGCGAGCCCCACCCCGCCGCACACCATGACGAGCGCGTCGACCGCGATGCCCGGCTTCGGCTCGGCCACGCGCGCAACGCCGAGCGGAGCGAGCGGCGAGAGCGCGATGCCGACGCCGACGGCGACCGCCCCGCCGACCAGGCCGATCATCGCCACGCGGAGCAGGCCCACCCCGAACAGCTGGCCCGGGGTGAGCCCGACGGCACGCAGCGTGGGGTACTCCGTGGACTCGAGGTAGGTCTGGCGGGCCAGCGACTGCGCGAAGACGGCCAGGGTGGCCACCCCGACCAGGAGCGCGAGCGCCCACAGGGCCACCGCCTGGACCTGGGTGGCCCGCTGCACCCCCTCCGTCTGCCGGGCCCCGTTGATCGGCACGTCGAACCTGACCCCGAGGCGCTCGTGCAGCTTGCGCAGCTCCCGTCGGAAGGCCGGGATGTCGGCCTGCCCGTGGCGCAGGCGGATGACCAGGGCCGCGTCCCCCCCATGGAACCGGTCCGGGTACTCGCGGAAGAAGGCCGGAGTGAGGTGGATGGCCGGGAGGTACCCTCCGGCCAGGGGCTCGAACTCGGCCGGAGCCGATTCGATCCCCACGATCGTGAGCGTGAGCGGCGGGGGCCGCTGGTCCGGGGGAGGAAGCGGCTGCCCGAACGGTCCCTCCCGTCCGAACAGCCCCAGCTGGAGGGTGTCGCCCGGCTCCACGTGCAGCTGCCGAGCCAGGGCGAACCCGACCACCGCCTCCCGCGGGCGGGCCGGGTCGGCCATCCGGCCGTCGAGGATCTTGATCGCGTTCACGGTGGTTCCGAAGCGCCCGTCGGGGCTCGCCATCGGGAAGACGTTCGGGAAGTCGAGCTTCCGGCCGTCGGTCGTGCGAACGGACTCGAACACGATGTTCACGAACGACGAGTCCTCGACCTGCGGGAGCCGCGGGACCTCGCGGAAGGCCTCGTCCCTTCCCTTGCCGTTCGGGTTCAGCACCAGGTCCATGCCGTGCTGGGCCTGGACGAACCGCGGGTAGGCGGACTGCGTCCGCCGGGCCCCCGCGGCCGCGAAGATCACGACTCCGCCCATGACGCCGACGATCAGGCCCAGGGCCACGATGCTCAGGAAGCGGGAACGGAGCTCCGCCCGCACGCGCATCCACACGGCTGTCATGCCGTCCGGCTCCTCAGCTCGGGCGTCGTCCGAGTGGGCGGCCTCACGGGCGGGGGTCGCCGTCGCCCGCCAGCGGACCGAACGTCGCGTCGCCCGCCGCGACGGCGACGGGCTCGGCGCCGTCGTCCACGCGGCCGTCACGCATCCGCGCGATCCGGTCGGCGGCCTCGGCCACGGTCTCGTCGTGGGTCACCAGGAGGATGGCCTGGCCGTCGGCGTGGAGGCGCCGGAACAGCTCCATGACCTCCGCGCCCCCGGCCGAGTCGAGGGCCCCGGTGGGCTCGTCGGCCAGGAGCAGCGTGGGCTGGTTCGCCAGGGCCCGGGCGATGGCCAGGCGCTGGCGCTGCCCGCCCGAGAGGACACCCGGGGCCTTCCCCGCCTTGTCGGACAGCCCCAGCAGGTCGAGGAGGTCCCGGGCCCGGGTCTCGGCCTGCTTCCGCGGCGTCCCCGCCACGACCGCCGGGAGCGTCACGTTCTCGAGGGCGCTCATCCCCTCCAGCAGGTTGAAGAACTGGAAGACGATCCCGACGTGCTTGCGCCGCATCCGGGCGAGGTCGTCTTCGTTCATCCCGGACAGGGACTCCCCGGACACGGCGATCTCACCCTCGTCCGGTGTGTCCAGTCCGGCCACCATGTTCAGCAGCGTCGACTTGCCGCACCCCGACGGCCCCATCACCGCCACGAACTCGCCGGGGGCGAGGGTCAGATCGACGCCGCGCAGGGCCCGGACCGGGGCCCCCTCGGCGTCCTCCGGCCGGTACGTCTTGCGCAGTCCCCGAACCTCGAGTGCGTCCACGGCGATCTCCCCCAACGGGGCCGGCGGCGGGCCCTCCGCCCCAGCCGGAGGGATCATGACGGCTCGGGGCGGCCGAACGGAAGGGTGCTGGGGCGAGTTTTCGGTCGGGTGGAGCGCCCGGGAAACGGGGATGCTGGCACCACCGGCCGCGCGGACGGGGTCCTGCGGGGGCTATGCGCCGAAGGCGGAGGGACCGAGGGGCACGCCCATGATCCGGGACAGCTCGTCCGGGTTGAACGCGTGCTGGAACGCGGCGGCCTGGGTGATCCGCCCCTCTGCGACGAGCGTGGCGAGCGACGAGTCCATGGTCGACATCCCGAACTTCCGCCCCGCCTGCATCGCCGAGTAGATCTGGTGGGTCTTGCCCTCGCGGATGAGGTTCCGGACGGCCGGCGTCACGATGAGGACCTCGGACGCGGCCACCCGCCCCGTGCCTTCGTCGTTCGGGATGAGCTGCTGGGCCACCACGCCCTGCAGCGTGATCGCGAGCTGGACCCGGATCTGCTGCTGCTGCGAGGAGGGGAACACGTCGATGATCCGGTCCACCGTCTGCGGCGCGTCCTGCGTGTGCAGGGTGGCGAACACCAGGTGTCCTGTCTCCGCGGCCGTGATCGCGGTGGAGATCGTCTCGAGGTCGCGCATCTCGCCCACCAGGATCACGTCGGGGTCCTGGCGCAGCGCGTGCTTCAGGGCGTTGGCGAACCCACGCGTGTCCGGTCCAACCTCGCGCTGCGACACCGCGGAGCGGCGGTGCCGGTGGAGGAACTCGATCGGGTCCTCGACCGTGAGGATGTGGCCCCGGCGCTCGTTGTTCACGATGTCGACCATCGCGGCCAGCGTCGTCGACTTGCCGGACCCGGTGGGCCCGGTCACCACCACCAGGCCCCGGCGGACCCGGGCCAGGTCGCTCACGGCCTTCGGTAGGCCGAGCTCCGAGACGGACTGGATGTTGTACGGGATGATCCGGAAGGCCGCGCCCAGCGACCCGCGCTGATAGTAGATGTTCACCCGGAACCGGGCGCTCCCGGGGACCGAGTACGCGCAGTCGAGCTCCAGCTCCTCCTCGAGCCGGGCGCGTTGGGACTCGGTGATGATCGAGTGGAGCATCCGTTCGAGGTCCTGGGGCGCGAGGACCGGCCATCGCTCCTGGGCCTCGATCTCGCCGTGCACCCGCAGCAGGGGCTTCGTGCCCCCGATGAGGTGGAGGTCGGACGCGCTCGTGTCCACGACGGCCTTCAGCAGCTCCAGGATCGCGCCGTGGGCGTTCTCGTAGTCCTTCTCCGGGACGTTCTCGGCGGCCGAGGTGAGCGCCTCCAGGTCGTCCCCCGAGCTCTCCGCAGGCACGGTCTCCAGGCCGTTCCCCGATGGGGCGGCCCCGAGCCCGCCCGCGTGTCCGTTGCCGTACGGGAACACCGCCCCGGTCGCGGGCGCGTACGGCGCCGCGGGCGAGATGGGTCCTGAGTTCTCGTCGTCCATGTCCGCTCCTCGAGCCCGGGGTGCGACGAAGCGTCGCCGGGCGCTCACACTCTGATCGGCGGGTGCCGGGGGGGCCTTGAGGCCGGGGATGGGACGGTTGCGACGCACCGGGACCCCGGCAGTACCCTGTGCCGGCGGGGGCGTCCCGGGAGGCGAACGTGCGATTCGGCCTGTTCTACGAGCATCAGCTGCCCCGCCCATGGGCTCGAGGGGACGAGGCCCGCCTGCTGAGCGACGCTCTGGAGCAGGTGGAGCTCGCCGACCGGCTGGGCATCGACGTCGTGTGGGAGGTGGAGCACCACTTCCTGGAGGAGTACTCGCACTCGAGCGCCCCGGAGGTGTTCCTGGCCGCCGCCTCACAGCGGACGCGGCGCATCCGCCTGGGGCACGGCATCGTCCAGATCCCGCCGGGGTTCAACCATCCGGCCCGCGTGGCCGAGCGGATCGCCACCCTCGACCTGGTGTCAGGGGGCCGGGTGGAGTTCGGGACCGGGGAATCGAGCTCCCAGGCCGAGCTCGGCGGGTTCGGTGTGTGGCGGGAGGACAAGCGAGCCCAGTGGGAGGAATCGCTCGACGCGATCACCCGGATGTTCGTGGAGGAGCCGTTCGCCGGGCTCGACGGGACCTGGACCCGGATGCCGCCCCGCAACGTGGTCCCCAAGCCGCACCAGAAGCCCCACCCCCCGCTGTGGGTCGCGTGCAGCCGGCGGGAGACCATCCTGCTGGCGGCGCGCAAGGGCCTCGGGGCGCTGTCGTTCTCGTTCGTCGAGCCCGAGGAGGCCCGGGGATGGGTGGACGACTACTATCGGCTGCTGGCGTCCGACGAATGCGTGCCCGGCGGGTTCGCGGTGAATCCCAACGTCGCCGTGGTCCTGCCGTTCATGTGCCACGGGGACGAGGAGACCGCCATCGAACGCGGCATCGACGGGGCGCACTTCTTCGGGTACTCGCTCGCGCACTACTACGTGTTCGGGCGGCACCGGCCGGGGCGGACCAATGTGTGGGAGGAGTTCGAGGCGAATCGCCGGGACATGGGCTTCGCCCGGGAGATCGTGGCGCCGAAGGGCGGGCCGCTCGGCGTGAGCCTGCTGCAGCAGGGGCTGGGGTCGCTGCGCGGCGCGATCGGCACTCCGGCCCAGGTCCGGGACCTCCTCCGGCGGTACGCCGAGGCCGGGGTGGACCAGGTGATCTTCGTGTCGCAGGCGGGGCGGAACCGTCACGAGCACGTGTGCGAGTCGCTCGAACTTTTCGCGAAGGAGGTGCTCCCGGGGTTCGCCGAGCGGGCCGACGAGGTCGACGCCGCCCGCCGGGAGCGCCTGGCCGAGGCCTGCGAACGGGCCCTGGCCCGGCGGGCCCCGCCCCGGGAGGCCCCCCCGGACTACGTGATCGCTCCGGCGGAGGAGCCTCGCCCGGCGCCGGCGGCGATGTCGGGTCCAGACGCGGTGCCGGCCGGCGCGCGCGTGGCCGCGAAGGTGCGAGCCGGCGCCGCGGGCGCCCGGAAGCGCGTGGAGGCCCGGGCCATGTCCGCGCTGGCGGCAATGTCCGACCGGCGGGTGGAGCGCATCCTGCTGTCGGGCCCGGGGCTCCGTTCGGTGATGAAGGGCATGGAGCGGTCGTTCGTCCCGGCCATGGCCGAGGGGTTCGCCGGCGCCATCCAGTACGTGCTCACCGGCGAGGGCCGGACCCGGGCCTTCGCCGTCCTGGTCCGCGACGGGCGGGCGGTGGTCCGGGCGGGGCGGGCCGGGGCGCCCGCGGTGACCCTGGAGATGGCCGCTGTCACGTTCGGCCGCATCCTGACAGGGCAGCTCGACGCCGGGATGGCGTTCATGCAGGGGACGATCCGGATGGAGGGTGACGTCGCCGTGGCGCTGCGGATCGGGGAGATGTTCGCCCGGGAACCGTGATCCCGTCGCGGCGAACGCCTCCCTCCGCGACGTTTACGGGACGTGCAGGCTGAGCACACTCACGGCGGGTGGAAGGTCTGTCCGCATCCGCCGCGAGCGTCCTCCGCCGCGCCCGTACCTTCGCGGCCTTGGTCGCCGTGCTCGTGTTGCTGGGGTCGTGCGGCACGCGCCTGTCCCACCGCGAGGTCCGCCGCGACCTGGCCAGAGCCGCCGTCCAGGAGGGCGCCGGCCGGGCGGCCCACGCCGCTGGCCGGCAGGGCCACGGCCCGGCGGGGTCGGGCGGAGGCGGTGGGGGTTCGGTCCCCGGTCGGTCCGGCGGCGCCGCTCCGGGGGGCGCGGGCGGAGGAGGAGGAGCGGGCGGTGGGGGTGGCTCCGGCTCGGGGACGGACGGCGGTTCCGGCGGCGGGACCGGCGGGGGCACGGGGGGCTCCGGGGGCGGGACCGGCGGGGGCGGGACCGGCGGGGGCGGGT
>DASWED010000110.1:0-7926 GCA_036394995.1 Actinomycetota bacterium
GGTCGGCGTAGTAATGGAGCACGATGGCTCCCCGTTGACGTGAGGAAAGGCGACTCAGAGCCCGGAGGACGTCGACCGCGGGCTCTTCCGAGACGAGAGGTCGGTCGGGCACGTCGCCACTCGTCTTCCGACGACGCTTGACCTCCTCGGTGGCGAGGCGGAAGGCCACGCGCCAGAGCCACCCGGACGGAGAACGGATGTCATCCGGATGCTCGAGGGCAAGGGTGAACGCCTCGGCCACCGCATCGGCGGCGATGTCCGGGTCCCCGGTATAGCCGAGGACGGCCCGCCACATGGTGGGCGACAGGCTCGAGAAGAGCCGCTCGATCGCTTCCTGGGCGTTTTCCTCGCCGACGCGCGCACTCATGCGTCCTTACAGTGGTCTGAGCCGGGCAGAATGTGAACAGTGTCCGGGAAGGTCTTCCCCGGGAGCCGTGAGCAAGCCTGGCCGATCGTGGCTTGCGAAAGCCACAAACGGGACGAGTGCCCGGGGTGGGACTCGAACCCACACGCTCCTCGCGGAGCAGGTCGTTTTAAGCGACCGGCGGCTGCCTAGATTTCGCCACCCGGGCTGCCCCCAGGATAGTCCCGGGCGTGCCCCGTCCGCGGTACGTGGGTGTCTGCGCGTGGCAATTCGGGCAGAGCATCCGAAGATTCGAGAGTCGATTGTCCTCACGGCGTCCATTCACGTGATCGAGCTCGAGCGGTATCGGCATCCCGTTCCATGTCTCGGTGCCACACATCTCGCAGCGCCGTTCCTTGATCCCCTCGGCAAGGAGACGCTTCTTGAGACGGCTGATCTGTGAGGGGCGGCCGCGAACGAGAACCTCCTCGAGGGGGCGCGGCGGGAAACCCGATCGGACCGACTTGTCGACACGCCGCCAGGCCTGACCAAGGAAGTGCGACGTGTCGAGCCCCAACTCCTCCATGCGGGCCTTGAGACGCCGCCCCGAACCGCCCGGCCGGATACCAAGCGCCGCGAGGACCTGCGCATTGGAGCGGCTGACCCGGACTGCCTGGGCTATCTCTTCGGGTGAGCACGTTCTCAGTAACCTTCCGCTTCTGTGGCCCGGAACGAGATGCGCGGCATCGAGGCGCTGCTCTCGTATGCGCCGCCAGACGGTCTCGTAGTTGCCACCGCGCGGCACCAGACCGAGTGCGCTCAAGACCTCTCGCATGTTCCGAGACGCTGAGACGGCCGTCCGGAGTTGATCGTCGGTGTACCTGCGCTTCCCCACCCCGCACCGAGCGTAGCGGCCTCCGCTGACATTCCGCCCAGGCGCGCGGTGAAGCTGGACGTGTCTCCGATCGGTTCCTGGTCCCGGCCGGGCACGCCTAGTGCTCCGCGAACCATTCCATGGTGGCTCGGAGGCCGTCGGAGAACGTGTGCGCCGGGTGATAGCCCAGGATCTCGGTGGCGGCGGTGACGTCGGCCTGGCTGTCTCGGATCTCGCCCGGTCGGGGCGGGGCGTGGACCGGCTCGGGCTGCTCCACGTCCGGGATCAGGGACCGGATCTCGGCCAGCAGCTCGTTCACGGAGTGGCGCTGATTGTAGGCGACGTTGAACGCTCGGCCCCACGCGGCCTCGGGCGCCTCCGACGCCAGGATGTTCGCCTCCACGACGTCGGCCACGAACGTGAAGTCGCGCGACTGCTCGCCGTCGCCATAGATCGTGACCGGCTCTCCGCGGAGCGCCGCCGTGGCGAACCGCGGGACCACCGCCGCGTACTCGGACGCCGGGTCCTGGCGGGGGCCGAACACGTTGAAGTACCGCAGGGCCACGGTGGGCAGGCCGTAGCTGGCGTGGAACGCGGCCAGGTAGTGCTCCCCGGCCAGCTTCGAAACGGCATACGGCGAGATGGGCCGGGGCGGCACGTCCTCCGTCACCGGCAGCCGGTCGGCGTCGCCGTACACCGACGAGGACGACGCGTACACCACCCGTTCCGCCCCGGCGTCCCGCGCGGCGATCAGGACGTTGAGCGTGCCGGTCGCGTTGGCCTCGTGCGACGCCAGGGGCGCCGCCACCGACCGGGCCACCGACGGGATGGCGGCCTCGTGGAACACCCGCGCCACCCCCTCCGTGGCCCGACCCACGGTGGCCAGGTGCCGGACGTCGCCCTCGATGACCTCGACGTCCCCGTCCACGTCCGAGAGGTTCTCCCGGCGTCCGGTCGACAGGTTGTCCAGCACGCGAACGCCGAACCCGCGCGAGAGGAGCTCCCGAACGAGGTTCGAGCCGATGAACCCCGCTCCGCCGGTGACCAGGCAGAGCTCGCTCACGGAGAGATCATCGGGCCCTGGGGCCGGCCGCTCCCGGGCCCTCCAGGAGCTCGGCCAGGGTCTCGTCGCTCTCGCCGCCCGGCTGGGGCCGGTACGTCGCCACCAGGTCCTGCAGCAGGGCCCGGATCCGCCCCGGCTCGCCCTCCGCCGCCGCCGAGGCGAGCAGCTCGATCCCCCGGTCCAGCGCGTCCGGGTCGGGTTCGGAGCCCAGCCTCGCCACGAGGATCTTGTCGGCGCTGGTGGACAGCGTGCCCTCCTCGGCCAGGAGGATCTCCTCCTTCAGCTTCTCCCCCGGCCGGATGCCCGTGAACTGGATGGGCACGTCGATGTCGGGCTCGAGGCCGGACAGCCGGATCAGGGCCTCCACCAGCTCCAGCACCAGCACCGGTTCGCCCATGTCCAGGACGAACACCTCTCCGCCGGTCCCCAGCGTGGAGGCCTTCAGGATCAGGCGGACGGCCTCGGGGATCGTCATGAAGTACCGCTCCATGGCCGGGTCGGTCACCGTGATGGGCCCGCCCCTGCGGATCTGCTCCTCCAGCAGCGGGATCAGCGAGCCCCGCGAGCCGAGCACGTTGCCGAACCGCACCGCCACGAACCGGGTGGCGCTGGCCTCGTTGAGGCGGCGGACCAGCATCTCCGCGACGCGTTTCGTGGCGCCCATCACGCTGGTCGGGTTCACCGCCTTGTCCGTCGAGATCAGCACGAACATCTCGACGCCCGCCTCCGCCGCCACCTCGGCCAGGACCTTCGTGCCGATGACGTTCACGGTCACGGCCTCCTGGGGATGGGCCTCCATCATCGGCACGTGCTTGTACGCGGCCGCGTGGAACACCACCTGGGGCTGATAGGTCCGGAACACCTGGTGCATGCGTGCCCGGTCCCGGACGTCCCCCACGATCGGGAACACCGGCACGCGCGGCGCCACCCGCCGGAGGTCGATCTCGAGGCCGAACAGCCGGGTCTCGTCCTTCTCCAGCAGCAGCAGCCGGCCCGGTTCGACCCGGGCGATCTGCCGGGTCAGCTCGGCCCCGATCGATCCGGCCGCGCCGGTGATGAGGACGGTCCGGCCGTACAGGTACTCGCCCACCGACGTCATGTCGATCTCCACGGCGGGGCGCTTCAGGAGGTCCTCGACCTGCACGTCGCGGACCGACGCCAGCGTCACCCGGCCCTCCAGCATGGCCGCGACCCCCGGAAGGATCCGCACCGACGGCACGCCGGCCTGGCGGGCCAGCACCACCACCTCCCGGATCACCGGCCCCGGTGCGCTGGGCATGGCCACGATGACCTCGTCGACCCGTTCGTCCTTCACCACCCGCGGGATGACGCTCCGGCCGCCGAGGACCCGCACCCCGTGCAGGTAGGTCCCGTGCTTGATGGCCGAGTCGTCGACGACCCCGACGGGCCGGTAGCCGCTCTCGCGGTCGTGGCGGAGCTCGCGGAGCAGCCGCTCACCGGCCCGCCCGCCCCCCACCACCAGGACGCGCCGTCCGTCGGCCCGGCCGCCCAGGGTCACCACCTGGTAGATCCGCTTGGCCATCCGCAGACCGGCCACGCCGAAGAACGACATCACGAAGTCGAGGACCAGGATCGAGCGCGGGAGGCTGCGGATCCGAAAGGCGTCTCGGAGGAGGAACGCCGCCGTGCCGAACACCGCCGAGCCCACCAACGTGGCCAGGAACACCTGGATGATCTCCCGGGTGCTCACGAACCGCCAGGTCAGGTGGTACAGGCGGAACGCCGCGTTCGAGACGACCTTCGGGACGACGGCGATCAGGAAGTACGCGGGGATGGCCGCCCAGTAGACGTCCGGGACCTGCGCATCGAACCGGATCAGGAACGAGACCAGCAGGGACCCGGCGAACACGAGGAGGTCGCCGGTGAGGAAGAAGAGCGTTCGCTTCGAGCCCGTTGGGGTGAGGATGGCCTGGAGCGAGAGCCGCAGGGGGCGCTGCGTGGTCGGCCCGTCCCCTGCCGCACGGCGGAGCCTCATCGGCGCTGCTCCGCGACGCCCTCGGCCAGCACGGTCGAGACCCGCTCGACCTGCGCCTCGGTCATCGCGGCCCAGAAGGGCACGATGAGCGTTCGGGCTGAGGACTCCTCGGTGACGGGGAGCGGCGTCGCCAGCAGGTCCTCCCGCCCGGCGTACGGGGGCTGCCGATGGATGGGCGGCTCGAAGTACGCCTTCGCCTCGACCCCCATGGCCGTAAGGTGCTCGACCAAACGGTCCCGTTCGAGGTCCTCGTCCACCCTCAGGGCCTCGACGAACCAGGCGGGCTCGGCCCAGTCGGCCGCGGACCGCGTCGTCACTCCCTCTCTCCCGGCGAGCGCCTCCGCGTACCACCCGGCCACCCGCGCCCGGCGGGCCAGGATGTCCTTGACCCGGCGCATCTGGGCCACGCCGAGCGCCGCCGACATCTCGTCCAGCCGGTAGTTGAACCCCAGCCGGGAGTGGTGGAGCCACGAGTCGCCCATCCGGCGACCCTGGTTCCGGAGGCTCCGGATGCGCTCCTCGAGGTCGGGATCGGCCCCCAGGACCATCCCGCCCTCGCCGGTGGTGATCTGCTTGTTCGGGTAGAACGCCACCACCGCGACCTCGGCGCCGGCGCCCGCGTGGACCCACGTGCCGTCAGCGCGCCGGTACCGGGAGCCGAGGGCCTCGCACGTGTCGGAGATCACGGGGAGCCGCCAGGCCCGGGCGATCTCGAGGATGGCCGGGAGGTCGGCGGGATGGCCGAACACGTCGACGGGGAGGACGCCGGCCACCCGGCGACCAGAGCGGGGGTCGCGCAGGACCTCGCCGTCGTCCTTGCACCCGTCGAGGTACGCGCGGAGGAGGTCCGGGGACAGGCACAGGGTGCCGGGGTCGATGTCGACGAACACCGGCTCCGCGCCCTCGTAGCGCAGGCAGTTCGACGACGCGATGAACGAGAACGAGGTGGTGACCACGCAGTCCTCCGGCCCGATGCCCAGGGCCCGGACGGCCAGGTGCAGCCCGGCCGTGCCGCTGGAGACCGAGACCGCCCACGGGAAGCCGGAGAATGCCGAGACCTGCCGTTCGAACTCGAGGGCCTTGGGGCCGAGGGCCAGCCGGCCGCTGCGGAGGACACCGATGACCTCGGCCTCCTCGTCCGGCCCGATGTCGGGCAGGGCGAGCGGGATGTTCGGTTCGTCTCGGTGTGCCACCAGCCCCCCTCGGAGCTGCTCCGCGAGCGGCCCCCATGATAGCCCCCGAGCCCTGCCCCGCCCCTCAGCCGAACGGCGGAATCGGCCGGGGTAGACTTCAGCCCACATGGCCGAGGTGCTGCTCTTCCATCACGCCCAGGGGCTGACGGCCGGGGTCCTCGCGTTCGCCGACGAGCTCGGGGCTGCTGGACATGTCGTGCACACGCCGGACCTGTTCGAGGGGAGGACCTTCGCCGACGTGCACGACGGCGTTGCGTTCGCCCGGGAGGTCGGCTTCGGCACGATCCTGGAGCGCGGCCGGCTTGCGGCCGAGGGCCTCCCGAACGAGCTGGTCTACGCGGGGTTCTCGCTGGGCGTGATGTCGGCGCAGAACCTCGCCCAGACGCGCTCCGGCGCGAGGGGGGCCGTGCTGATGTCGGGCGCGTTCCCGCCGTCCGAGTTCGGCGGCGAGTGGCCGGAGAGGGTCCCGCTGCAGATCCACATGAGCGAGGACGACGAGTGGGTCCTCGAGGGGGACCTCGACGCCGCCCGCGAGATCGTCGAGACGGTCGAGGGCGCGGAGCTGTTCCTGTACCCGGGCGACCGGCACCTGTTCGCCGACAGCAGCCTGTCCGACTACGACGAGGGCGCCGCGACGCTGCTCATGCAGCGCGTGCTCCCCTTCCTCGAAACCCTCTGAGGAGGGCTTCCTCAGAGGTAACCGAGCTCGTGGAGGCGGGATTCGATCTCGGCCTCCTCGGCCGGGGTGGGGCCGGCGGTCGGGGTGGCGCCGGGCTCCGCGGGGAGGTCGCCGAGGGCTCCGCGGAGGCGCTCCACGTCCTCGGGCGGAGCGGCGGCCGCCTCGTCCCCCGATAGCCAGGCTCGCTCCTCGTTCCCGGCCCGCCGCAGCCACGTGCGCCCGTCGGTGGCGAGCGACGCCGGCGCCCGGAGCCGGCCGTGCTGTTCGCGCGACAGCCGGTACCGCCGCTCCACCTCGACGGCTCGTCGAAGGTGGTTCCACCCGGACTCGTACTGGGCCACGGCCACGCCGTCGAACACGCCGTACGGATGGCCGGAGAGCCCCGCCGCGCCGGCCATCGCCGCCGGCAGCGAACCCAGCGACGTGACCGGCCCGTCGAGCGCCGGCGCCCCCGGCCCGGCCACCGCCAGCGGCACCCGGACCAGGCGCTCGTCGATCCCGACCACGTGCCCCAGCCGATGGTCCTCGCCGAGGTTCTCTCCGTGGTCGGCGGTCACCACCACCAGGGTTCGTTCCAGGAGCGGGCCCAGCGATTCCAGCGCCTGCTGCAGGAACCGGTCCGCGTACGACACCTCGCCCGCGTACAGCGCCCGCAGGAGGTCGAGGTCCCGTTCGGGGAGGTCCTTGGCCGCACCGAGGTTGTAGGCGGCCACGAACGCGTCGCTCAGGTAGCGGTGGTTCACGGCGGGGCCGCGCAGCCGGTCCCGGTCCGAGAGGTGGCCGAATCCGGCGGGCGGGAGGTACGGCGCGTGGGCCTCCATGACGTTCACGAAGCAGAACCACGGCCGTTCGCCGGGCTCGGAAGCCAGGGCCCGCAGCCGGGCCGCGGCCTCCCGTGCGCCGAAGTCCCGGCCCTTGCGGGCGTCACGGAGGTACCGGACGGTTCGCTTGGCCCGGACCTTGACGGGGTCGGGCGCCAGGTCCCGGAGGCGCCAGTGGTGGTCGGGCTCGGTGCCGCGGGGGGTGACCCGGGCCATCCCCACGGAATGGAACTCCTCGAACCCGAGGTCGAACCCCATCGCCGGAGTGATCCACACGTTCGCCGAGACGGCCACCGTTCGATAGCCGGACCGGCGGAGCACCTCGGGGAGCCACCGGTCGGCGTGGCGTTCGATGGCGGGTCTCAGCGAGGCCAGCCGGCGGCCGGGGCCGATGGCCGCGGCGCCGGTGACCCCGTGGTCGAACGGGAGGAGGCCCGTGAACATCGAGGCGTGGGAGGGGACGGTCCACGGTGAGGTGCTGGTCGCGACGGTGGCCCGGCCCCGGCCGGCCAGGTCGTCGAAGGCGGGGGTGGCCGCGCGACCGCCGAACGGCCCGAAGTGGTCGGCCCTCGCCGTGTCCAGCACGACGAGGAGAACGTTCGGCCGCTCGGTGGAGCTCACGTCGGCCGAATCTAACAGCCGCGTCCGGGACCCGATCCCGGCGCGATACCGTGTGCGGCCGTGAGCGAACGCGTTCCGTTCCCGTTCATCGTGGCCTGCGGGCGCTCCGGCACCACGATGCTCCGGGTGATGTTCGAACAGCACCCGGACATCGCGATCCCGCCGGAGTCGTACTTTCCCGTGAGCTTCTTCCGGCGCCGGGAGCGGTACGCCGTTTCGGGTGGATCCGGCGTGGACCTCGTGGTGATGGCCGAGGACCTCCTGCGGCACGAACGGTTCCTGGCCTGGCGCCTGGATCCCCCGCTGGTCCGTTCGAGGCTCACCGGCGAGGCCC
This sequence comes from Actinomycetota bacterium, assembly GCA_036394995.1. Lineage (GTDB taxonomy): Bacteria > Actinomycetota > UBA4738 > UBA4738 > JACQTL01 > DASWED01. Next base: position 7,925 of record DASWED010000110.1, read on the forward strand.
CG
>DASWED010000111.1:0-141514 GCA_036394995.1 Actinomycetota bacterium
GCTTCGGCTTCGAGGCTCCCCCCCTCAGCGCGACCTCGGCCATGTCCCTCCCGTCCGGGGCCCGGAAGTCCGAGAAGCCGAGCAGCCGGGCCATGGTCGGGGCGATGTCGGCGGAGGTCACCGGCCGGTTGACGATGCCCACCGGCTTGATGCCGGGCCCGTACCAGCACATCGGGACGTGCTGGGTGTAGCCCCAGGGGGTGGAGTGGGTGACCAGCCCCCCGCCGGCCAGGTAGTCGAGTCCGTGCGGTACCAGGACGATCCGGCCGCTCCGGTCTGCCCGCCACCCCCGCCAGATCCGCACGAGGACGTCGTGTGGCAGGTCACACGCCGAATCCGGGCCGTACGACCGACCGGTGGCCGCGGCAGCCGGGACGGCCTTCGAGAGCCACAGCCCGGCCGGGGCGGCCGCGGCGCCGGCGAGGAACCGCCGGCGGCTGATCCGCCGACGGCGGCCGAGATCGGCCCCGGTCCGGGGGACGGGGCTGGACCCGCGTCGGCGGCCCGAACCGGCCCGGTCGTCGGTCGCCACGGCCTCCGAGCCTACGCCGGGGCCTTCCGTTGAGCCAGCCCCCCCGCTACGAACCCGGCGATGGCGTCCGCCATCTCCATCGTCGACGAAGTCCCCCCCAGGTCGGGCGTCACGGTGCGGCGCTCCTCCAGGACGTCCACCACGGCGAATTCCACGGCCGCGGCGGCGCGGCGTTCGCCGACGTGCCGGAGCATCATCGCGGCCGACAGGATCATGGCCACCGGGTTCGCCAGCCCCCGCCCGGCGATGTCCGGGGCGCTCCCGTGCACCGGTTCGAACAGCGCGTACTCCCACCCCAGGTTGGCCCCCGAGGCCAGCCCGAGCCCCCCGGTGAGCCCGGCGCAGAGGTCCGAGACGATGTCCCCGTACAGGTTCGGCAGCAGGATCACGTCGAACGTCTCGGGCTCCCACGCCAGCCGCATGGCCAGCTCGTCGATCTGGATGGCCTCGAGCTCGATCTCCGGGTACGCCGTGGCTTCGGCGGCCGCCGTCCGCAGGAACACGCCGTCGGAGAACTTCATGATGTTCGCCTTGTGCCCCACGGTGACCCTGCTCCGGCCGTTCCGGCGGGCGTGGTCGAACGCGAACCGCACGATCCGCCGGGTGCCGGTCACGGAGATGGGCTTCACGGTGACCCCGGCGTCCTCGCGGAGCGCGTAGCCGGACAGCTCGAGCAGCTCCCGGCGCAGGGCCGCCGCCTGCGGCGTCCCCTGTTCGAACTCGATCCCCGCGTACAGGTCCTCGGTGTTCTCCCGGACCACCACCAGGTCGAGGTCCGTCCACCGGCTCTGGACCCCGGGCAGGGAGCGAGACGGCCGGATCGCGGCGAACAGGTCCAGCGACTGGCGCAGGGTGACGTTCACGCTGCGGAACCCGGCGCCCACGGGGGTGGTGACCGGGCCCTTGATCGCCGTCCGGGTTCGCCGGATCGACTCCAGGACGCGCTCGGGGAGCGGGGATCCCTCGCGTTCCATCACGGCAGCCCCGGCCTCCTGGACGTCCCACTCGATCGCCACGCCGGTCGCGTCGAGGATCAGCCGCATGGCGTCCGACACCTCGGGCCCGATGCCGTCGCCGGGGATGAGCGTGATCGCGTGGGCCACGTTCGACAGGCTACGGAAAAGGCGGTGGGTCGGCCGGGCTCGCCGACCGTCAGTGAGCCTCGGGGAGACAGGGGAGCGTCGCCAGGAGCGATCCGGCGAAGACCGCGTCGAACACCCGCTCGGAGGCCTCCGTCGCCGTGAGCGGCACCCCCTCCGAGGCCGTCTGGCCCTTCGTCAGCGCGGCCAGGAACCGGCTGACGTCCTGCAGCGTGGCGCCGTTCGCGCGCAGCTCGGCGGTGTCGAGGTTCAGCCAGATGGGCCGGATCAGGTCCACCACCGGGACCCCGTCGTGGTCGGTGTCGAACCTCGCTCGAAGGAGCGAGTTCAGCTTCCCCTCGTTGATGGGGAAGCTCGGGGCCGCGGGCGGGGCCGCCGTGTGCCCGTGGTCCGCCGTGAACAGCAGGACCCAGTCGCTCCCCACGTGCTTGTTCAGGAACGTGACCAGCCGTTCGAGCTGGTGGTCCTGCGCCAGCACGGCGTCCCGCATCTCGATCCCGGACGCGAAGAACATGTGACCGGCCTCGTCCACCAGTTTGAAGTTCAGGAACAGCAGGTCCGGCGAGGCGTGGGTGCCGAACCCCTCCTGCCGGATCACCTCCTCCACGACGCGCTCCTGGTAGGGCAACCGGGCGGGGGTGTGGAACCCGCCCTGGAGCGATGCGATGTCGTGGCCCCGCCACGTGCCGTCCGGCCGGCCGTCGATCTTGTCGGCGTAGCCCCAGTAGTCGCTGAGCGGCGGGAGGTCGTTCACGTAGTCCGGGAACCGGTAGAAGTCCTGGACGGAGGGGAACAGCCCCCAGTCCGGCGACTCCGAGCCCCGGTTGCCGGGGGCGTCCTTCATGACCACCACCGGCTGCGGGCCGCCGGCGGCGGCGCCCCGCCCGATCATCCCCAGGTGCCACGGGACCGTCCCGATCATCCCGATCGCGGCGTCGGTTCCCACCGCGGCCAGGTACCGGTCGGCCAGTGCGTCCACCAGCAGGGCCTGCTCCGGGCCCAACGCGTAGGGGTCCCGCAGCACGCCGTCGGGGAACCGGATCTCGTTGTCGACCACGCCGTGCGTCATCGGGAACGTCCCCGTGCCGATCGTGGCGTGGATCGGCGCCGTGTTCGACGGGTTCGACCCCACGCTGGCGTGGTCGTACCAGGTCCCGTTCGGCTTCAGCGACTTCAGGAACGGCCACGCGTCGGGCCACAGGTTCAGGACGAACCGCCCGCCGCCGTCCACCACCAGCACCACGACGAGCTTGGGCGCCGCGGCCCCCGACACCAGCGCCTCCTGCATGGCCGTCCCCCCGGGGTCCGCGGGCTGGAAGTCGAACCCGATGAGCTCGGCGATCGTGGGCGCGACGTCCGCCGACGTCACGGGCCGGGTGACGGGGCCAGGACGGGCCTGGATCAGCCCCGGGTCCGGGCTGTACCAGAACATCGGGATGTTCTGCGTGTAGGGGTAGGGCGTCGAGTGGCTGATCCCTCCTGCCATGTAGTTGGCGCCGTGCGGGACCACGACGACCTGGCCGCTCCGGTCGGACCGCCATCCCCGCCAGATGCGCAGGACAACTTCGTGGTTCAGGCGGCAGGCGGCGTCCGGCCCGGCGCCGTACCGGGCGGCCCGCTCGGCGGCCGCCGCGGGGACCTTGCCCTGCAGCCACAGCGCCACCGGCGTGGCGGCGGCGCCCGCCAGGAAGGTCCGGCGAGTGATCCGGCCCGCCCGGCCGTCGGCGTCGGCTCCGGCGACGGCAGGGTCGACGGTGGGGAGGAAGTGGTCTCCGGGAGCAGCGGTGGGCACGGCCGCCGGAGCCTAGCACCCGACCCCCGGCTCGGACCAGGCCCATGCGAACCCACGCGACGGGGGCGGCCCCCCTTGGGAGGCCGCCCCCGTTCGCGTTCGAACTGGTGTCCGCTGCGGCGCTACGCCACCGCGTTGGGCACGGTGAAGATGTCGGTCTGGCCGTGGGGCGACGGCAGCGTGTTCCGCCCATCGGTCCACACCGGGTACTCGAGGACCTGTGTGTTCACGCCCGCGGCGAGCCCGATGTAGTCGCCGATGAACGCCCCGGAGGAGAAGAACCCGGCGTTCGGGTCCCACGACTCGGTCGACAGGTTGTCGTTCGGGCCCCAGACGTGGGTGTCGGACGTCACCGCGTGGAACGTCTCGATCAGCACGTCGCCGGGGTCGTTCCGGTTGTCGAACCAGATCGCGTGGCTGGCGCCGGCCTCGTCGACGGCGAGCCACGGGAGGTACTGGTCCTGGAGGGCGGGGTCGCCGCTCCCGTCCACCGAGACGAACCGCATGTGCTGCCACGTGTCGCCGTAGTCCTGCGACTCCGTGTACGAGATGTCCGCGCCGGTGGGCGTGCCGGTGAGTTTCCCGTTGCGGTTGATGTTGTTCTGCACGATGAACTCGAACGCCTTCGTCGTGTCGTTCCACACCAGCGGCGCCCCCGTGGAGGCGGGGAGCCGGGCGAACTTGTTCGGCAGGAGGTCGTGCTTGTTGGGGTTGTCCTTCCACTCGCCGGCCCGGTTGACCTGGATCACCGGTCCGAGCGTCCCGCCCGAGGACAGGTGGCGGAAGAGGATCCGCCGGTCGAGCGCGGTGTTGCAGTCCTCCTGCATGAACGTGAACCCGACCCCGCCCTGGTCGTCCACCGCGGGCTGGACGCCCTGGTTGGCCGAGCGGCTCACGCCGTCGTCCCCGGGGAGGTCCGGCATGAGGCCCATCGAGGTGAACGTGGTGTCCCGGAGGTCGCCGTCGTCGTTCACGTCGACGTCGTCCGTGTAGGAGACCTGGCCGGGGCAGTAGTCGCTGAACCCGTTCGGCTCGAGGTGGAACTTCACGTACGTCACGTACAGCCGCCCGTAGTGCGGGCTGGTCGGGAAGTTGTCGACCGCGAGCTGCTCCTTGTCGTAGAACACCGACGGGTCCACGGAGCCGTCGGCGGCCACGTTGCCGATCGGGGTGGCGGCGTACCGGAAGCCCGTCCAGTGGTCGCCGCCGTCGCGGGACTCCGAGACCTGGACCAGCGATTCGGGGTGGGCCCGCATGAAGCACAGCTGGGCGATGTAGAACACGTGGTCCCGTGCGCTGTACGCCACCGCCGGGTCGCCCCCGCTGCAGAAGTCCCCGGTCTGGGGCACCCTGGGGACCAGTCGCTGGCTCTTCCAGGTGTTGCCGCCATCATGCGTCGTGCCGATCCACACCCCGCCGTCGACGTAGTCGTTCGAGTCCGCCACCGCAGTGAGCGGGTCGTCCTCGCTGTAGGCCACCTGCGTCTCGTTCTGGGGGAGCGGCGGGTCGGTGTCGTCGTTCATCTGCACGTTGGCGCCGGCCGCCGCGCCGACCTCTCCGCGAGAGGCCACCCGGTTCGACGGCGATGTGGAGTTGATCACGCCGGCCTTCAGCGTCGCCCGTACGGTGCCGTCGAGGCCGCCCGGATAGCTCCGGACGTGCTTCACCCACCTCGGGACGTACGTGGACCCGGACGCGGCCCCGACCATCGTGAGGGTCATCGCCGCGATGACCGCGAGGACCACGCCCGCATGCAGCGCTCGTCGCATTCCCGCTCCTTTCGCTCAGGGGGAGCTCGCCCCACCGTATGAGGCGCCGACGCAGCCTCCGCCGTTTCGGAGAAGTCCGTCAAATCGGGCGTTGACCTGTGGGGGAACGGCAGAGCGACCATCGCCATCGCCGCTCGTGCCGTGGTCGCGGGCGCGGTCTATGCTTCCGCCATGCCGGTCGTCCGATGGCTGTCGTGTGCCCGGTTCGCCCCCCCGGCCCACCGGAGCTGAGGTCGAGGCTGCCATGGCGGACGTCAGGCTGGGGGAGATCCTCGAGGATTCCGACGGGCGGGAGGTCAGGCCGCTGCGGCCGCCCCGGGGGCCGCGGACCCTCCGGACGGACCGATGGTGGGCATTGCCCCTGGTCACCGCCGTGGTGCTGCTGGGGTTCGTGGCGTACGGGAGCTGGGTGGCGTTCCAGAACGCGAACTACTACGCGGACCCGTACATCTCGCCGTTCTACTCGCCGTGCCTGGTGGGGACGTGCCTGCATCCCACGGCGTCCTTCATCGGGTCGTGGTGGAAGTGGTCGCCGGCCCTGCTGATCCTGCCGTTCCCCCTGCTGTTCCGGCTGACCTGCTACTACTATCGAAAGGCCTACTACCGTTCGTTCTGGTGGTCGCCGCCGGCCTGCGCCGTCCGCGACGCCCGGTTCGGATACTCGGGCGAGACCCGGTTCCCGCTGATCCTGCAGAACGTCCACCGCTACGCGTTCTTCCTGGCCCTGCCGTTCCCCGTGTTCCTCACCTGGGACGCGATCCAGTCGTTCTCCTTCCCCGACGGGCTCGGGATGGGGCTCGGGACGCTCGTGCTGCTGGTGAACGTGTTCCTGCTTTGGGGGTACACGCTGTCGTGCCATTCGTGCCGCCATCTGGTGGGCGGCCACGTGGATCAGTTCTCGAAGGCCCCCGTCCGCCACTTCCTGTGGCGGCGGGTGTCGTGGCTGAACGTCCACCACGCGCGGTGGGCGTGGGCCAGCCTGTTCAGCGTGGCCATGGCCGACCTGTACGTCCGCCTGGTGGCGAGCGGGACGATCAACGACGTGAGGTTGTTCTAGTGGGGGTCCGGGGGGCACAAGAGCGAGGCCGGATGGAGAATCGGGATTGGCCGGCACAGCCGAGCGTTCGCCCCCCGGTCGGAGAAGAGCGTTGAGCGAGTACGAGAGCCACGAGTTCGACGTCCTGGTGATCGGCGCCGGAGGCGCGGGCCTCCGGGCCGCGGTGGAGGCCATCGCCGTGGGGGCCCGGACAGCCGTCATCTGCAAGTCCCTGCTGGGCAAGGCCCACACGGTGATGGCGGAGGGGGGGATCGCCGCGGCCCTGGGCACGGTGTACCCGGAGGACGACTGGAAGGTCCACTTCCGGGACACCATGCGCGGCGGCAAGATGCTGAACAACTGGCGCATGGCGCAGATCCACGCCCAGGAGGCCCCCGAGCGCGTGTACGAGCTGGAGGAGTGGGGGGCCGTGTTCGACCGGACGGACGACGGCCGGATCCTCCAGCGGGACTTCGGGGGCCACCGCTATGCGCGCCTGGCCCACGTGGGGGACCGCACGGGCCTGGAGCTCATCCGGACCCTCCAGCAGACCGCGGTGCACCGCCGGGCCGAGGTGTTCATGGAGTGCACGGTGGTCAACCTGGTCACGGACGGCACCCGGATCTCCGGCGCGGTGGCGTACCGCCGGGAGACCGGCGCGTTCCTGGTGTTCCGGGCCAAGGCGGTCGTCCTGGCCACCGGGGGCATCGGCAAGGCCTACCGGATCACGTCGAACTCCTGGGAGTACACGGGCGACGGGCACGCCCTGGCCCTGTGGGCGGGCGCGGACCTCATCGACATGGAGTTCGTGCAGTTCCACCCCACGGGAATGGTGTGGCCGCCGTCGGTCCGCGGGATCCTGGTCACGGAGGGCGTCCGGGGGGACGGCGGGATCCTGCTGAACTCCGAGGGCCGGCGGTTCATGTTCGACTACATCCCGGAGATGTTCCGGGGGGAGACGGCCGACACGGAGGAGGAGGCCGACCGCTGGTACGCGGACAAGAGCGTCCGGCGGACCCCCGACCTCCTGCCGCGCGACGAGGTGGCCCGGGCCATCAACACGGAGATCAAGGCGGGGCGGGGGACCGAGCACGGCGGCGTGTTCCTGGACATCGCCTCCCGGCGCCCGGCGGAGGTCATCAAGCGCAAGCTCCCCGGGATGTACCACCAGTTCAAGCAGCTGGCCGACGTGGACATCACGAAGGAGCCCATGGAGATCGGGCCCACCTGCCACTACATGATGGGCGGGGTCCGGGTCGACGCCGAGACGGCGGCCGCGACCATCCCCGGGCTGTACGCGGCGGGCGAGGTGGCGGCGGGGCTCCACGGCGCGAACCGCCTGGGGGGGAACTCGCTGTCGGACCTCGTGGTGTTCGGGCGGCGGGCCGGGATGGCCGCGGCCGAGTACGCCCTGGGGGTGGAGGGGCAGTTCGTGATGGACCCCGCCGAGGTGGACCGGATCGCGGCCGACGCCGTGGCGCCGTTCGAACGCGACCGGGGCGAGAACCCGTACGCGATCCAGCGGGACCTCGAGGAGTGCATGCACACCCTGGTGGGGATCATCCGGACCGAGGCGGAGCTGAAGCAGGCGCTCGACGAGATCGCGGCGCTGAAGGAGCGCGCCGGGCGGGTGGCCGTGGAGGGCAACCGGCAGTTCAACCCGGGGTGGCACCTGGCCATGGACCTCGCGCCGATGCTCGCGGTGTCCGAGTGCATCGGGCGGGCGGCGCTCGAGCGGAAGGAGAGCCGCGGCGGGCACACCCGCGACGACTACCCGGACACGGACCCGGAGTTCGCGAAGGTGAACGTCCGGATCCACCGGAACGGAGAGGGCAACGGCGTGAGGGTGGACCACATCCCGCTGCCGGAGATGCCGGCGGAGCTCGCAGCGCTGTTCGAGGAGCAACACTGATGGCCGACCAGACGGTGACCATGCGGCTGTGGCGGGGCGACGCCGAGCAGGGTGAGTTCCGCGATTATCAGGTGGATGCCCAGGAGGGCGAGGTGGTCCTCGACGTCATCCATCGCATCCAGGCCACCCAGGCCGGCGACCTGGCGGTGCGGTGGAACTGCAAGGCCGGCCGGTGCGGGTCGTGCAGCGCCGAGATCAACGGGAAGCCCCGGCTGCTGTGCATGACGCGCATGAACCTGTTCGAGCCGGGGGAGCCCATCACGGTGACCCCGATCAAGGCTTTCCCGCTGATCCGGGACCTGGTGACCGACGTCTCGTTCAACTACGAGATGGCCAAGAAGGTGCCGGCGTTCGCGCCCCGGGCCAAGGACCCGAAGACCGAGGCCGACGGCCACTACCGGATGGCCCAGCGGGACATCGAACGGGTCCAGGAGTTCCGCAAGTGCATCGAATGCTTCCTGTGCCAGAACGTGTGCCACGTGATCCGGGACCCCCACGTGACCGAGCGGGCGTTCGCCGGCCCCCGATTCTTCGTGCGCTACGCGGAGCTGGAGATGCACCCGCTCGACACCAGCGACCGCCGCGAGCTCCTCCGCCAGCGCATGGGCCTCGGCCTCTGCAACATCACGAAGTGCTGCACCGAGGTCTGCCCGGAGGAGATCCACATCACGGACAACGCGATCATCCCGCTGAAGGAGCGCGTGGTCGACAAGCGCTACGATCCCATCCGCCGCGTCGCCCGCCGCCTCCGCCGCCCGAAGCCCGCCGAGCCTCCTGCCCACCCCGGGTCCTGACCCGGCTACTGCGGACCGGCGGTCTCGGGTTCGCCGACGATGTGGGTGACCGGCAGCTGGAACATCGCGGTGACTCGGCTGAGCACGTCCCGACGGAGCCATCGGGAGCGGCCCGAGGGCAGCGTCGACAGGATGATCTCGTCGAAGTGCCCGGCCCGGAGCGCGTCGCCGATCGCCTGCACCGGGTCCGCGTCGCCGACCTCGCCGTCGGCCTCGGCGCCCAAGTCCCGGAACCGTTCCAGCGCCCGGTCCAGCCGCTCCTGCGCGACGGACCTCGCCTCGCCCTCCACCCACGTCGCGTGCTCGCGCGGGGGAGTGGCCGGCACGACGACGTGGAACGCGCTCGACCCCGCGGCGATGCGCTCGCGGACCTTCTCGGCGAGCGCCTCTCCGCCGAGCGTCTGGTTGGCCACCACCAGGTAGCTAGGCATGGCGACCTCCTTCCCCTGATTGTCCGCCCCTTCGCCATGTACGGCGAATCCGAGCCTCGTGGTTCCGCCCGGAATCAGCGGGCCGGCGAGCGGGTGCGCCGGCCCGGTGCGTGTCAGGGGACGAGCCGGTAGACCGGCCCGTCGAGTGAGAGGGCGTACGTCTCGCCGTCCGCGTCCTCGCCGAAGGCGACCAGGTTGCGGACGTCGTCGTCGGAGATCAGAGGGGGCGCACGGTCCCCCCCATCGCGTTCCAGCCGTAGTTCTCGCCGCCGCGGGAGTCCGCCGGCTGCACGTCGATCTCTTCCCGGTCGCCCGATCGCGTAGGCGCTCGGGCCGGGTGGGACGCTGCCGTCCGGGAGGCGCTGCCGGATCCCGAGCATCTTGCCGAGGAGCACGCCACCTCAATTGCCTCTGGGACCCCGCGAATGTTCGACGACGGACCTAGGGTTGCATTGACGAGGCGTCGAGCCCGACGCCGATGACGCCCGCCACACGTGCAAGATCGAGGTCGAACGCGAGCAACGTCGCGCCATGCCGCCATCCGACCGATGCGATCATGCAGTCGATCATGCCGTGTGGCGTGATCCCTTGGCCCCGACATCGCCGATAGATTCGCGCCGCGCTTTCGAAGTCCGCCGCGGTGTCGAACGGGAGGAGGGCGAAGCGGGAAAGCAGACGCCGAAGGTCGTCCTCGCGTTCGTCTGAGCGTGCTCCCGCGAGCACCTCCATCATGATGGGCTCGCTGACCGCCAGATCGGCCCCGGTGTCGATGAGTTCCGTGAGCCGCTGATCCACAGCGCTTCCTGTCGCTCGGTCGAATTCCACCCAAGCGGATGTATCGACAAGGATCATGCAGTTTCGGGGCCTGTATCCGGCGGAGGCTCCGCGATCGCGTTCGCTCCTCGCATCGCCAGCGCTTCCTCACGGGTCATCGGCTGCCCAGCGAGGTGACGCAGGGCGAGCTCGACGGCCTCGCGCTTCGTCCTGACCCCGTATCGCTTCATGATCGTCTGGACGTAGGTGTCTTCGATCTCGATGTTCGTCCGACGCCGCATACACCAATCGTACACCACAGGCGCTGGAGGAGGACGCCGTGGACTCGGTGATCGAATGTCAACCCCAACCGAAGGGTCCGGCTGCGGCGCGCGAGCGCAGTAGACCCGAGGGCGATGCGTCCCGACGAGGACGCAGCGACGGTCCGCAGCGTCGGCGCGCCCACCGTGCGCAGCCCTCAGTAGTTGCCGAACAGCATCGCGCGCTTCACTTCCTGGATCGCCTTCGTGACCTTGATGCCGCGGGGGCAGGCCTCGGTGCAGTTGAAGGTGGTGCGGCACCGGAACACGCCGGACTTCTCGGCCAGGACGCGGATGCGCTCGTCGGCGCCCTGGTCGCGGGAGTCGAAGATGAAGCGGTGCGCGTTCACGATCGCCGCCGGACCGATGTACTCGCCGTCCCCCCAGAAGATCGGGCAGGATGTGGTGCACGCGGCGCACAGGATGCACTTCGTGGTGTCGTCGAACCGTTCGCGTTCCTCCGGCGACTGGCGGCGCTCCCGGTCGCTCACGCCCTCCTCGTTGATGAGGTACGGCAGGACCCGCCGATAGCCGTCGAAGAACGGCTCCATGTCCACGATGAGGTCCTTGAGGACCGGCAGGCCCCGGATGGGCTCCACCGTCACCTTCGGCGCCACCTGCTTCACCAGGACCTTGCAGGCCAGCTGGTTCTTGCCGTTGATGAGCATGGCGTCCGAGCCGCAGATGCCGTGCGCGCACGACCGGCGCAGGGCCAGCGTCCCGTCCTGGTACCACTTCACCAGGTGCAGGGCATCGAGCAGCCGGTCGGACGGCTCCGCGTCGACGACGAACTCGTCCCACCACGAGTCCTCCCGGACCTCCGGGTTGAACCGCTTGATCCGGATGGTCAGGCTGACCTGGCCGGTGACCTCCGGGCCGCCCCGCCGCTTGGCCCCGGGCTCCCGCGGCGGTCCCTCGGTCCACTCGGTCTCGCCCGAGCCCTCCAGCACGTCGCCGAGGCCAGGCTGCCTTCGCTTCCCCTTCTTGACCGGGGGGCTTACGCTCGGCTGTGCCGGCATCGCCTGTGCTCCTTCCGGCCTCGCTCTTGAGCCCCCCGGACCCCCCACTAGTACTTCCTCTCCATCGGGATGTACGGCCCCATCTTCACGTCCTTGTGCTCCAGGCGCACGGAGCCGTCGGGCTCACGGTACGCCAGGGAGTGCTTCAGCCAGTGGTCGTCGTCGCGCAGGGGATGGTCCTCGCGGTAGTGGGCCCCCCGGCTCTCGTCCCGGGCCAGGGCCGCGGCGGCCACGGTCTCCGCGACGTCCAGCAGGAACCCCAGCTCGACGGCCTCCATGAGCTCGGTGTTGAACATCCGGCCCTTGTCGCTCACGCCGATGCCCCCGTACCGGTCCTGGAGCCCGCCCAGGATGCCCTGGAGCTCCCGGAGGTTCGCCTCGTTCCGGACCACCCCGCACAGGTCGAACATGTGCTGCTGGAGCTCGAGGCGGATGTCCGCCGCCGGCTCGGCCGCCGGGCCCTCCCGGATCCGGTCGAGCATCTCCACGGTGGGCCCCTCCGCGCCCTTCGGCAGTGTCGGCTCGTCCACCGAGAGCGCGAACTCCGCCATGGCATGTCCGCCCCGGCGGCCGAACACCACGATGTCGAGCAGCGAGTTCGTCCCGAGGCGATTGCCGCCGTGGACCGAGACGCACGCGCACTCCCCGGCCGCGAACACCCCCGGCACCGGCTCCTCGGAGGGGCCCACCACGACACGCCCGTCGACGTCGGTGGGGATGCCCCCCATCGCGTAGTGCGCCGTGGGCTGGATGGGGACGGGCTCGGTGGTCGGCTCCACGCCCAGGTAGATCCGGGCGAACTCCGTGACGTCGGGGATCTTCGTCTCGATGACCTCGCGCGGGAGGTGCCGGACGTCGAGGTGCACGAAGTCCTTGCCCTCCACGCCCCGGCCCTCCTTGATCTCCTGATAGATGGCCCGGCTGACCATGTCGCGCGGCGCGAGGTCCTTGATCGTGGGCGCATAGCGTTCCATGAACCGTTCGTCCTCGCCGTTCAGCAGGATCCCGCCCTCACCCCGGACGGCCTCGGAGATCAGGATCCCGAGCTTGTAGATCCCCGTCGGGTGGAACTGGTACATCTCCATGTCCTGCAGGGGGATCCCCCGCCGGTAGCACACCCCGGGACCGTCGCCGGTCAGCGCGTGGGCGTTCGACGTGATCTTGAAGATCCGCCCGTACCCACCGGTGGCGAACAGGACCGTGCGGGCCCGGAACACGTGGAGCTCACCGGTGGCCAGCTCGTAGGCCACCACGCCGCCGCACCGGCCGTCCTCGATGAGCAGGTCCAGGACGTAGAACTCGTTGAAGAACCGGACGTCGCGCTTGATGCACTGCTGGTACAGGGTCTGGAGGATCATGTGGCCGGTCCGGTCGGCCGCGTAGCAGGCCCGGCGGACGGGGCCCTCGCCGTGGTTCCGGGTGTGCCCCCCGAACCGCCGCTGGTCGATCCGCCCGTCCGGGGTCCGGTTGAACGGGAACCCCCAGTGCTCGAGCTCGATGACCCGGTCGATGGCCTCGTGGGTCATGATCTCGGCGGCGGGCTGGTCCACCAGGTAGTCCCCGCCCTTCACCGTGTCGAACGTGTGCCACTCGGGGTAGTCCTCCTCGACATTCCCCAACGCCGCGCACATCCCGCCCTGGGCCGCCCCGGTGTGCGAACGGGTGGGGTACAGCTTCGAGATCACCGCCACGTTGACGTGGTTCGAGGCCTCGATGGCCGCCCGCAGCCCGGCGCCCCCCGCGCCGACGATCACCGCGCTGTACGTGTGGGTGACCGTCACGTCGTCGGCGGGCCGAAGTTGGCGGCGTTGAACGTGAACACGACGACGGTCCCCAGTCCGAACAGGATCACGCCCACCACGTTGAAGAACCAGGTCAGGGCGAACCGGGCGGCGGGTCGGCGCACGTAGTCGAGGATCACCGTGCGCAGTCCGTTCACGCCGTGGAGAAGCGCCAGCGAGAGCATCAGCCAGTCCCAGGTCCGCCAGAACGGGCTGTCCCAGCGGACCTTCACGAACTGGAAGTCCACGCGTTCCACCCCGCCGCCCAGCACGTGCATGATCACGACGTGGCCCACGGCCAGGACCAGCAGAAGGATCCCGCTGATCCGCATGAACAGCCACGACCACATCTCGTAGCCGCCGACGGGTCGCTCCCGGCCCGTGACCGCGCCCCGGACCGTGGGGCCCTTGTACCGCGAGGGACGGGGATCGGTGCCGACGGCCATGGCTCAGAGATCTCGGAGGATGGCTCGGCCGATGACCCACGTCACCGGGACCATGGCGCCGATCACCACGACCAGCGTCCCGTACCACAGCCGGGCCTGGTACAGCGAGGCCTTGGGCCAGAAGTCCAGGAGCATGATCCGGATGCCGTTCGCGGCGTGGTAGATGACCATCCCCACGAGGACCAGCTCGAGGAGCTGGACGCCTGGGTTGTGGTAGACGGACAGCACCCGGTTGTATGCCTCGCGTCCCCAGCCCACCACCGCGGTGTCCACCACGTGGGCGAACAGGAACAGGATGATCCCGATGCCCGTGACCCGGTGCAGGACCCACGACCACTGGCCCTCGCGCCCCCGGTACAGGCGCCCGAAGTCGCCGGGCGCGGACGGCAGCCTGTTCCTCGTCGCCACGTCGAATCCCTTCCGGTTCGTGCCTGAACGGGCGCCGGCCCGGGTCGGGCGGCGCCCGGGGTCGACCGTGCCGGAGTCTACCCGCTCGGTTCGGTTCGAAGCTCCCACCGCCCGGTCTGGGGTCCGAGCCCCGAGTCCGGGGTCAGCAGGAGGATCGCCGGCCTGGTTCCGCTCGGGACCTCGAACCACAGGTAGCCCTTCACCGACTCGCCGGGGGCCAGGTGGATCACGGCGGTCGACCGGCCGTGGAAGACCGAGGCCGGGCTCGGCGCGTACCGTCGGCCGTGGGCGTCGACCAGGATGGCGCCGTTCGCCGGCGCGTCCTCGTAGCGGATCGATCCGGTGTTCTCGATCGTGAGCAACGCCGCGTAGTGGTCGGGCGGCGGCCGCCGGCCGGGAAGCGGGGAGGGGTGCGGGCCGGGCTCGAGACCCCGGAATGTCACGGTGATCTCCTCGCCCGGCCGGAACCCGGCCAGGGTGAGCGCCTCGCCCGGGGACGCCGTGAACGTCTCCGTCGGGCTGATGCTGGGGAAAGCGAGCGAGGGCGGCGCGATCGAGAAGGGCGGAAAGGACAGGCTCGGGACCACCGGGAGGCTCGGGTGCACGTTCCCGATGTCCTCGTCCCCGAACTGCTGGAGGAGCGCCCCCACCGCGAACAGCCCCCCGATCGTCAGGACCCCGGCGAGCACCCGGTTCACGGTCCGGCCCCGTCGGCGCTCCCGCTGGGGCCGGGGGGCGGGGCCCACGGGGAGCGGGTCGGGGTCCGGCGCGCTCCCCGCCGGGTGCTGCTGCGTGAGGATCCACGGCACGTGGTCGGCGAGGTCGGACACCATGTCGATCAGGGCCCGTTCGTCGGCGAGGTGCGTCACGGCCTCCTGGAAGGCCAGCACGTACGGCCCGGACACCTCGAACCGCCACCGGTGGTCGAGGCCGAGGAGCCACCGCTGGACGTTCGCGTCGACGATCTCGCGCGCCAGCTCGGGGTCGGTGCTCTGGACGCGCCACGAGTGGTCGAACTCCTCCCCGAACGAGACCTCCTGCGCCCCCCGGAGCTTCTGTTCGACCTTCGTGAGCTGCACGCCGTCGATCACCACGTGGGGGAGCGCCGCGTCGATCTTCGTGAGGGCCACCTGGTGCGTGTACGTGACGTTGCCGTAGCGGCTGCCGGGCTCCGTGTAGAGGAAGCGGAACAGGTACACGTCCCGGCCCCGCCACTGGCCGGCGTACACGTCGCCGATCCACCGCTTCACGCCCCACGACATCAGCGACAGCGGGAGGTCCACGAGGTCGAACGGGTCCTGCTCGGAGTACCCGAGGCCGAGGCGCAGGGCCACCGCCTGCTTCCTGCGGAGCCGTCGCTGCTCGAGCCGCCGGGTCAGGCCGACCACCGGCGGGAACTTCAGCCACATCAAGACGGCCCACAGGATCGCGAGCAGGGCCAGCGCCAGCGCGGCGAACCCGAACACCCCGACGATGATCGACCAGACCGATGCCTTCACCCCTCCGGCCCCCTCCGCGGACTCGACACCGGCCGACTCCACCACGACCGAGCGGGCCGGGCAACCGGCGTGGCCGGGCCGGGATCGGCTGGATCCGAGGATGGGGGTTTTCCCGTGGGGCTTCCGCATGGAATGATGCCGCCGTGGGGAGGGGATCGATGCGAAGGGCGGGGGGGACCATGCTCGCCACGTGCCTGCTCGCTGGCACGCTGGTCGTTGCGCTGGCCACGCCCGGGATCTCGGGGACGCGACACGGGGTCTTCTGGCTGAAATGCGCGTACTCGCACTCGGCCCCGGACGACCCCATCACCAAGCCGGGCCTGGCGGGGGGGAGCCACCTCCACGACTTCTTCGGCAACCGGTCCACCGGCGCGGACAGCACGGACGGGACCATGCTGGCCTCCACGACCACGTGCGGCGTGGGGAGCGACACGGCGGGCTATTGGTTCCCCGCGTTGCTGCGCGCCGACGGCACCGTCGTGGAGGCGCGGACCATGCACGTCTACTACTGGGGGGTGGTCGGCGCCACCGAGGCCTATCCCCAGGATTTCAAGCTCGTGGCCGGCGCCACCGTGGGGACGCCGATGGGATACCACATGTACTACTTCTGTCGCGGGACCCAGGGCGTTCACTACACGACGCTACCGGACTGCGGGACCGACCTGGTCCGTGACCATGTGGAGTTCCCCTCGTGCTGGGACGGCTCGACCTCGTACGACTCCACCGGCCACGTCGCCTATCCGATCCCCGGGACCGACGACTGCCCCGCCTCCAACCCCCGCCATCTGCCGCGGTTGATCCTCCACGTCACCTGGTCCATCCGGGATGCGAGCAACGCCCGGCTGGCGTCCGACGGCCCCGACGCGGTTCCGGGTTCCACGCTCCATGCCGACTTCTGGAACACCTGGAAGCAGCAGCGACTGGAGGAGCTCGTGGCCACGTGCATCAACGCCGACGCCAGCTGCAGGAACCTCCGCGAGGCCTAGCGGGGCCGCACAGATGGGCCCCGCGGCTCGGATGTCCGACGTTGCCACTACCATGGATTCGGCCTCCCGCGGAGCTGGGGGCCGTCCGAACCACGCCACGAACCATGCCGACCGATGCGGTGATCCGGGACCCTGACGGCGGGGACATGCGCCGCTTCTCTCCGCTCACGCGGGCCTGGTTCGGGGAGGCGTTTGCGGGGCCCACGGCGGCCCAGGCGGGGGCGTGGCAGGCCATCCAGTCCGGACGGCACACGCTGGTGGTGGCGCCCACGGGCTCGGGAAAGACCCTGGCCGCGTTCCTGTGGGCCATCGACCGGCTGGCCACCTCGGAGCCGGCCACCCCCGCCGGCCGGCTCCGCGTCCTTTACGTCTCGCCGCTCAAGGCTCTGGCGGTGGACATCGAACGCAACCTCCGGTCGCCGCTCACCGGGCTCCGGCGGGCGGCGGGGCGCCTGGGACTCCCGGTGCCCGATATCGAGGTGTCGATCCGGACCGGCGACACGCCGGCGGAGGACCGCCGCCGGTTCGCCCGGCATCCCCCCGACATCCTCATCACGACGCCGGAGTCGCTGTTCCTGCTGCTGACCTCGCAGGCCCGGGAGGCGCTGCGGTCGGTGGAGACCGTGATCGTCGACGAGATCCATGCGGTGGCCGGGACCAAGCGTGGGGCCCACCTCGCGGTGTCGTTGGAGCGCCTCGGGGAGCTCCTCTCCGGGGAGGCCCAGCGGATCGGGCTCTCGGCCACCGTCCGTCCGGTGGACGAGGTGGCGCGGTTCCTGGGCGGAACGGGGCGGGACGTGACCGTGGTGAACCCGCCGGCCGTGAAGCGGTGGGAGCTCTCTGTCGAGGTCCCCCTGGAGGACATGAGCGATCCCGGCGCCGAAGCGGAGCCGTTCGAGCCCCTGCTGCATCCGGACGACGATGACGTGTTCGGCCAGCCGGCCAGGACCGGTCCCTCGGCCATCGGAGGGCTGTCGGGGGTGTCCGGGCCGATCCCGGACGCCGAGGAGCGGGCCAGCGTCTGGCCGGCCATCGACCGGCGCCTGGTGGAGCTGATCCGCACCCACCGTTCAACGATCGTGTTCGCGAACTCCCGGCGGCTGGCGGAGCGCCTGTGCGCCCGCCTGAACGAGATCGCCGGGGAGGAGATCGCGCGGGCCCACCACGGCTCGGTGAGCCGGGAGCAGCGCCTGCTGATCGAGGAGGAGCTGAAGGCGGGCCGGCTCCCGGCGGTCGTGGCCACCTCGTCGCTCGAGCTGGGGATCGACATGGCCGCGGTGGACCTGGTGATCCAGGTGGAGTCGCCGCCCACGGTGGCCAGCGGGCTCCAGCGGGTGGGTCGGTCCGGGCACGGGGTGGGCGACGTCAGCCGGGGCGTGATCTTCCCGAAGTTCCGGGGCGACCTGGTGGAGTGCGCGGTGGTGGTCGAACGGATGCGGGCCGGGCAGATCGAGGCCCTGCGGTTCCCCCGGAACCCCCTGGACGTGCTGGCGCAGCAGGTGGTGGCCGCCGTGGCCATGGAGGACCGGGACGCCGGCGAGCTGGAGGCCATGGTTCGGAGGGCGGCGCCGTTCGCGGATCTGCCCCGCAGCGCCTACGAGGGCGTGCTCGACATGCTGTCCGGGCGGTACCCGTCCGACGAGTTCGCGGAGCTCCGGCCCCGGCTCAACTGGGATCGCATCGAGGGGAAGCTGTCGGCCCGGCCGGGCGCCCAGCGCCTCGCCGTGACCTCCGGCGGAACCATCCCCGACCGGGGGCTGTTCCCGGTGTTCGTGGCCACCGAGAAGGGCCCCCGGGTGGGCGAGCTGGACGAGGAGATGGTGTACGAGTCCCGGCCCGGGGACGTGTTCGTGCTGGGGACGTCGTCCTGGCGGATCGAGGAGATCACCCACGACCGGGTCCTGGTGACGCCGGCCCCGGGCCTGCCCGGGCGGATGCCGTTCTGGCACGGGGACTCGCTGGGCCGGCCGGTGGAGCTGGGGCGGGCCCTGGGGGCGTTCGTGCGAGAGCTGTCGGCGCTCGAGCCCCAGGCGCAGATGGCGCGCCTGCGGGAGGCGGGGCTCGACGACCTCGCGGCGAGCAACCTGGTGCGGTACCTGCAGGAGCAGCGGGAGGCGGCCGGGGTCCTCCCCGACGACCGGACCATCGTGGTCGAACGGTTCCGCGACGAGCTGGGGGACTGGCGACTGTGCGTCCACTCGCCGTTCGGGGCCCGGGTCCACGCGCCGTGGGCCCAGGCCATCGAGCTCCGGGTCCGCGAGCGTCTGGGGCTCGAGGTCCAGACCATGGTGGACGACGACGGCATCGTGGTCCGCCTCCCGGAGGCCGACGAGGTCCCGCCATCCGACTCCGTGCTGTTCGAACCGGAGGAGATCGAGGAGCTGGTCACCGACGCGGTGGGCGGCTCGGCCCTGTTCGCCTCGCGGTTCCGGGAGAACGCGGCCCGGGCCCTGCTGCTGCCCCGCCGCTCGCCCGGCAAGCGCACGCCGCTGTGGCAGCAGCGGCAGCGATCGGCCTCGCTGTTGCAGGTGGCGTCGCGGTACGGCTCGTTCCCGATGATCCTGGAGACGTTCCGGGAGTGCCTCCAGGACGCGTTCGACCTCCCCGGGCTGGTCGAGCTGATGGCGGCCATCCGGCGCCGGGAGGTCCGGCTGGTGGAGGTGGACACGGCGGTCCCGTCCCCGTTCGCGTCCTCGCTGCTGTTCGGATACGTGGCGGCGTTCATGTACGAGGGCGACGCGCCGCTGGCCGAACGGCGGGCCCAGGCCCTGACCCTGGACCGCCGGGTCCTGGCGGAGCTGCTGGGCCGCGACGAGCTGCGCGAGCTGGTGGACCCGGGTGCGCTGGGCCGGCTGGAGCTGGAGCTGCAGCGCGTAGTGGACGGGTGGAAGGTCCGCGGTCGCGACGGCGTGCACGACCTGCTCCGGACGCTCGGCGACCTCACCGGGGACGAGGTCGTGGCCCGAGCCGAGGACCCGGTGGAGGCGGCCGGGTGGCTGCCGGACCTGGAGGGCGAGCGGCGGGCCATCCGTGTTCGGGTTGCGGGGGAGGAGCGGTGGGCCGCGGCCGAGGACGCCTCGCGGTTCCGCGACGCGCTGGGAACCGCGCTGCCGCCCGGGCTCCCGGCGGCGTTCCTGGAGCCGGTGGACGACCCCGTCCGGGACCTGGTGGGCCGGTTCGCCCGGACCCACGGGCCGTTCGTCGAACACGACCCGGCGGCGCGGCTGGGGCTGGGCGTGGCCGTGGTGGCCGAGGCGCTGCGGCGGCTGGAGGAGTCGGGCCGGGTGGTACGCGGGGAGTTCCGACCCGGCGGCGGGGGACAGGAGTGGATCGAGGTCGAGGTGCTCCGCCGGCTCCGCCGGCGGTCGCTGGCGGCCATGCGCAAGGAGGCCGAGCCGGCACCCCAGGCCGCGCTGGCCCGGTTCCTGCCCGGGTGGCACGGGATCGGCCGGGGCGGCCCGTTGCGGACCGACGCCGACGCCGTCCTCCGGGCGGTCGAGCAGGTCCAGGGCGTGCCCATCCCGGGTTCGGTCCTGGAGCGACAGGTCCTGGCGGCGCGGCTCCCCGGCTACCGGCCGGCGCTCCTCGACGAGCTGTGCGCGGCCGGCGAGGTCGTGTGGGCGGGCCACGGCGCGATCGGGGCCGACGACGGGTGGGTGGCGCTGTACCTGGCGGAACGGGCCCCGCTGCTGCTGCCGGAGCCCGTCCCGGCCGAGCTCACGCCGCTGGCCGAACGGGTCCTGGAGGCGCTCCGGTCGCGGGGGGCCCTGTTCTTCCGCCAGATCGTGGATGCGGTGGGCTCGCTCGACGACCGGGAAGTGGTCCTGGCCCTGTGGGAGCTGGTGTGGGAGGGCCTGGTCACCAACGACACGCTCGGCCCGCTCCGGGCGTTCCTGGCCGGCGGGACCCGGGCCCGGCGGCCCAGCCGGCGAGCGGGCGCCCGCAGGCGGGGACCGGCGTTCCCCGCGCGGATGGGCCCGCCCGCCGCGGCCGGACGGTGGAGCCCGGTCCCGGATCGGGAGCCGAACGCCACCCGGCGGATGCACGCGACAGCCGAGCAGCTGCTGGCCCGCCACGGGATTGTGACCCGCCCGGCGGTGGCCGCGGAGCGGGTCGGCGGCGGGTTCGCCGCCGTGTATCCGGTGCTGAAGGCCATGGAGGAGTCCGGCCGGTGCCGGCGGGGGTACTACGTCGAGGGCCTGGGCGGCGCTCAGTTCGCCCTGCCGGGGGCGGTGGACCGGATGCGGGCCCTCGCGGAGCGGCCGAAGGAGCCCGAGACGCTGGTGCTCTCGGCCTGCGACCCGGCCCAGCCGTACGGCGCGGCGCTCGGATGGCCCGACCGGCCGGGGCGCTCGGATGCCGGCCCGGCGCGCGGCGACGGGACGGGTGGGGATCGTCCCGGCCACCGGCCGGGGCGCAAGGCCGGCGCCGTGGCCGTCCTGGTAGACGGGGTCCCCGCCCTGTACGTCGAGAAGGGTGGACGGACGGTCCTGTCGTTCACCGAGGATCCCGTGTGGCTGCAGGCGGCCGCCGAGGCGCTGGCGCTGGCGGTGAAGGACGGCCTGGTGGCCGGGCTCACCGTGGAGCGGGCCGACGGCGCCGGGGTGTTCGACTCCCCGCTGGCCGACGTGCTGGCGGGCGCGGGGTTCTCGCTCTCGCCCCGCGGGCTCCGTCTCCGCGGCTGAGCGCGCCGTGCCGGAGGGCGACGACGTCCACCGCCTGGCCCGCCGGCTCCACGCGTCCCTGGCCGGGCAGGTCCTGACGATGACCGACTTCCGGGTCCCCGCGCTGGCCGGCGCCGACCTCGCGGGCCAGCGGGTGGACGGCGTGGCCGCCAGGGGCAAGCACCTGCTGCTGCGAACGGACGGCGGGCTCACCGTCCACAGCCACCTGAAGATGGACGGCCGGTGGCGCCTGTACCGGCCGGGGGAGCGGTGGCGGGAACCCGACCACGAGGTCCGGGCCGTCCTGGCGACCGATCGTGCCGTCGCGGTGGGAACGCTCCTGGGGATCCTGGAGGTGTGGCCGACGAAGGAGGAGCCGCAGCGCTTGGGCCACCTCGGTCCCGACGTGCTGGGCCCCGACTGGGATCCGGACGAGGCCCTGCGCCGCCTCACGGCGGACCCGTCCCGGCCGGTCGGGGAGGCGGTCCTGGACCAGCGGGTCATGGCCGGTCCCGGGAACGTCTACCGCTCCGAGGCCTGCTTCCTGCGAGGCCTCGACCCCCGGACGCCGGTGGGCACCGTCCGGGATCCGGCGGCCCTGGTGGCGCTGATGAAGCGGCTCATGGAGGCGAACCGGACCCGGCCGGTCCGGGTCACCACCGGGGACACGCGACCCGGGCGGAACCTGTGGGTCTACGGCCGGGCCGGCCGGCCGTGCCGGCGGTGCGGCACGGCGATCGAGCGGATCACGCTCGGCGACGCCCCCGAGGAGCGGGTCGCGTTCCTGTGCCCGTCCTGCCAGCCGCCGTCCCCCGGGCCCTTCGAGCCTCCTCCACGCTTCGTCTCAGGGCCTCCATGAGGTCGAACACCGCGGGCTCCGGTTCGGCCCCGGCGGGAACGGGCGGGCGCTCCGGCGCCGGGCCGGCCTTCCCCCGGATCAGCTCGAGCACCCGTTCGCGGTAGGTGTCGGGGTACCGGGCGGGGTCCCAGTCAGTGGCCAGGGCCTCGATCAGCCGGACCGCCACCCGGACCTCCCGCTCCGACGGCTCCTCCATGGGCCGGACCCCCAGCTCGGAGGGGTCGCGGACCTCGTCCGACCGGAACAGCGTCTCCAGCAGGAGCGCGCCGCCGGCCGGCCTGACGGCGGCGACGTGCTCGCGCGTTCGCAGGACGAACCGCCCCACGGCCACCCGCCCGGCCTCCTCCATGGCCCGGACCAGCAGCAGGTAGGGCTTCTCCCCGCCCCGGCCGGGAACCACGTGGTAGCTCTTCTCGAAGTACACGGGGTCGATCTCGTCGAGACGCACGAAGTCCTCGATGTCGATCGAACGACTGGGCTCCGGGGCCAGCTCCTCGAGCTCCTCCGAGGTGACCCGGATGAACCGCCCCGGATCCACCTCGAACCCCCGGACGACCTCCTCGAACGCGACCTCCCGCCGGTCCGGCTCATCGGGTGCCGCCGGCGGCGGCGGCGGCGATGGCGACGGGACCGTGGGCATCGACCGCTCGGCTCGCTCCTCGCGCCGGGGCTCCTCCACCGGTCCCGGCTCGCCGGACGATGTGTCCGGGCCGACATCCCACAACGGGACGTCGGCTTCGTTCGCCACCCGGCGATATCGCACCCGCCGGCCGGTCCGGCCCTCGAACTGGTGGAACCGGACGTCGCGGGGGGTGGTGGCCCCGTACAGCTTCACGGGGATCCCCACCAGCCCGAACGAGAGCGTCCCGGTCCACACCGCCTGCGCCATGCCTCCGCAAGTGTCGCAGCCCGCCGCGAGCCGGTCCACCAGTTCCTTCCGGACACGGCGAGGGACCGGAGGATTAGCCTCCGGTCCCTCGGCCGCCGCGAGCCGAGGGTGCGGGCTACCCCGACTGCGAGGCGAGGAAGTACGTGTCGCCCCCGAACGTCGCGGTCACCGCAGTGCGCTTGGGCGTCGGGTGCTTCAGGACGGCCACGCCGTTCGCGTTCGTCACGGCGGTGCCGACCGAGGTGCCGTTCACGAAGAACCGCACGGTCCGCCCGGCCACGGGGACCAGGGATCCGGCCGCCTTCAGGGTGGCCTGCAGCGTCTTCGTCTTGCGGACGGCCGTGAGCGTGGTGGCGTCCTTCGTGATGGCGAACGGAGCGCTGGCCGACAGCCCCGCTCCCGACGCGGTCAGCGTGTACGCGCCCGGCCGCTGCGACAGGACCATTGTGGCCGAGGCCACGCCGTCGGAGCCCACGGGGGCCGTGACCGACTGGCCGCCGACGGTGAAGGTGACCGGCGTCCCCGTGTCGACGTAGTGCGTCACCGCCGAGAGGTTCACGGTCGTCGTGTAGGCGCCGCCCGCCGGAGTGCCTGCCGCCAGGGCGAGGGTCGGCGTGTAGGCCCGGGTCCCGGACACCTGGTTCGCCACCATCATCCCGGTGAGCCCGCCGGACTGGTTCGCGGTGAACGCCGCGTGGGCGAACCCGTCCCGGCCGACCGAGATGTCGATGAAGTCGAGCAGGCTCCGGTCGGCGCCGGTGACCGGAAGGCCGGTGGTGGCGTCGATGCAGAAGATGCCGAGCGTGCACACGTCGCCGGTGTGGATCGACGTGGGCGTCGCCCGTGTGACGTTCCAGGTCGGGGAGCCCGACAGCAGGTTCACGGACTGGGCCATGTACGCGTACCACACCGCACCGTCGCCGCCGCCCGGGGTGGGCTTGCCGTATGCCGTGGTCGGGATGACGTTCGAGGTGCGGATCCAGGCCACGTCGACCCGGCCGGGGTCGCCGACCGCGATGGCCGGGAAGAAATGGGTGCCGGTATCGGAGTTCACCTTGTACGGCGTGCCGGTCCCGTCGGTCTTGCCGTTCCACGTGGTCCCGCCGTCGAACGATGCCATGACGTACATGTCCCATTCGCCGGTCAGGTTGTCGGCGAACCCGACGTACGGGTTCCCCGCGTTGTCCAGGGTGAGGTCAGAGAACAGCCCGGAGGCGTCGTGGCCGATCCCGCCGTCGAACACCAGGTGGTCCGTCCAGGTCGCGCCCTGGTCGTCGGACCAGGCCACCCAGATCGTGTTGAACGTGTTGAGCTGGGTGACGTTGCAGCCGGTGGCCGCGTCCGTGGCCACGCTCCCGCCGAGCCAGGACACGTACACCCGCCCCGCGTGAGGACCGGCCTGCGCGACCTTGATGCCGCCGGGGATGCTGTCGCAGAACGTGGCGGCTTCGGCCTCCGGGGACGTGATGACGTCGACCGGTGCCCCGAACGTCTTCCCTCCGTCCGAGGACTTGTTCACCCACACCTGGCTGGGACCCCAGTCGTGGTACGAGAAATACACCAGCGCCTGGTCGGTGGTCTTGCCGGGCGGGATGTAGGCGTCTGCCCACTGCCGGTCCACCAGCGCCGGGTTGTTCGTGGAGTTCGAGCCGGACAGGAAGCCCGCGCCCTTGCTCCAGTGGGCTCCGCCGTCGAGGGACTTGTAGACCACGCCCTGGAGCATGTCGGCGTCGAACGTGAACCCGTTCAGGTTGCTCTCGTAGACGGCGCCCGACGCGTCGACGTTCACCGAGGTGTCGCCGCTCTGCGTGTCGGCCAGGGCCCCGGCGGTCCAGGTCTGCCCCTGGTCGGTGGAACGGTAGAAGGCCATCCCGGGGCCGCCCGGGTAGGAGTAGTACAGGTGCCCCTCGGGGCCGGTGGCGATCGACGGCTCGCCGCCGTTGTACGGGGCCACCTGGACCACCGACACGTCGCCGAACGTCCCGTTCACGGTGGCGAGCGCCGAGGCGGTGGTCGCGGTCCCGGCACCGGAGTCCGAGGCGGGGTGCTGAGCGGGGGCCCGGAACAGGGCGGCGGGCGCCGTCACCGTTCCCTGGGCCTGGGCTACCGGGATCGCGAGCAGCAGGCCGAACGCCGCCACATTCCGGGCGAGCGCGAAGAATCGTGTGCGCACGACGAAGTCCTCCCTCGTTGTCGGGAAACCGAACGTTTCGCGGATGGTGCGGGCACTGGCTCGGGCGCGGCGGGCGCCGCGACCGTCTACGGGGCGCTTGCGGTGGTGTTCGCCAGTGGCTCCTTTCCCCCTCTGATCCCCCTCGAGCTGACCAAGCGAATTCGGGCTGCGCGCCACTGATTCCCTTGCAGGGGAATGGCGAAACGTTGCGGCGCCGGGTTTTGGCGGGGTCAGCGCAGCCGGAGGGCCACCATCACGCCGTCGCGGGTGGGGACGATCGTGGACAGGTACCGCTCGTCCCGGGCGATGGCGTCGTTGTGACGGCGGATGGCCTCGGTCCACTCGGGCCGGGAGTCCTCACCGACGTCGGGGTGGCCCGTGACGCGGCCGGACCACAGGACGTTGTCGCACAGGTACAGCCCGCCGACCCGGATGCGTTCGCGGGCCTCCTCCCACGCCTCGGGGTAGCCGTGCTTGTCGATGTCGCAGTACACGACGTCCCATTCGCCGCCGGTCTCGCGCAGGGCGGTCACGGCGTCCCCGACGTGGAACGTGACGGAGGAGTCCAGCCCGGCCCGGCCCAGGTAGTCGAGGGCCCTGCGTTCGTTCTCCGGGTTGCCGTCGGTGAGGTGCAGTTCTCCGTCCGGCCCCACCGCCCGGGCGAACCAGTACCCGCTGTAGCCGAACCCGCTCCCCAGCTCGAACACCCGCCGGGCCCCGATGGACCGGGCCACCACCTCGAGGGTCACGCCCACGAGCCGCCCCACGATCGGGAACCCGCGCTCCTTCCCCTCGGCCTCCATCTCCAGCAGCACCGGCTCGTCGTGGCGGGCCTCCAAACCGCGCATGTAGTCCTCCACGGCTGGGTTCACGATGTCCACGGCGTCTCCTTCGCGGTCGGGAAGCCCTGACCCTACCCCCGGGCCCCCGGTGGGTGGTACAACACGGCGCGATGACCGACCTCGCGCCGGGAACACAGCTGGGTGGGTACCGCATCGACTCCGTCCTCGGCCGGGGCGGGATGGGCGTCGTGTACCTGGCCCAGCAGCTCGCCCTGGGGCGGCGGGTGGCCCTGAAGGTCATCAACCCCGACCTCTCGGACGACGTCGAGTTCCGTGACCGGTTCTCGCGCGAGGCCCAGCTGGCCGCCTCGATCGACCACCGCCACATCATCCCGGTCCACGACGCGGGGGAGGCGGGTGGCCGGCTGTACATCTCGATGCGGTACGTGCGGGGACGCGACCTGGGGGCCGTGCTCGCCCAGGAGGGGGCCCTCTCGCCCGAGCGGGCCCTCGCCATCCTGGGCTCGGTGGCCGACGCGCTGGACGCGGCGCACGCGGCCGGGCTGGTCCACCGGGACGTGAAGCCGGCGAACGTCCTGATCGAGGACGGCCCCGGCCAGGAAGCCGAGCGCGTCTACCTCACCGACTTCGGACTGACGAAGCGGGTGGACGTGGAGAGTGGGCTGACCCGGGCCGGGATCTTCGTGGGGACACCCGACTACGCTTCGCCGGAGCAGTGCGCGGGGAAGCGCGTGGACGCCCGGACCGACGTGTACTCGCTGGCCTGCGTCCTGTACGAATGCCTGACCAGCGACACGCCGTTCCCCCGCGATAGCGGTGCGCAGGTCATGGCGGCCCACCTGCTGGAGGCGCCCCCGAGGGCCTCCACCGCCCGGGCCGGGCTGCCCTCGGCGCTCGACGACGTCCTCCTCAAGGCCCTGGCCAAGGACCCCGAGCAGCGGTTCGACACGTGCAGCGAGATGGTCGACGCCGCCCGCGCGGCCCTCTCGGCGAAGGGACGGACCGTCGTCGCGCCGCCCCCGCCGATGCCCGGAACGCCGGGGCCGCAGACCGCGCCCGCCGGCCCTGTCCCGGCCGGCGTTCCCACCGGAGGCCCCGCCGTGGCACCGGCCGGTTCGAGCACCGTTCCCGGGCCCCGCGCCGGGCCGGGGCCCGGATCGAGGCGCCGCTGGTGGCTCGTCGCCGCGGTGGTCGCGGCCGTGCTGGTTGTCGGGGGAGTGGCGCTCGCGATCGCCCTCAGCGGCGGCTCGAAGCCCGGCCCGGGTCCCAGCGTCAGCTCGAGCGGCGGCCCGGCCACCACAGCGCCGCCCACCACGTCCGGGCCGACGACGAGCGTGGTCCCGGTGGGGACGGTGACCCCGATCCCGGCTGCCAAGCCGGTCGCGTGCGGCGCGTCGGTTCCGCCCGGTGCGGGCGACCCCAAGCCGCAGTTCTCGGCTCCGCCGCCCCTGCAGATCGACAAGGCGACCACCTACACGGCCACCGTGCGGACATCCTGCGGGACCATGGTGATCGAGCTGCTGCCGGACACCGCCCCGGAGACGGTGAACAGCTTCGTGTTCCTGGCGGAGCACGGGTTCTTCGACGGCATGTACTTCCACCGGCTGGCCGACGAGATCGACGTCGTCCAGGGCGGCGACCCGACGGGGACCGGGAGCGGCGGGCCCGGGTACACCCTCCCCGACGAGCTGCACGGGGACGAGTCGTACCGGCCCGGGATCCTGGCCATGGTGAACACGGGCCAGCCACACACGGGGGGGAGCCAGTTCTTCATCATCAGCGGGCCCCAGGGCCGCCGGCTCGACTCGAACAACGTGTACACGGTGTTCGGCCGGATCGTGTCGGGCCTCGACGTGGCCAGGACGATCCAGGCCGTGCCGGTGGAGGGCTTCGCGGAGGGGGACCCGACCGCCGACGGGCGGCCGGCGCAGGCCGTCTACATGGAGAGCGTGACGATCTCCCGTCAGCCCCGGACCCCGTCCAGCAGCGGGCCGCAGGTGGTCACCATCGAGGAGTACGTCAACCAGGTTGACGACCTCCTCAGCGAGTCGAACAGCTTCCGCCAGCAGCTGGTGACGGCCGTCGGGAACGCGTCGAACGGGACACCCGAGGAGCAGAAGGCAGCCCGGGAGACCGTTCGCAGTGTGATCGATGAGCGGCGATCGGCGCTCCAGCGGGTGACCACATGGCGGGTCCCGGTGGAGGCCCAGGTGACGAACGACCTGCTGGCCCAGGCCTTCCGGGACTCGATCGCCGACGACCTGGACTACGAACGGCTGGTGCAGGCGTTCATCGACGACGACCAGGCGGCCGTGGACGACGCCCTGCAGGCCCTCAGGGACCACCGGGCCGCGGCCACGGATCCGGACAAGGACGCGTTCGTCCGGAGCTTCAACACGCTCCGGGCCCGGGTGGGGCTGGAGCCCCTGCCCCCCGACTTCCGCTTCTGACGCCCGGGCGCGGCGCGATGGGGAGTCACGGCAGCCACCGGGCCCCCCGCCGGGCAGGCCGCACGGCGCTGGCCCTGGCAGCCGCCGCGGTGCTGGTGGCGGCGGGGTTCGTGGGAACGAAGGCCGTCCTGGACCGGGGGAGCTCGCCGACGGCCACGCCACCCGGTCCGGCCTCCCCCTCGCGGTCGTCACCGGCGTCCCCAGCCGAGACCGGCACGCCACCGTCCACAGGGGCGCCGTCGACGCCCCCGGCCACCACCTCGCCCCCTGTCGCCACGTCCCCGGGGGGGACGCCCCGGCCGGACGTCGACGGGCTTCGGCCCCCGATCGTCCAGGAGCCGATCCCGTTCCCACCCGAGCGGGTGCGGGAGATGGCGGCGTACTCGGAGCGCCACTACGGCATCTCGAGCGCGGACCTCACCCATCCGGAGGTGATCGTGGAGCACTTCACCGGCGGGACCTCGTTCACCTCCGCGTGGAACACGTTCGCGTCGAACGACCCCCACCTCGACGAGCTCCCCGGCACGTGCGCGCACTTCATCATCGACACCGACGGGACCATCTACCAGCTGGTGCCGCTCTCGCGGATGTGCCGGCACACGGTGGGACTCAACTACACGGCTTTCGGGATCGAGGACGTCGGGCAGAGCGACCAGGAGGTCCTGGACGACCCGGCGCAGCTCCGTTCCATGCTCCGGCTGACCCTGTGGCTGATGGCCCGGTCCCACATCTCGGTGGGAAACGTCATCGGGCACAACGAGAGCCTGACCAGCCCGTTCCATCTCGAGCGCTTCGCGCCGTGGCGGTGCCAGACCCACCAGGACTGGAACCGCGAGGACATGGACGTGGTCCGGGCCCGCCTGGCCGACATGGCCCGGGAAGCCGGCGTTCCGGTCGGGCCGCCCGCCCGCCGGGTCACGCCGGACTGCTGAGGCTCGTTCGGACGGTTGTGGGTAGACTCGCCATTGACCCCGACCCCCGGAGGTGACCGCGGTGGATCCCACGAAGGACACGACCCTCACCGACGACGACATCGAGACGGTGTGGCCGGGTGAGGCCCCCCGGGCCACCGTCGGCGACGACACCGACACGGTGGACCAGTCCGACGACACCGACACGAGCGACACCGGCGACGACACCGGCGACGACACCGACACCCAGGACGCGGACGGCACGGACACCGCGGACCAGACCGACACCCAGGACGCGGACGGTACCGACACGACGGGCACCGGCGACACCGACGGCACGGACTCCTGAGGCTCGGGACACCGGGCAGCCGGACGCGGGCGACGTGACCGGATGACCGCACCCTCCGGCGAGGAGTCCGAGCTCGAGCGGTGCGTGGGCGACACCCGATCGTTCCTGCGGGACCACTGGGCCTCGTGGCCCCTGCGCCGGGAGGGGGGCCGTCCGTTCGACGACCTGCTGTCCCTGGCCGACGTGGACCATCTGCTGACCGGGGCGTCCCTGCGGCTCCCCGCGTTCCGGCTGGTGAAGGACGGCGCCACGCTCCCGACCTCCGGCTACACGAAGTCCGGGCGGACCGGTTCGCAGCCGGTGAGCGGGATGGCCGACCCGCCCCGGATCCTCGAGCGGTTCCGGGAGGGCGCCACGATCGTGCTGCAGGGGATGCACCGGTACTGGCCGCCGCTGGCCCGGTTCTGCCGGGGCCTGGAGGCGGCACTGTCCCATCCGGCGCAGGTGAACGCCTACGTCACCCCTCCGGGCTCCCGGGGGCTCGCCGTGCACCAGGACTCCCACGACGTGTTCGTGCTCCAGGCGTTCGGCGAGAAGCGGTGGGACGTGTGGGCGCCCCGAGCCCTGGGCGAACCGATGCCGGGGCCGAGGGAGGACCCGGTCCTGTCGGCCACCCTCGCGCCCGGTGACGCCATGTACCTGCCCGTGGGCACCCCCCACGCGGCGTCCACGCAGTCGGTGCTCTCGGGGCACCTCACGGTGGGGATCCTGTCCACCACGTGGGCCCAGCTCGTGGGCGAGGTGATGAAGGGGCTGTCGGACGCGCCCGCGTTCCGGGAACCGCTCCCGGCGGGCTTCCACCGGGACCCCGAGGGGTTCGCCGCCGCGGTGAAGGACCGCCTGGGTGAGGTGGCCCGGTGGCTGGACGGCGTGGACGCCCAGGCCGGCGCGGACCGCCGCATCCGCTCGTTCCTGACCACGCGCCTGCCCCTGCTGGGAGGCGGGCTCGTGGACGTGGCCCGGCTGGACGAGATCGGTCCGGACACGCCGGTCCGGCGAAGGGACGGTTCGTTCTGCGAGCTGCGCGTGGAGGGCGAACGGCTGGTTGCGTTCCTGGGTGACCGCGAGCTCCGGATGCCGCTCGGCCTGGAGGCGGCCATGCGGTTCGTGGCGGCGGCGGCCCCGGGGTCGGCCTTCTCCGGGAATGACCTCCCGGGCCTGGCCGACCAGGAGAGCGCCGCGGTCCTGGTCCGCCGGCTGGTCCGGGAGGGCCTGCTCGGGCTGGCCGGGTGAGCCATCGGCGCTGATGGCGGGGCGTTCCGGTGCTCGGCGACGTCGCGGTCGCTGGGAGAGCCCATGTTCGCCACCGCGTCGACCGTGGTCCGGTGGCTGCTGGTGGAACAGCCGGGACCCTGGGGGGCGGATGCGGTACCCCAGAGCCGTCTCCCCCATGTCGTGTCCGCCACGCTGGTCGAACGGGCCGTCGCCCACCGCGTTCGCGTGGTGCTGATCCGCCGCCCCGGCCGGCACGTCCCGGACGGCATCCAGGTCTACGCGGCCCACGCCGGCGCGGACCGTCCCTGGCTGGAGCACGTGCACCTCCCGGAGGCCGGCGCGCTCCTCGAGCTCGACCTGTCCCGCCTGGCCCGGGGTGAGCCCCTCGGGGCCGGCACCCTCCAGACCGAGCCGGTCCACCTGGTCTGCACGAACGGCCGTCACGACACCTGCTGTTCCGAACGGGCCCGCCCCGTGGCGGCGGCCCTCCGGCACCGGTTCGGGGACCGGGCCTGGGAGGTCAGTCACATCGGGGGGGACCGCTTCGCCCCCACTGTCGTGTGCCTGCCGGCCGGCGTGTACCTGGGCCGGGTGGACCCGGAGGTGGCCGTCGGCGTGGTCGAACGGTTCGAGGATGGCCGGCTGGACCTGGCCCGCTACCGGGGCCGGTGCGCGTACGACTTCCCCACCCAGGCGGCGGAGTTCTTCCTGCGGGAGCGGCTGGGGCTCGACGGACTGGCCGACCTCCGCCTGGTGGACCGGCGGCGGCCGAGGCGCGGGCTGGTGACGGCCCGGTTCGAGGCCGGGACCGCGACCCACACGGTCACGGTGGCGGTGGAACGGGCTGCCGGGGAGCGGCCGCTGACCTGCCGGGTGGACGCCGCCGTGCGCCCCCCCGCGTACCGCCTGGTGTCGATGGAGGAGGTTCCGCCTCCGAACTGACGGGCCCAGTCGCGTGGGCAGTCCGTTCGGGCCGGGGGTCCGGGAGCGCGGAGGACGGCCCCCGCCCCGGCCAGTGGCTGGCCCGGCCGAACAGGGTCATCAGCGCCGGCACCAGCAGCGAGCGCACCACGAACGAGTCGATCAGCACGCCCACCGCCATGGCGAACGCGAACTCCCGGAACGGGACCAGCGGGATCACCGCAAGGAGGCCGAAGCTCCCGGCGAGCGCCAGGCCGGCCACCCCGATGGCCCGCCCGGCCCGCGGCGCGGCCACCCGGATGGCGTCCCGGAGCGGCCGGACCCTCGCCTCCTGCCAGATTCGGCCCACCACGAACACGTTGTAATCGGACCCCAGTGCGAGGAGCAGCACCGCCGTCGCGAACGGGACGTAGTAGGTCAGCCCGGGGTGTCCCAGCCCTGCCTGGAACACCAGGGTGGTGAGCCCGAGGGCGGCCGCCACCACCAGGGTGCTCGCCGCCAGCAGGTACAGGGGCGCGACGAGGGCCCGCAGGAAGATGGCCAGCAGCACGAAGTCCGCGACGAGCGCCGCGATCACGATGGCGCCCAGCGCGTCCACCGTCCGGTCGACGGTCTCCCCGGCCAGCGCGGAGTCCCCGGCGATCCCGAACGTCGCCCCCCCGAGGCCGGCCCGGTCGATCAGCGCGGGCATCCGGGCCCGGAGGTGCCGGAGGGCCTCCAGGCCGTCCGCCCCCAGGGGGTCGTCCGACAGGAGCACCGACATCCGCGCCGCCGACCCGTCGGAGGCCAGGAACACCTTCGGGGTCACGCGGGGCGGGAGGGTTCCGGGACCGATCACCCCCGCCAGGCCGCGCTGCCGCGAGACCAGCATGTTCAGGCGGGCCAGCGCTCCCGTGTCCGAGGTGATCCCGTCGCGCCGGACCAGGATCTCGCTGGGGGAGGTGACGCCGGGAGCGAAGCCCTGCCCCGCCGCGGCCGCCGCCCTCGCCGCCTCGGCGTCCTTCGGCAGCTCGTCGGGGAGGCTGATCCCAAGCCCCGCGTCGCGCAGGAAGCTGGCAGCGAACAGGAGCCCTCCCAGGATCACCACGGCGACCACCGCGGCCACCGGCTTCACGGTCACGGCGCGGACCACGGACGCGCGCCACGTCCGGGCCGCCGGCTGGGCCGGCGTCTCCGGGGCGGCCCGCGACTCGGCGTGGAGCGGCAGCGGCCGGGCTCCCCGGGGCGGCGAGACCGGCCGGGTCGCCGTCGGGAGGGCGGTGGGCCAGAACAGGGCCCGCCCCGTCGCCCCCATCACGGCCGGCACGAACGTCACCGAGACGAGCAGCCCGATGGCCACCGTGATGGCGAGGCCGGGCCCCAGGGCGCGGAAGAACGTCAGCGAGGTCATCACCAGGGCCGCCGTGGCCGCCACCACCACCATGCCGGCGGTGAGGATGATGCGGGCCAGCTCGCCGGTGGCGGACTTCGCCGCCAGCACCGGCGGACGGCCCTCCGCCAGCCGGGCCCGCATGCCGGACAGGAAGAAGATCGAGTAGTCCGTGACGATGCCCAGGAGGAGCACCACCACCAGCGGTTCGATCTCCTCCGGCACCGGGGTCCCGGTTCGCTGTCCCAGCCACACCAGGACCGGCATCGTGACCAGGTACGCGACACCGGCCGCCACGAGCGTGAGCAGGGGGGCGCCCACGGCCCGGAAGTGCAGCCCCACGATGAGCGCGACGAGCACGATGGTGGCCAGCTCGACCCACGGCAGCGCCATGCTCACCCGGTCGCCCTCCTCGGCCCTGGCCGGGATGGCGCCGGTCACGCCCACCAGGTGGTCGTCCGGCAGCGAGATCTCGGCCCGGGCGTAGTCCTCCGCCACGGTCCGCTGGGTGTAGATGTCGAGGCCAGGGTCGACGAACAGGTACGTCACCGCGGTGGTGGAGCTCTCCCGGGACCCCGGCATGAGGCCCGCCGTGTTCAGCATGGGGATCGCCCCCAGGATCTCGGGGTACCGGCCCTTCAGCTTCCCGGTGTCGAGGTCCACCGCCCGGCTGATCACCCGGGCCTGGGCGTCCCGCGAGAGGCCACCGGACGCCCGCTGCACGATCTGGATCCGGGAGAACAGCGGATAGTCGAATGCCCGGTTGATCTCCTCCTCCGCGGCCACCGCGGCGGAGTTCCGTGGCACGAGCGAGGACAGCGAGCTGCTCTGGGTCTCGTCCGTCGAGGGCAGGAACGTCGTGGCCAGGACGGCGGCAGCGACCCAGCCCAGCACGAACACCAGACGCAGGTGGACGATGATCCACGCGAACGCGCGGGAGAGCGGTCCCTCCCGCCGTGCAGCGGGATCAGGCGCGCCCCCTCCCGTGCCCGCCCGGGAAGATGGCGTGCGACTCACTGCACCGTAAGTTCCCCGGACGCCGCCGGCTCAACCCGGCGTGCGGGGCCCGACCGGCTTCCCGGGTGCCGTGGCGGACGCCCCACAGGCGGCAGGCGGTACCCTTCGATCAGCGATGGCCGAGGACGAGCGCGACGACCGGCGGGTGACCGACTCCGGGATCGAGGTCCGGGCCCTGTACGACGACGTGGAGGGGTTCGACCCGGCCCGCGACCTGGGGGCGCCCGGCGAGGCGCCGTTCACCAGGGGTCCCTATCCGTCCATGTATCGGGGCCGGCTGTGGACCATGCGCCAATACGCCGGCATGGGCACCGCCGACGACACGAACCGCCGGTTCCGGTACCTCCTGGACCGCGGCCAGACCGGTCTCAGCGTGGCGTTCGACCTCCCCACCCAGATGGGCTACGACTCCGACCATCCCCGGGCCGAGGGCGAGGTCGGCAAGACCGGCGTGGCCATCGACTCCATCGACGACATGCAGCGGCTGTTCGCCGAGATCCCACTCGACCAGGTCACCACGTCGATGACCATCAACGCGACGGCGGCCATCCTGCTGCTGCTGTACGAGCTGCTGGCCGAGGAGCAGGGCATCACCGCCGGGAAGCTGGGCGGAACGGTCCAGAACGACCTGCTGAAGGAGTACGCGGCCCGGGGGACGTACATCTACCCGCCGAAGCCGTCCATGCGCCTGATCACCGACATCTTCGCGTACTGCGGGAAGCGCATCCCCAAGTGGAACACCATCTCGATCTCCGGCTACCACATGCGGGAGGCCGGCTCCACGGCGGTGCAGGAGGTCGCGTTCACCCTGGCGAACGGCATCGCGTACGTCCAGGCCGCGCTGGACGCGGGACTGGGCGTGGACCAGTTCGGCCCCCGGCTTTCGTTCTTCTTCGCCTGCCACATGAACTTCTTCGAGGAGGTCGCGAAGTTCCGGGCGGCCCGCCGGATGTGGTCGAAGATCATGCGGGAGCGGTTCGGCGCGAAGGACCCCCGCTCGGCCATGCTCCGGTTCCACACCCAGACCGGGGGCGCCACCCTCACCGCGCAGCAGCCCGAGAACAACATCGTGCGGACCACGCTGGAGGCCCTGGCGGCCGTCCTCGGCGGCACGCAGTCCCTGCACACGAACTCGTTCGACGAGGCCCTGGCCCTCCCCACCGAGAAGGCTGTGAAGATCGCCCTGCGGACCCAGCAGGTCATCGGGTTCGAGAGCGGCGTGGTGGACAGCGCGGACCCCCTGGGGGGCTCCTACCTGGTGGAGTCGCTGACGAACGAGATCGAGCAGCGAGCATGGGAGTACATCGAGAAGATCGACGGGATGGGCGGACCAGTCGACGCCATCGAGGCCGGCTTCTACCAGGACGAGATCGCGGACGCCGCGTACCGGATCAACCAGGGCGTGGAGTCCGGCGAGCGCGTGGTGGTCGGCGTGAACCGGTTCGTGGACGCGGACCAGGACTCGGTGGACATCCAGACCATCGACGAGGCGGAGGTCCTCCACCAGGTCGACCGGGTCCGTGAGCTCCGTGCTTCACGCGACCAGGCGGCGGTCGACGAGGCGTTGCAACGCGTCGAGGACACCGCGAAGGGCGACGGCAACCTCCTGTACCCGATGAAGGACGCCCTCCGGGCCCGGGCCACCCTGGGCGAGGTCAGCGACGTCCTCCGCCGGGTGTTCGGCGAGTACCACCCCTCGCACTGACCCGCCGGTGAGCGAACCACAGGTCGACGGCCCGACGAATGGATCTCCCCGGCCGCCGCTCGCGTTCGACCGGGTGGCCGAGACGTACGACCAGACGCGCGGCGGGGAGGAGCGGGGCGAGCACTACGCCGACGCGCTCGGGCCGCTGCTGGACCCCGGATCGCTCACGCTCGAGATCGGCGTCGGCACCGGCATCGTCGCGATGGCCCTTGCCCGGCGGGGGTTCCGGGTGGCCGGCCTCGACGTCTCGCTGCCGATGATCCGGCGGGCCCGGGACCGGATCGGGGATCGCGTGGTCGTGGGCGACGCCCGGCGGATGCCGTTCGCGGACGCCTCGGTGCCTCAGGCCGTGTCGGTGTGGGTTCTGCACGTGGTGGGGGACGTCCCCCAGATGCTGGCAGAGGTCGCGCGCGTCCTCCGGCCGGGCGGCCGGTACGTCGTGGTCCCCGGCCAGATGCAGGCCAGGCACGACGAGATCGGCGAACGGGTCCGGGCCCTGGAGCAGGCGCTCGATCCGGAGCGACGGCGGAACGACTCCCCCGAACGGATCGCCGGCCTCGCTCCGGCGGCCGGCCTCCGGGTGGTGGGGATCCCCGAGCACACGTGGGAGTTCCATCTGGCGCCGGAAGCGGTGGCCCAGATGATCGAGGCCCGGTCGCAGTCGTACCTGTGGGACGTCGACGACGAACGGTGGCGGACGCTGGTCGTTCCCGTGATCGAGTGGCTCCGGTCGCTCCCCGACCCGGAACGTCCTATCGTTCGACGCTCAGACGAGCGGCTGGCAGTGCTCGAACGGACGTGAAGAGGAGGTCCCGAGATGGCCGACGAACGCGACGAACAGCTCGAGTACGGGTTCACCACGGCGGTGTTCGTGCTGGACCACACGGCGCGGAAGCTCGATGCCGAACATGCCGAGCGCGAGTTCGCCGACACCACGAAGGAGAACTTCTGGCGGATGTGGCCGGCCGTCCGGGACTGGGCCGACGAGCTGTTCCGGCAGATCGACGACGAACGGGGCCACATGGCGACCCCGGTGCAGGACGACGACTACGACGAGACCGGCGGCGGGGGATAGGCCCGGGGCAGGGCTACGCCTCGCCGAACACGATCACCAGGTCGCCCTCCACCACCCGTTCGTCGCGGGACGGGTTGGGGACGGTCTCGCCGCCCGGGCGGCGGAGCAGGACCGGGACGGCCCCGCCGGAGACCTCCCCGACCGTCCGCCCCGCCAGGGCCGATCCGGGCTCGATGGCGATCTGCTCCAGGCGGACGTCCCCCGCGGGCCCCGCGACGTCGAGGTAGTCGGTGACCTGCGGGTGGATGGCCAGGACGGCCATGTGCCGCCCGCTGGTGACGTACGGCGAGATCACGCGGTTGGCCCCCGCCCGCAGCAGCCGGTCGGGCGACTCCGGCTTGCCGGCCCGGGCCACGATGAAGATGTCGGGGTTCAGGGCACGCGCCGTGAGCGCGATGTAGACGTTCTCGGTGTCGGAGTCCACCGCGCACACCAGGCCGCGGGCGCGCTCCACCCCAGCCGAGCGGAGTATCGACTCCGACGAGGGCGACCCGATCAGGTGGGCCACCCCGTCGTAGCGCATGAGGTCCTCCAGCTCTTCCTTCTGGTCGACCACCACGAACGGCACGCCCTCCGACTCCAGCTCGCGCGCGACGGTCTGCCCGACCCGGCCGTAGGCGCACACGATGTAGTGGTCCCGCATCCCGTCGATCCGTGACTGCATCCGCCGTCTCCTCGTCGCGTGGAGGTACTGTCCCTCGACGAGCCCCGCGCCCAGCACCGCCAGCAGGATCAGGAACACGCTGACGCCACCCAGGGCGAGGCTCGCCGTGAAGATCTTCTCGCCGTCGGTCAGGGGAGTCTGGATCGAGAACCCCACGGTGGTGAGGGCGAGCGCCGTCTGGGTGACGGCGTCCACCACGCCGAACCCGAACAGCAGGTAACCCACCACCCCGTACGCGTAGACGAGCAGCACGCCCAGCACGGGGAGCCGAAGACGTCTCCGGAGCCCGTCCGACGATGGCATGGGCCCATGCTAGGGGCGGTCCGATCAGGTCGCCATCGAGACCACGGCGTGGACCGCGGCGGCCAGCCCCGCCACGGCGAACAGGCCGGCGAGCCAGCGCATCCCGCGCCGCCACGCGGCGGGGACGCCCGCCAGGCAGCCCAGCCCCACGGCGAGCTCGATCAGGTCGGTGACGATCCGGGGCAAGGAATGGGTCCTCTCGTCGTCGGCGGCGGGTGACGGTTCGGCCGGATGGTAGAGAATCGCGGTCCGGACGAGCGAAGGAGCGCCGATGGAGATCGGAGTCACCGGTGGGACGGGCGACGAGGGGTTCGGGCTGGCGCTGCGGCTGGCCCGGGCCGGGCACCACGTGACGATCGGATCGCGGGTGAAGGAGAAGGGCGAGGGGGCGGCGCAGAAGGCGCGCGACCTGCTCGGGGCCGAGGCCCCCGTGGACGGCACGGCGAACGAGACCCTGGCCGCCCGCGCCGATCTCGACGTGCTGTTCGTGACCGTCCCGTTCGCCGGGCAGGCCGACACGTACCGGGTGCTGAAGGACCACCTGCCGGAGGGACGCATCGTGTGCGACTGCACGTCGCCGCTGGCCACCGCGGTGGGGGGGCGGCCGTGGCAGGTGATCAGGCCCTGGCACGGGTCCGCGGTGGAGCAGGCCGAGGCCATCCTGGGGCGGGGCCGGATGCGCCTGATCAGCGGCTTCCAGACGGTGCCCGGGGACCTGCTCCAGGACCTCTCACGGCCCATGGAGGGCGACGTGCTGCTGTGCGGGTCCGACGCCGAGGCCAAGGCCACCGTCGGCTCGCTGGTGGAGGGCGTTCCGAACCTCCGGTGGGCCGACGCCGGCGAGCTGTCGATGGCCAGGGTCATCGAGCCGCTCACCGCGGTCCTGGTGAGCCTGAACCGGACGTACAAGCTCAAGGACACCGGCATCGCGCTGAGCGGGCGCGAGCGGTGGGGCCGCCCCGGTGCATGACGACGACGAGGCCCGCCTGGTGGAGATCGGGGACACCGCGCTGTATGTCGTGGAACGCGGCGCCCGGGGCGGGTCCCCGCTGATCCTGCTCCACGGCGGCCCCGGG
Source organism: Actinomycetota bacterium (assembly GCA_036394995.1). Lineage (GTDB taxonomy): Bacteria > Actinomycetota > UBA4738 > UBA4738 > JACQTL01 > DASWED01. The sequence goes on from DASWED010000111.1 coordinate 39,022, forward strand.
GACGACCACCACGAGTTCGGCGACTACCTGGACCCCCTCGGCGACCGGTACCGCCTGATCCTGGTGGACCAGCGGGGCCAGGGCCGTTCCGGCGAATCGGACCCGGGGACGTGGACCCTGTACCAGATGGCCGCCGACGTGGTCCTCCTGGCCCGGTCCCTCCGCCTGGATCGGTACGCGGTGCTGGGCCATTCCTATGGCGCGTTCGTCGCGCTGCAGAACGCGGTGGACTTCCCGGGCCAGGCGTCCCAGTCGATCGTGTCGGGCGGGCTGCCGTCCGCCCGCTGGCTGGAGGACCTGGACGCGAAGCTGGCGGCATTCGAGCCGGAGGACCTCCGCGAGCAGGTCCAGCGGTCGTGGGAGAAGGAGAGCGACGTCCGGACCGAGGAGGACTTCGCTGCGATCATGCACGAACAGATGCCCTGGCACTTCGCCGACCCCCGTGACCCCCGGATCGCCGAATACGAACGGCGCTCGGCCGGCGCCCGGTACGCGCCGGACGTCCTCCGGGTGTTCGCTGCCGCGGCCTACGGCGGGATCGAGCTGGAGGACCGCCTGGCCGAGATCGCGCACCCCGTGCTGGTGCTGGCCGGGCGGCACGACCGGACCTGTCCGGTGGAGGCCTCGGAGCTCATTGCCCGGGAGATCCCCCGCGCCGAGCTGGTGGTGTTCGAACACAGCGGCCACATGACGTTCGTCGAGGAGCAGGACCGCTACCTCGAGGCCGTCCGGGACTTCCTCGACCGCCACACCGTCGAGGAGGACCCGGGCAGCAGCAGGCCGACCGACGTCGCCTCCGGATAGGTCGAGCGGCGACCCGGCTCCAGCGCTTCGGGGCGGGCACCTATCCGCCGGCGCGGACGATCCCGGACTCGTACGCGAGAACGACCGCCTGGACCCGGTCGCGCAGGTCGAGCTTGTTGAGGATGTGCGCGACGTGGGTCTTCGCGGTGTGCTCGTCCATGCCATGAATCCACCAGCCAGCCGGACGGCGCGGGCCCATCACGCGGGCGAATCAGGGCATGGACCTGCCGAAACGATCGCGGTGGCGTGTGTCGTGGTCGTGCGGACCGCGCTGTGGTCTCGCGCCGCCCAGCCCGGAAGCCTCGCTCGGCGCTAGGGCGCTCCGTCGCCGATCACGAACAGGGTCTGGTTCGTGTCGACGACCTGGCCGGGCTTGATCAGGACCTGTTCGACCACGCCGTCCCTCGAGGCCTGGATGTGGTTCTCCATCTTCATGGCCTCGAGGATGCAGACGGCGTCGCCGGCTGTGACGGTGGCGCCCTCCTCCACCAGGACCTGGAGGATCGTTCCCTGCATGGGCGCGGTGATGGCGTCGCCGCCCGCCGCACCGCCGCCGTGGCCGCCGGCGGCGGGGGCCTTGGGCGCGGACGTCCGGGAGTCGTCGTGGATCTTGACCGGGATCCGCCTGCCATCCACCTCCACCACCAGGGTCGTCACGGCCGGCTCGCCGCCGGATGCGGCCGCGACCGCCTCCCCAAGCTCAGGCCGGCCGAACTCTGGGAGCGTCGTCTCGGCCAGCGCGGCCTCGACGAAGCGGGTGTGGTGGGTGGCGTTCCGGAACTCGTCGGTGTCCAGCACCCACCGGTGGAACGGGATCGTCGTCGGGATGCCCTCCACGCCGAACTCGGCCAGCGCCCGGAGCATGCGCCGCCGGGCCGTCTCCCGGTCCTCGCCCCACGCCACGAGCTTCGCGAACAGCGAGTCGTAGTCACGCGGGATCTCCTTCCCCTGGGCGAACCCCGTATCCACGCGCACGAACGGTCCGCCCGGCGTGCGGTACCCGCTGATCAGGCCCGGTCCCGGGAGGAAGTCGCGGTAGGGGTCCTCGGCGTTCAAGCGGCACTCGATCGCGTGGCCCCGCGGCGCCGCGTCCACCTCGACCTTCTCCCCGAGGGCCACGGCGAGCTGCAGGGCAACGAGGTCCACTCCCGTGACCATCTCCGTGACCGGGTGCTCCACCTGGAGCCGGGCGTTCACCTCCATGAAGTAGAACGAGCCGTCGCGTTCGACCAGGAACTCGACCGTCCCGGCGTTCACGTAGCCGGCCTCCTTGGCGATCGCGAGCGCGGCCTCGCCGATCCGGGACCGGAGGTCGTCGTCGACGATCGGCGAGGGCGTCTCCTCCACGAGCTTCTGGTACCGGCGCTGCAGCGAGCAGTCGCGTTCGCCCAGGAACGACACGTTGCCATGGCCGTCGGCCAGGATCTGGGCCTCCACGTGGTGGGCCCTCTCGATGTACCGCTCCAGGTACACCTCGGGGCGGCCGAAGTACGCGCCGGCCTCCCGGGCGGATCGCTCCAGGGCCTCGGCCAGCTCGCCGGGGTCGGACACCACTCGCATCCCCTTCCCGCCGCCGCCGAACGCGGCCTTCACCGCCAGCGGGAACCCGATACGCCCGGCCTCCTCGGTGCCCTTCGCGACGTCCACGGGGTCGGGGGTGCCGGGGACCACAGGGACCCCGATCCGCTCCGCGGCCCGGCGGGCGGCGGCCTTGTCGCCCATCATGGTCATGGCCTCCGGTGGGGGGCCGATGAACGTGAACCCGGCATCGGCGACGGCCCGCGCGAAGTCCGCGTTCTCCGCCAGGAACCCGTACCCCGGGTGAACCAGCGTGGCCCGCCCCTTCCTGGCCGCCTCCAGGAGCGCCTCCACGTTCAGGTAGGACTGCGCGGGCGAGGGCGGACCGATCGCGTAGGCCTCGTCGGCCATCTCGACGTGGAGCGAGCTCCGGTCGGCCTCGGAGTACACGGCCACGGTGGGGATGCCGAGCTCCCGGCAGGTCCGGATGACCCGCACGGCGATCTCACCCCTGTTCGCGATGAGCACGCGAGGTTCGCCCACGACCGCCACAGCGTAGTGCACCGTCCCGGACGTTCCCTCGGCCATCTTCGGCCCCGGGAACGGAGCACCCCGGCCCCCTGGGAGAATCCGCCGGGAGGAACCGACCACGATGACGGAACTGAGCGAGGCGGAGCTCCGGCGTGTCCTCGGGGAGGCGGAGGTCCCCCCCGCCCCGGTGCGCTACGACGCGGTGACCGGGTCCACGAACGCGACCGCCCTGGAGATGGCCCAGGGCGGCGCCCCGGAATGGACGGTGGTCGCCGCCGGGCACCAGACGGCCGGCCGCGGGCGTCTCGGCCGGACCTGGGTCTCCTCGCCGGGCACGGCCCTGCTGTTCTCGGTGGTCCTGCGGCCGGACCTCCGACCGGAGGAGGCGGTGCTGCTGACCCTCCTCGCCGGGGCCTCGATGGCGCGCGCATGCGACGAGATGGGCGTCTCGGGCGTCAGGTGCAAGTGGCCGAACGACCTGCTCCTGGGCGAGGCCAAGGTCGGCGGGATCCTGGCCGAGGCCGCGGTGTCCGGCGGGGGGATCGAGCACGTCGTCCTCGGCGTCGGGGTGAACCTCGCTGTCCCGCCGGACACCGAAGGAGCGGGCGCCCTGCCGCGTGTGGACCCCGCCGCGCTCCTCCGCTCGTTCTTCGCCGGACTCCGGCGGGCGTACGGCCACGGCTCCGGGGGACGGGAGTTCGCCCGGCGGGTGCTTCGGGAGTACCGGCCCCTGTGCGCCACCCTTGGCCGGCGGGTCCGGGCCACGACCACGGATGGTCGAACGGTCGAGGGCACAGCGGTCGAGGTGGACGATGCCGGCGCGCTGGTGGTGGACACCGGCGAGGGACCTGCCACGGTGGGATTCGGAGAGGTCCAGCACCTGCGGTGAGGCACCTTGCTCGCTTCGCTCAGGGCGCCCCGCGACCGAGCCGAAGATCAGGGGGTGACTTCCCCGGTTGGCTCCCGTACGCTCCGCCTCGTGCCCCGCCGCTTCGTGTCGTCCGTCCTGGCGCTGGCCGTGCTCTCGATCGTGTCGCCCGCCGCGCATCCGGGCGGATCGGGCACCGCGGTGGGCACGCGGGCCGTCCCCGGCCCCTCGTCCCCGGCCCTCGCGGTGGCCAAGACCTCGAAGAACCCCTGCAAGGACGGAGCGCACTCCACCGCAGGAACGGTGTGGAAGCAGAAGGTCCGATGGCGCTTCGCGGCCTCGACCGTCCCCGACGGGCTGTCCCGGAGGGCCGTCCTCGATCGGCTCGCCCGCGCCGCGCACAACATCGTGGCCGGCCGGAACACGTGCAAGCTGTCCGACCAGATCTCGGCCACGGAGCGGTACCTCGGCCACACCACCGCGAAGCCGAACATCTCCTCCGACGGCGCGTGCGGGGCGACGGACGGCAAGAACGTCCTGGGATTCGGGAAGCTCCCGATGGAGGACCTCGCCCTGACCTGCTGGTGGACCGTGGGCGGCCATACGGTGGAGTCCGACATGCTGCTGAACAGCGAGTACGGCTGGACGGTGCACCCCGCATCCGACTGTGAGGACAGCTGGAGCGTGGAGGGAGTCGCCACCCACGAGTGGGGGCACGTGTTCGGCATCGCCCACGTGGCGGAGGCGACACACCCGCTGCTCACGATGAGCCCGGGGATCCTGCCCTGCCAGAACTCCGAGGCGACGCTCGGTCTCGGCGACGTCCGCGCCCTCCGCTCGCTGTACTGACCGCGCTTGCCCAGGGGGCGCGCGGGCTGCTACCGTCCGCGCGATGGCCTTCCCGAAGAAGCTCCTGACCACGGACGAGGAGCTCGTCCTCGACGCCCGTCCCCACTGGATCGCGCTGGTCGGGCCCGCGTTCGCCACGCTGGTGGTCGTCGTCGCGTGGATCTACTTCCTGGCGTTGGACCACCTCCCCGGGAAGGCGACGAAGACCAAGGATGCGTCCAGTTTCCACACGATCCTGTTCTGGGCGATCCTGATCGCCGGCCTGGTCGTGCTGCTGTGGTACGTCCTGCGAACGGTCGTCCGGTGGGCCACGTCGCACTTCGTGGTGACGAACGAGCGCATCATCCACCGTCAGGGCCTGGTCGCGAAGAACTCCATGGAGATCCCGCTCGACCGGATCCAGAACGTCCGGTTCCACCAGGGGGTGTTCGAACGGATGATCGGTGCGGGCGACCTGGTCATCGAGTCGGCGGGGGAGCGGGGGGACAACGTGTTCGCGGACATCCGGCGACCGGAGAGCGTCCAGAAGATCATCTACGAGCGCGCCGAGGTCCACACGATGAAGATGCAGGGCGGCGGCAAGGCCGAGGCCCCCCCGCCCTCCATGACCGAGGAGCTGCAGCGCCTGGCGGACCTCCGCGACCGCGGCGCCATCACCGAGGACGAGTTCCAGGCCCAGAAGGCCCGCCTCCTCGGCGGGAGCTGACCCCGTGGCCGGGCCCGGCCCGGGTGACCCACCGCTGCACTTCACGCTCCGAAACGGCATCCCCGTCCTCATCCGGCCGATCCTGCCCGACGACAAGGAACTCCTGGTGGACGGGTTCGCCCGGCTGTCCGAGGAGTCGCGGTACCGGAGGTTCGGCATGCCGGTGCGCCGGCTGACCGAGGACCAGCTCCGGTACCTCACCGAGGTCGACTACGTCGACCACATGGCCTGGGTGGCCCTGGACCCCGGACAGCCGGACCATCCGGGCCTGGGAGTGGCGCGCTACGTGCGGCTGGCCGCGGAGCCGGAGGTTGCCGAGGCCGCCGTCACGGTGGTCGACACCCACCAAGGCATGGGCCTGGGCACGATCCTGCTGGGAGTCCTCGCCGCCTCCGCGGTGGCGAACGGCATCAGGGTGTTCCGCGCCTACGTGCTGGAGGAGAACCAGGCCGTGCTCGAGCTGCTCAGCAGCCTGGGAGCCTACCCGGGCCGCGACGACGGCTCGATGCTCCGGGTGGACGTGCCCCTCCCGTCCGACCCCTCCGAGATCCCCGAGACTCCCACCGGCCACGTCCTTCGGGCCATCGCGAAGCGCCTCCTCCCCCCGCTCGACGCGCGGTACCCGGGGCTGGGGCTCCCGCCCGAACAGGGGTGATCCCCGCGCACGCGCCGCGTTTCCGCAGGTCGCACGTTTGAACGGGGGCGGCGCGGGGAATCCCATGTCCACTTCGCCCGGGGGGCGGACCGGACATCGGGCGCTCCCATGGGGGGGTCGCTCGTAGTGTGCAGGGCATCGGCGGGCCAGGGGTGCGGGATGGCCCGGACGGGGCCGCTGCGAGGGGGACTTTGGTCGTCAACCCCGCGCTTGGAGGTGCTGTCGCATGTCCGTGGCAATCGTTGCGCGGCGCGGAACCCGGGCGCTCGGCCCGTTGGGGCTGGCCCTTCTGCTGGCATTGGGGCTGCCGGCTGTCTCGGCCGGGGCGGCGCCCGGGGCCGCCGGGCGCTCGACCGTCACCAGGACCATCTACCACGGCAGCGCGTGGGGCTCGACCGTGGTGCAGGACCAGGCCATCACGTCGGGGCACAGCGCGCCGGTCACGCTGGCGTGCGTCACGCTCCCGGGGACCACGTACCAGAACTCGGTGGCGTCGGTGAACGTCCAGACGATGTTCCACACCGGCGAGGTCGTGGACACCGCCTCCGCCATCGCCCAGGGCGGGCTCCAGACGGCGAAGGAGACCTCCACCGTCCACAACCTGTCGATGATCGACGGGATGGTCAAGGCCGACTTCCTGAAGTCGGTGAGCAGGACCACGCGCCATTCCGACGGCTCGTACACGTTCAGCACCGTCGGGTCCCAGTTCGGGGGGCTCGTCATCAACGGCCAGGCCATGAACCAGGCGCCCGAGCACCAGATCATCGAGCTCCCCGGTCTGGGCCGGATCATCCTGTTCCAGCACGCGAAGTCGATCCGGGGAACGGTCGCGCAGCAGTTCGTGAACATGCTGACGATCGAGATACTCCACCAGAACGACCAGGGGATCCCGGTGGGGACCCGCATGGTGATCGCCCATGCCCTCTCCCGGATGTCGCGGGCGGCCGGGCCGCTGGGGGGGCGGGCCTGGGGCTCGCGGCTGAAGGCCGGCGACACCCTGGAGTCGGGGCCCTCGTTCACCACCTACCTTCCCTGCACCGGGACCAAGGGCGTGCTGCTGAAGCAGAGCGGCCTCGCGGCGAACCTCCCGGCGCCGATCAGCCTGGGGACCATCACGAACACGGCCCAGGGGACGGTGGGGCTCACCGAGACGAAGGGTGAGACCACGTCGTCGATCGCGAACGTCGACCTCGGCGACGGCCAGATCACGGCCGACCTCATCAAGGCCGACACCGCCGTGGACAAGAAGGCGGGGGCGCCGGTGTTCGACACCAGCGGGTCGCACTTCGGGGGGCTGGTGGTCAACGGGGAGCCCCAGAGCGCCTCGCCGGATCCGAACACCGTGATCGAGATCCCGAACCTGGGCAGGGTGATCCTGTACGAGGTCACGAAGGGCAAGCATTTCGCGATCGTGCGGATGTTCCACCTGAAGGTCCTGGAGGACAATCCGGACTTCCCGGTGGGCACCGACCTGGTGCTCGGCTACTCGAAGATCTCGGTCCACTAGGACCCAGGACGCCGGGCGGGGCCGGGCCGGAGGTGGTCTGGCCCCCGTGTGGTATGACTCGGCCGTGACCGACCACCGCGTCCTGGACCACGTGTACTACTGGACCCGCGACATGGAGCGGGCCGTGGCCTTCTACCGGGACACGGTGGGCCTGCGCCTGATCCGGCAGGACGGCGACCAGTGGGCCCTGTTCGACGCGGGGCCGGTGCAGTTCGCCCTCCACGGCGCGGTCGAGGCGCACCCGGTCGAGCCCGGCGGGGCCACGGCCGTCTTCCGGGTGGACGACCTGGACGCCGCCGTCGCCGCCCTGGAGGGGCGGGGCGTCGGATTCCACGACCACCTCGGCGAAGTGGCGGGATACGCCCGGTTCCGTTCGTTCTCCGATCCCGACGGCAACACCGTCCAGCTCATCGAGTACCAGCGCCGCGACGGCTGACCGCCGGGTCCGGGGCGGCTCGACCGCGCCGCCGGCCGGCGGATGATCCCGGTGTCCGTGGGCGTTCTTATGCTTGCGATGGACTCGATCGGAACCGGGCTCGGGAGCGAACGGATGACGGACGTGGTGGAACCCATGCAGACGGCGTGCGACTGGTGCGGGTCGCCCCTGCCTGCCGACGCGCGGTTCTGCCCAACGTGTGGCGCCCCCGTGGCGCCGGCGGCCTCGGACGGTGAGGGTCGCGCGGCCCCCGCCGAGGGCGACGGTCCGGCGGGCATCACCGAGCGCAAAGTGGTCACGGTCCTGTTCGCCGACGTGGTCCGGTCCACCGAGCTCGCCGCGAGCCTCGATCCGGAGCGCTTCTCCGAGGTCATGTCGGCGTTCTTCCGGATGGTCGAACGGGAGCTGAGCTCGCTCCGGGGGCGGACCGAGAAGTTCGTGGGCGACGCCGTGCTCGCGGTGTTCGGGGTCCCCCATGCGCACGAGGACGACGCCCTGCGGGCCATCCGCGCGGCGATCATCATCCGCGACCGGGCCGTCCGCCTCGGCGAGGAGCTCGGCCTGCCGGCGGCGCTCCGGGTCCGGGTGGGCATCGCCTCGGGCCCGGTGGCGGCGTCGCCGGAGGCCTCCGTGTGGTCGGCGTCCGTGCGCCCCCTGATCTCCGGGGCCACCGTGAACGTGGCCGCGCGGCTACAGCAGGCCGCCGGGCCCGGGGAGGTCCTGGCCGGCGACACCACCCGCCAGCTCACCCGGCACTCCGTGGAGTTCGGCGAGGTCCGACCGGTGGCGGCGAAGGGCTTCGGCGAGCCGATCCACGGCTGGCCCGTGGCCTCGCTCTCCGCGCGGTCCCAGCGGCGGACCATCCCGATGGTGGGCCGGGTCCAGGAGCTCCGGCTGCTCGAGCACGCATTCGAACGGGTCCGGGACGGCTCCCGGGCCCACCTGGTCACGGTGCTGGGGGAACCGGGCATCGGGAAGTCCCGACTGGCCGAGGAGTTCCTGGCCGGCCTGCCGGGCGAGGTGAAGGTCCTGGCCGGACGGACCGGCGAATTCGAGGAGGAGGTCACGTTCGCGCCGTTCGCCGAGATGCTGCGGCGCGAGCTCGGCATGGAACGCGAGGCCCCGGCCGAGGCCCTGGGGGAACGGCTGGCCGAGATCACCGCGGGGTGCTGCGACCCGAGCGAGGCCGAACAGACCGCCGCGCGCCTGGGGATCGTGCTCGGGCTCACCGAGCCGCCCCAGGAGGGCCGCCAGTTCCGCGCGGCCGAGGTCCGGGCGGGATTCCTGTCGTTCCTGGAGGGCCTGTCCCACCGGGGCCCTGTCGTCGTGGTGATCGAGGATCTCCAGTCCGCCCGGCCGGCGTTCCTGGACGTCCTGGAGCAGGTCCTCCAGGGGGCCCGCATGCTCCCCGTCATGGTGGTGGCGGTGGCCCGGGACTCCCTGCTGGAACGGCGGCCCGGGTGGGGGAGCCACCCGGACGCCCTGACGCTCCGCCTGGAGCCCCTGCCGGACGGCGAGGCCGTCGAGCTGGCGCGCGTGGCCGGCGAGTCCATCGACGATGCCACCGCGGCCCGGATCGCGCGGCACGCCGGCGGCAACCCGTTCTTCATCGTGGAGACCACCGGGATGATGCTCGACGAGCACCCCGAGCACGTGGCCGGCTACCCACACAGCCACCTCCTCCCACCCACCGTGCAGGCCGTGGTGGCGTCGCGCATCGACCATCTCCCGGAGGACGCCAAGGACCTCATCCGGAAGGCCTCGGTGTTCAGCACCTCGACGTTCTCGGAGTCCGAGCTGCCGCTGGTGACCGAGGTCCGCGACGGCGTGCTCCAGACCCTGCTGGACGCCGAGCTCCTGGTCCGCGACCTCGACCGGCCGGGGGAGTGGCGGTTCCGCCACGAGATGCTCCGCGAGGTGGCGTACGAGAGCCTGCCGAAGCGGGAGCGCGAGCGGCTCCACGTCCGGGTGGTGGATGGTCTGGAGGCGGCCGGGACGGCGACGCGCTACCCGCAGACCGTGGCCTGGCACCTGGAGCAGGCCGCCCGGGCGGCCCTGGACCTCGATCCCAGCGAGCGGACGCTGGCCGACCGGGCCGTGTCGGCGCTGGCCCACGCCGGCGACGTGGCCCGGTGGCGCATCGAGTCCCGGACGGCGATCGACCTGTACGAACGGGCCCTGGCCCTGGCCGGGGACGAGGTGGGATGGGGGTCCCGGGAGACCCGGATCCTGTCGACCCGGGGCGAGTCCCTGTACTGGCTGGGCCGGTTCGACGAGGCCGCGGCGTCGCTGTCGCGGGCCCTGGAGCTGGGCAAGGACGACGACTGGACCGTGGCCCACGGGTCCCGGTACCTCGCCGACATCGAGCTGAACGTCCGGGCCCAGCCCGAGCCCGCCGAGGACCTGTTCCGGCAGGGACTGGAGGCCGCGAGGAGGGTGGGCGACCTGTGGGCCGAGGCCCGGACATTGCTCATGGCGGCCTGGGTGCCGTACTGGCGGGGCGATTACGGGGCCGCCGGGGCAATGTTCGAGGAGGCCCTGGGGATCGCGCGGGCCAATCCCAGGGGGGACCGGTGGGCCGAGGCGCGGGCGCTGACGTCGCTGACCTCGGTGATCTCGCCGACCGGGGAGGAGCCCGAATGCGTGGCCCTGGCCGAACAGGCCCTTGAGCTGGGGAGGGCCATGCGGGACCCGTTCACGCAGGCCGTGGCCGAACAGTCCCTGGGCAACTCCTATCGCCGGATGCTGCGCCTGCCCGAGGCACTGGCCTCCATGGACCGGGCCGTCCGGACGTTTCGGGAGCTCGGGGCCCGGTGGGAGCTGGCCAGCGCGTTGGGGGACCGGGGGAACGTCCGGCGCCTGATGGGCGACCTGGCCGCCGCGGAGGAGGACGTCCGGGAGACCATCCGGCTGTCCCGCGAGCTGGGCGAACGGAGCCTGATCACGTGGACCGTGGACCGGCTCGTGCTGATCCTGGTCCTCCGGGGCGACCTCCGGGGCGCGCGCACCGAGCTGGCCGAGCTGGTGGCCTCCGTCGACCCGGACGACCCCAGCTTCCGCGAGTCCGTCCTGATGTCCGAGGCCCTGGTGGCCCTGGCCGAGGGCGACACTGACACCGCCCGCGACCGGGCCATGGGGCTGTTCGAGACCCACCGTCGCGCCGCCAAGCGCAACGAGGTCGCCGCCACCACCTGGTGGATCGGCCGCCTGTTCGGCCCCGACGCCGCGGGAGGCGAGGAGGCCGTCGAGGAGGCCCGCCGAAGCCTCGAGGCCGCCGCCTGGCGCCAGTTCATCGAGGAACCCGAGATGCTGCTGCGGGCCCTCGTGGCCCAGACGCCGGCACGCTGATCCGTCGTTCTGCCGTCACGGCGAGGGGGGCACCGAGCCGGCGGGTTCAGCCTCCCTGGCCACGGACGTGCTCGGCGGTTCCCTCGTCGGAGGCCTCGTGTTCGCTCCCACCGGCGTCGTCTTCGTCGTCGGCGTGGAACAGCATCCAGTGGGTCTCGCCCATGCACCGGTCTGAGACGAACGCGAGCCCGGCCTCCCGGGCGATGGCCCCGGCCTCGTCGGAGTGGATGCCCTCCTGGAGCCACAGGGTCTTCGCGCCGGTCTTCACGGCCTGGCGCGCGATGTCGGGGGTCTCCTCGGCCGGGCGGAACACGTCGACGGCGTCCACCGGCTCGTCGATCTCCTCGAGGGACGTGAAGACGGGCACACCGAACAGCGTCCCGCCCCTGGGGTTCACCGGGATGATCCTGTATCCCTCACGCTGGAGGTAGGCCGGGATCGAGTGCGCGGCCTTCGTCGGGTTCTCCGACGCGCCCACCACCGCGATCGTCTTCACCGTGGCGTAGTAGTCGCGGAACTCCTGCTCGGTCAGCGTGGCCCCCATCCCGGTCCTCCTCTCGTGTCCTGTCTTCGTCAACCGCACCCTATTCCACGATGTCGCCCAGCAGCGCGGACAGCTGGGTTCGGTGTGCCGGCCCGTTGAAGTCGTCGAGGGGGTCGCCGTCCAGGAGGTGTTCATCCACGCGACCCTCCCGGCGGACGTACACGGCCGGGTGCCGGTCGCCCTCGGCGTCGGTCTCCATCGCGATGGCCACGGCGTCGGGGCCGCTGGCGTCCACGAAGTGAGCCAGCGGATGGATCCCGGCGTCGGTGACCCCACGGGCGGGATCCACCTCCAGCACGCGGGTGAGGTAGGACTGCTGGTTCCACAGCTCCGGAGCCGCCGTGGCCTCGGCAAGCATGTACGGCACCACCTCCTCCGGCCGGAACGTCCGGCGTTCCCGTTCGATCCCGAACATCGTCCGGGCCAGATGCTCGGCAAGGACGCGGGCGTTGTACCGGAACCCGTGGACGGCGGCGGAGTTCGACGGGATGCCGTACTTCTTCATCCCGATCGAGCCCTGCGTGATGTTCCCCGCGAAGTAGATGCCCGGGACCGACGCGGATTCCCAGTACGGGGTCTGCGCGGGCAGCCGGCCCCCCTGGAAGAACGTGGCCACGCCGAGGGCGGGGAGGTCCTGCAGCGGCGAACGGAACCCGGTGGCGGCGATGACCTCGTCCACGTCGAACACCATGTCGCCGGGGCGGGTGGTACCGCTGGCCCGGACCCGCCACCCGCCGTCGATCCTCTCCACGGCCTGGATGGCGGCGTCGAGGACGAGCGTCCCGCCGCCGAGGACGTGGTCCTCGTACGGCTGGAGGTATCGGGCCCGCGCGGCCGCCGTGGAGTGGACCATGATCGAGAGGCGGGCCGGGCGGGGCGACCCCAGGATGACCTGGCGGGCCCAGGGCAGCAGCCCGTCGGCGATCTCGAACCCGGAGTTCCGCTTCCCCACGATGAACACGCGCTTGCCCGCGTACTCGGGGGCGGGCCGGGTGTCGACGTAGTGCGTCGCCTGCTCCAGGCCGGGGACCGGTGCGGTCCACGGGTCGGTCATGCCCACGGCGAACACGGCGGCGGCGCACCGGTACTCCCCGTCCGTCGTCTCCAGGACGAACTCGCCGGCCCGCTCGTCGCGCCGGGTCCGTTCCCACCGGCACCCGTAGCGCACCCGGGCGCCAGTTCGCCGGGCGAACTCCACCTGCCCGGCCTCCATCTCCGGCCGTGACGGGAAGTACGAGGTGCCGTCCATGAGCCCTGGCATCACGGCCCGGTGCTCCGGTTCCTCGCCGAGGAGCGAGTTCCAGTCGTACCACTCGTACTCCCGCGTCCCCCGTTCGGCCGGGGCGTACGGCTTGGTCCACGTGATGAGCCGCTGGAACAGCGGGAACCACCGGAACATCCCCCCGGGAGCGTCGTCGGCGGAGATCACGGCGTGCTCGACCCCGAGCCGGCCGAGCGAGTAGCCGGTCTGGATCGCGCCGGGGCCGCTGCCGACCACCACCACGGGGTACCGCCCGGGCGGGTACGGACGATCGTCGGGGGCGCCGGCGGTGGCCATTCGCCCCGGAGTCAGCCCCGCCACAGGTTGGCCTGGCGGAGGCGCCGCGCCTGGGACTGCATCATCCGGTACATCACGGTGGGATGGGTCTTCAGGAACCCCTCGGCGTCGGGCTCGGCCAGCACCAGGCACCGCAGCGGGCCGGCGGCCACGACGTCGGCCGTGGGCGGCTCGCCGAGGAGCATCGAGACCTCGCCGAAGTAGTCCCCCCGGCCGAGGCGGGCCCGCTCCGAGCCGTCGATCTCCACCGCCACCTCGCCGTCGACGATGAAGTAGATCCCCGAGCCGGTGAACCCCTGGCGAAGCACGCGCTGCCCCTGCGTGAACCACTCCTCCTCGAGCGAGTGCGAGACCTCCTCCAGCTGCGGCCGCGGCAGGTCGGCGAACAGCACCATCCCCGCCAGGATGTCCACGACCTCGTCCGGTTCCACCGCCATCGTCACTCCGTTCGCCCAGCGAGACCCCAATTGTGACGATGTTGGATGCCGGAGGGAAACGCAGGGCGTCGGCGATCCTCCGCTCCATCCTGGCCCATCCCGGATGCGCGAGCGACCGCGGGAGGCGGTTGCGGGCGAGGCGATACAGTTCGGCCATGGACTTCGATCTCACGCAGGACCAGCTGGACTTCCGTGCGGCGATCCGGGAGTTCGCCGACGAGGTGGTCGCGCCGCGGGCCGCGGAGATGGACGAGCGGGGCGAGCTCCCCATGGACATCGTGAAGCAGATGGGGGAGATGGGGCTGTTCGGGCTGCCGTTCCCCGAGGAGTACGGCGGGCAGGGGGCCGACTTCCTCACCCTGTGCATCGCCATCGAGGAGCTCGCGCGGGTGGACTCCTCGATCGCCATCACGCTGGAGGCGGGGGTGGGGCTGGGGGCCAACCCGATCCACGAGTTCGGCACCGAGGAGCAGAAGCAGCGGTGGCTGGTCCCGATGGCCCGGGGCGACATCCTCGGGTCGTTCGGTCTCACCGAGCCGGGGGGCGGTAGCGACGCCGGCGCGACGAGGACCACCGCGAAGCTCGAGGACGGGCAGTGGGTCATCAACGGGTCGAAGGCGTTCATCACGAACTCGGGAACGCCCATCACCGGGCTGTGCACGATCACCGCCGTCACCGGTCGGGAACTGGGCGGCCACATGGAGATCTCCGCGATCATCGTGCCCCAGGACACACCCGGGTTCGAGGTCGGGAAGGCCTACCGGAAGATCGGGTGGCACGCCAGCGACACCCACGAGCTGTCGTTTACCGACGCCCGGGTCCCGGAGGAGAACCTCCTGGGCGAACGGGGCAAGGGGTTCGCCCAGTTCCTGAGGATCCTCGACGACGGGCGGATCGCCATCGCCGCGCTGTCGGTGGGCCTGGCCCAGGGCTGCGTGGACGAGAGCGTGAAGTACGCGAACGAGCGAACCGCGTTCAAGCGGCCCATCGGGGCCTTCCAGTCGCTCCAGTTCAAGATCGCGGACATGAAGGTCGCCGTGGAGACGGCCCGGATGTACACGTACTACGCCGCGTGGCTCCGGGACCAGGGCCGCCCGTACAAGAACCAGGCCTCCATCGCCAAGCTGTACGCCAGCGAGATCGCCGTGACCTGCGCCCGCGAGGCCGTCCAGGTCCACGGCGGCTACGGGTACATGGAGGAGTTCCCGGTGGCCCGGTTCTACCGCGACTCCAAGGTCCTGGAGATCGGCGAGGGCACCAGCGAGGTCCAGCGCCTGCTGATCGCCCGCGACCTCGGCCTCCCCGGTACCGAGCTGTAGCCGGACCACTCGACCCGGGATCTCGAATCCACCCTGTCGGACCGACGCATCCATCGGCATGATGGGACGATCTCCACCCTTCGGGGCCCCGCGTCCCGACCCCGCGGGCGGGGCCTCCTGTCGGTCCTCCCGGGCCTCCTCGCAGGGCTGGCGCTGCTGCTGTCCTCGTGCGGGGACAGTTCGTACACGTTCGTGGGGAGCACCGGCGACCACGTGTTCGTGAAAGTGCCCACCCACTGGCAGGGAGCCTCGGCCTGACATCGAATAGCCGGAGGGGTCGGGCCACGCCGCATTGCGAGTGGCCCGGCTGCCGTCGGGTTCAGCGGCCGGTCGTTACGGTTTGGCCTGCCAGTTCCAGGTTCGCCAGTCGATGGTGTTCTGGCCGCCGACGATGTTCCACATGTTGGTGAGCCACACTCGGCCGTGGCCGGCGCCGAGGAACGCGCCCGGGTCGGGGGTTGCGCCGGAGTAGTCGCCCCACCTGCACACCGGGCTGCACGAGAAGTCCTTGTTCGGGCCGGGGGACTGACGGATCTTCACGTACTCGGACTGCTCGCCCTGGGCGGTCTTCGACACCATCTGGACGGCCACGTCGGTGTCCTCGGACGACGTGTCGAACCCGATCACCGCCGTCGTGCCGAACTTGGCCGTGTTCCCGCGCCGGAGGCGATCCGGCGAGATCGCGCCGTTGAACGCGAACAGGTCCGGGTCGGACACCGTTCCCACCTGGAGGACCTCGGCGTGCACCGGGTCGATCTCGTACCAGCGGACCGCGGATCCGGCCCCGCCCTCCACCGTGTGCTGGGTCCACAGCCCCAGATGCCCCTTCGCCGGGTCCTGGGCGGACACGGCTTGGGTCAGCCGCGTGTCGAGCGTGTCGAGCAGCCTCCCCCCGCCGCCCAGCTGGGGGGCCGGGGGCGGCATGCGGAACTGCGGCACCGAGATGCCGCGACCCTTCACCTCGACCCCCAACGTCCCGTCGCGATGGTCGGTGGCCCGGTACACGAACAGCTTGTGCGCGCCTCCACCACCCACCGGCCGGGTCCCCATGAGGTACCCCACCGCGCCGGGATCGGTCTGGTTCGCCGCCACCGGCGTGAAGATCCGGGTCCCCGTCGCCGTCTTCAGCGGGCCCTCCGAGCCGGTCCGGAACGCCTCCGGTGACTGGCACGTGTGTCCGCCGTCCGGCTTCGTGATCCAGTTCACCTCGGCCCCCAGGAACCGCTCCGTATCGGCGTCGAACGCGTTCACGCCCCACATCAGGTGGTGGATCGTGTCGCCCATGTGGGGCTGGTCCGGGATCCGGCGCCGGCCCCGGTCCGGGTCGTCGTAGCCGAACGAGGCCGTGTACGCGCACCAGTCGCCGGCACCGTTCGGCGCCGACGACTTGCTGTACGCGAACACGTAGTCGAACCCGTTCGTGTCGAACCGGGCGAACACGTCGAAGTCCAGGATCACGAGGTAGAAGCGCTCGGTGGTGGGGTCCCAGATCACCTGGGGGTCGGTGAGGAACGGATAGCCCTGGCCGAGATGGGCGATCGAGGAGATGTTCCCCCCGGAGACCTGGGAGCCGTCCCGCCGGTAGATCCCGAACCTGGTGTTGACCAGCTCGATGTAGCGGGTCGGACCGATCGCTCCGGTGGAGTCCGAGGGAGTCCCTCGCGGGTCGAACACGCCGCCCCGGCTGACCAGGACCTCGGGCGGCGGCGGTCCGGTGCCCCGCGTCCGCGGCGATCCCGCAGGCACCACGAGGCCGGCCCGCCGGGCAGCACGGGCCTTGCCCCGTGTGTACGCATCCCGGTCGGGGACCAGGGACCGGGGAATCGGGGCCGTCGTGCCGGGCGCCGGCGGCAACGCGAGCGAGGGCCGGGCCACGCGGAGCACGTTCCCGTCCCCCGAAGCGGGGCCGGCGGCGACGGGCGCCGCCCGGGCCACCGGCACGACGGCCGACACCACCGCCATCGCGACGATGAGACCGGCGCGGTTCACCGCACGGATCCGGGAACGGGCTCGTTCGAACACGGAGGCGATGCTACGGACACCGACGCCTCCCATCAAACCCGGGCATCCGTGGGGTGGCCGGAGGCGGTGGTGCTTGCATCGCCCTGCCGAGCGGGAGAGGCTGTCGGCTGCCCGAGCGGCGACGCGCTGGGACGCGGCATCGCCCGCGTCCCCGTCCGCGTGCTCAAGATCGTTGACGATGACGCCGAGGTCAGGTAAGCAGGGGAGCTTTCGAAATGGCCAAGGACCGGCGAACACGAGCGAGGACGGCACGGCGGATCTGCGCCGCCGTGCTCTCGCTGTTCCTGTTGTCCGGCCTCTCCGCGGGGGCCCGCGCCGACACGAAGAAGGATCTCAGCAATGCCGAGGCCGAGCTCAATGCCCTGGAGGACCGCATCGACCAGTCCAAGCAGGCGCTCGAGGACCAGCAGGCCAAGGTGGACGCGGTCCAGGCCGACCTGAACAAGGTCGCGGGCGCCCTCGACGACGCCCAGACCCAGTACGACGCGATCCAGGGACAGGTCATGGCCACCCGGATCGCCTATCAGGACACGCGGGCCCACTACCGGCGCGTTCGGTCCCGTCTGGACGCCCGGGCCCGGAGCGCGTACGAGAACGGCCCGGCCGGCGACATCTCGATCATCCTGGGATCCGGTTCGATCTCCGATCTCTCCGACGCGGTGGAGTTCATGTCGTCCGTCTCCGAGAACGACACCGAGCTCGCCGCCGATGTCCAGAACCAGTCCAACGCGCTCCGGGACAAGCGCAACGACTTCGAGGCCCTCGAGGCCCGGCAGGCCGACATCCTCCTCGAGTTCCAGCGCCAGGAGGGGATCATCGACGCCAAGTTCGACGAACAGCAGCAGTTGCTGAACGAACGCCAGGACATCGTCAACGGCCTCACCGCGGACCAGAATCGCGTGCTGGAGATCATCGCGAAGTACAAGAAGAAGCTGAAGGCCGAGGCCCTGGCCCGGGCCCGCGCGGCCACCCACGGGGGGCCCGTCGCGGGCGGGGGACCGGGGCCGCTGTACGTGTGCCCGGTGGACCAGCCCCGGGGGTACGGCGACTCGTTCGGCGCACCCCGCTACGCCGGCGGCTACCACCCGCACGCCGGGAACGACATCATGGCCCCCGAGGGGACGCCGGTCCGGGCGCCGTTCGATGGGGTCGTCGAGGAGGATTACAACGGCCTCGGCGGCAACGCGATCATCGAGCACGGTGCCGACGGGTGGATCTACGGCGCCCATCTCTCCGCCTACGGAGCCACCGGCCAGGTCGCCAAGGGCGAGATCATCGGCTACGTGGGGAACACCGGCGACGCCCAGGGCGGCCCCATGCACCTGCATTTCGAGTGGCACCCGAACGTGATCCCGTCGAATCCGTACCGCAGCATCTACGGCTACACGGTGATCGGCTCGGCGGTCGACCCGTACCCGTACCTCAACGAGATCTGCTGAGGCACCGCCGCGCCGGCCGGCGTTCCCGCAGGTAGCGCTGGGTATACTCGGTTCGCTTCCCCGAGCGCCACCCGGTCAGCATCGGAGCGGAACGGACATGGCCGAACGCCACCGAGACCAGCCCTGGATCTTCCGGACCTACGCCGGCTACGGCAATGCCCGGGTGACGAACGAGCGGTACCTCCGCAACCTCGGCAAGGGCCAGACCGGGCTGTCCATCGCGTTCGACCTCCCCACGCAGACCGGCTACGACTCCGACCACGAGATGGCCCGGGGCGAGGTCGGGCGGGTGGGCGTCCCGATCTGCTCGCTGGGGGACATGCGCACGGTGTTCGACGGCATCCCGGTCCAGGACATGAACACGTCCATGACCATCAACGCCACGGCGGTGTGGCTGTACGCGCTGTACGTGGCGGTGGCCGACGAGCACGGCGCGCCGAGAGCCGAGCTGGCCGGGACCACCCAGAACGACATCCTGAAGGAGTTCCTGGCCCGGGGGACGTACGCGTTCCCGCCGGAGCCCTCGATGCGCCTCACCGTGGACCTCGTGGCCTGGGCCCTGCGGGAGACGCCGAAGTGGAACCCCATCAACGTGTGCTCGTACCACCTCCAGGAGGCCGGGGCGGACCCCGTGCTGGAGGTGGCGTACACGCTGGCCAATGCGTTCGCCGTGCTCGACGCGTGCCGCGAATCGGGCCAGGTCCCGGACGAGGACATCCCCCGGCTGGTGGGCAGGATCTCGTTCTTCTGCAACGCCGGGATCAGGTTCGTCGAGGAGATGTGCAAGATGCGCGCCTTCGCCCGGCTGTGGGACCGGCTGACCCGGGAGCGCTACGGGGTCGAGGAGCCGAAGTACCGGCGGTTCCGGTACGGGGTGCAGGTGAACTCCCTGGGGCTCACCGCGCTGCAGCCGGAGAACAACGTGTACCGGATCCTCCTGGAGATGCTCGCGGTGGCCCTGTCGAAGGACGCCCGGGCCCGGGCCGTCCAGCTCCCCGCGTGGAACGAGGCCCTGGGGCTTCCCCGGTCGTGGGACCAGCAGTGGTCCCTGCGGGCCCAGCAGATCCTGGCCTTCGAGAGCGACCTCCTCGAGTACGGGGACCTGTTCGAGGGGTCTCGCGTCGTGGAGGAGCGGACCGCCGAGATCGCCGAGGGCGCCGTGGAGGAGCTCCAGCGGGTGCTGGACCGGGGCGGCTCGGTGGAGGCGCTGGGGTACATGAAGGAGCAGCTGGTGGGGGCCCACGCCCGGAGGCTGCGCGAGATCGAGACCGGAGAGCGGGCGTGGGTCGGGGTGAACCGGTACACCGAGACCGAGCCGTCGCCGCTGGTGGAGGGCCTCGGCGACGAGGGAGGGTTGGCGTTCGAACGGGCCGACCCCGCCGATGAGGCCGAGCAGCTCGAACGGCTGGACCGGTGGCGCCGCGAGCGGGACGACGCGGCGGTGGGGCGTTCGCTGGACACCCTGCGGCGAGCCGCGGAGTCCGGCCAGAACCTGGTGGAGGCATCGATCGACGCGGCCCGCGCCGGGGTGACCACCGGCGAGTGGGCCCAGGCCCTCCGGGATTCCTTCGGGGAGTACCGGGCGCCGACCGGCGTCACCGGCCGCGTGCTGGGCGGGGGAGAGCCCGACCAGCTGAAGGAGGTCAGGGACCGTGTGACCCGGGCGGCGCAGCGGCTCGGCGTCCAGCGTCTGCGGATGCTGGTGGGCAAGCCCGGGCTCGACGGCCACTCGAACGCGGCCGAGCAGATCGCCGTTCGGGCCCGGGACGCCGGGATGGAGGTCATCTACCAGGGCATCCGGCTATCCGCGGCGGAGATCGCGAGGGCCGCGGCGGACGAGGACGTCCACGTGATCGGGCTGTCGATCCTGTCCGGGGCCCACAACCTGCTGGTCCCGGAGATCCTCGAGCTCCTTCGGGCCCAGGGCGTGGACCCCGAGCGAACGCCCGTGGTGGTGGGCGGCGTCATCCCCGACGACGACGCGGAGAAGCTGCGCTCACTCGGAGTGGCCCGCGTATTCACCCCGAAGGAGCAGAACCTCACCGAGATGATCGGCCAGATCGCCGACCTGGTCGGCCTCCCCGATGCGTCCTGAACGTCACGCGGTGATGCGGAAGGCGAACCACGGCGACGTGCTCGCCAGGTGGTCGCCATCGCCGAGCCACAGCGCACGAATGCGGTAGGTCTTTCCCTTCACCGTGCCGGTGAGGAAGAACCCGCGGCTGCTTTCGGACACCGTCAGGGTCTGGTCGAGGATCGTGGTCCACGCCGAGCCGTCGCGGCGCTGCCACACCCACCGGACGTGCTTGGTGCCGGGGTGGGGCGGCTGGACGCTCGCCGTGAAGAGCGGATTCGTCCCCTCGTGGAAGAGCTTCACCCCGTCGTGCACGGCGTACTGGCCGGTCAGCTGGCCGACCACCTTGGCGTACCAGCGGGGCCGCCGAAATCCGAGACCCAACTTGTGGCGTTTCCGAGGTCAACGGGAGGCCGGGGCGCGGGCTGCTAGCCTTCCCGACCGGCGATGGGCGCACGAGGGCAGCGCGACGGCTTCTGGCGCACCGCGATCTCCGAGGTCCGGCCGAACGAGGTCCGGATCCGGGGCTACGACCTCATGGAGCTCATCGGCACCCGTTCGTTCGGCGACGTGGTCTACCTGCTGCTGTCGGGCGACCTCCCGGCCGGGGACCAGGGCCGGATGGTCGAGGCCCTGCTGGTGTCGTGCGCGGAGCATTCCGTGGTGGCGCCGTCGGTGAACGCGGCGCGGTTCGTGGCCTCCGCCGGGGTGCCGCTCCAGGCCGCCGTCGCCGCGGGGATGATCGGGCTCGGCGACGTCCACGGCGGGGCCGTCGAGGACGGAGCCGACATGCTCCTGGAGGCGGAGGCCACCGGACGTCCCGCCGCCGAGGCGGCCCTGACGGTGGCGGCGCGCCACAAGGAGGAGGGCCGGCGGGTGCCGGGGTACGGGCACGTGGTCCACGATCCCGACCCCCGGGCCCAGCGGCTGTTCGAGGTGGCCCGCGAGCTGGGGTTCTTCGGCCGGTACTGCGAGCTGGCCCTGGCCTTCGAGGGCGCCGTGCGCGAGGCCTTCGGCCGGCCCCTGCGGATGAACATCGACGGCGCGATGGCCGCCCTGCTGCTGGAGCTGGGGCTGGACCCCGCCCTGGGCAAGGCTCTGTACGTGATCGGGCGGGCCCCGGGGCTCGTGGCCCACGTGCACGAGGAACAGACCCGGGAGCGCCCGTACCGCGACGTAGGCTGGCGGAATGTCAGTCATGTAGGACCCCCTCCCAGACCCGTTCCACCTGTCGAGGACAAGCAACGGAAGCGGCGACCAAAGGGTGAGGCCCCCGAAAAGTAGTACCCGGCGACATGCGGCGGGTGAGCGTCCGGGCGGCACCCCCGAGACGTATCATGATGGCATGGGACGCTGGCTGAAGATGATGTTGATTGTTAGCGTCGTTGCCTCTTGGACGACATTCGTCGTACTCGCGTGGCTCAGCAGGCGGCCCTCCACCGCTGTGTGGACCGTCGGCTTGGTTGCGATCGTCGCGAGCGTCACCGCAATGGCAACGCTGATTGTGTGGCTGACGCGCTGGCACGACCCCCGCTGGGACTCTCCCGCGAGTCAGGCTCGTGCTGAACTCTGGTCCAAACGAGGCGACGGGGGGAATGCCTGACCCGTCTCGGGTCCTAATCACCCGGGGATGCAGTTCAAGCAAGACACCCCAGGCCACCCCAGTGTGACTGAATGACACTCGAACTCGATCGTGGCGGTAGCCTGCATGTTGGCGGTCGACTAGTTCGCTCCCGCAGGCCGTATGTCGACCAGGACCACCACTCTTCGAGTCTCCACGGAGCCGAGGTGATCGCCGTCGTCCAGGAGATTCGCCCGGAGGAAGAAGTTGTATGTCTTCCCGGCCGCCGGGAGGCGCTGTTCCGTCCACGTCAAGGTGGTCGAGGTGCCCGACGTGGAGGGAAGCGGCATCTTTCCCCGCCGCATCACGTGCCTGGATCGGTTGGGGTGTGGGTCGAAGTCAACCCACACCTCCCCCGTGTCCCCCTCGGAAACGACGTACTTGAGGCCCCAGGTCAATACGATGTCGACCGCGTCGACTCCCTGGGGCGTCACCACAGCTGGGAGGCCCAAGTACTCGTTGCTGCAGGAGGGGACCGGGCCGTCGGTGCAGGCTGCGCCGGGTCCGTACGAATAGGTGAACTCCAAGCGCTCCGAACGGGGGCTCGGAGACGGGGCCGCCCCCGACACGTGCGAGCCGCCGGCCAGCCAGCCGGCGAACAGCGACACCGCGATGACAGCGGCCATGCCTCTACGGTGGGTTCTCATCTGCCGTCTCCTCTCAATCGGGCTACGGCTCGCAACGCGGGTGTCGAAGCGGCAGCCCACTTGCTCGCCGACGTTCTGGCAGACCATAGGGGCGCATCGCGCGATAGCGCAATGGCTCACGCCAGCGTTCGGGGATGTCACTCGGCGTAGCAACCCTGCAGGACACGGTGGCGCACCCGGTGAGCATCAATGGAGCCGTTGCGCGGCCGCCGTAGTCCTTCCCGGCGTATAAAGAACGTGATGTCGCGGCGTCTGGCGTCCGTTCGCCTGTTGGTGCTGGCCGCGGCTGTAGTTGGTGCCTGCACCAGGGGGGCTCCCAAACTTGACCTCCTCACTCGAGGAGACGCCGTGCGTGTCGCTGCATCGTCCCTGCCGGTGGGCACCGGGGATGCACGGGTGAAAGCTGCTGAGCTCATCGAGCGACATGGAAGACTCGTCTGGCTTATCACCTTGGGTTTGACCGAGCCCTGCATGGCGATCCCGGATGGAATGACGTTGTGCAAGGTTGGAGTCGTGATCGATGCTCGCACCGGACGAAAGCTCGCGGGCCCTGGCAGCCCCTAGACCCCCTCACGCCTGGTGCTGGGCGATGAAGTGGCGCCAAGAGTGAACACCGCGAGCCACCCCAGCGTGTGCCGATTTCATCCGAACACGCATCGGCGAGACATATTGCCGGCAGATGGTGTGCCCAGGTGTGTCAAGGCAGGGTCCCACGGACGGTGGTTTCGAGGCGATGCCATTGAGCGTTCGCGGGCGGCCGTTGTTGGGTCTTGGATTGGCGGCCATCGTCCTGCTCGCGCTCCAAGCCTGCCAGGGAAGGCCGTCTACGCCCTTGGCACAACCCTCTTCGGTTGCATCGTGGCACCGCTGGGAGACGTCCTGCTTGATGAGAGAACCGCAGCTCACACCCAGTGTCCGCGAATGTCACTCGGACTACTCGTAAAGGGCCGACGCGAGAAGGATCTGCGCGACATGGGCCCACGTCGGCTGCTCTGGCTCCTCAACCCCCCGATTGCGAAACCAACCGTCCATATCGCCGACCCAGGCAGCGAGCGCCTCGAGGTACGCGCCGAGATCTGTGTTCCCCCACTTGGCCGGGTCCTGCACGATGGTCCAGCCGAGTCGTTGAGCGAACACTGCGAGGTCCTGCCGCGAAGCGACTCGATCTGCTTGCTCGGATAGGCTGATCACGTCGACCTCCTAGATCCTTGTCCAAGACCCTAGCGCCCCTTGCGCCTGATGCGGCTGTCTTCGGGCATGCGAGCGCCCTGTCACCCGAACCGGGACATCGGATGGCGGAATGTGAGTTATGTAGGACCCGACCCGAGGCCACTGCCCGAATCCAAGGGTGGCCCGCTACCGCCTGCGGAAGCCCCTCGCGGCAAGAGGGAGCCACGGTAGCGGCCCTCCGAGCCGTCCCGAGGAATCGCTCCCATGGCATCAGGCACAGCGGACGATCCGGATTCGGGGCTGTGAGGGCCGCTCAAGTTTCCCCGGCCCCAGATGCCATGCCTTCTGAGGTTCCATGCCGACGTAATGACGAGGTAGCGTAATGACCATGCGCGATTTCCTCGATCAGATCGACGCGGCGACGAACGCGAATTTCTACTACGTAGCGTGCGCATGTGCGCTCGCAGTACCTGACATCTGCACGGGTCTGGAAGCATCCGATGGTCGGGCGACTGGAGCGCGATATCGGACATGGTTCGATCAGTGGGTCGCGCCGAAGTATGGCTTCCAGGGTGGGACCTCGCTCGACGGGGACGCTTGCTACAGGCTGCGGTGCTCGCTGCTGCACGAGGGTTCAGCCCTACCGACAGGAGGATCCTTCAGCCGGGTGCTGTTCGTTGAGCCCGACGCCAGCGGGAACGTGTTCCACAACAATGTCTTGAACGACGCGCTCAATCTTGACGTGCGCATCTTTTGCCGGGATGTCACGGACTCAGCCCGGACCTGGTTGACCACGGCAGAGGGGACCGAACCCTTCGCGACCAACTTCGAGCGGTTCATCCGGCGGCACCCGAACGGACTGGCCCCCTACATCGTAGGTGTACCTGTCATCGGTTTCACGTTCGCAGCGGGCCGCAAGGGGGTTACCGGCATGATCGGCTGGCAGAGCGTGCGGTACGAGGGGCCGGGGCCCCGCCCGGCGAGGTGACGGCCTCCGGCGGCGGGCTCCACCCGGCAGCGAGAGTCGGGTTCCAGCGGGCCGCCGAGGCGTACCGGCGGGGACGGCCCGACTACCCGGTCGAGGCTGTGGGGTTCCTGGCCGAGGTGCTCGAGCTCTCGCCGGGGCGGACGGTGCTCGACCTCGGCGCGGGGACCGGCAAGCTGAGCCGCCTGCTCGTCCCGTTCGGCGTCCGCATTCTCGCCGTGGAGCCCGTGGACGCCATGCGGGAGGCCCTGGCCGCGGCCCTCCCCGGCGTCCGGGTGGCCGCCGCCCGGGCCGAAGCGATCCCCCTCGCCGACGGCTCCGTCGACGCTGCGGTGGTCGCGCAGGCGTTCCACTGGTTCGACGGGCCGGCAGCACTCCAGGAGCTCCACCGGGTGCTCCGGCCGCAGCGGCGGCTGGCGCTGGCGTGGAACGTGCGCGACGACGAGGGCTCGGCGTTCTGGGCCGGGATCACGGAGCTCATGGCGCCGTACCGCGGCGACACCCCCAGCCACCGGAGTCCGGAGTGGCGCCTCGCGTTCGAACAGAGCGACCAGTTCACCCCGCTGGAAACGCGCTCGTTCGCCTACGAGCACGCCACGTTCAGGGAGGGGGCCATCGACCGGATCCTGTCGACGAGCTTCGTTGCCGCGCTCCCGGAGGAGGAGCGGGCGGGCATCAGCCGACGGGTGAGGGACCTCCTCGACGCCGACCCCGCCATCGGTCCCGGGACCGAGGAGTTCGTCCTGCCCTACCGAACCGACATCCAGTGGTGCACGCGGCGCTGAGCCCTACGGCGCCAGCAGGTTGTGGACCATCATCATCAGCGCCGGGATCTCGCGGAGCAGGGCGTGCTGGTCGGGGAGGATGACCAGCTCGGCGTTGGGCATGTCGGCCTCCAGCTCGCGGGCGACATCGGTGCTGTGGAACGAGTCCCCCTCCTGGGCGATGATCAGAGTCGGCGCGGTGACCAGCCGGATGCGCTCGGGATCGCGCATGGGCTCGTCGTTGATCACGCCGCGGATCGCGTGGGGCACGCCGTCGGCGTTCATGGCCAGGATGGCCGCCCGCCGATAGTCCTTCGAGGCCGGGAACTGGTCGAACGCCCCGGAGGCCTCCTCCTCGGCCAGGACGATCTCCGCCGTCCGCTCCGGCCCGTGCTCCTCCAGGAGGTCGGCCATCCGGGACAGCCGCGTGTACGTCTCGTCGCCGACCTCCAGTCGGGCCGGGAGCAGGATGATCAGCTTGGCGAACCGGTCCGGCTTCGATTCGAGCACGCGGAGCGTCGCCGCCGCGCCCATCGAGCCGCCGGCCACCACCGTGGCCCCGTACGCGTCGGCCACCGCCTCCAGGTCCTCGGCGAGGCGTTCGAACGTGTACGAACCGGCCGTAGGACGCCCGCTCTGTCCGTGTCCCCGGAAGTCCATGAGGACCTTCGTCCCCGGGAGGAACGGCGCGAAGATCGCCAGCTCGTTGCGGTTCCCGGTCAGGCCGTGGGCCAGCAGGACGACCGGCTCACCGTCGCCGAGCACCTCGACGAACAGCTCGGTCCCGTCCCTGGAGATTACCGTGGGCATACGGCGGGAGAGGATAACCGACGCCCGGGGGAGCTCCGCTCAACGCCTCCGGAACACGTCGTCACGGCGGTCGATCAGCAGGATCTGGACAACGCGCTCGTCCTCGTCGATCCGGTACACGATCCGATAATCGCCGAGTCGCGCCGAGTACCTGCCGCGAAGCTCGCGGCTGAGGGGATGTCCTGCTCTATGGCCAAAAATAGCCAGAAATGTCGAGCGGCTTCTGGAGGCGGTCGCGGAGCGACGGCTCATCCTCGCTTTGCCGCCCTCATTGGCCCGCCACTACGCTTGCGTGCACGCAAGGCGCCCGCTCGGACGGACAGTGGAGGCGAACGGATGAAGGCTGACGAGGTTCAGAAGGTCGGCGTGGTCGGCGCGGGGATCATGGGGTCGGGGATCATCGAGGTCATTGCCCGGTCGGGGCAGGACGTGGTGTTCGTCGAGATCTCGGACGAGAAGGTGGCCAGCGGCCGCGGCGCGGTGGAGAAGTCCACCGGACGGGCCCTCGACAAGGGCAAGCTCACGGAGGCGGATCGCGAGGGGATCCTGGGCCGGATCACCGGTGGCACGGACGTCGAGGCGGTGGCGGAAGTCGACCTGGTGATCGAGGCGGCCACCGAGGATCTCGAGATCAAGAAGGAGCTGTTCGCCGCTTTCGACCGCCTCACCCGCGACGACGTGATCCTGGCGACGAACACGTCCTCGCTCCCCATCGCCGAGCTGGCCGCCCAGACGAACCGGCCGGACAAGGTGGTGGGGATGCACTTCTTCAACCCGCCGCCGGTCCTGAAGCTCCTCGAGGTCGTGCGGGGTCTCCAGACCTCGGACGAGACCATCGAGTTCGCCAGGGCATACGGCGAGCGCATCGGCAAGACCACGGTGCTGTCGAAGGACCGGGCCGGGTTCATCGTGAACTTCCTGCTGGTCCCGTACCTGAACAGCGCCGTGCAGATGCTGGACGACGGCATCGCCAGCAAGGAGGACATCGACGCCGCGGTCCAGCTCGGCCTGGCCCACCCGATGGGCCCGCTCACGCTGCTGGACCTCATCGGGCTCGATACCGCGCTGTACATCTCCGGCGTCCTGTACGACGAGTTCAAGGACCCGATCTACGCCGCGCCCACCCTGATGAAGCGCATGGTGTCGGCCGGGTACCTGGGGCGGAAGTCCGGCCGGGGTTTCTACGACTACAGCAAGTAGGCACTCCTTGCGGGCCATCGACCTCCACGTCCACCTCCCGACGGAGGAGTGGCTGCAACAATCGATCGGCCCCCCCCTGGAGGCCACCGAGGCGTATTTCCGGGCGAGGGTCCCCCGCAAGCGCATCGAGGACGTCGCGGCGGAGTACGCGGAGCGCGACATCCTCGGTGTGGTCCTCGACTGGGACGACGAATCCGTCACCGGCCGGGGGTGGATGGGCAACGACTGGCTCGCCTCGCTCGAATCGAGGTTCCCCGGCGTCCTCATGGGGTTCGGCTCCGTCGACCCCCACGACGAGGCCGCGGAGACGGAGATGCGCCGGTGTGCCGACCTCGGCCTCAAGGGCCTGAAGTTCCACCCCACCATGCAGCGGTTCGACCCCGGCGAGACGCGCTACTACCCCCTGTGGCAAGCGGCCGAGGAGCTCGGCCTGATCTGCCTGTTCCACACCGGGACGTGCGGGATCGGCGCGGGGACGCCGGGAGCCGGAGGGACCAAGATCCGATACTCCCACCCCGCCTTCCTGGACGGCGTCGGCGCGGACTTCCCCGGGCTCACGCTGGTCGCGGCGCACTTCGGGTGGCCCTGGTTCATGGAGTGCCTGGCCATCGCCCTGCACAAGTCGAACGTGTACATCGAGCTCTCCGGCTGGGCTCCGAAGTACCTCCCGCCGGAGGTCCGCCGCGAGATCGGGAAGCGGCTCAACGCGCAGACCCTGTTCGGCAGCGACTACCCGTTCATCGACCTCGACCGGTGGTTCCGGGAGTTCGACGAGCTGGGCCTCCCGGATGGCGCCGCGGAGCCGATCCTCCGCGGCAACGCCACCCGTCTCCTCGGGTTGTAGCGCGAGTCAGTTCAGCGTCGACAGGGTGAACACGAGCGGGGTGATCTTCACCTCGATCACCGCCGCCAGGCCCAGGACCACCAGCACCACCGCGGCGGGGACCAGTGCGACCCCGATCGCGTCGCGGGCCCGGTCCTTCCACGTCCCGCCGAAGTCCTTGCGCCACAGGGCCCGCCCCATTCGCCATGCCAGCGTGGCGCCGACCAGCATCGCCGGCACCTCCAGGAATCCATGCGGGGCCAGGCCGGCGAACAGCAGCCGGAAAGGCAGTTGGAACGCGGTCCACACGGCCGCGATCCTGCCAAGCACCAGGCCCGTGAGGAACACCGGCACGGCCGGTGCCCAGTACAGGATCGGGAACAGCAGGATCGGGACCATGACCAGCACGAGATTGTGGAGGTAGATCCCCGCGATCGTGAAGGAGGGGGTGCCCACCGGCGCGGCGGCCGGGTGGGTGGCCGACTGGGCCGTGAGGACCGCCGCGTCCCGCGAGGTGGTGAGGAATCCGACGATCACGCCGATGACCATGAACCCCAGGAGCAGCGCGGCGGCCCGGCGGTAGGAGTCCTTGATGTAGCCGCGCAGGGCGAGCCGCCGGTACATGGGCATCGCACCGTCCGAGAGGCCGAAGCCCGGTTCGGCCTCCGGATCCCACGGCGAACGGGCCTCCTGCTCCAGCTCGCGGATCAGGGCGCCCGGCTCGAAGACGGGACCGGGTGCCGGGACGGCCGGCTCGGGCGCTGGGACGGTCGCGGCCGGCGGGCGCGCAGGGGCGGACAGGCGCGCGGGGGCAGCCGGGCGCGCCGGCGGGGCGGGGCGCGACGGGGCCGTAGCCGGCGACGCGGTGACGGGAGGAAGGCTCCCCCCAATCAGCCACGGGTCGTCGGCCGACGTCGTGAGCGGTCGGTCCACGGAGTCAAGATCGACTGCTGGGATTCGGGGCTTGAGCGCACATCGAGGAGGTTGCTACCCGTACAGGGCCTGGAGCAGGGCCGGGGTCACCTTCACCTCGATGGTACCGATCCCCTTCTCCGCGAACGCCGGCGCGCCGGGGTCGGGTCGACGTGAACGGGCGGGGAACCGGGCGCGGGGGCGATCCCCGGCCATCAGTCCCGCGCGGTGCGGCGAGCCGCCAGCCCCTGAAGGTAGCCCGCCATCTTCGCCGCGTCCGTGAAGGCCATGAGGGCGGGGACCGCGGCCATGGCCAGGACCCGTTCCCGGGTGCCGGGGAGTCGCCGGAGAGCCCTCGCCACCGGCCTCGCCGCATACGCCGCCCCTCCGGCCGCCGCCAGCGCGAGTCCCCGCCGGCGGCGGGCCAGCAGCGCGGCGGCCAGCCCGCCGTACACGGCGAAGCGGAGCGCGTGGCGGTGGGGATGCATCCCGGCCTCCGCGTCGCCCCGGGCATACGCCGCGTACTGCCGCCAGTGCGCGGCGAGGTCGTCCCGGGCCCGCCAGTGCACCACGGCCTCGGGGACCAGCTCCATCCGGACGCCGGCATCCCGCCACCGGTGGTCCAGGTACATGTCCTCCCCGATGGCCAGCCACTCCGGGTAGCCTCCGGCCGCCAGGAGGGCCTCCCGGCGGAACGCCACCGATCGCGACGAGGGCATGAACCGCTCCTCGCGCAGCTCGGACGGGTCGGGGACCGCGATCGCAGCGGCGACGTCCTGGAAGAAGGTGGTGGTGAGGGGCATCGACACGCCCATGGCCACGTCGGCCCCCCGTTCGATCGCGGCGGTCAGGGCCTCCAGCCACCCGGGATCGAGCACGCAGTCCGCGTCGGAGACTGCGATCACGTCGTGGGTGGCGGCGGCGACGGCGACGTTCCGGCCCCGGGCGATGTTCGCCCCCGGTTCCTCCACGACGGTGATCCCGTCGGCGCGCCTGAGTTCCTCGAGCGTCCCGTCGGTGGAGCCGCCGTCGGCGATGACCACCTCGTCCGGCGGGCGTGTCTGGGCGGCAACGGAGTCCAGGAACTCCCGCAGGGCTCCCGCCGCGTCCTTCACGGTCGCGACCAGCGAGACCTTGACGGTCACGGTCACCGCCCCAGGGCCTTCTCGTAGACCTGCAGGGTCAGCCGGGCCGTCTCGTCCCACGAGAACCGTTCGGCCCGGGCTCGTCCCTGCACCGCCAGGCGCTCGGACAGCGCGGGATCGCCCAGCACGGACTCCATGGCCGCGGCGATCTCGCGGATGGACCCCGGGTCCACGCCCACTGCCGCGTCGCCGGCCACCTCGGGGAGCGACGTCGTGTTGGAGCACACGGTCGGAACGCCGCGAGCCATGGCCTCCAGGACCGGGAGGCCGAACCCCTCGTAGGCCGCCGGGTACACGAACAGGTCGGCCCGCCGGTACAGCGCGTCCAGTTCCTCGGGGCCGAGCGCGCCCGTGAGCACGATGTCGCCGGGTCCGGCCAGGGCCAGCTCGCGGAGCAGGGCCTGTCCGTGCCACCCCATCGGGCCGGCCAGCACCAGGGCGTGGGGCAGTCCGGTCGTGGCCACCCGGCGGTACGCCCTGACCAGTCGAACGAGGTTCTTCCTGGGCTCGAGCGTTCCCACGAACAGGGCGTAGGGCCTCGGGACCTTCAGCCGGCCCAGCACCCGATCGGGATCCCCGCCGGGGACCTCGGGGAGGGCGGCGGCCTCCGGGATCACGTGGACCCGGGACGGATCCACCCTGGACCGGGTCAGCAGGTCCTCGGCCGTGTACCGGGACGGCGTGACGATCGCGTCGGCCCGCCGGACGGCCGCGCGCAACCCGGTCCGGTACACCTGCCGCCACTGGCGGGGGAAGTGGGATGGCACGGCCAGGAACGCCAGGTCGTGGACCGTGACCACCAGCTTCTGCCCCCGGCGGGCCGGCGGCACCGCCACCGACGAGGGCGCGTGGACCAGGTCGCACGCGGCCGGCCGTTCGGGGAGCGCCGGGCGCCCCGTGAGGTTCCACCGAGCGTAGAGCGACCGGATCCCGCCGGGCAGTTCCTCGATGGGGAACGTGTGTGTCCACTCCTCGGGCGGCGGACCGGACGGGAACCGGGCGTGGAACAGGGTGACCTCCAGGGAGGGGTCCTGGCGAACCAGGGCCGGCACGAGGTTGCGGACGTACGTCCCGATACCTCCCGGGGCCGGGGAGAACAGCTGGTCGACGTGGAACGCGACCGAGGTCATCCCCGCGTCGCCTCCACACAGGAGCATCCCTGCGGCCCGACGGTGGCCGCGTGGCCGGTCCCCGGTTCGAGATCCAGCCGGTCCCCGGGCCCGAGCGCCACGTCGCCGTCGTCGAGGTGGAACGTGATCGAGCCGTCCAGGCAGAACAGGACCTTGTGGTACCCATGGGAGTGGCTTTCGTAGCGATCCCCGGGGCCGTTCCCCCAGAACCGCGGCGCGGACGAACCCTCCGCGGCGAACGCCGCCAGCGCGCCCCGCCGGTCCCGGACCGCGCCCGGGACGCGCGTGGCGCCCGACACCTACACCACCCCCTGGGCCCGGAGCGCATCGAGCTCCTCCGGGCCGAGCCCGAGCTCGCCGCCGTACACCTCGTCGTTCGCCGAGCCCATGGCCAGGCCGGGATGTTCGATGCGGCCCGGCGTCTCCGAGAAGAGGGGGTGGGGACGGGCCAGGAGCACCGAGCCCAGCTCGTCGTCGGGGAGGCGCTGCAGAGTCCCCCGGGCCGCGTAGTGGGGGTCGGCCACGATGCCGGCGGCGTCGAGGATCGGGGCGGCTGCGGCGTGGTGCGACTCCATGGCCTGGAGGACCTCCTCGAGCGTGTGCTCGGCGAACCACGCCTCGATCACCGCGTCCAGCTCGTCCACGTTCGCCAGGCGGTCCTGGTTCGTGGCGAACCGGGGGTCCTCCATGAGCTCGGCCCGGCCGATCGCCGTGAGGATCCGCTCGGCCACCGACTGGGACGTGCCGGAGATCGTGACCCACGTCCCATCCTTCGTCCGGAACGCTCCCCGGGGCGCCGAGTACACGATGCGGTTGCCGATCCGGCCCGGGATCACGCCGAGGGTGTCGTACACGGCGGTGATGGGCCCCACCAGCCCGAACAGTGACTCCACCAGCGACAGGTCGATGACCTGGCCCAGTCCGCCCCGGGCGTCCCGATGGTAGAGCGCCACCATCACCGCGAAGGCCCCCAGGAGGGCGGCCACCTCGTCGGCCAGGGCCACGGCGGGGAGCACCGGCGGACCGTCGGGGAACCCGGTCATGTGGGCCAGTCCCGAGAGCGACTCCGCCAGCGAGCCGAACCCCGGCCGGGGCGCGTACGGCCCGGTCTGGCCGAACCCGCTGGTCCGCAGGATCACCAATCGGGGGTTGCGTTCGAGCAGGCGCTCCGGGGCCAGGTTCCACCGTTCGAGCGTGCCCGGCCGGAACGACTCGGCCAGCACGTCGGCCCCGTCCACCAGCCGCAGCAGCAGCTCCTGCCCCTTCGGGTGCGAGAGGTCCAGCGTGACCGGTCGCTTGTTCCGTCCGACGTGCTTCCACAGCAGGGAGACGTCGCCCTTCTTCCACCCGAGGGTCCGGGAGGTGTCGCCGGTGCGGGGGTGCTCCACCTTGATCACGTCGGCCCCGAAGTCCGACAGGCGGGCCGTGGACCCCGGCCCCGCGATCACCGTGGCGATGTCGAGGACGCGGATGCCCTCGAGCGGGAGGGCGCTCATCGAGCGAGGAGGTGTTCGGCGATCCGGTGGGCCCGCTCCAGGTCCTCGGGCACCACCAGCACGCGGACCAGCCGGACCTGGAACCGGTACGGGTCCGCCGCCAGGTCGGTCTCGGCCGCGGCCCGGACGCCGTGCGAGCGGAGGTTGCCCGCCAGCAGCAGCGCGTCCTGCAGCGGCCACGACCCCAGGACGGCGGGCGCCTCGCCCAGGTCGTGGAGGTCGTCCACCTCGGGCGGCAGGTCGGGCCGGGCCACGCCGCGAGGACGGGGCTCGTCGTCCGCCTCCCCGGTGACGTCCGCCTCGGGCTGCGGCGCCGGCCCCGGAACCAGCTCCGCGCCGTCGTCGGCGCACACGGCGAACCCCGGCCGGTACTCCTGCCCGCACACCGGGCAGTGCCCGCCCACGGCGTTCAGGTCGTCGTTCGTCACGGCGACCCAGCGTAGCCGACCGGATCGGGACCGGGACAGGTCCGGCGCTACTCGCAGTGCTGGGTCGAGCCGGTGCGGGGGCCCTGGAGGCACGAGTCGGTTCCCGGGCCTCCGTCCATGCCGTCGCCGCCGGCCCCGCCCTTCAGCACGTCGTCGCCGCCCAAGCCGAACAGGTCGTCGTTCCCGGCGCCGCCGGTGAGGACGTTCGGACCCGCGGACCCCCGGAGCTCGTCCGCCAGCTTCGATCCCGCAGGCGCTCGATCCCGAAGAGTCGGTCCGTCCCGTCGCCCCTGGCCAGCCCGGTCCCGATGTTCGCCGTGACGGCCGCGGCCGAGTGGGCGAAGCTCGGGGCGGGCGGTGCCGCATTGTGGCCGCGTGTGGATACCCGGCGCTACCGGGCGTCGCCGCGGCCGATGAAGGTCGGCGTCCCGCGACGGGCGAAGGCCATCCTGATCCCGGCCCGCCAGCTGCTGCCGGTGATGCGACGGGTCTGGACGGCGCCCATGCCCGAGGCGTCCACCCGTCCGGCCAGGGCCCACAGCGCGGGCGGCTTCTGCTCCTCGGCGAAGTAGCGCTCCAGGGCGGCCAGCACGGCCTGCTCCTCCTGCGGCGAGAGTCCCTCCGGCAGCTCGAATCTCATCCGATCGGGGGGCTACCGCTCGGCTTTGCCCCCTCCCCTCCTCCGGTCCATTCGGCCTCGCTCATGAGCCCCCCGAACCCCCTACAGCGGGATGTTCCCGTGTTTGCGGGGCGGGACGGCCTCCCGCTTGGTGGACAGCATCCGCAGGGAGCGGATCAGCCGCGAACGGGTCTCCGCGGGCTCGATCACGTCGTCGACGTACCCGCGTTCGGCGGCGATGTAGGGGTTCGCGAACTTGCGTTCGTAGTCCGCGATGAGCTCCTTACGCTTCGCTTCCTTGTCCTCCGCGGCCTCGATCTCGCGGCGCATGACGATGTTCACCGCGCCCTCCGGGCCCATCACCGCGATCTCCGCGGTGGGCCACGCGTAGCACACGTCGGCCCGGAGGTGCTTGGAGTTCATGACCACGTACGCGCCTCCGTAGGCCTTGCGGGTGATCACGGTCATCTTCGGCACGGTGGCCTCGGCGAACGCGTACAGGAGCTTCGCGCCGTGGCGGATGATCCCGCCGAACTCCTGGGCGGTGCCGGGCAGGAACCCCGGCACGTCCTCGAACACCAGCAGCGGGATGTTGAACGCGTCGCAGAACCGCACGAACCGCGCCGCCTTCTCGGAGGACTCGATGTCGAGCGTCCCGGCCAGAACCTTGGGCTGGTTCGCCACCACCCCGATCGACCGGCCGTCCAGCCGGGCGAATCCCACCAGGATGCTCATGGCGTACAGCGGGTGGACCTCGTAGAACTCGCCGTCGTCCACGACCTTCTGGATGATCGCCCGCATGTCGTACGCGG
The DNA here is from genome assembly GCA_036394995.1 of Actinomycetota bacterium. Lineage (GTDB taxonomy): Bacteria > Actinomycetota > UBA4738 > UBA4738 > JACQTL01 > DASWED01. The sequence continues at coordinate 74,199 of DASWED010000111.1, forward strand.
CCCGGGCCGACGGCGGCACGATGTCGTTCAGCGACTCGTCCCGGGCATCGGGGTCCTCGGCGGGAGAGAATGCCGGGGCGTCCTCCAGGTTGTTCGACGGCAGGAACGACAGCAGGTACCGGACCTGGGCCAGGCAGTCCTCCTCGTCCTCGGCCAGGAACTGGGCAACACCCGACCGCGTGTTGTGCGTGACGGCCCCGCCGAGCTGCTCGAACGACACGTCCTCGCCGGTCACCGTCTTGATGACCTCGGGGCCGGTGATGAACATGTGCGAGGTGTCGCGGACCATGTACACGAAGTCCGTGATCGCGGGGGAGTACACTGCTCCGCCCGCGCAGGGGCCCATGATCATCGAGATCTGGGGGATCACCCCGCTCGCGCGGACGTTCCGGTCGAAGATGTAGCCGTACCCGGCCAGCGAGGTGGCGCCCTCCTGGATGCGGGCCCCGCCGGAGTCGTTGATGCCGATGACCGGGGCGCCGGTGGCCACCGCGAGGTCCATGATCTTGCACACCTTCTCGGCGAACACCTCGCCCAGCGAGCCGCCGAACACGGTGAAGTCCTGGGAGAACACGAACACCTTGCGGCCGTCGACGGTCCCCCAGCCCGTCACCACGCCGTCGCCGTAGGGACGGTTCTTCTCCATGCCGAAGTCGTGGGCGCGGTGGCGGGTCAGGGCGTCCGTCTCGACGAACGACCCCTTGTCCAGCAGGAGGTCCAGCCGCTCCCGGGCCGTGAGCTTCCCCCGGGCGTGCTGCTTTCGGATTGCCTCCTCGCCACCCCCCAGCAGGGTCTCGGCCTTGCGCTGGCGGAGCTCCTCGATCCGCTCCGCGATGGACCGCGGGGCCGGACGGCCGTTCTTGGCGGCGCGCTCCTCTTCCGTGGTGGCCATGGTCCCGCGAGTCTAGCCCCGACTCGCGGGACCCGGCCTCCGGCTTGACGGAACGCTGCTACGAAGCCGGTGTCTGCTGCCCCACGTTCAGGATGTTGCCGTCGGGGTCCTTGAACCAGGCCCCCTTGAAGGTTCCGGCGTCCGCGATGCCCCGTTCGTCGGTCTTCAGCCCCGGGAAGTCGTACTGCTCGAATGTGATTCCCTTCGCGGCGAGCTCGTCCACCACGCGGTCGATGTCGTCCACCAACCAGGTAGCCGCGGTCGCCTGCGACGTCCCGGCGAACTGGCTCGGGTACACCAGCAGTCTGGCCCCTCCGGACTCGTACAGGATGCCGCCCTCGTCCTCCATGTCGACCTTGAGCCCGAGGGTCTCCTCGTAGAAGCTGCGGGCGCGAGCGAGATCGCCGGTAGCGATCGTCGCTGCAACCGGATAACTCTCCAACATCGGCGCTCACCTCCCACGGCGAACGTACGCGCCATGCCCGGTGTTCGGCAAGTCGGAGGGTCTACGAGGGGAGCTGGACGACCCCGAGGATGTTCCCCTCGGTGTCCTTGAACCACGCCGAGCGCAGCGGCCCGAACGTGGCGATGCCGTGCTCGTCGGTGGTCCCCTCGTAGCGCTCCATCGTCACGCCGCGGTCCACCAGATCCGTCACCGTGGCCTCGATGTCCTCTACCGCCCACCCCGCGGTGGTGGCCTGGTTCGTCCCGGCGCTCCGGCTCGGGTAGACCAGGAACCGGGTCCCGCCGGCGGACTCGTAGAACACGCCCCCCGGGGCCACGCTGGCGGGCGTGAACCCAGCTTCTCCTCGTAGAACTCCCGAGCCCGGTCGAGGTCCGAGGCCGGGATCGTGGTGTGCATCGGGCTGTCGGACAGCGACATCTCGCCGATCACCTCCGGCCGCGAACGGTATGGCCCGGCGGCACGAAAGGGCAAGCCGGATCTAGCCGCGTCCAGCTGCTCCACCAAGACTTCGGGCTCGGGAGTCACGGAGGCACGCGTGAGAGCCCGCTGTGATCAGCAGGCGGCTGTTGGTCGAGGCCGCGTGGGCATCGAGTCCCGCCGCCCCCGGCCCTCGGGCGCTGCACCCACGTCATGGCCATGAAGCTCGTGGTGATCGTGGTCCGAATCGTCAACGGCTCGCTGACGAGCGCCGACTACAAGAACAACAACATCCGGAGCGTGGACGTGGCCGACGACACGGTGCTGAACGGCGGGCTCACCGGCGCCGACGTCAAGATCAGAGCGGCGTCGACACCTGCGTGTCGAGTGTCCGGTACGGCCAGCTGTGCGTCAGGGTGGAGAACTTTGCCCGCGTGTTCACTGAAGCGCTCGCTCACTTGAGGCGAGCCGGCCCAGGTGGCGGCGGACCCGAACCACGGCGAGCCCGGACGCCTCGGCCAGCCGATCGGCCGTTCGAGGGCCGACGGCCAGCGCCCCGGCCACGGCCAGGCGTTCGGGGTCGGCCAGCGCGCGCAGCACCTCGTCGGGCGACGGGGCCGTCCACGACCGCTCCTCACCGGGTCCCGGAGCGGTCACTGCCAGACGGCGAGCCCCAGGTCGTCCTCGAGCTGCCGGACCGGCGCCGGGCCGTCCAGGCGCCGGAAGTAGGCCTCGATGAGGAACACCCGCGTCCCCTGGATGAGGTGTCCCGCGACCGCCTTCCCGTCGGCCCCGCTCCCGGTGACGTGGATGTGCACGAACGGCTTCCCGTCCTTCAGCGACACGTTCCCCACGCCCCCGGAGATCTCGTGCGGTGCCTCGTATTCGTGGTGCTCGTACTCGTGCGTGTCCTGCCGGTAGTACGCCACGGCCAGGCGTTCCACCGCCCCCACGATCTGCAGCGTGGCCGCCTCCAGGCCGAGCTCCGCGGCCGCCTCGTTCAGCGAGTCCAGCAGGTCCGACCCGCGCTCCAGGCGGACGAACGCCGCCCTCTTGTCGTCGGACGGGTAGATGCGCATTGCGCTCACGCTCCTCGAGGTTCGATCGACTGGCCCCTCGCCCGAGCCGGGCGTCGAGTCCCGATGTCAGTGGTGGGTCCTAGCATCGGCCCCCGTGGAACTTACCGCAGGCCAGCGGCGGACCCTGGACCGCCTCATCGGGCGCGGCGAGCGGCCGGGAGTTCCACCGGGCGTGCCCGAACGGGTCAGGACGCGGCTGGAGGAGGGGCTCTCGGACCTCGAGGTCACCGAGCCACTGTGGCTGTCCAAGCGCAGGCTCGAGGAGCTCGCCCAGTGCGAGGGGCTCCTCCAGGCGTCGCTGGCCGGGGAGGGGGAGCGATTCGCCTACAGCGCCCAGAGCGCGGCGGGGACCCTCATGCACCGGGCCATCCAGCTGGACGTCGCTGCGGAGCGGGGGGTTGACGTGCGCACGGTGGTGGACCGGGCCGCCGACCGGATCGTCGAACACGACGGCGCGTTCGCCCCGTACTGGGCCTCGCTGGACGAGCTCGACCGCGCCGAGCGCCTGGCCGAGGCTGCGGCGGCGCTCGCCATGTTCCGGGAGATGTTCCCGCCGATCCCCCGGGGCTGGCAGCCCGTGTCCGAGCAGTCCCTCAGGGTCCGGCTGGCGGGGGGGATGGTCGTGCTGTCCGGGCGGCTCGACCTCGTGCTCGGCCGCCGGTCCCAGCTCCTGCTGGACTTCAAGTCCGGCGACGCCCGGCCCGCGCACGCCGAGGACATGCGGTTCTACGCGCTGCTGTGCACGCTGGTGTTCGGCCGGACGCCGTACCGCGTGGCCACGGTCTTCCTGCAGTCGATGGAATGGCAGGCGGAGGACGTGACCGAGGAGACCCTCGACCTGGCCGCGGACCGGGTGGTGGGGGCGGCCGGATCCGCCGCGGCGCTGGCAGCGGGCCGCGAACCCGAGCTCCGCCCCGGGCCGCACTGCCGGTGGTGCCCCCGCTCGGCGAGCTGTCCCGCCCTGGCCGCGGCCCGCGCGGGCGCCGACCCCGATTCGGGCCCCCCCGGCCGGTTGCCGGGCGCGTTTGTTTGACCTACTGTCGGGTAGGTTATGAGGCGTCGCCTCGCGCCACGCTGCGTCCGCGCCGTCCCGGTCCTGCTCGCCCAAACAAGGAGCGCTCGAGATGCCGAAGGACCTCTACGAGATCGGTGAGATCCCGCCGGTGGGGGAGGTCCCCTCCCGGATGCACGCGCAGGTCATCCGCCCGGAGCGGTTCGGGGAGCCCCGGGAGGCGTTCCAGGTCGAGGAGATCGAGGTTCCAGAGGTCGGACCCCACGACGCGCTGGTCCTCGTGATGGCGGCCGGGATCAACTACAACAACGTGTGGGCGGCCTTGGGCATCCCGGTGGACGTCACCCGGGTCCACGGCAAGTTCGGCGAGCCCACCGACTTCCACATCGGCGGCAGCGACGCCTCGGGCATCGTGTACGCGGTGGGGGACGAGGTGGAGAACGTGGCCGTGGGCGACCACGTGGTGATCCACTGCGGGCAGTGGGACGTGGAGGCCGAGGAGATCACCGACGGCCTCGATCCCGGATTCCACGACTCGTACCGCATCTGGGGGTACGAGACGAACTGGGGCTCGTTCGCCCAGTTCACCAAGGTCCAGGCGCACCAGTGCCTGCCGAAGGCGCCGCAGTTGACGTGGGAGCAGGCCGCCGCGCCGACGCTGGTGGGGGCCACGGCGTACCGGATGCTCATGGGGTGGCCCCCGAACACCGTGCAGGAGGGCGACGCCGTCCTGGTGTGGGGCGGGGCCGGCGGTCTCGGCTCGATGGCCATCCAGATCGTGAAGGAGATGGGCGGCAAGCCGGTGGCCGTGGTGTCGAGCGAGGACAAGGCCGAGTTCTGCATCAAGCTGGGGGCGGTCGGGGCGATCAACCGCCGTGACTTCGACCACTGGGGGATGCTCCCGCACTGGAAGGACACCGAGGCCTTCGGGGAGTGGTTCGCGGGGGCCAAGGCGTTCGGCAAGGCCTTCTGGGAGGCGCTGGGGGAGAAGGGCGCGCCGAGGATCGTGTTCGAGCACCCCGGCGAGGACACCGTCCCCACGTCGATGTTCCTGTGCGACACCGGCGGCATGGTCGTGATCTGCGCCGGCACCACCGGCTACAACGCGGTGGTCGACCTCCGCTACCTGTGGATGCGCCAGAAGCGCTTCCAGGGCTCCCACTTCGCGAACGACGACCAGGCCGCCGCGTTCAACCAGCTGGTCGTTGACGGGCGCATCGACCCCTGCCTTTCGCAGGTGTTCTCCTTCGCCGACATCGGCGAGGCCCACCAGGTCATGCGCGAGAACCGCCACTCCGACGGCAACATGGCCGCCCTGGTGAGCGCCCCCACCGAGGGGCTCACCGATGTCCCCGATTCCGCCTAGCCTCCCCGCCGGTCCCTGACCGGCCCCGGCAGGATCGTTCGCTCGCATTCTCTGATGGCGCGGGACGCGATGGGTCTCGCCGGGCTTTGTACTGGTCGAGGATGGGGCCATGAACGAGGCTGTCGCCGCCCCGGTGGACGCAGGTGTGACCTTCGAGCTGTTCTTCGAACAGGAGCGACGACGGCTGTGGAAGGTCATGTACCTGCTGACCGGCGACGGCCACGAGGCCGACGAGATCTCGCAGGAGGCGATGGTTCGCGTGCTGGAGCGCTGGGACCGGGTCCGGGCGATGGCCTCGCCGGCCGGATACCTCTACCGGGTCGCGTTCAACCTGCACCGACGGTCGCGCCGGCGCCGAAGGCTGATCGCGCGCGAGTCACCCCACGAAGGGTCCCTGGACCCGGCCGCCACCGTCGCGGCCCGCGTGGACGTCATGCGCGCGCTGGCCGGCCTCAGCATGGAGCAGCGCCAGGCTCTCGTGCTCGTGGATTTCATGGATATGTCCTCGGAGGAGGCGGGGCGGCTCCTCGCGATCGATCCCTCGTCGGTTCGAAGCCGCCTGCAGCGGGCCCGGGGAGTGCTCCGGGAACGTCTGGAGGAGCCCGATGACTGACGCCCGGCACCATCTCGAGGAAGCCGCGGCGGGCTTCGAGCCGCCGAACGGCGCACTGGACCGCGTCCTCGACGGCGCACGCAGACGGCATCGGCGACGGCGGGTCCTCGGTGCCGCCTTCGCACTGCTGATCGGGCTCGCCGGGCTGGCCGTGGCGGTGAGTGCGTTCCTCGGAAGCGGGCCCGCTCCATCGCACACGCCGACGCCCCGTCCGCCCGCGACCCGGACGCCGGGCGTGACCGCCGGCCGGGTCGGGCTGGACGCGATCCACATGATCGACGCTCGGGTCGGCTGGGCCCTCGAGGAGGACCGGCGGGGCAACGCCGCGCTCCTGCGAACCGACGACGGCGGGGTCTCCTGGATCGACGTGAGCCCGCTGGGGTTCTCCTGGACCTCGTCCTCGTTCTCCCTCGACGCGGACCACGCCTGGGTCGTGGTGCCGGTGGGCAAGCAGCGGGGCTACGCGTATCGGAAGGCGGCCGTGGTGCGGACGCCGGACGGGGGCCGGACCTGGCAGCGGGGGCAGGTGATCCGCCTGCGCCCCGGCGCGGAAGAGGATGTGGTGGCGTTCACCGATCCGCTGAACGGATGGCTGGTCGCGAACGCGTGCTGCGCGATGTACCACGACTGGATCATCGTGTACCGGAGCTCCGACGGCGGCGAGACGTGGACCCGCGTCAACGAGACGAGGCCGGGCTCGAGCCCCGGGTCGGGCCTGGCGCTGGAGCTTGCCGGGTGCGACCTCACCGCGTTCGTCTTCACCACCACCGACACCGGGTTCGCCTCGGGCGACGGGGCGAACGGAGCCTGCCTGTTCGTCACCCGCGATGGCGGCAGGACCTGGCCGGGCCAGGACCTTCCCCCAGCTGCATCATGCGATTGCGGCGGAACCGAGACTGCCCCCGAGTTCCCCACGACCCGGGACGGATTCATGCTCGCCGAGGTCGACGGGCCGATCCTGCTCGTGACCCACGATGGCGCCGCGAGCTGGCAGGCCCTGCCCGTCCTGGTTCCGATCGAGGGCGGCCAGCTGGGGTCGATCGACTTCGTGGACCCGCTCCGTGGCTTCCTGGTGGTGGGTGTCGGACAGCGATCGTCCCTGTACGGCACCACCGATGGCGGCCACTCGTGGGATCTCCTGGAGACCGGCCAGGAGCTCATGTCGGTGGAATTCGTGACGCCGGACCTCGGGTGGGGCAGGGTGGGCACCTGGGGAGGCCCCGCGGTGACGACGGACGGCGGTCGAACGTGGCGACAGCTGCCGCTCGAGATCTCTCCGGGTCCCACCGAGGCTACCCCCCCCACGACCACAATCGGCGAGACGCTGGTGGATGACGCTCACACCCCGCAGGCCCATGTCGTCCCGATGACCGAGCCGGTCGACATCGGGGCGGTGGGCTCCGAAGGACAGGAGCTGATCGTCCAGCCCGCCACGCCCGGCCCCGAGGTGGTGTCCGCTCAGGAGGCAGTCGACGAGGCGTGGAGGCACAACGGGGATCTCCATCCTTCGTCCGTCACTGCGGAGTTCGGCATCCTGGAGGGCTACCCGGAGTGGCTCGTGGTCTTCGACGGCGTATGCCTGATCGGGCCGGGTCGAACTGTCCCGCCCGGCGAGCCCCAGCCGGCTCCCTCGTGCTCGACCCGCGTCACCGCTCGGATCGACGGCGCCACCGGGAAGTGGGTGGAGTCGTTCGGGTGAGGGCTCAGGATCGGCACTCGACCCACAGGTAGTATTTGCGCGTCGGCGGCAGGGCCACCGAACCCGCCTCCCAGGCGGGCCGGGTAATCGCTTCCGAACGCGACGAGATCGCCCGTGGAAGTGATCCTGGCGCTGACCGGCGCCGCCGTGACGGCCTGAGGGGCGCTCGCATCGCGCAGCTGCCAGGCGCTGCCGTCCCAGTGCTCGATCAGGGGCTCGGTATCGTGCGTGACCCCGACCGCCCACGGTGGTCGGGAGCCGGATCTCCCGGGCAGCGACCGGGCTACGGGCGGCGGAGGGAGATGACCATGTTGGCCACTCGGGTGGCGAGGACCCGCTCGCCGGGTTGGAGGCCTTCGGGGACCCCCTCGGGACCGAGGCGGGCCTGTTCGACGCGCTGGTCGGGATAGGTCACCGTGACGTCGTAGTAGGTGACGCCGTGGAGATCGAACGGCCGGACCTCCAGCACGATGGCTTCCTGTTCTCCCAGCACCGGCTCCAGCGTACGGGGTCCATCGCGGAGGTGGCGCAACCGAGCCCGTCGTGGTGCAGTGGTGGCCCAGTGCCCAACGAGGAGGCGGGTGACGATGGTGCTCACAGTGCTCGAGGCGGAGGTGGCAGCGGACCGGGAGGCCGATCTCATCGGGGCGTTCCGGCGGGCGGCGGAGGAGCCGATCCCTCCGTTCCTGGTCCGGTCGCTCCTGGTTCGGAGCGCGGAGGCCCGCTCCACCTTTCGCATCATGACGGTGTTTCGGACTCGCGAGGACCTGGATCGAATGCGGGCGTCGGGGGAGACGCCCCGGGGTGTGGCCATCTTCCGGGAGGCCGGCGCCGAGCCGCACCTCTCGATCTTCGAGATCGAGCACGAGCTCGTGAATCCCGCCGTGGCGCTCTGACCACGATCCGTTCACGTTGCCGCCGACCTGGCCGTTCGCGCGACGGCCCGCGGTGAGTACATTGGGCGCATGACGGCGGCGTCCGAACCGGCCCGGTCCGGCTCCCGGCGGGAGCTCTCGGAGGAAGAGGTCGCCCTGCTCGACGCGTACTGGCGCGCCGCCAACTACCTCTCAGTCGGGCAGATCTACCTGCTGGAAAATCCGCTCCTCCGGCGTCCCCTCGAGCCCGAGCACGTGAAGTCCCGGCTGCTCGGACATTGGGGGACCACTCCCGGCCTCAACTTCGTGTACGCGCACATGAACCGGGTGATCCGCAACTGGGACCTGGACGCCATCTACGTGATGGGGCCCGGGCATGGCGGCCCCGCCGCGGTGGCGAACGCCTACCTCGAGGGGACCTACACGGAGGTCTACCCGCACATCACGCCCGACGAGGAGGGCCTGCGGGAGCTGTTCCGCCAGTTCTCGTTCCCGGGAGGCATCCCGTCGCACGTGGCGCCCGAGACACCCGGCTCGATCCATGAGGGCGGCGAGCTCGGCTACGCGCTGTCCCACGCGTACGGGGCAGCGTTCGACAACCCCGACCTCCTGGTGTGCTGCATCGTCGGCGACGGCGAGGCCGAGACCGGGCCGCTCGCCACCGGGTGGCATTCGAACAAGTTCCTGAACCCCGTCACCGACGGCGCGGTCCTGCCGATCCTGCATCTGAACGGCTACAAGATCGCGAACCCCACCGTGCTGGCCCGGATCGGCGACGACGAGCTGACCTCGTTGCTGGAGGGGTACGGGCACGCCGTCCACTGGGTGGACGGCGACGACCCGGCGACCATGCATCGCGCCATGGCCTCGACGCTCGACGCGGTGGTCGAGGAGATCACCGCGATCCAGCGCCGGGCCCGCGCGGGCGGCTCGACGGCCCGCCCCCGGTGGCCGGCGATCGTCCTCCGCACACCGAAGGGCTGGACAGGACCGAAGTCCGTGGACGGTCTCCCCACCGAGGGAACATGGCGCTCGCACCAGGTCCCGATGGCGGAGGTCCGCACGAACCCGGAGCACCTCGCGATCCTCGAGGCGTGGATGCGGAGCTACCGCCCGGAAGACCTGTTCGACGAGGACGGGGCACTCGTCTCCGAGGTGGCGGCGCTCTCGCCGAAGGCCAACCGCCGAATGAGCGCGAACCCGCACGCGAACGGCGGCCTGCTGATGCAGGACCTCACGCTCCCGGACTTCCGCGAGTACGCGGTGCCCGTGGCGAAGCCAGGGACCACGTTCAACGAGGCGACGCGGGTGCTGGGCGCGTACCTCCGCGACGTCATCCGGGAGAACCCCACCCGGTTCCGACTGTTCGGGCCCGACGAGACCGCGTCGAACCGCTTGAGCCCGGTGTTCGAGGCCACGGATCGGGCCTGGGAGGCGGAGATTCTCGACACGGACGAGCACCTGTCCCGGGACGGGCGGGTGATGGAGGTGCTGTCCGAGCACCAGTGCCAGGGATGGCTGGAGGGCTACCTCCTGACCGGGCGCCACGGGCTGTTCAACTGCTACGAGGCGTTCATCCACATCATCGACTCGATGTTCAACCAGCACGCGAAATGGCTGAAGACCACGAAGGCCATCCCGTGGCGGCGCCCGGTGGCCTCGCTCAACTACCTGCTGTCCTCGCACGTGTGGCGGCAGGACCACAACGGGTTCAGCCACCAGGACCCCGGCTTCATCGACCACGTGGTGAACAAGAAAGCGGAGATCATCCGGGTGTACCTGCCGCCGGACACGAACTGCCTGCTGTCCGTGGCCGATCACTGCCTGCGCAGCCGCCACTACGTGAACCTCATCGTTGCCGGCAAGCAGCCGTCGCTCGACTACCTGTCGATGGAGGATGCGGTCCTGCACTGCACGCGGGGGATCGGGATCTGGGAATGGGCTTCGAACGACGTCGGTGAGCCCGACGTGGTCATGGCCTGCGCCGGCGACATCCCCACGCTGGAGACGCTCGCGGCGGTGGACATCCTCCGCCGGGAGGAACCGTCGCTGATGATCCGGGTGGTGAACGTCGTGGATCTCATGCGTCTGCAGCCGGACACGGAGCACCCCCACGGGCTGTCCGACCGCGAGTTCGACACGCTGTTCACGGCCGACCGGCCGGTGGTGTTCGCGTACCACGGCTACCCGTGGCTCATCCACCGCCTGACGTACCGGCGGACGAACCACCGGAACATCCACGTGCGCGGCTACAAGGAGGAGGGCACGACCACCACGCCCTTCGACATGGTCATGCTGAACGACCTGGACCGGTTCCACCTGGTGATGGACGTGATCGACCGGGTGCCGGCGCTGGGATCGCGGGCCGCCCACCTCCGCCAGCACATGGCCGACGAGCGTGTCCGGTGCCGCGCGTACACCCGCCTCGAGGGCGAGGATGACCCGGACGTCCGGGCGTGGACCTGGCCCCACTAGGTCGTTGCGAATCCTCGTCGTGAACGCGGGCTCGAGCAGCCTGAAGCTCGCGGTGCTCGAGGATGGCGACCGGGTCCTGGCGTCGGAGAATCTCCCCGCGCCGCGAGGCCGGGTCGACGAGGACGCCCTCCGCCAGGCCATCGACCGGTCCCCGCCGATCGAGGCCGTCGGCCACCGCATCGTCCACGGCGGGACGGAGTTCGTGGAGGCGGTCCTGCTCTCGGCCGACGTGGTCCAGCGCCTTCGCGCTCTCACCGACCTGGCTCCGCTGCACCAGCCCAAGTCGCTCCGTGGGGTGGAGGTCGTCTCCCGCGCCCTCCCGGACGTCCCGGCGGTGGGCTGCTTCGACACCGCCTTCCACGCCGGGATGCCCGCGGCGGCCTCGACGTACGCGCTCCCGCCCGAATGGCGGAAGCGCTGGGACCTGCGCCGGTTCGGGTTCCACGGGCTGTCCCACGCGTGGGCGTCCCGGCGGGCGGCGGATCTCATGGGCCGGCCCGTGGAGGACGTCCGGGTGGTGACGTGCCACCTGGGCGCGGGGGGCTCGCTGTGCGCGGTCCACGGGGGTCGGTCGGTGGACACCACCATGGGGTTCACGCCGCTCGAGGGTCTGGTGATGGCCACGAGATCCGGCTCGGTCGACCCCGGCCTGCTGCTGTGGCTGGAGGAGCACGTGGGCATGCCTCCGTCCGAGCTGGCGTCCACGCTCGAGCATCGTTCGGGGCTTCTCGGATTGACCGGAACCGCCGATATGCGATCGATCCTCCAGACCGAGGCGGACGGGTCCGAAGAGGCGGCAATCGCCGTCGAGGTGTACCTCCACCGCCTCCGGGCCGCCGTCGCGGCGATGGCCGCCGCCATGGACGGCCTCGACGCGCTGGTGTTCACCGGCGGAGTGGGCGAGGGCTCCGCCGTCATCCGCTCGCGAACCGCCCGCGGGCTGGGATTCCTCGGGGTTGAGATCGACGAGGACGCCAATGCCGCGCCGGACGCGGAGGCCGACATCGGCGCCGGCGAGGCACGAGTCCGCATGTTCGTGGTCCGGGCCCGCGAGGACCTCGAGATCGCCCGGCAGGTGACGGCGCTGCTCGATGGGCGGGCCGGCCGGCCCGAGTCGTAGCGGGTCTACTTCGGGAACAGCGGCGGGCCGCCGGTCTGCTTGACGAACGTGACCCACTCCTGGTGGGGGTCGTCCGAGTCGGGGTCCTTCGGCGTGTGCAGGTCGTCGGTGTACGCGAGGACGGCCATCCCCGATCGCATGACGTCCACCTGGAAGAAGTCCAGCAGGTCGCGGGTGCCGGCCGCGCAGTCCGTGCCGGACGTGCAGATCGAACCGCGATGCACGTACGGCGTGGCCGCCACCTCGCGGAACGTCGGCGTCGCGGAGGTCCCGTTCAACGTCTGGGCCGCGTAGACCCTCCACATGCTGTCGTCGGGGACCTTCTCGGGTGAGGGGCCGTGCGCGGTGGTGCCGTAGTAGACGACGTCGACCCGGCCGTTCGCGCCGGCCACCATCCATGGGAACGTCGACGTCGCCGGGGCCCGGCTCACCTTGACGGGCGTGGTCCAGTGCGCGCCCCGATCGGTGCTCGAGGTGAAGTAGATGTCCGTGCGCTTCGACGCCGTGTGGCGCTCGGACCACGTCGCGTACACGTTCCCAGCCCGGTCCGCCGCGACCACTGTGAACGAGTCGAACGTGTCCGCGCGGTTCGCCGCCGCGACGAACGGATGGACGTCGCCCGGCGTCGCGGTCCGGGACGCCCCGCCGTCCACCCGGGTCACGATGACCTTGTCGTGGGCCGGTGAGCCCAGCGTGTTGTACGTGACGTAGGCGTCGCCGCTGCGCTCGTCGATGGCCACGTTCCCCGGCCACTGGTAGCACTCGGCGGAGTCGGTCTCGCAGCCCGTCCGGTTGACGTCGATGACCGGGCCCGCCACCGGGTTCGCGCATTGCGGCGACAGGACCTGGTGGAACACCACGTGGCCGGTCGCGATGTTGCCGTAGGCCAGCACGAAATCGGGACCGCCGGACGGCACGGGGTGGTCGCCGTACGCGTCGATCCACTGCCGGTCCTCGCCGGAGTCGGCGTTGCTGATGGGATTGGTCTGGAACGTCGCGCCGTTGTCGCACGACGCCGCCAGCGTGATGTTCGCCAGGGTCAGGCCGGTGCCGTAGACCTGGCCGGCGTACCCGGTGGCCACGTCGCTGTCGCCGCCGCCCACGATGGTCGGGCTGCTCGCTCCACCGGGCCCGCCGGCGACGTGCCACGTGGCGCCGGCGTCGTCCGAGTACCAGAACAGGTCCCCGCCGCCGTTCGCCGGCAGCGCCCGGGTGTTCACGCCGATCCCGGTGGGCGCCGCGATCCACAGCCGCTGCTTGCCGGTGCGGTCCGCCCGGATCGACGGCTCCGCGGCCTGTGTCCCCGCGTTGTGGGAGACGTGCACCGGCGTGCCGAACGAGGGCGGGGCCGGGACGCGGGACGCGACGCTCCGGGCGCCGGCCGATCCGGGCCACGCGATGAGGGTCACCGCGAGGACGAGGGCGCCGGCCGGGACGGCGAGCCGGACGCCGTTGCGAGCGAGGACACGGGTCATGGTCGTTCCCCCTCCGGACGATTGCGGGTCACCGCAAGGCTACACCCAGGAGCGTCTCGAGCCTGGGGATGGTGAACTCCGCGCTGCGATGGACCAGGGCCTCCATGCCCACGGCCCGGGCGCCGTCCGCGTTGTGGAGGAGGTCGTCCACGAACACGCACTCCCGCGCCGCCAGGCCGATCCGCTCTGCCGCCAGGAGGTAGATGTCCGGTTCGGGCTTGCGCAGGCCGACCTCCGCGGAGATCACCACCGCGTCGAACAGCTCGCCGAACCGGCTCCGCTCGTATCCGGCGTTCCCCCAGGAGTTCGACACGAGCCCCGTGCGGATCCCGGCCGCTCGGGCCCGCGCCACGGCCCGGACCATGGTCTCGTCCGCCACCATCCCCGCGAACAGCCGGTCCTTGAAGCCGGCCGGATCGAGCGGCTCGAGACGGCCTTCGGACAACCGCTCCGCCAGCCACCGTTCGAACTCCACGACCGGCATCCGTCCGGTCTCGATGCGGGCCACCATGCCGTCCGGGTCGCCGCCGCCCGGGCCGTAGGCCTCCTCGATCACGGCCTTGAACCGCTCGGGGTCCACCCCTGACTCCACCGCGAACGCGGCGAAGGCCCGGCCCATGGACGACGTCATCACCCCGCCGTAGTCGACCAGCAGGCCCCTGAGCGGGCGCGCGCCGGGGGCCCCGGTGTCACCCAGCTTCGATCAGCTCCCGGGCCCGCATGGCCAGCGCGGGAACCCCCTCCTCCAGATCGGCGAAGAAGGGGTCGTCGGTCACGCCGGCCAGGTGCCGGGCGTACGACCCCTCCAGGAGGATGGCCAGCTTCCACACCGCGAGCACCGTGTAGAAGCTGAGGTCGCCCATCGAACGTCCCGTCCGTACGGCATACCTCGCCAGGAGGTCCCCCCGCGGCCGGAAGCCCGGCAGTCGGGTCACGTTCGTGTCGCGTTCGAGTACGTCCACCGGGTCGCCCGGCTCCCGCCAGAACGAGATCATCCAGCCCACGTCGGCCAGCGGGTCGCCGATGGTGGACATCTCCCAGTCCAGGATCGCCGTGAGCCGGGCGGGCGGCTCGGGCGACATCGCCACGTTGTCCAGCTTGTAGTCGCCGTGGACGATGGCCGCCGCGCCGGACTCGGGGAGGTGGCCGGCCAGCCACTCGCCGATCCGGACCAGGTCGGGCAGGGGCCGGGAGAACTGGGTGGCCAGCTCCAGCTGCCCCCGCCACCGCCGGACCTGCCGTTCGAGGTAGCCGGAGGGCTTGCCCCATCCCTCCAGGCCCGCCCGCCGCCAGTCCACCGCGTGGAGCTCGGTCAGCGCGTCGACCAGCTCGTCGCCGATCGCGGCCCGGGCCGGTTCGTCGTCCCGGAACCCGGGCGGGAGCGAATCGCGGATCACGGAGCCCTCGGCCCGCTCCATCAGGTAGAACGGCACCCCGATCACCGATCGGTCCTCGCACGCGAGGACGGGCCGGGGCGCGCGGACGCCGGTTCCGTCGAGGGCCGAGAGCACCCGGTACTCCCGCATCACGTCGTGCGCCGTCGGCAGGAACGCGCCCCGGGGGGGCCGGCGGAGCACCCATTCGTCGCCGCCCCGCCGGACGAAGAACGTCTCGTTCGAATGGCCCGCGGTGTGCCGTTCGACCTCCACCCGGCCCGGGCCGGCCAGCCGCTCGTCGAGGAACCGCTCCAGGGCCTCGGGGTCGACCAGGGGCCGGCTGAGATCCTCGCCCCCCGGTCCGGTGAGCGCGGGCTCGGTCATGGGGCCGGAGAGCCCTCCTCGCGAGAGGCGGCCCGGGCCAGGAGCCGGTCCCGGAGCGGGCCCTCCGCCGCGGCGTCGATCGCGGTCCAGGCCATGGCCACGGCGCCGTCGATCGCGGCGCGGTCCGCCGACGGCGTGGCGCAGGCCGCGGCGAACTCCGGCTGGTGGTTCACCGCGCCGGCCGCGTCCACCGCCAGGGCCGGGTGGATCGACGGGACCACGTGCGAGACGTTCCCCATGTCGGTGGAGACCGTGGCCCGCTGCAGGATCTCGCCGAGGTCGGGGAACACCCGCCCCACCGTCTCCGCGTTGCGCCGGTACGCCTCCACCAGGCCGGGGTCGTGGCGCATCTCCGCGTACGGGGGGTACCGCGTGACGTCGAGGGTGGCGCCGGTGGCCAGGGCCCCGGCTTCGAAGCACCGCAGCACCCTCGGCAGGAGGTCCTCGAGCTCCCTCAACGTCGTGGCCCGGGCCATCCACCTGCCGGCGGTGTCGGCGGGGACCACGTTCTCCGCGTCGCCGCCCTTCGTCACGATCCCGTGGATCCGGTCCGTCGACCGGATGTGCTGGCGGAGGAGCCCGATCGCGGTCTGGGCGATGACCAGCGCGTCGGCGGCGTTCACGCCGAGCTCCGGGAACGCGGACGCGTGCGCCTCCTTCCCCGTGTAGCGGAGGTCGAACGACGTGGCCGCGATGATCGGGAACTGGGGCGCCTCGAACGGCGTGGGGTGGATCATCATCGCCGCGTGCGCGCCGTCGAACACGCCGTGCTCCAGCAGGACGATCTTCCCTCCGCCCCCCTCCTCGGCCGGGGTCCCGATCACGGTCACGGTGAGGCCGGCATCGTCGGCCACCCCGGCCAGCGCGGCTCCTGCGCCGACGGCGGCCGCGGCGATCACGTTGTGGCCGCACGCGTGGCCGATCCCCGCCAGCGCGTCGTACTCGGCGCAGATCGCCACGTGCAGGGGCCCGGATCCGGCCCGGGCCGCGAACGCCGTGGACAGCCCGGCCACGCCGCGCTCCACCTCCAACCCGGCCTCGTCGAGGGCCTCGCACAACCACGCGGCGGCCCGCTCCTCCTGGTACCCGAGCTCGGGGTTCGCATGGATCCGGTGCGACAGATCGAGCAGGGAGTCGCGGGCCGCCTCCACCCGCTCCCGCGCGGCCTCCTTCAGGGTCACCGTGCATCCTCGGGGCCGAGCGGGGCGAGGGCCTGGAGGAAGTCCGGGTCGTTCGGGCCGAGGCCCGCCTCAGCGGACCGCCACAGGTAGGCCCCCCACCTCGGGTTCACGGTCCGGATGCGGTCGAGCTCCTCGCGGGCCTCGAGGGGCCGTCCGTTGGGTGCCAGCATGACGGCGCGGAAGAAGGCGACGAGGTCGTCGTCGGGGGCGAGCTCCGCCGCGCGATCGAACTCCACGAGGGCCTCCGGGAACGACATCTCCCCGGCCAGGTCCAGTCCGGTGCCCACGTGTTCGAACGCCCGGGCCAGCACCAGGAGCCGGTCCAGCTCTCCCACGGGGTCCCGGTGGTCCTCGATCCGAAGGTCGAACCGACGCGTCCAGGGGTCGCCCGCGGCGGGCACGACCAGGAGCGCGGCGGACTGCCGGCCGCGCATGTCGCCTCCCTCGCCCTCGGCGGCCCTCAGCGCGGCCATCAGCCGGTCGGCCAGATCCCCGGTCGCCGAGGCGTAGGCCTCCAGCATCGCCCCCCACACGGTGTCCCGTTCCATCATGTTGGCCTGGGCGGAGGCCGCATCGCCGGTGACGCTTCCTGCCGCCCGCACGCACCCGTTTCCGGTGTGCACGGCCACGCCGCCCGACGCGTCCACCATGGCCACCTGCCGCATGCGCTCCCCGTCGTCCTCGGCGACGAGCCGGGAAAGGGCATCCGCCGCGGAGGCGCCGTCCCGCATGAGCGCCAGGCCCTTCGGCCCGTAGCTGATCTCGGCGAACGACTGCGTGGCCACGGCGCCCACGCCCGGCTCGGCCCACGGGACCACGGACCCGACCCCGAAGTACCGGGTCTGCACGGCCACCCCCAGCTCTCCGGTCTCCCGGTCCCGCGCCACGATCGAATAGGTCATGCCCCGTCCTCCCCGCGGGCGTCGGTGGCCCCTTCGACCAGCTCCACCAGCACGCCGGCGAACCCCCTGGGATGCGCGAACGCCACCGTCGTTCCCCTGGAGCCCCGCCGTGGATGCTGGTCGGCCAGCTGTACGCCGTGCTCCCGGAGGTGCTCCAGCGCCGCGGCCACGTCGCGAACCCGGTACCCGACGTGGTGCAGTCCCTGGCCCCGGCGCTCCAGGAACCGGCCCACCGGCGTGTCCGGCCCTGTCGGGGCCAGCAGCTGGACGAACGAGCCGCCCACGGCGAACAGGGCCTCGTCCACGCCGTCGGACTCGATGGTCTCCCGGTGGACGGGTTCGGCTCCCAGCACCATCCGGTAGTGCGCGATGGCCTCGTCGAGGTCGCGGACGGCGATCCCGACGTGGTCGATGTCGGTGGCACCGATGCCGAGCCCCGCCAGCGTCTCTCCCCGTCTCATGTGCCGTCCTCCATCGGCGGGCTCAGGGCTCCGGGCCGCCGGCGGCCCCTGGTCGGCTCGGGCTGGAGCCGGGCCACCAGGTCGAGGGCCTCGGTCACGTGGTATGCGGGCAGCGACAGAGCCTGGACCATGGCCGCCACGGCCTGGTACCGGAGGGCCTGCCGATCGGTGTCGGCGGGGCTGTCGCGGGCCCGGAACGCGTAGAACTCCACCAGCTCCATGAACTGCTTCAGCGAGGGGACGAGCCCGCCCCGTTCGTACGCGTAGATGGTCTGCTGGGCAGCCGGACATCCCGGCCGGGCGGCGGCGTCACGCACGGCCCGGTATCCCGCGGCACGCCGGAGGCCGCGCAGCAACCCGCCGATCGTCTCGGCGGTGGCCCGGTCCACCGGTTCCAGCTTCTTCCTGGCCAACCCGACGTCCTCGCGAGTCGCGACTCGACAGCCGCTCGGGGCAGCACGATAGCCGGTGGTCCCGACCGCGGCATCGCACCTGCGCGGAGCCTCGACGCGGGATCACCCGCCCGTGGCCGAAGGCATCCCCCGGGACGGGGAACCGATCCCCTGGCAGGGGCCGATCGGACCGCCTTTCGCGCCGAATGGCCGATGTTCGGCCGGAGCGTGGTGGGTAGGCTTCTGCCACCGCGAATGCGAGGGGGGGCGCCGTGTCGTCGAAGATTTCCGGGAGGAACGAGAGCTTGACCGCAGCCGACGGCTCGGCCATCCTCCGGGCGGGGCGGGCCGACGTCGCCAGGGCGCGCCTGCGCACCTGGCGCCGCCGGGTCATCCGCCTGGTGACCCTGTTCGTCCTGGTGGACGGGTACCTGTGGTACCGGTTCGCGACGAAGGACTGGCTGTCCCCGACGATCCCGTCGTGGGTGGGGGACTACCTCCCGGCGATCATCCTCATCGTGCTCCTCGGGACCAGCACGGTGGTGCCGTTCCTGCTGCTGTCGCGCTCCCCGCACATCCTCATCCGGCCCCAGGACATCGAGATCGGGCTGGACAAGCTGGTCGGCCTCGACCCCCAGGTCCAGGAGGTCCAGCACACGCTCGACGTCTTCCTGGGGTATGCCACGTTCCGCGACCAGCTCGGAGGGAACCCCCGCCGGGGCATCCTGTTCGAGGGGCCGCCGGGGACCGGCAAGACGTACATGGCCAAGGCCCTGGCCAAGCAGGCGGGGGTGCCATTCCTGTTCGTGTCGTCGCCGGCGTTCCAGTCGCAGTTCTACGGCATGACCGGCGTGCGGATCCGGGCCTTCTTCAAGGCCCTCCGCAAGGCCGCTCGCAGGGAAGGTGGGGCGGTCGGGTTCATCGAGGAGATCGACGCGATCGGCGCGAGCCGGGGCTCCGTGTCCATGGCCCCCGCGCCGCAGCAGCGGGGCGCGCTCAGCGTGTCCCGCTTCTCGAGCGGGAGCGGCGGGACCCTGAACGAGCTGCTGATCCAGATGCAGTCGTTCGACCAGGCGCCGTTCGGCAAGCGCGTGCGCAACCGGATCATCGAGTGGATCAACGGGTACCTGCCCGAGGGCAAGCGGATCAGCACGAAAAAGCTCGAGTACTCGAACATCATGGTCATCGCCGCGACGAACCGGGCCGATGACCTCGACGTCGCGCTGCTCCGCCCGGGTCGGTTCGACCGCCGGCTGTACTTCGACCTCCCGACGAAGCAGGGCCGCCGGGACCTCATCGACTTCTTCATGGACCGCAAGTCCCACCACCAGCAGCTCGACAACGACGGTGTCCGCGACCGCCTGGCCCACGACACGCTGGGGTACACGCCGGTCATGATCGAGCACCTCTTCGACGAGGCCCTGCTGGTGGCCCTGCGGGGCGGACGCCGGGCCATGAACCTGGAGGACGTGTACGAGGCCCGGATCACCGAGGAGGTCGGCCTCCGCCAGCCCGTCACCTACACGGACGAGGAGCGCCGGGCCGTGGCCACGCACGAGGCCGGCCACGCCACGGTGGCGTACTTCCTCGGGATCGGCCGGCGGCTGGAGGTCCTTTCGATCATCAAGCGGAGCGGGTCGCTGGGGATGCTGGCGCACGGCGACACCGAGGAGCGGTTCACGCGATCCCGGAGCGAGCTGGACGCCACGGTGGCCATCGCGCTCGGCGGGCTGGTCTCGGAGGAGACCTTCCTTGGCGAGAGCGGGACCGGCCCGGCGAACGACCTGGCCAAGGCCACGGAGGTGGCGGCGAGCATGGTCGGCGCGCTGGGCATGGCCGGCACACTGGTGTCGTACGAGGCCATGAACGACGGTCCGATCAACGCGTCGAACCTCGTGTCGAAGGTGCTCGGCGACCCCGAGGGAATGCGACGGGTGGAGGACATCCTGGACCGCCAGAAGGAGCGTGTCGCCGCCCTGCTCGAGGAGAACGCGGACGTGGTCTTCGCGCTCCGCGACGCCCTCATCGCCCGCGACGAGCTGGTCGGCGAGGCTATCGCCGCGGTCATCGACGGGGCCCTGGCCCGGCGCGCCGGACAGCCCGCCCCCGCGCCGTTCACCCGCTGATCCCCTCGGGGCGCTACGCCGGGACCTGCGAGTCGAACGACCCCAGGTACTGATCCCGTTCGGCGGGAGTGAGCTCCCGGGTCACGCGGGCGCCGGCCAGCCCCACGAGGTCCCCGTACGGGAGGAACGACTCGACCGGCCACACCTTCGCCGTCCCGTCCTCGCTCGTCGTGACCAGCAGGCGGCCGTCGGGGCTGAACGTCGCGTCGTTCAGCCGACCGTTCTGGCCCCGGAGCACCGTGGACAGCGTTCCGCTCGGGACCTCCCACACCCGGGCGGTCCGGTCCCAGCTGGCGCTCACCAGGAGCCTCCCGTCCGAGCTGAACACGATCCCGGTCACGAAGTCGGTGTGGCCGCGGAGCGTGGAGAGGAGGTCGCCGTCGGGGACCGACCACAGCCGCACGGTCGGCCCGGATGCCGTCGCCACCACCGAGCCGTCCGGCGAGAATGCCCCGAGCACGTCGGTGAGGAACTCGTATCGCTTCCCGGCGGGCACCGGGTTGGCCATTCGGGCCACCTCGTCCCCCGACTCCGCGTCCAGCAGCGCCGCCATCTGGTCGCCCGTGGCCAGGACCAACCGGCCATCTGGGCTGAAGATCGCGCGCCCGTGCCCGAATGGCTGCCCCGGGACGTCGGTCCGGATGACGCGTTCCGGGAGGTCGCCCGAGCTCCCGTACAGCCGAACGATCTCGACGTCATGCCCCGGGACCTCGGTCACGACCCGTCCCCGGGGCCCGGGCTGGGCGCTGATGAGATCGGGGAATTGCCCCGGCGCCCCCGGTCCCAGGGTGCGCAGCCGCCTTCCTGTGCCCGCGTCCCACAGGGTGGCGGTGGCGTTCGAACCGGCCAGGAGCAGGTGTCCTTCGGCGTCGAACGCGATGTCGTTGAAGTAGCTGAAGAGCGGCCCCCCCGGCTCCCGGTGGAAGATCAGGCGGCCGGTGCGGAGGTCCCAGACGTCGGCGAACGCCTCCATGCGACCGAGGGCCGCGCCCACCAGATGCCCGTTCGGGCTCATCGCCAGGACCTGGGGCCCGACGTGGCAGCACAGGGTCCGTTCGAGATGACCGGTCAGCGCGTCCCATTCGCCGAGGCGCTGGCTTTCCTGGCCGGTACCGGTCACGATGAGGCGTCCGTCCGGCGTGAACACTGCCGGGAACACCGGCCCGCCGCCGGACGACAGCGTGAGCCCTCCGGGCGGGGATTCCACGTCCCAGACGCGGGCCGTGCCGTCGCCGCTCCCGGTGACCACCGAGCGGCCGTCGGGGCCGAATCGCGCGTCGAAGACCCAGTCCGTGTCCCCCCGCAGGACGAAGATCTGCTTGCCCGTGGCAACCGACCAGACGCGCGCCGTGTGATCGACGCTCGCCGTCACGACCAGCCGGCCGTCGGGGCTGAACCGTGCGGACAGCACCGGCCCGCCGTGGCCGCGAAGCGTGGCGACCACCCGCCTCGCCCTCACGTCCCAGACGTGGGACAGCCCGTCGTCCTCGGCGGTGACCAGGAGCTTCCCGTCGCGGCTCCACTCGGCCTCCAGGGGAAAACTCCCGGATGCCCGCAGCGTCGCCAGCAGCTTCCCGTTGGCGACGCTCCACACGGTCACGGTCCGACCCGAGGTCACGGCGATCCGCTGCCCGTCGGGGCTGAACCGTGCACTGACGGCCGGGTTCGGTGGCAGGACGTTGAGGAGCCGCCCGGTCAGCGCGTCGAAGATTCCCACCCGGCCCTCAGAGCTCACCAGGATGTGCCGGGCGCCCGACACGAAGAACCCGGGCGACACGGCCACGAGCCGGCCGTCCGGGCTGAACGTCGCGAACTCCGCGTCGCGTCCTCCCGTGCCGAAGTCCGCGACCCGACGGCCTGACAGCGCATCCCAGACGCCGGACCCCGTGGCCAGCCGCCGGCCGTCGGGGCTGAAGGCGAACTCGTACGGGGCGCTCGGCTGGGGGATCGTGGCGATGGCCGCTCCGGTAGCGGCGTCCCACACCCGGACGCCGCTTTCGAGCAGGCCGCCTGCCGTGGCCACGAGTTTCCCGTCGGGTGAGAACTCGACATCGTTGACCTGCTCGCCCTCGTTCGAAAGGGTTGCGATGACGTCCCCGGTGTTCGGATCCCACAGGCGGGCGGTGCCGTCCCAGCTCGCCGTGGCCACCTCGGTCCCGTCCGGGCTGAACGTGGCGCGGTCGACGACGTCCGTGTGGGCCCGAAGGACCGCCGACAGACTCGACCCGAGCAGCGCCCGGCGGAGGGCGTCCTGGGCCTCCCGGGTGCCGGCGATCTCCCCCGCGGCCCTGGCCAGGAGGAGGGACAGCTCGGGATCGACCTGGAGGAGATTGATGGCATCGGCGGCCAGCTCCCCCGACTTCGCCTCCGCGGCACGCTGCTCGGCCACGGCACGCTGGCGCTGCGCCTCCTTCCGCTGCCGATCGGCCTCCGCCTTCCTGCGCTCGGCGACGGCTTGCTGGTGCTCCGCATTCTTCTGGGCCGCCCGGGCCACCTCCTTCTCGTGGAGGGCCCGGCCCCGCTGCACGAGCGCGAACGCCGCGAGGATCACCGCCACCACGAGGGCCACGGACACCGCGCCCACGGTGACCCGCTGCCGGCGGGCCGACGCCCGGCGGCTGGCGTACACGTACTCGGTCTGGAGCTGGGTGGGCCGCGGAGACTTCTCCGCGGAAACGGCCAGGCTCCGCTCGGCGTCGTCCAGGTCGCTTCCCCGCAGGAGGAAGCTCCGGTCCCGGCGCCGCCGATCCCATTCCGTGGCCCGGACCTGCAGCCGGGTGTGCGTTCGGACCCACTCCAGGTCGGTCTCGAGGGCCTCGGTCAGCCGACGGAACGCCTCGTCGAAGTCGTCCTGCTCCCGGAACGAGATCCAGTTGTGGGCGGCCACGGCATCGGGAAGGGACTCCGGCGCGACCTCCTCCCGGAGCAGCGGGACCAGCCGGGTGTTCGTATCCAGGGCGACGCGGAGCTCCTCCGCGCACACCCTGGAGGCAACGGACGCCGGGCTGACGACGAACAGGAACCCGTCGGCCTCCACGATGGCCCGGCGGATCTCCTCCATCCACTGGGCGGTCGGCGGGATCCCCACCCAGTCCACCCAGGCGTCTCGCCCTCCCGCCTCCAGCGCCGCGTGGAGACGCCGGACGAACGGCTGGTCCTCTCGGGCGTAGGAGATGAAGACGTCCGGCATGCTCCGCCCCGCTTCAGGTTCCCCGGGAGGCCCTCCACAGGGTGTGCTCCCGGGAGATGGCCTCCTCGGCGTGTTCGACGAACCGTGCCCACTCGCTCTCGGTCCGGGGCTCGTCGGCCAGAGCCTCGATGTCGGAGATCTCCCTGGCCGTGACCGAGTACGCGGACGCCAGGGCCCCGTGGTCCTTCGTCTGGATCCAGGCCGCGATCGCCCCCGCCGCCGCCGCGGCAACCCCCACGAAGTCGTACCGGGTGTGGGTCGTGAGACGGACGACCGCGGCGGCCACCCCGGCCACCTCGAAGGCCAGCATCGCCGCTCCCCACAGCTCCGCTCGCCGGGCGTTCCACCGGGCCTTCGTCACGTACCACACCCGCTGGTCCTCCAGCCGGCCCTCGACGTACGCGGTCCGGCGGTCCTCGAGGGACCGGGACCGGAGCGCCTCCATCGCATCGGTGATCTGCTGCGATCGTTCGACCGACGGGATCAGTGTGACTTCGCGCAGGGGTCTGACGAGCTCGGACAGGCGGGCGATGAGGAGCTTGCCCGCGGCCGGCCCCGGTTCGCCGTCGGCGTGGAATGGCGAACCGCCAACCGCGTAGCGCCAGGCCAGGGTCTTCGCCGACTCGGCGGCGGCACGGCCCTCGTACCACGTCCGATCGGGTTTGGTCCCCAGCAGGTGGGTCTTCAGGACGGCCGCCGAGAACAGCGCGATGACGGCCAGGACCTGGGGCCATTTGGGCGGAGTCGGCGTGGCCCCGGCCAGGGCCGCTCCACCCAGCAGCGCGAGCTGAGCGGCCGACGAGCGCACGAATCTACGCTGCGCGGTCGCGGAGGCCCGGTCGGCGGCCCTGAAGAGCTCCGGGAGGTCGAGGTCCCTCAACGTCGCGGCCGCACCCGGGCCGCGGTCCTCTCCGGCGGCCACTCCGCCCGCTCCCTCCCCCGTCATGGAGTCGAAGCGTCGCCCCCACGTGGTGGCGGTGTCAATGCCGTCCCGCACGGGCGCTCGATCGGCAGGCGGAGAAGCCCGGGCCCCGGCCGTGTGGGTGGGCGTCCCGAGGGGACGGTGGCCAGCATCCGCGGCGTGCCCGTCAGGCGCCGTTCGGCGGTGAGTTCCGCCGGCTCGTAGACTGGGTGGAACCGATCGCAGGGAGAATCCGCCATGGCCACATCCACCCGTTCCGTCATCGTCTCCGGGGCCCGCACGCCCATCGGGCGCTTCGCCGGAGGGTTCACCGACCTGGCCGCCGTGGACCTGGGGGGCGTGGCCATCCGTGAGGCCCTGTCCCGGTCCGGGGTGCCGGGAGAGACCGTGGACTACGTGATCATGGGCCAGGTCCTCCAGGCCGGGGCCGGCCAGATCACCGCCCGCCAGGCCGCGATCAAGGCCGGCGTGCCCAAGGAGGTCCCGGCCATCACCATCAACAAGGTGTGCCTGTCGGGCCTGAACGCGATCGCGCTGGCGGACCAGCTCATCCGGGCCGGGGAGATCTCCGTTGCCGTGGCCGGGGGGATGGAATCCATGACGAACGCCCCCTACGTCCTGCCCTCCGCCCGGTTCGGAGCCCGCATGGGCAACACCGAGATGGTGGACTCCATGGTCTACGACGGGCTGTGGTCGACCTTCACCGACCAGCACATGGGGCAGTCCTCCGACGAGGTGAACGCGGAGCTGAAGATCTCCCGCGACGACCAGGACGCCTGGGCCGCCCGTTCCCACCAGCGCGCCGCGGAGGCATGGGCCTCGGGGCGGTTCGCCGAGGAGGTCGTGCCCGTCGAGGTCCCCCAGCGCAAGGGGGACCCCGTCGTGGTGGAACGGGACGAAGGGATCCGGGAGGGGACCTCAGCGGAGTCACTGGCCAGGCTGAAGCCGGCGTTCGTCCCCGACGGGACCATCACCGCCGGGAACGCCTCCCAGATCTCCGACGGGGCCGCCGCGGTCGTGGTGATGTCCGCG
This sequence comes from Actinomycetota bacterium, assembly GCA_036394995.1. Classification (GTDB taxonomy): domain Bacteria; phylum Actinomycetota; class UBA4738; order UBA4738; family JACQTL01; genus DASWED01. The sequence continues at coordinate 99,654 of DASWED010000111.1, forward strand.
GCCAAGGCCGAGGAGCTCGGCCTGAAGCCCCTGGCCGAGATCGTGGCCCACGGGATGTGCGCGGAGCGCTACGCCTGGCTGCACACCGTCCCCGCCATCGCGATGCAGAACGCCCTGAAGAAGGCCGGCAAGGACGTCCACGACCTGGGCGTGGTGGAGATCAACGAGGCCTTTGCCTCCGTGGCCCTGAACGCCACCCGGATGCTCGGTGTGGACGAGGCCATCGTGAACCCGAACGGCGGGGCGGTGGCCCTCGGTCACCCCATCGGCGCGAGCGGAGCGAGGCTCGTGTTCACCCTGGCGAACGAGATGCGCCGGCGCGGCGTGGAGTTCGGCGGCGCGGCGCTGTGCGGAGGCGGCGGCCAGGGCGACGCCCTCATCATCAGGAACCCGGCGGCCTGATCCGGCCCACCGGGCCGCTTCCGCCCGGCCGGGGAATCGAGGGTTAGCCGGCCCCCGCGCGGGGCACGTTCCTCCCCCGGAATGCCCGTTTCCGAGAAGGGGGAATGATCCATGCCCGCATTCCTTTCCGTTCGCCGGCTCGTGTTGCTCGTGACCGGCGTCGTCGTGCTGATCTCCGCCCTGGTGGTAGCCGGCGGCGCGGGAGGCTCGAACGCCCGCGCCGCCACCGCCGTCGGGTTCGTGCGGCACGCGTACCACCCCGGCACGGCCACCACGCGGAGCAAGGAGATCTCCGGGTACTCCGGACCTCGCTTGTCGCTGCAGGTCGCGAAGGTCGGGGCTCCCGGGATGGAGCCCACCATCGGCGTGGCCGCCGACGGCACCGCGTACTACGGAGCCGCCCACATCGTGGCCGACACCCCCTACGCGTGGGGCGGGGCCCGCACCGACACCCGCATGTCCACCGACGGCGGGAAGACGTGGAAGTCCATCCAGCTGGGCGGCGGGGACGTCGGGGTTCCGCCCGCGAACGCCGACCCCATGATCTACGTCGATCAGACCACCGGCCGGGTGTTCAACTTCGACCTCGAGGGGGCCTGCAACTTCCTCAACTACTCGGACGACAAGGGCCAGTCCTGGTCCACGAACCCGGCGGCCTGCGGGAACCTGGTCGTGGACCATCAGACCATCGTCACGGCCAAGCCGAGGGAGGGCCTCACCACCAGCGGGTACCCGAACGTCGTGTACTGGTGCTCGAACCGGGTGGCGGACGCCACGTGTGGCCGGAGCCTGGACGGCGGGACGACCTGGGGACCCACGGGTGACGCCGCCTACATGGGCTATGACGAGGCCGCCGGTGGACTGTGCGGTGGTCTCGCCGGACACCTCGCTGCGGACCCCGACGGGCGGATCTTCCTGCCGAAGGGCCACTGCGAGCACCCGTGGGTGTCCATCTCGCAGGACGGCGGGGCCACCTGGAAGCGGGTCCAGGTCAGCACGATCAGCGCCTCGGACACGCACCTGTCGCTCGCGTCGGACAACGCCGGGAACCTCTACTACGGGTGGTGGGGCGGGAAGCACGACCTGCCCTATCTGTCGATCTCGCGCGACCACGGCATGACGTGGAGCGCGCCGATGATGATCGCGCCGCCCGGCGTGTTCGCGGCCAACCTGGTGACGGTCTCGGCCGCGGCGCCAGGCCGCGTGGCCGTCACGTTCCTCTCCACGACCGATCCGAAGGAGGACGGCCACCGGCCCATGGACCAGACCGTGGTGGTGTCCACGAACGCCCTGTCGGCCAACCCGACGTTCGTCTCGTCCACGGCGAACCCGGCCGGCGACCCGATCCACCGGGGCAACGACTGCACCGCGGGCCGGTGCGGCGGGATCTGGGACTTCATCGACATCCACATCTCGAAGGCCGGCCAGGCGTGGGCCAGCATGTCCGACGACTGCGTGGCCACCTGTGTGACGAGGGACGAGCGCACCGCGCTGCACGCGGGCGTGGGCTACGCGATCCGGGAGATCGCGGGCCCCAACCTGGGCGTGCCGTTCCAGTTCGCCTCTCCGTAGGAGATGAGGGGCGGCGCCCACCACGGGCGCCGCCCCTTTCCTACACTCCACGGGAGGAGGGAGCGAGACATGACCGAGCGCCTGTTCGACCTGCCCGAGGAGATCGAGGAGTTCCGCAAGCTGGTTCGGAAGATCGCCGAGGAGCGCATCGCGCCCCGCGCGGCCGAGGTGGACGACACCGACGAGTGGCCCAAGGACCTCTGGGAGGTCATGGTCGAACACGGCCTGATGGGCGTGGGGTACCCGGAGGAGTTCGGCGGCGGGGGCGGAGGGTCGCTCACGTTCGCGGTGATGACCGAGGAGATGTCGCGGGTGTCGGCCGGCGTGACGCTGACCCCGCTGGTGGCCCGGCTCGGCGCGATCCCGGTCATGCTGGCGGGCTCCGACGAACAGAAGAAGGAGCTGTTCGGGGGCATCGCCGAGGGCCGGCACCTCATGTCCTACTGCCTGACGGAGCCGGGGAGCGGCAGCGACGCCGTCGCGATGAAGACCCGCTACACGGCCGTGGACGACGGCTACCGGCTGACCGGGACCAAGCGGTTCATCACAGGGGCCGGCGTGTCCGACGCGTACACCGTGTTCGCCACGAAGGACCCGGCGCTCCGGGGCGAAGGCATCTCGTGCTTCCTGGTGTACCGCGACGACCCGGGGGTCTCGTTCGGCAAGGAGGAGCACAAGATGGGGATCCACGGGTCCCCCACCCGCGAGGTGTACATGGAGGACACCGTCGTTCCGGCCGACCGCATGATCGGGGCCGACGGCGAGGGGTTCAAGATCGCCATGCGAACCCTCGACTACTCGCGGCCGACCATCGGCGCGCAGGCTCTGGGGATCGCCCAGGGCGCGTTCGACTTCGCCGCCCGGTACATGACCGAACGCGAGCAGTTCGGTAAGAAGATCGCCGAGTTCCAGGGGCTCCAGTTCATGCTGGCCGACATGGCCATGGAGATCGAGGCCGCCCGCGCGCTCGTCTACAAGGCCGCCGCGCTGGTCGATGCGCGTGACCCCCGCATGACCCTGTTCGCCTCGATCGCGAAGTGCTACGCGAGCGACGCGGCCATGAAGGTCACCACCGACGCCGTCCAGATCCTGGGCGGCTACGGCTACATGCGCGAGTACCCCGTCGAGCGCTACATGCGCGACGCCAAGATCACCCAGATCTACGAGGGCACCAACCAGATCCAGCGCGTGGTCATCGCCAGGAACATCCTGAAGTCGCTGGGCGGGTAGGGAGCCGGCTCTCTCGACCCAGCCGGGCCCCGGATTCCCGCCTCCCTACGGCGGCGCCCGACTACCTCCTTCGATCACCGTCCCGTCCGGCCGGGAGAACACCGGGGAGCCGTCGACCATCTCCACCCGGAACCCGTGGTGGTGGATCTTGCGGTGGTGGCGCCGGCACAGCAGCACCAGGTTGGACAGGTCCGTCGGTCCCCCGTCGGGCCAGTGTGCAAACCGGGCATGTCGGGATTCGCGAAGAAGATTCCTCAACTCTCCCGCCGTCTGCACGAATCGCATGGGTCGGTCGGACCGTGAACTCCCACGGTCAGCGCGAGGTGGGACGGCGTTTTCCGATCGCGAACGTTCGGGAACGTTTGAAGGGACACGTCGACGTGCCCCGAGGAGGTGAGGCTCGTGCCGAGGAGCGAGTGGACCGACGAGCAGGAACGCAAGTACGAGCACATCAAGGAGAGCACCAGATCGCGCGGGGCGTCCACCAAGCGGGCCAAGGAGATCGCGGCCCGGACGGTGAACAAGGAGCGGGCCCAGCGAGGCCAGAGCGAGACGGCCTCCAGGTCCTCCGTGCGCGATATGCCGTCGTCCAAGCGAGGCGGCCAGCGGTCCGGCACCAGCGGGCCGCGGGGGCGGACCCGTGAGCAGCTCTACAACGAAGCCCGGCAGATGGGCATCGAGGGCCGTTCGAAGATGAACAAGGCCCAACTCCAACGCGCGGTCGACCGCAAGAAGCGGTAGCCACCCATCCGCTCACGCCTTCTCTCCCGGCGCCGATCGGCGCGCCACTGGCCAGCGGTGCGAGAATCCGCAGGACGGGCCACCTGGGGGACATGTTGACTCCCCGACCGGCCGATCGCCAGGGCCCCCGAGTGTTGGATTGACAGGTTCCCCGCCCGGTGAGAGAGTCCGCGCCGTCCACCCATCCATGGGGGAGCGCCCACGACCGTAGACGATCGACCCGAGGGCCTCGACGGCGCGCCGCAGTCGCCCGATTCGGACCCCCCGGAGGCGCCCCCGGTCGATCCGCGGCAGGACGAACCGACCCATGGCGGCCGGTTCCTCATCACCCGCCGGGACTTCCTGAAGTACTCCGGCGCCGCCACGGTCGTGGTGGGCGCCGGACCGGCTCGAGCCCTGGCAGGCTCCGAGGCCCGGTTCGGCCGGGCCTCCAACCCCTTCCCCACCTTCAACCTGGTCCGGGCCCGGGACATGCTGGCCCTGTCGTTCGAGGTCCACAACCTCGAGCTGAAGAGGAAGGGCCAGGCCGGCCCGGGGGACACCCAGACGGCCCGTCTCGTCCGCACCGTTCCCGACCGCCCCGCGTACATCGTGGTGGTGTTCGAGCCCCAGCACCTGGCAGAGCACGCGTTCTTCGAGGTGAACGACCCGATGATCCCGGGCGATCCCGGCCCCGAGACCCTGATGTCGCCCCCCGTGCCCTCCAGCCTGGCCGGCCCCAGCCGGCTGGCGTTCAGGGTCCCTGCGAACGTGGCCGCGGTTCCGTTCGAACTCGACACGCTGCTGACGTGGGGCGACTGGGAGCGCAGCCTGGCCCCCCTGGCCCAGGACCCCCCTCGCAGTGGGGCCGGCTTCCGGGACCCCACGGTCTTCACCACGGACACCGCGCTCGAGGTGCCGTGGCGGCTGTACCTCTCGCCCGGCCCCAGCTCGCTGTGGTTCCACTCGCACGACCCGGTCACCCACACCGACCCCAAGGACTCCCGTCCGCGGACCGAGCTGTGGCACTCGAGGATGGGCGTCCACATCGGCTCCGCGTCCACCGAAGGCGGCCGCATCGCCAACCCCCACAACGAGGAGGGCGGGCCGCTCCGCGCCATCTGGACGCCGGGGTTCTCCACGGACCAGGACCCCCCCGACCCGAACGGGCTCGGCCCGAACCCGCCCGAGCGGACGTCGCTGAAGCCGAACGACCGGTGGCAGATCGTCCGGCTCACCGCCGAACGCGACCTCCAGCTGTTCAACCAGGACACCGCCTACGTCCCGCAGCCGGTGGACTCCGACCGGTTCGCGCTCTCGGCCCTCGGGGTGTTCATGGACACCAAGGGGGCCTGGCCGAAGGTCACCACCCAGGGTGGGGTCGACCACCCGTGGGTCTCGGACCTCGTCAAGTGGGATCACCGGGCCGCGATTGGCCGAGACAACTACGTCCGGGTCATCCACTCCGGGTACCTGCTCCCGTTCGGGCACGCCGCCGTGGTGGTCACGGTCACCGAACGGAAGATGCAGCCGGCGGAGTCGGGGCCGCTGGCCGGCCAGCTGGGCGGCTACCTCCGCCAGCACGCGTTCATCATCCCCCGCAGGTTCACGCTGGGCTACCCGGCGGCGTCGAACCAGCCGAACGGCGCCCGGGACTTCCCGTTCACGAACATCAAGCTGAAGACGCTGGTCACGCCGAACCTCGAGCCCTACGACGGCGCGACCCCCGTCACCCAGACGCAGGTGCTGAAGACGAACAGCCAGCCGTACGGCTCCACGGCCTTCTGGCCCATGATCCCCAGCTCCGGCGGCACACCCGTCGACTTCGAGTTCGTGTACGAGGCCACGGACCGGGATGGGAACTCCATCCAGTTCACCGCGCCCCAGATCTTCGTCTCGTCGACGCTCGCCGACGACAAGACGAAACAGGACGACATCGAACAGATCATCCACGAGTACGGCAAGGCCACGCCGAGCAGCCGACACACCCGCTCCTTCAACGGCCAGAAGGTGGCGTTCGCCACGTTCCCCGGCGGTGAGGAGGGGGCCACCGCCTACGAGGTCGACACCATGACCTTCAGCGCGGCGCCCCCCGTGAACACGAACGCGGAGCCCACCGACATCCCGAGGTTCTTCCCGAACCTGCTGAAGGCCGACGTCCGGCTCCAGGCCGCCGAGCGGATCGCCGGGAAGTCCCTGGCCAAGAAGCCGACCATCGTCTACCACGACACCTACGTCGCGAACGGCCAGAACAACTCGAAGGTCTTCGCCATGCTGGTGGACTCCTCCACCGTGAAGCCCCCCCAGCCGGGCAAGGCGAAGACCGCGCCGACGCCCGAACCGCTCGACATGGTGCTGGGGGCCGACACCTCCGGCGGTGTGCTCACGCCGAACATGGCCATCACCGGCCTGTCGGCGGCGCTGGGGCCGATGGGCGGCGACCTGTCGAGCGGCCTCCCGTCCGACTTCGATCCGCTGGAGTTCTTCGGGAACCCGGCGTCGCTGCCCAAGATCCTGGGCGGCCTGGACCTCTGGGACATCATCCACGCGGTCACCGGGTTCTCCGACCTGGACAAGATCCCCAAGACCATCGAGAGCCCCCTCCCGGACCAGATCGTGGTCTCGCTCGAATGGAATCCCGAGCCGGTGCACGATCCCCTGAACGTGTTCGTCCCGGGAGGGAACTGCTCGATTTCCATCTCCGCGGTGTCCACGACGGAGATCAACGACAACGGCACCCCGGGAGAGTCCACGTTCGAGATCACGGGCATCATCGAGGACTTCCAGGCCCAGCTGGTGGGCGACGCCTTCAAGGCCATCGTGATCACGTTCGACCACCTGAGTTTCTCCTCGGTCAGCGGCCAGAAGCCGAACGTGGACCCGGCCATCACCGACGTCACGTTCGTGGGGGTCCTGGAGTTCGTGCAGAAGCTCCAGGAATTCCTGTCCTCGATCGGGTTCGGGAACGGCGGGCTGTCACCGGGGCCGGCCACGCGGAACGGCGCGCTCGTGTCACGCAAGGCCCAGGCGGCCGACGCGCCCGAGGACGACGGCTCGGGCCCGTCGATCACCGTCGACGAGACCGGGATCAACGCCTCGCTGGGAGTGAGCCTCCCGGCCATCCAGGTCGGCGTGTTCAGCCTCGAGGGGATCTCGTTCGGGGCCAAGCTGAACATCCCGTTCGTGGACGGGCCGGCCCGGGTCCGGTTCAACTTCGCCTCGCAGGACGCGCCGTTCCTGATCACGGTCTCGCTGTTCGGCGGGGGCGGTTCCGTGGAGGTGGGGCTGGGGCTCGACGGGTTCGAGTCGCTCACGCTGACCCTGGAGTTCGGGGCCAAGATCGCGATCGACCTCGGTGTGGCCTCCGGCGGCATCAGCGTGATGGGCGGCATCTACATCAACATCGAGGACAACAACGGGAACCAGGACACCACCCTGACGGGCTTCGTGAAGATGACCGGGGAGCTCGACGTCCTGGGGCTGATCACCGCGTCGGTGGAGTTCGACCTCTCGCTCACGTACGAGGACTCCGGCGGCGTGAAGCGGTGCTACGGGCAGGCCGAGATCACGGTCGAGGTCAGCGTGGCGTTCTTCTCGGCCAGCGTGACCCTGGGGCCGGTCGAGGAGGAGTTCGCCGGCGGGGGAGGGAGCGCCCCCGCCCCGCTCCCCGGGGCGAGCTCGAACGGATCCCGGGCCCGGGCAGCCTCCGTCGACGACAACCACATCACGTTCGCGCAGCTGATGAGCCAGGACGACTGGGCCGTCTACGCGGCGTCCTACGCCCCCGGAGCATTCTGATGGCGAGCTACACGCAGCAGGTGATCTGGACGGCAATCCCGAACGGGGTCACCGGGCCCTCCGGGAGCCAGGTGCTGCACGTCACGGCGTACGTCTCGCCCCGCCTGATGAGCGACCAGGCTCCCATGCAGGACCTGAGCAACTGGCCGCTGTGGACGGACTGGCCGTCGGAGGTGGCGAACAACCTGACGCTGTTCGTCCAGCTCGGGAGCGGGTCGCAGATCGAGGCCACCCGGGACCCCGCGATCCCGCTCGACTCCGACGCCTGGCAGAAGCTGTTCCCGCCGGACTCGCCGGTCCGCCCCTACGACTTCGACGACCGGTTCAAGGGCCTGGACACCCGGCGGATCCGGTCGATCCCGCTGTCGGCCATCCAGGACTTCGTGAAGACGCACTACACGGACATCGCGGTGGACCCCAAGACCGCATCGGGCTTCCCCTCGGCGAACGACCTGGTGTCGGTGTTCGGCCCCCTGTCGTTCGCGTCGAGCCGCACGGAGAACATCGCCAAGCAGCACATCGAGGACCTGCTGGACGAGGCCAAGGCGATCGGGGCGCTGGGGACCGCCCAGCTGAACTTCCTGCAGGCGAAGATGTACCACACGGTCTACGACAAGGTCCGGCTCCCCCACGACAAGCTCCAGCCCACCGTGGAGGCGGTGGACTTCCACCAGGCCCTGAGCTCGCTGAACGACCATCCGACGCTGCTCCGCCGCCTGGGCCTCGTCATCGATCTCCGGGTCCCCATCCCCCGAACGTTCTCGTCGCCGACCACGGTGAAGGTCATCCCGACCATCGCCCGGAGCGGGATGGTGTCGCCGGCCACGAACGCGCTGCTGGCCCCGCCCATGTTCCAGCCCGCGCCCCGCTCGAGCGGGCCGGATCTCAGCCGCGGGCTCCTGCGACTGGGCGACCCCGCGTACCACCTCCTGGAGATCGACACCGACGGGACCGCGCTCCGCCTGCGCCACTTCGCCGACAACCTGAACTCCGCGCACGGCCAGTACCACGCGCCGGACACGCCGGGCCGGTCCTCGGTCCCGGCCCTCCGGTCCGGGGGCCTCGCCGTGTTCCGCGACCAGTTCGCGCTCCACTTCCACCACCAGCTGCAGAACATCAAGGGGCTGCAGACCGCGCTGGGCGGCGGGACCCCCACGTTCCATGCCGAGGACCTCCTGCAGGGCTACCGGTGGGACGTGTTCGACGCGACGTCGGGCCGGTGGTTCTCGCTCTGCCTCCGCCACGGGGAGTACACGCTGGGAGACCCGAACGACTCGCCGGTGATGCTGTCGATCGACGACGAGGGCCTGGTGTCCACGGCGGTGAAGCAGGACCAGGACACGGCGGCCACCGACACGACAGCCGATCTGTTCCTCCAGGAGACCCTGGGGCGGTTCACGGGAGGGAGCCTGGTGGCGCCGAGGCCGGGGAACCAGCTGTCCACCGACCCCGCGGCCCCGCCCATCCCGCCCCCCACCGACCAGCACGAGGACTTCAAGATCACGCCGGTGTTCACGCCGCGGGCCGGCTCGCTGCCGCCGCTCCGGTTCGGCCGGTCCTACCGGATGCGGGCCCGGGCGGCGTACCTCGGGGGAACGGGCCTCGGCCTCAACGGGCCGAACCCGAACGATTTCACCCACGCCACCGACGAGACCGTGTACGGCCGGTTCGAACCGGTGCCGCCGCCGGGCATCCTGATGCGGGCTCCGAAGACCGAGGGCGAGCTGGTGGACCGCCCGGTGATCCGGAGCAACTTCGACACCCCGCCGCCCCCTACGAAGGCGGTCGAACGGTGGATCGTTCCGCCGAAGACCTCGCAGCTCATGGCGGAGCAGCACGGGATGTTTGACACGCCGAGCGGGGTCGACGGCACGAGCAGCCTGTACGAGCTGATCGCGGCCCGGGAGAGCGGCTCGTTCCTGCCGGAGACCCTCCCCGACCCCGACAGCGGAGCCCAGCCGGACCCGAACGCGTACAACCAGCCCTACTACCCCGACGCCACGCTGCACTTCACGGTGGAGAACGGAAACCAGGCCGCCGTCCCGTACCTCCCCGACCCGCTCCCCAGGGCCGCGGCGTTCGTGGGGCTCCCCGGCGCGGCTGCCGGGTCGGTCTTCCAGGTGACGTTCGGCCAGCAGACGTGGCCCGGCACCGAGCCCATCAGGCTCCGGCTGATCGAGGGGACGGGCGCCCCGAGCTTCTCGGGCGGCGTGCTCACGGTGCACATGCCCAAGGCCACCATCGCCCCGGTGCTGCTCTCGTCGGCGCTGCGGGTGGCCGACCTCGACAAGCTCGGGATCTGGCAGTGGATCCTGGAGCGGGCCGCGGTGGACCCCAACGTGGCGAACAAGCTCTCGGTGCTGAAGGGTCTGGCGGTGCGGGGGCGGCTGTGGATGATGACCCCGTTCCACCGGATGGTGCTGGTGCACGCGGTGCGCCAGCCCCTGAAGGCCCCCCAGTTCTCGGCGAGCGCGAAGTCCACCAAGGCCAAGGTCGGGGACACGTTCGCCACGCTCACGGACACCGTGGCGATCAGCCGGCGGAGCACGAACCAGCTGGACGTGCTGGCCCGGTGGACCGACCCCATCGACCAGTCCGCGGCGCTCCCCAAGCAGCCGGTGGCGCACGCCGAGCACGTGGGGCAGGTCATGGTCCCGTCGGGCAGCCCGGACGGCTCGTTCGACCTCTCGATCCGCCACGAGATCAAGGACACGAAGTTCCACCGCGTGAAGTACTCGCTGGTGGCGAAGACGAGGTTCGCCGAGTACTTCATCCAGCACCGGACGATCCACCTGGTGGGAACGACCCCCGTGGTGGTCGCCGCCAAGGGGATCGTCGAGGGTTCGGACATCGTGACCGCTCCGGACGGATCGAAGAAGTACGCGCGGCACACCGACACCGTCGCCGGCGACTACACGATCGACTACGACACCGGGGAGGTCGCCCGCACGGCGGGGAGCACGATCCCGAACGACTCCGACGTGAGCGTGCAGTACCTGGCCAAGCCGATCACGCGGAGGTCCACCGAGCCCGGGGTCCCACCGACCGCAGCCCTCATCGTGAAGAACTCGGCCCGGCCGGACCCGCCGAAGGTGCTGTACGCCGTGCCGCTGTTCGAGTGGCAGGAGCACAAGACGGCGCAGGGGGTGGCCAGCAGGCGGGTCGGCCGGAGCCTGCGGGTGTTCATGGACCGGACGTGGTGGTCGTCGGGGGCCGAGGAGAAGCTCGGGGTCGTGTTCCACGTCTCGCCGAACGCCGTGCTCCAGGAATGGGTCACGCGGATCGGCTTCGACCCCGTGTACAGGAGCTTCGTCTCCAGGTTCAAGATGACGACCGACCTGTTCCCGCTGGCCACGGTGTTCGGGGCGAACCTGCCGCTGGCGGAGGTGGCGGGGGCGAAGGTCCAGGTGGCCGGGCACGAGGTGGACTTCGACCACCAGAAGGGGATGTGGTTCGCGGACGTCAAGGTGGACATCCCGCCGTCCTACTGGCCGTTCATCCGCATGGCCGTGGCGCGGTACCAGCCGTTCTCGATCGCCGGTGCGGAGCTGTCGCGGATGGTCCTGGCCGACTTCGTGCGGCTGGCCCCCGACCGGACGGCCACGGTCCTGCTGACCGACGGCGGGTTCGCCATGGACGTGTCGGTGGTGGGGATCTCGTACCAGTCGGTCCGGAGCCTCCACAACTTCATCGGGGACACGGCGCTGACGAAGGCCGGGCCGGGGCGGATGGTGGTGATCCCGGAGACCCGCGACCCCGGGATCCCGGATCCGGACCTGGGATGGAAGCCGCTGCAGGATCCCGTGGAGCTCTCCCCGCATCAGCTCCAGGATGGGCTGACCAGGTGGGGGCCCCGGTCGATGAAGTTCGGGTTCAAGGTGGGGACGAAGCCTCTGCGGCTGGTGTTCCGGGAGCGTGAGGACTTCGGGTCCGGGCGCTCGCGCCTGGTGTACGTCGACGTCGTGACGCCGTAGCGCCCGCGGTCAGCGGTGGTCGCGGTGGCGGTCGGCCACCCGGATCACCAGCTTCAGTGCCGAGTGGGTCGCCGAGAAGCTCACCACCTTCACGTCGACCAGGCCGGCGGCGAGGGCGGCGTCGCGGACGTCGTTCTCGTTCACGTCCGGCGAACCCTTCCTCCACACCACCCAGACGGCGCCGTTCGCGACGATGAAGCTCCGCAGGGTCCGGATCCGCCGGAGGTCGGTGCGGTCCCCGACGCCGAGGACGATGAGGTCGCACCCCACCCGCCGGGACTGGATGTGCGCGTTCGGCGTTCGGGCGGTCAGCTGGCTCAGGAACTCGGGGTCGTCGACGTTCAGCACGGAGACCCTGGAGCCGGGCTTCACGCCGAGCTTGTCGACGAGCGAGGGGGGGTTGCGGATCTTCTCCGCCCATCGCTTGGCCTCCGGTCCCAGCTCGAACACGGCCGTGGCGCCGGCGTGCTCGAGGGTCAGCCGTGCGCCGCTCGCGTGGACGGCCGTGACCTTGGCGAACGGGATCCGCAGCCGGACCTCGGACGCCCGGAACAGCAGCTCCGTGGACTCGAGCTCGGCGACCCCCTCGTGGCGAGCGCCGTCGATCCTGGCGCTGCACTCGACCTTGCGCCCCACGCTCCCCATGCTCGCCCTGGTGAGGGCGTCTGACAACCCCCAGGTTTTCGGTGGCGGTGTACGCGGGGGGATGGCCTCGGGCGTATACACGGCGGTGTGGACGATGCGCCGACCACGCGCGAGGACGATCGGACGAACACAGGGGCCGGAGCCGGCGACTTCGAGGACTTCTTCCGGTCCCGGTTCGCCGAGGTGGCCCGGGCCATGATGCTGGCCGCCCACGACCGCGACCTCGGCGAGCAGATCGCCGCCGAGTCCTTCACGAGGCTGTTCGAACGGTGGGCCTCGTTCGAGACCGAGGACCATGCGCTGCGGTTCGCCTACCGCACGGCGCTGAACCTGGCGACGTCCCACCACCGCAGCGAACGCCGGTGGAGCCTACTGCGGTCATCCCGCGGCCAAGAGCTGGGGCAGGATCCGGCGCCCGGCCCGGAGGAGGCCACGGCGAACCGGGCGGCGGTCTTCCAGGCCCTCCGGACGCTCAGCCCGATGCAACGCGCGTGCGCGGTGCTGGTGGACTACGCGGACTTCGACCCCGACGAGGCGGCCGTGATCCTCGGCATCGCCGCGTCCACCGTCAGGGTCCATCTGACCAGGGCGCGGCGGTCCCTCCGCGCCGCCCTGGGCGCCCCGGACGAGGAGCTTGAACCATGACCGCCGACCCCTTCGTCCGCGAACGACTCTCCGAGGCAGTGGATCACGAACCCGTGGACGTCGATTCGCACCTGCGGATGGCCATGACCCATGGGCCGACCGTTCGATCTCCCCGCCGCTGGCCGATCGCGGCAGCCGCCCTGCTCGCCACCGGCGCGGCGGTCGCGTTCGTCGCGTGGACCTTCTTCGCGCACGATGCCGGCCCCGGGCACCGTCGCACCCCGGCGCCGGTCACGTCGGCACCCGGGTCGCCGATGCCATCGCCGGCGCCATCGCCGGCGCCCGGCACCTCGAAGATCTCCCTGCCCGATGGCGCGTCCGGGTACCGCCCGCTGGCGTATGGATTCGGGTCGCTATGGGTGGCGTCGTCGTCCGGCCATTCGGTGACCAGGGTGGACGCCGGCACGAACGACGCGACGACCATCCCCGTCGAGAGCGCGAACTCCCTGGCGGTTGGAGAGGGATCGGTGTGGGTGCTCGGGGATTCGAGCGTCTTCCGGATCGACCCCGGGACGGATCGCGTGGTCGCGACGATCGATGTCGGCCGGGGTGCACGGTCCATCGCCGTGGGAAGCGGCGCCGTGTGGGTCCTCGATTCGAAGCCTGGAGGATCCGTGATGCACCGGATCGACCCGAGCACCGGCCACGAGGTCGCGAGCGCGCGCGTGAGCGACTATTCCGTCGAGGTCGCGGCCGGCGACGAGGGTGTGTGGCTGCTCGTGGACGTCGACGCGGTGGTCAGATTCGACCCGGAGGCGAACCGGGTGGTGGGGGACCTCGTCCCCATCGGGGATCGGGACGACCTCGCGGTGGGCATGGGCGCCGTGTGGGTGGCGAGCCAGTCGTCCGGGGAGCTGACCAAGCTCGACCCCTCGAGCGGCCGGATCCTGGGCACGATCCCACTGTGTGGGGAGAACGTGGCCTCGGGCGGGGGCTGCGACGTCTGGCTCGGCGATGGGCGGGTGTGGGTGATGGCCACGCCCTGCTGCGACAGGTTCCCGCGGCTCTGGAGCGTCGATCCGATGAGCGACGAGGTGACCAGGGTTCCCGTGCCGAGGGTCCCGATCACGCTGTGGGCCGTGGGAGGCGAGTCCCTGTGGTTCACGACCTCGGGGTCCTACCTGTTCCGAACGCTGGTCGCGCCCTCGACGCAGACGCCCGGTCCCCCTGCCTCGCCCTCGTCCCCGGCGCAGGCCGGCGTCCCCTCGCTCGCCGCGGTCGACTTCGTCGACGAGCAGCATGGATGGGTCGGGGGCGACGGTGTGGTCCTCGGGACGTCGGATGGCGGCGCGACCTGGAGTCGGGAGTACGAGGGTTCGGCGAACATCGACTCCATCCAGTTCGTCGATGCCTCGCACGGGTGGGCCCTCGGTGACCACCAGCTGCTCGTCACGTCCGACGGCGGGGCGCGCTGGACGGCCGCATCCGAGCCCGGCGATGGCCTCGCGCAGGTGCAGTTCGTCTCCGCGGCCGTGGGGTGGGGCATCTCGGGCGGCCTGGGGGCCCAGGGGAGTCCGGTCGTCCACACGCTGGACGGCGGCCGGACCTGGGAGGCCGTGAGCAGCGCTCCCCTCGCCGACTGGGTCTGCTTCGGGACGGCCTCCGACGGGTGGGTGGCCGCGGGGAAGGACGCGTACCGGACGAGCGACGGCGGTGCGACATGGACCCGCGCGTTCACCGCCCCCGTCCGGGGATCGGGATGGACCTCATCGATCGGTTGCGCCGGGCCTGCGGAGGCGTGGCTTCTCACCCGCGGCGGGGCTGCGATGAGCCAGGAGGCGTACGCGCTGTTCCGAACCGCGGACGCCGGGCAGTCATGGGCCCCGGTGGCGGCGGAGGCGTATTTCCCGGCCTATCCGAGCATCCATCTGCCGGTGTCGAACACGATCGACTGCTACGCGGGGCCGTTCGAGATCGTGGGGCCCGGTCGCGGGGCGTTCGTGGGGGTGTGTGACCCGATGGACGTCCCGACCTCGGTATCGAGCTCCTTCGACGGAGGTCGGACCTGGACCCACGTCCGGATCCCCGGCATCGCCGACTATCCCTGGGCCGCGATCGGGTTCGCCGATGCGACGCACGGATGGCTCGCCGGATCGAACGACGGCCGCGGGGTGCTCTTCGCCACCGACGACGGCGGCCGGACCTGGCGAAGGGTCGACATCCGGCTCTGATCGGGCCGCTCCCGGGTCGTGTCGGCCGGCCGGGGTAGGCTTCGGCCGATGCTGAAGCTGCGCGCCGATCCGTGGATGCCGGACTTCGGCATGGGGTTCCAGGCGGCGGTGGAGGACGAGTCGTCGGCCCAGGCCAGCCCGTTCGTCGAGCGTGAGGACTGGTCGGAGGCGCTGTCGGCCGAACCCCCCGAGGTGCCCGGCGCCGTGTGGTTCGTCGACGGGGTCCGCCGGGTCGAGGTCCGGGTGATCGCCGATGCCGACGGCCGCCGGGTGGCGGGGCTGTTCGGGTCGCACGCGGTCGGCTCGGTGTGCTCCGATGGGAAGGCCACGTTCGGGGAGCACCGGGTGGGGCGGGTGCTGGTCACGGGCGGGGGCGTGCAGCCCGACCCGGTCACGATCGACGTGGGCACGGCGACCCTCGCGTTCCAACCGGTGTGCGAACCGGGCGACAAGCCCGAGGCCCCCCTGTTCCGGTTGCAGCAGGAGATGCGACGGGCGGAGGCCGGCATGGCCGCGAGCCTGGCAGCGGAGTCGGGGCGGATGGTGCTCGTCGACGGGCCGCTCGGTCTGGTGGACCCCACCGAGTGCCCGGTGGTGGGCGTGGTGAAGCGGTATCAGCACCAGTACCTGGGGCCGGAGGAGGAGTCCCTGATCGCGCGCCTGGAGCCCGGGCAGCGAACGCCGCTGTTCGGCCTGGGCCTGCCCGACGGGCCCGTCGTGCGGTACTCGTGGTACACGCGGCTGGTGCCGTGGCGGGCGCCCTGGCACGACCACGCCGGGGTGGTGCGGTGCGAGGTGCCGGCCGGGCTGGGGCTGGCGCAGGCCGTCGAGGTGGCGAGCCGGGTTTCGGCGCTGCTCCCGCGGTATGCCGGGCGGCCGAGCGATCCACGGGCCCCGCAGAACCTGGCGCCGGTGGGGGGCCTGGAGGCGTGGCTCCGGCACCGGCTGGGGCACGCGGGGATCATCCGGCGGGCCCTGATGGAGCGTCTCTCCGAGGAGGCGGCGTGAGCGTCGAGGAGGTCAGCGAGCGGGTCGGGATGGTCCTCGGGACCGAGGACGCCACGCCACTCGAGTTCTGGGTGGGGATCGAGCCGGGCTCGTACCTCCAGCTGGACGACGCGGTGATCGTGGACACCGAGGTCCCCGGCCGCGGCCCGCTGCGGATCGCCGGGATCGTCCAGGACGTGCGCGCCCGTCACGAGGGGGCGCAGTTCGACACCGACGTGTTCCTGGTGGACAAGGGCGTGCTGCCGGTGGACACCGCGGTGGCGGCGCAGGTGGTGGCCACGCGGTTCGAACCGGAGATCTTCGTTCCGCCGATGCCGGGGCTCGCCGCGTTCCGGGCCCGGGGGAAGGACCGCGACGAGGCGCTCTACTTCGACCAGATGGCTCGCCGGCTGCCCGCGGGGCTCTCCCGGGACGGCGAGCCGATCTTCCTCGACCTCGACTTCCTCGACGGCTCCCGCGGCGCACACGTGAACATCAGCGGGATCAGCGGCGTGGCCACGAAGACCACCTACGCGTTGTTCCTGCTGTACGCGCTGTTCCATTCCGACGTGCTCGGGCCCGCGCGGGTGAACACGAAGGCGATCGTGTTCAACGTGAAGGGCGAGGACCTGCTGTGGCTGGACCGGGCCAACGCGCGGCTCACCGAACAGGACCGCGAGGACTACGCGCGGCTGGGGCTCCCGGCGGGTGCGTTCGAGTCGGTCGGGCTGTGGGCGCCGCCCCGAGGCGGCGCCGGGGGCTCGGCTGTGCCCCAGGTGGAGGGCCGGGCCGACGGCGTGCGGGCCTACTACTGGACCGTGCGGGAGTTCGTCCGGGAGAAGTTCCTGCGGTTCATGTTCGCGGAGGCCGAGGACGAGCGGTCCCAGATCGCCGACCTGGTCGCGAGGGTGGAGTCGTACCTCGACCGCGAGTGCGAGGACGACCCCGAGCACGACGCCACCGTCGTCCACGCCGGCCACGCCATCCGCTCGTTCGACGAGTTGTGCGAGGTCATCGAGGCGAACGTCGAGGACGATGCGTCGGCGTGGCGGGGACGGCTCTCCGACGCCACCGTGGCCGCGTTCATCCGGCGGCTCCAGGCCGCGCGGTTCCGGCTGAACCAGAACCACCTGATCTGGGGGCGCGAGGCCGAGCATCCCGAGCGCCACCGCATCGACTGGGAGTCCACCCAGGTCACGGTGGTGGACATCCACAACCTCCACGACCGGGCCAAGCGGTTCGTGACCGGCGTGGTGATCAAGCGGCTGTTCGAACACAAGGAGCGGATGGGCCACCGCGAGCCGCTGCACTTCCTGGTGCTCGACGAGCTGAACCGCTACGCGCCCCGCGAGGGATGGTCCCCGATCAAGGAGGTCCTGCTGGACGTGGCCGAGCGGGGGAGGTCGCTGGGGATGATCCTCATCGGCGCCGAGCAGACGGCCAGCGAGGTCGAACGCCGGGTCATCGCGAACTCAGCGTTCCGGGTGGTGGGCCGCCTGGACACCGCGGAGGCCCAGCGCAGCGAGTACGGCTTCCTCCCGGCGGTGACCCGCGCCCGCGCCTCCATCCTCAAGCCCGGGAGCATGATCCTCCAGCAGCCCCACATCCCGATCCCCATCCAGGTCCGCTTCCCGTTCCCCTCGTGGGCCACCCGAGCCGACGAAGCCACGAGCGAAGCATCGGGCGATCCCTTCGCCGCGTTCCGCGACGAGTGAAGGTCAGCACAAGCGGGCTTCCGTCCGTGAAGGAAGAACGGAGCTCAGTGCTGCAGACGCCTTGTTGCGTGCTGCGCCTCGACGGCCAGGGCCATTGCCTCATCCTCGGGCATGGGATCTCTCGCCCAGAGCCGCTCGAGCAGCTCGAGTTCCCGGCCGCCCGAGATCGGCTCTTCGGTGCTTTGGCCCTTGGAGTCGCATTCGTCCTGCATCGCCGACATCATCTCAACGAATCGCAGGGGCTACGGCTGGATGCGGGCGACCGTGGCATCGCCCTTCGTGATCCAGACCGACTGCGCACCGGACGCGGCTCCGGCCGGGCCGATCCCGACCGGGACGATCGCCACGACGCGGTTCGTGAGCGGGTCGATCCGAGCCACCGTTCCGTCGACGAGCTGGGTCACCCACAACGAGCCGGCCGAGAATGTCATCCCGAACGGAGCCGGGCCGACGTCGATCGCCGCGACGATTCGCCTTGTGACCGGGTCGATGCGGGTCACCACCCCGTGCCGTTCGCCGCCGTTCGCCACCCACAGTGCCCCGCCGCCGAAGGCCACCGCCACCGCGCCGGCGGGCACCGGGATGGTCGTCGGGCGGCGGAACGAGAGCGGATCGATCCTGGAGACCGAATCGTCGGCGACGTTCGCCACCCACACGGCCCCGCCGCCGGACGTGATGGCCACGGGGCCGGCTCCCACTCGGAACGTCCGCAGCGCGCTGAAAGTGCCTCGTTCGATGTCGGAGACGGTGTTGCTGGCGGCGTTCGCGACCCACGCCTCCGACTTGGTCAAGACCACGCCCTCGGGGGCCCGTCCGAATTCGATGGACCCGATCACTCGGTTTGTCGCGGTGTCGATCTTCGACACGGTCCCGTCGCCGGCATTCGCGACCCACACGCGGCTGGCTGTGGCCGCGACCGACTGCGGGTTCGACCCGACCTGGATCGTCGCAACGACGCTGTTCGTGGCGGGATCGATCCGGCTCACCGTGCCGTCGACGGAGTTGACGACCCACAGCGAACCGGCCCCGAACGTCGCCGCGACGGGGCGCTGGCCGACCGGGATCGTGGCGATGACCGTATTCGGTGCGGCCGCGTGTCGGCCACCGTGTCGTGACGAGACGAACGCGAGGGCCGCCGCACCGAGAACCGCGATCGCGGTCACCAGGGCGAGGGCGGTTCGAACGCGTCTCCTTCGGGGACGGACCTGGTGCGTCTCGGAAGGCTCCGTTCGCGGCGGGGGCGGGAGGACCCGCAGAGGCGGTGGCTCGGCGATCTTCGTCCGCGCGAGCGGCGCCTGATCCACCCGTTCGGTCGGTGCCGTGGACGAGACAGGCTCCTCGCCGGAGGCCTGGATCCCCGACGGCATGAGCGCCTGCTTGGTCGCCTCCAGCAGCTCGGCGCACGTGGCGAACCGCTGCTCAGGGTCTTTGGCCATGGCCCGCGCCACCACGACGTCGAGTCCGGTCGGGAGCTCGGGCCGCACCGACGTGACGGGCGGGGGTTCGTTCTGGAGGTGGCCGTACATCACCCCAGCGTCGGTGGTCTCCGGGAACGGGACCGAGCCCGTGAGGCATTTGAACAGGACACAGCCCAGGGAGTAGATGTCGGCGCGGCCATCGAGCTCCTCGCCGCGGAACACCTCGGGCGCCGTGTAGTCGAGGGTCCCCACCAGGTGGCCGGTCCGGGTGAGCTTCGTGGGGGTCAGGAGCCGCTTCACTAGGCCGAAGTCGGTCAGGAACGCGCGCTCCCGGCCGCCGGCCGTCCGGGAGGGTTCGATCATGACGTTGCCGGGCTTCACGTCCCGGTGCAGGAGCCCGTGGGCGTGGGCGAAATCGAGAGCCCGGCCCACGGCGGCCATCACCCGGAAGGTTCGGGCCGGGCTCAGCTTGCCCTCGAGGTCGATGAGCGCGCCCAGGTCGGTTCCCCGGACGTAGCGCATCGCGCTGTAGAGGACGCCGTCGGCCTCCCCGGCGTCTAGACCGGAATGATGTTCGGATGCTCCAGGGAGCCGGCCAGGTCGGACTCCCGGATAAACCGCTCCCGGAACTCGGGGTCCTCGGCGAGCTCCGAGGAGAGCACCTTCAGGGCGGCCTTGCGGGTCGCCATCCGGACGTGCTGCGCGAGGTAGACCGTCCCCATCCCACCGCGCCCGATCAGCCAGTCCACCCGGTAATTCCCCAGGACGGCGCCAGCCCGAAGCTCGGCCATGTCACGCGGGTTGTACTGCCGAACGACCTCCCGGCGCAATCCCCGGCGCGCAGTGACAGGAATGACAACGGTGTGACTTGGGTCACGGCGTGGGGGTAGGCTCGCCGGTGGGATGAAGTTCCTGCACACGGGGGACTGGCACGTCGGGAAGGCCATCCGGGGCCGGTCGCGGATGGACGAGTTCGAACGGGCCCTGGACCAGGTGGTGGGCATCGCCGTGGACGAACGGGTCGACGCCGTGCTGGTCGCCGGCGACCTGTACGAGCATCGCAGCGCGGCGCCGGACGCGGATCGCATGGTGTTCGAGTCGCTGCTCCGGCTGCACTCGAACGGCATCCCGGTGGTGGCCATCCCGGGGAACCACGACTCCGCCCTCCGGTTCGAGGCGTTCGCGGGGTTGCTGAAGGCGGTGGACGTGGACGTGGCCTCCAGGGTGCTGCCCCCGGAGCAGGGCGGGGTCATCGCGCTCGGCTCCCGCGACGGGACGCAGACGCTCCGCGTGGCGTGCGTGCCGTTCGTGCCGGAGCGGCGGTTCGGCAGCGCCGTGGAGCTCTTCCAGTCGACCGAGGCGTGGTTCCAGTCCTACGCCGAGGGGATGGGGAACCTCATGGACGCCATGGCCGCGGGGTTCGAGCCCGACGCGGTCAACGTGGTCCTGGCGCACCTGTTCGCGGCGGGCGCGAAGCTCGGGGGCGGGGAGCGCGAGGTCACCGTGGGGCTGGACTACGCGGTGCCGGCCTCCCGGCTGCCGGCGAACGCGTCGTACCTGGCGCTCGGGCACATCCACCGGCCCCAGCGGATCCCGGGGAGCCGGGCCCCCGCCCGGTACGCGGGATCGCTGATCCAGCTCGACTTCGGCGAGACCGAACAGGACAAGTCGGTGGCCATCGTGGAGGCGGATCCCGGCCGCCCGGCGAAGGTCCGTGAGGTCTCGGTGACCGCGGGCCGGAGGCTGGTCGACGTCGAGGGCACCCTGGACCAGGTCCACATCCGGGCGGCCGACCTCGGCGACGCGTTTCTCCGCGTGTTCGTCGACACCGACGGCCCGGTCCCGGGCATCGCCGACCAGGTGAGAGACCTCCTGCCGAACGCCGTGGACGTCCACCTCCGGTACGAACGGGACGAAGGGGCCGCGGCGGGCCCGCCGCTTTCCAGCCTGAAGCCGCGGGAGCAGTTCGAGGCCTACGTCCGGGCGGAGCACGGCGCCGATCCCGACCCGGCGCTCATGGCCGCGTTCGACGAGGTGGCCGAGGCGGAGGAGGGCTGAAGAGAGTGCGCCCGGTGAAGCTCGAGATCAAGGGGTTCACGTCGTTCCGCGACGAGCAGGTGGTGGACTTCGACGGGCTCGACCTGTTCGCGATCGTCGGGCCCACCGGCTCAGGGAAGTCGAGCGTGCTCGACGCCATGACCTACGCGCTGTTCGGCCAGGTGGACCGGGTGGATGGCAGCGAGACCCCCATGCGCGAGATGGTCAGCCAGGGCCAGCCCCGGATGGCGGTGGCGCTGGAGTTCGAGGTCGGGGCCGACCGGTACAGGGTCACGCGTTCGATGCCGCGCTCGGGCGCCACGAGGATCCTCCTCCAGCGGTGGGAGGGCGGGGAGTGGCGGCAGGCGGGCGAGGGGGCCGACCGGGTCCGTGACGCGAACCGCAAGCTCCAGGACCTCATCGGCCTGGACTTCGACGGGTTCACCCGCTCGGTGCTCCTGCCGCAGGGGAAATTCTCCGCGTTCATGTCGGGCGACGCGAAGGAGCGCCGCGACATCCTCACCGACCTCCTCGGGCTGTCGCTGTTCGACCGGATGGGGAAGCGGGCCAGGCAGGTCGCGAAGGAGTCGAAGGAGAAGGCCGACACCGTCGAGGAGCTGATCGAATCGCAGTTCGCCGGGGCCACGCCCGAGGCCCTGGACGGGGCCCGGCGGGCGGCGCAGTCGGTCGCGGAGCGCCGGGACGCCCTGACCGAGGCCGGCGAACGGGTGCGGGGGATCGTCGACCGGTGGCGGGCGGTCGCCAAGGACGTCGCGGATCTCCGTTCGTGCGCCTCGGAGGCGGCCGGGCTGGCCCGGACGGCGGCCCGGCACGCGGAGACGCTGGAGGCCTTGGCCGCGGCCGCCGCGAAGGCGGACCGGGGCGTGACGGACGCGGAGACCGCGGCCGCCGCCGCCGGGGAGGCGAGGGACGCGGCCGGGTCGGCGCGCGAGGCCGCCGAGCGCGAGTGGGGGACCGCGGCCGACCTGGCCAGGGCCCACGCGGAGGCCGTGCGGCTGGCCCTGGCCCGAGGCGAGCTGCGCCGCCGCCGGGGCGTCCTGGAGCAGGCCGAGCGGGCCGTTCCGGAGTCTGCCGCGGCCGTCGAGGAAGCCGAACGGGCGCTGGACGGAGCGAACGCGGAATCCGAGCGCCTGCGATCAGACCACGGTGCCGCGGCTGCAGCCCTCGAGGACGTTCGCCACGCCGACCAGGTGTCGGCGATGGTGTCGAACCTGGCCGTCGGCGACCCCTGCCCGGTGTGCGGGGAGCCCCTGGCGAAGCTTCCCGATGCTCCCGGCGCGAAGGCCATGAAGGCCGCCGAACGGGGGGAGGCCGGGTCCCGCACGGCCGCGGAAGCCGCGGCGCGGGCCGCCGGGGAGGCCGAGCGGGCGCTGGACCGGGCCCGGGCCGCGATGCAGGCCGCGGAGCGGGAACGCGATGCGGCGGCCGGGGAGGCCGAACGATGCGGCATCGAGGTCGCCGGGCTGGAGGCCGCGATCGGCAGGCTGCTCCCGGAGGCCGTGGACGACCCCGCCGCCGAGCTGGCGTCCCGCTCCGCCCGCCTGGAGGGGCTGGTTCGGGCCGAACGGGATGCGGAGGCAACCGCGGCCGCCGCCGACCGGGCGGCGCAGGAGGCCCGCGGGGCCCGCGAGCGCATCCGGGGCGATGCCGGGGCGTCCCGGGCCGGACTGGATGGCATCTCGGTGGCGTCCCTGGCGGAGCGGGCGTCCGCGATCGCCCCGGACCTGGAGGCACCCGCACTCCCGGACCTTCCCGCGTCCGAGGACATCCCCGCATTGGCCGTCTCGGCTCGCCTCCGGGCGGACGCCCTGGCCAGGTACGGCGGATCCGTGGAGGGGGCCGCGACCGACCGGGCCGCTTCTGAGGGCGCGTTCGTGGACGAAGCTCGCGGCGCCGTGACCGGGCTGGGGATCGAGCCCGGCGCCCCGGACGGCCTCGACGGGCTCGCCGCCGACGTGGATCGCGCGGTCCGGGACGCGGTGGCCGAGGCGTCCGCGCGGCAGGGAGATGCCGAGCGGCTCGAGCTCGACCTGGCCAGGGTGGCCGAGCTCCGCGAACAGGTCCGGACCCTTCGGGCCCGGGCCGCCGTCTTCCGCCAGCTGGCCCAGGAGCTCCAGGCGGACCGGCTCATCGCGTTCCTCCAGGCCGAGGCCCTCCGCCTCCTGGCGGTGGACGGTGCGCGGCGTTTGTCGGCGCTCTCGAGCGGCCGCTACGCGCTGGAGTACGACCACGACGAGTTCCTGGTGCTCGACCGGTGGAACGGCGACGAGACCAGGAGCGTCCGGACGCTCTCGGGCGGAGAGACCTTCCTGGCGTCCCTGGCCCTGGCGCTGGCCCTGGCCGAACAGGTCTCGAGCCTGGCCGTCACCGAGCACGCGTCGCTCGACAGCCTGTTCCTCGACGAGGGGTTCGGCACGCTCGACCCCGAGACCCTGGACGTGGTGGTGGAGGCTATCGAGCAGCTCGGCGGCGACGGCCGAATGGTCGGCGTGATCACCCACGTCCGGGACCTGGCCGACCGCCTCCCCGCCCGCCTCGAGGTGACGAAGTCTCCGCGAGGCAGCACGGTCAGCCGCGCCGTCTGACCTCGGGGATCAGGCCACCCGGTCGTTCCTCCGCAGCGCGGCCTCGGCGGCGTAGTAGCCGCACATGCCGTGGACGCCCGCACCGGGGGGCGTCGATGCCGAGCAGAGGTAGATGCCGTCGGCAGGGGTCGAGTAGGGGTCGAGCGACGGCGCCGGCCGGGCGAACAACTGGAAGCCGCCGTGGGCGCCGCCGGCGATGTCGCCTCCCACGTAGTTCGGGTTGTACCGCTCGAGGTCGGCCGGCCCCATGGTGTGGCGGCCGGAGACCAGGGCCCGGAAGCCCGGGGCGAACCGAGCGATCTGGTCCTCGATCCGCTCGGTCATGTCCACGGTCGAGCCGTTCGGCACGTGGCAGTAGGCCCAGACCGTGTGCCGGCCCTCCGGGGCGCGCGTCCCGTCGAACCGGGTGGCCTGGACGAGGAGCACGAACGGCCGCTCCGGGTGCTCTCCCCGGCCGACGTCCGACTCGGACGCCGCGATCTCCTCGAGCGTTCCGCCGAGGTGCACGGTCCCCGCCCCCGCGCATTCCGAGGCCCGCCACGGCAGCGGCCCGTCCAGCGCGAGATCGACCTTGAACACCCCCGGCCCGTGGCGGAACCGCCCGAGCCGGTCGCGGTAGGACGCGGGCAGCCGGTCGCCGGCGATCCCGGCCAGCGCCGACGGGGTCAGGTCGAACAGGTACTGCCGGGCCGGGGGGAGGTCGCCCATCGACCGCCCCGGGGTCCCGGTTCGCACCTCGCCGCCGAGCGACGTCAGCAGGCCGGCCAGCGCGTCGGGGAGGCCCTGCGATCCGCCGGCGACCACGGGCCATCCCACCGCGTGCGCCGCCGCGCCGAGCAGCAACCCGAACGCGGCGGTGAGCCGATCGTCGAGGGGCAGCACGGAATGCGCCGCGAGGCCGGCGAACAGCGCGCGGGCCCGTTCGCCGTCGAACGACCCCTCCGCGACCGCCCGGGCAGACCGGACACCGTGGAGTCCGAACCGGCCCAGGAGCACCGGGTGGCGCGGCGGCCGGAGCGGACCCATGACCTGTTCGGCCAGGTCGTCGAACCGGTCGACGAACGGCTCGAACAGCCGCCGCCAGGCCCTCCCGTCGGCGCCCAGCCCCGAGGCCGTCTCCGTCATCGAGCGGTCGAGCACGACCGCCGTCCCGTCGTCCAGCGGATGCGCCAGGGGCACGTCGGGATGGACGAACTCCAGCCCGTGGTCCGCGAGCGGAAGGCCCCGGAAGAACGGCGACGCCACGGCGAACGGGTGGACCGACGAGCAGATGTCGTGGACGAACCCGGGGATGGTGAGTGGTCCCGATCGGCTGCCCCCGCCAACGGCGCGCGACCGTTCCAGCACCAGCACCGACCGGCCCGACCGGGCCAGGTGCACCGCCGCGGCCAGCCCGTTCGGGCCGGCCCCGACCACCACCGCGTCCAGCTCGTCCGCCGCCATCTCCCTGCCGGAGGGTATCCGCAACCGCACGCCCGAGGCCGTCCGGACGTCCCCCGCCACTCCGCTACGATCGCGCTCGATGGAACCCGACCTCACGCCGCGGCGGGCCTCCGATTCGGAGGTCGAGCTGGTGCAGCTCATGACGATCCTCGATGCGAACAACGTCGGGAACGTGCACGGCGGCTCGATCATGAAGCTGGTCGACACCGCCGCCGGACTGGCCGCCATCAAGCACTGCGGAGGGCTGGTCGTCACGGCCGCAATGGACGAGATGTCGTTCATCGAGCCGGTCTACGTGGGCGACCTCCTCACGATCAAGGCCATGGTGAACGACGCCGGCCGGACGTCGATGGAGGTCGGCGTCCGGGTGGAAGCGGAGAACACGATCTCGGGTCGCAAGGTCCACACGTCGAGCGCGTACCTGGTGTTCGTGGCGCTCGACCCTGCCGGGAAGCCGCGGGCCGTGCCGCCGGTCCTGGCGGAATCCGAGGAGGAGCGGCAGCGCCAGCACGAGGCGAAGCTGCGTCGCGAGAACAGGCTGGCCCGGGCCTCGGCCATCAAGGCGGCCAGGGGCAACGAGATCCAGGAGACCAGGGAAGACCACCATCGGGGCTGAGCCCCGAACCGGATCCCGGGCAAGCTCCAGCGGACGGGATCCACTGGAGCGGAACCCCCCGGGTGGTAAACCCCGGCCGGATGACCCCCCTCTGGCAGACAGCTCTGGACCATCCCGCCGGGGTCCCGCGGGCAACCACCCGGAGTCACTTCGCAGCCCCCGAGGGGTCGGATCACCGGATCCGGCGAAGATTCCGCCATGCCCGAGGCACCCGCCGGGCGGCGGCGCTCAGGCCTGGATCGGGGCCGTGAAGATGATGTCGGTGGTGGGCTGGCCGGTCGGAGATCCTCCGGCCTGCTCGAGGGTCACGGCCATGGCCGCCGACGACGAGACGTCGGCCGGCACCTGCACCACCACCAGCGAATCGCCGCCCGGCGTGGTGAACGTCGGCATGGGGACGGGCTTGCCGCCCGGCGGGACCAGCCACAGCTCGTAGGCCTTGCCCGAGGGCGTCGGGTTCAGCTGGGAGCCGAACACGTAGGCCCGGTCGGTCCCCGGCCGGTACGCCACGAGGAGGTTGCCCGTGCCCGAGCCCTCGAACGGCACCACGTGGGCGTCGCTGTGGGCCAGGTACGAGGCGAGCTGCTGGGCCTGCGACGGGCCGCCCGAGCTCCCCACCAGGATGCCGCCGCCGAACGCGCCGGCCACGAGGACGATCGCCGCGGCCACGGCGGCCACCCACCGGGTCATCCGGGGGCGCCGGCCGGTGGCGCGCCGCCGCGGCTCGGAGGGCCGTTCGGGCGCCAGGAGAGCTCGCTCCAGGATCTCGTCCGCCATGCCCTCCCGCACCGCGACCGGCGAGAGCGCGAAGGCCAGTCGCCCGGCGATCTCGTCGAACTCGAGCTCGGCCCGCGCGCAGATCTCGCAGTCCACGCCGTGGTCGGCGCGCATGCGGTCGAGCTGGGCCACCTCGCGCGGCTCCAGGCCCCCCAGGGCCCGGACCGCCAGCAGCTCCTCGATCCGCTCGTGCTCGCTCGTACTCATGACCTCATCCATCCCAGCGCGGCGCGCATGCGCCGCATCGCGAGCAGGGTCCTCGACTTCACCGTTCCCAGCGGGAGTCCCAGCGACTCGGCGATGCGCGACTGCGACATCCCCCCGAAGTACATCAGCTCGATGACCTGCCGCTGCTCCGCCGGCAGGTCATCCATGGCCCTGCGAACTGCCTCCCGCTCCTGGGGGAGCCCGATCTCGTCCACCACCAGGTCCGCCGGGTCGTCGCCGTCGACGTCCATGTCGCCCACGGCCTCCTCCGCCCGGCGCCGCTGGGCCTCCTCCCGCCGCACCTGGTCGACCGCCCGGTGGTGCACGGTGGACATCAGCCACGCGCGAACGGACCCCCGGTCGGCGTCGTACCCGCGCGGGTTCCGCCACACCGACAGGAAGGCCTCCTGCACCGTCTCCTCGGCCAGGGCCGGCTGCCGGAGGATGCGCTGGGCCACCGCCATCGCCGAAGCCGCGTACCGCCGGAACAGCCGCCGGAACGCCTCGCGGTCCCCGGACCCGATCCGCTTCATCAGGTCCCGGTCCCTGGCGTCGCCGAGATCCACCGGCTTCAACACCGGCTCCCAGGTGTGCGCGTGGGGGGATTCGGCCACTTCCGTGGTGCAGGACACGACGCTCCGATCGAAGGAAGTCCGAACGTGATTCGGAGCGGCCGCCGCCCCGGATCACGGCTCGCGAATGGGAACGGTCGCATCGCGCATACCCTAGCGGGAGCAACATCGCGATCCCAGGGGGTTCGGGTCAGTTCGATCCGGGGGCCGAGCCCTCGGGAATCCCCGCCCGGATCCCCTCGATGGCGCTGGGGTTCTCCAGGCTGGAGAGGTCGCCGGGGTCGGTGTGGAGGACCGTGGCCCGGATGGCCCGGCGCAGGATCTTGGCCGAACGGGTCCGGGGGAGCTCGTCGACGAACACGATCCGGTCCGGCTTGAACGACTTGCCGAGCCGGCCGGCCACGGTCGCCTTCAGCGCCGCGGCCAGCTCGTCGTTCCGCTCCCAGCCGGGCTTCGTCACGACGAAGCACCACACGGATTCGCCCTTCACGTCGTGGGGGACCCCGATCGCGGCCGACTCCGCCACCGACGGGTGCTCGATGAGCGCGCTCTCCACCTCGGCCGGACCGAGGCGCTTGCCGGCGACGTTCATGGTGTCGTCCGAACGGCCGTGCAGGAACCAGAAGCCGTCGTCGTCGATGGTCGCCCAGTCGCCGTGGACCCACACGTCCGGCCACCGGCTCCAGTAGGTGTCGAGGTACCGCTGGGGGTCGCCCCACACGCCCCGGGTCATCGCCGGCCAGGGCTTCGTGCACACCAGCTCGCCGACCTCGCCCGGCGCCACCGGCCTCCCGTCCGGCCCCCACACGTCGACGGCCATCCCGAGGGACGGCCCCCGGAGCGTGGAGGGCTTCAGCGACGTGATCGGCAGGGGCGACAGGAAGCACGCCCCCACCTCCGTGCCGCCGGAGATGTTGATGATCGGACACCGTCCCCCGCCGACCTCGTTCAGGAACCACATGTAGGGCTCGGGGTTCCAGGGCTCTCCGGTGGAGCCCAGGACCCGGAGGCACGACAGGTCGTGTGAGCGGACGTGCTCCTCGCCGGCCGGGATCAGGGCCCGGATCAGCGTGGGGGAGATGCCCAGCGTGCTGATGCGATGGCGCTCCACCATGTCCCAGATCCGGTCCGGTCCCGGGTGGTTCGGCGCGCCCTCGTACAGGAACACGGTGGCGCCGAGCGCGCCGGCTCCGACGATCTCCCAGGCCCCCATGATCCAGCCGAGGTCGCTCACCCAGAACAGCGTCTCGTCCGGATGGAGGTCCGTCTGGTAGGCGACCTCGGCGGAGATCTTCACCAGGAACCCGCCGTGCACGTGGACCGAGCCCTTCGGC
This sequence comes from Actinomycetota bacterium, assembly GCA_036394995.1. Lineage (GTDB taxonomy): Bacteria > Actinomycetota > UBA4738 > UBA4738 > JACQTL01 > DASWED01. The sequence continues at coordinate 128,523 of DASWED010000111.1, forward strand.
CGCCCGGTGGTCCCGCTGGTGTACGCGATCATGAGCGGGTGCTCGGGGTCGAGCCGCTCCGTCTCGAACCCGGGGAGCTGCCGTTGCAGGAGCTCGTCCCAGTCACGGTCGCGGGATTCGTCCCATGCGTGCTTCGGCGCCGCCTCACCCAGCCTCCTCCACACGATCCGGTGCTCGACGGACGGCGTCTCCGCGCACGCCTCGGCGGCGATCGACGCCATGTCCACGGCGGCGCCCCGCCGGAAGAACCCGTCGGCGGTGAACAGCACCTTCGCGCCGGCGTCCTGGAGGCGCTTCGCGACCGCGTCGGCGCCGAACCCGGAGAAGATCGGGAGGTACGGGGCACCGACCTTGGCGCAGGCCAACGTGGCGGCGACCGTCTCGGGGGCCATCGGCATGAAGATCCCGACGGTGTCGCCCTGGTTCACGCCCAGCTCCCGGAGCCCGTGCGCCGCGCGGTCGGACATCTCGCGGAGCTCGGCGTAGGTCACGGATCGCGTCGAGCCGTCCTCGCCCTCCCACAGGACGGCCACCTTGTCCGGGGTCCGTTCGGCCCACCGGTCCACGCAGTTGTGCGCGAGGTTCACCGTGCCCCCCCGGAACCACGTCGCCCAGGGGATGCCCTCGGAGGTGTCGAGCACCTTGGCGTAGGGCTCGAAGAACTCGATCCCGAGGTCGGTCACCACGGCGTCCCAGAACCACTCGATGTCATCCTGGGACCGCCGGACCAGCTCCTCGTACGACCCGATGCCGTGGGCCCGCATGAACCTGGTCACGTTGGCCCGCTCCACGTAGTCGTCAGACGGATTCCACACGATGTCCATGAGTCCGAGCCGATCCTCCAATGGCCGACCGATAGGCTGAACCGACGTGGCCAAGCCTACGCAACCGCGACCCCCGCGGGCGGACGACCCCGCCCCGGGACCCGGCGCGTCCGAACGTCACCGGCGCCGCTGGCCCATCTCGGTCTTCCTGGTGTTCACGATGGTGGCGTCCATCACCGTGGCGGCGGGCTCCGCGTACGGCATCTTCCTGTACGACCGCGCCGAGGGGGCGACCCCCCCGATCCCTGCGCCCACCGACCCCGCCCACAGGGACGACGCCGACGCGGTCGTGCGGGAGGACACGGGCCCGTGCGCGAAGGGCGTCTGCAACTACATGATCCTCGGCAGCGACTCCCGCAAGGGACTCTCCCCCGGGGAGCAGTCGCAGTTCGGGTCCGAGATCACGCAGCCGGGGCGACGGTCGGACACGATCATGGTGGTGCACGTCGATCCGGCCGAGGAGCACGCCACCGTGCTGTCGTTCCCGCGCGATCTGTGGGTCAAGATCCCGCACCAGGGCTACGGGAGGATCACGTCAGCGTACGAAGCCGGCGAGTACCGGGTGGCGAACGTCATCCACCGCCTGACCGGCCTCCAGATCAACGGGTTCCTGACGGTCAACCTGGCCGGGTTCGAGGGCGTCGTCCGGGCGCTCGGCTCGGTGCCCATCTGCATCGCCTCGCCCCTGGTCGACCCCACGGGCTTCTCGGGACTCGATCTCCGCCACGCCGGGTGCTATGAGCTCGATCCCCAGCAGGCGCTGGCCTTCGTTCGCGCCCGGCACATCTGCGATGAGGGCGGCTTCCCCGACTTCAACCGCATCGCCCGCCAGCAGCAGTTCCTGCGGGTCGTCCTGGCGAGGACGATGTCGGCCGGCGCGGTCTTCCACGCCAAGGCCATCATCGACGAGGTGCTCCCGAACATCCGGCGGAGCCCCTCGCTCGACGTCGCGGACATGTACTACCTCGTGGACAAGCTCCGGGGCCTCACCACGGGAGCCGTGGACTTCCGCGCCGTGCCCACCCAGCCGACCACCGCGGGTGCAGCGCAGGTCCTCGAGCTGCGACCGGAGGCCCGGCAGCTGTTCGAACGGCTTCGCACCGGAAAGCCGCTGGGAGATCTCGGGAAGGAGCAGCTGCTCACCCCACCGTCCCCCGCGGCCGTTCGCGTTCGCGTGTTGGACCAGGGGTCCGGGGGTGCCGCCCGGAAGGTGAGCGAGTACCTGCTCCACTCGGGGTTCGACATCCAACCGCTGGGAACCGCTCCCGCATCCCTGGTCCAGGCAGGTCCCGGCATCTATTACGCGCCGGGGGCCGACCACGCGGCCGATGTCGTCCGGAAGTTCCTTCCCCCGCTCCATCTCCAGCCGGCGCCGTCCGGGACGGTCGGGGAGGTCGACGTGGCGGTCGTGATCGACTCCGCATACAACGGGCCCGGCGTGGTGACGCCGACACCCGAGCCGTCCCCCACGGGGGAAGGCGCTTCGACTCCGACCTGTCCGTAGCGCCCGGGTGCGATCGGGGTCCGACCTGTACGCTTGCCTCAGTTTGGCCACCACCACCGAGCCACGACCACTGCAGGCGAACGACCCTGCCCCGAGACCGGCCGCGCCCTCCAGACGGCGCCGCCGCTGGCCCATCGCGATCTTCCTCGTCATCACGATGCTGGCCTCGCTCGGCGTGGCCGCCGGCTCCGCGTACGGGATCTTCCTGTACAAGAAGGCAGACAACACCCTCCGCAGGTGGCAGCAGCCCCGGGATGGGGGGCCGGGCGGCGGGGTCCTTCCGACGCCGATCCCGACCGGCGTCGTGACCGGCGACTGCGAGGAGACGTGCACCTACATGGTGCTGGGCAGCGACTCCAGGGCGGGCCTGTCGAAGGAGCAGCAGGAGCTGTGGGGATCGCCGGACGACCCGCGGGTCGCGGGTCGGCGGTCGGACACCATCCTGGTGATGCGACTCGACCCGCGGCAGCAGAAGGCCATCGTGCTGTCGTTCCCGCGCGATCTCTGGGTGCGCGTCCCCGGGCACGGAATGGGCAAGATCACGTCGGCGTTCGAGGACGGTCCCTACCGGACCGCGGAGGTGATCAGGAACCTGACGGGCATCAAGGTCGACCACTTCATCGTGGTGAACCTGGCCGGGTTCCAGCATGTGGTCGAGGCCATCGGCGGGGTCCCCATCTGCATCGACCGACCGCTGATCGACACCGAGTTCACGGGCCTGAACCTCCCGCGCGCCGGCTGCTACAACCTGGATCCGGTCCAGGCCCTGGCGTTCGTGCGGGCGCGCCACGTCGAGTGCGAGAGCGGCCCCCCGGATTTCAACCGGATCGCGCGCCAGCAGCAGTTCCTTCGCGCCGTGCTGGTGAGATCCCTCCAGCCCTCGATGGTCGTGCGCGCCGAGGCGATCATCTCGGCGGTCCTCAGCAACATCTTCGTGGACCCGAAGCTGGCGGACAAGGGCCTCCCGGAGCTCATGTACCTGGTGAAGAAGCTCCAGGGGATCAACACCGGCGCCGTGGACTTCCGCTCGGTGCCCGGGAACCCCTTCGCGACGGTCGAGACGCCGGAGGGCACGAAGGACGTCGTCACGCTCCTGCCCGAGGCCAAGGAGCTGTTCAAGCGGATCCGGCAGGGAAAGCCGCTGGGCAGCCTGGGTCTCTCCGGGCAGAACTCGCCCCCCTCACCCGCGGTGGTCAGGGTGGGTGTCGTGGACAGCGCCTCGAACGGGATCGCCCAGCGGGTCTACGACTACCTGAAGGAGTCCGCATTCGACATCCAGCCGCTGACCACGTCGAACCCGTATGGCGTCTCCGGCCCGACCATCCTCTTCGCGCGATCGCCTCAGGGGAAGGCCGCGGCGGACGTGGTCCACGGGTTCCTGGGGTCCGTCCCGGAGCAGCCGGCGCCGCCCGGGACGATGAATGGCCTCGACGTCGCGGTCGTCGTCCCCAGCACGTACGGGGGGCAGCCGATCTCGTCGCCGGCGCCACCGGGGTCCGGGGGCGGGACCTCATCGTGCGGATGAGCGGATGATCAGGTGAAGGCGCTGGTCCTCTCGGGAGGGGAGGGGTCCCGCCTCCGGCCGATCACCCACACGAACGCGAAGCAGCTCATCCCCATCGCGAACACGCCGATCCTGTTCCACGCCCTGCAGGCCATCGCCGACGCCGGGATTCGGGAGGTCGGGATCGTGGTGGGGCACACCGCGGAGGAGGTCAGGGGCGCGGTCGGGGACGGTTCGGCCTGGGGGCTGGCCGTCACCTACATCCCGCAGGAGGCGCCGCTCGGTCTGGCCCACGCCGTCCTCACGGCGGAGGGCTACCTGGGCGACGACCCCTTCGTGATGTACCTGGGGGACAACGTGCTCCTCGAGGGCCTCAAGGGGTTCGTTGAGGAGTTCGAACGCCACCACCCGGCCGCGCAGATCTTCCTGGCGAAGGTCCCCGAGCCGGAGCGGTTCGGCGTGGCCGTCCTCGACGGCGACCGCGTCACCAGGCTGGTGGAGAAGCCGCAGGAGCACATCTCGGACCTGGCGCTGGTCGGCGTGTACCTGTTCGACCGTTCGATCGTGGACGCGGCCAGGACCCTCCAGCCTTCGTGGCGCGGCGAGCTCGAGATCACCGACGCCATCCAGCGCCTCATCGACGACGGACGGCCCGTCCGGGCCGCGATGGTGAACGGGTGGTGGAAGGACACCGGACGGCCCGAGGACCTGCTCGAGGCGAACCGGATGATGCTCCAGCAGCTCGAGCCCCGCGTGGACGGCGACGTCGACTCCGACTCGAGCCTCACCGGCATCGTGGTGGTGGAGCGGGGCGCGAAGGTCATCCGCTCGGAGATCCGGGGCCCGGCGATCGTCGGGGAGGGCTCGGTGGTGGAGGACTCCGTGGTCGGTCCCCACGCCTCGATCTCCTACAGCTGTGTCGTGCGCGGGTCGGGGGTGCAGGACTCGATCGTGATGGAGCAGTGCACGATCGTCGACGTGAGGAGCATGGCGGGCTCCATCCTGGGCAAGGAGGTCGAGGTCCGCCGGGGCTCGGAGGCCGGTGCCCTCCGGCTGATCGTGGGCGACCACGGCCGGGTCCAGATCACCTGAGCCGCCAACACCCTTCCCCGCGGCGCCCGCCGGCCGTATCCTCGAACCGAGGTGTTCGAGCGCTTCACGGAACGGGCCCGCAGGGTCGTGGTCCTCGCCCAGACCGAGGCGAGGGTGCTCAACCACACGTACATCGGGACGGAGCACCTCCTGCTCGGCCTCATCCACGACGGCGAGGGGGTGGCGGCGAACGCCCTCGAGTCGCTGGGCGTGGAGCTGGTCGCCGTGCGGGAGATGGTCCTGGAGATGGTGGGACAGGGCGACAACCCCCCGACCGGCCACATCCCGTTCACGCCGCACGCCAAGAAGGTGCTCGAGATGTCGCTGCGGGAGGCGCTCGAGATGGGCCACCGCTACATCGGGACCGAACACATCCTCCTGGGCCTGGTCCGGGAGGGGGAGGGCGTCGCCGCGCAGGTGCTCCGCAAGCAGGGGGTGGGCCTGAAGCCGGTTCGCGCCAAGGTCGCCGAGCTCCTCGCGGCCGGCCAGGGCGACCCGGAGGGAGAGCCGCACGTTCGCCTGCGCCCGGAACGGCTCGCCGCGGCGGCTCGGCCGTCGCCCGATGTCCCCGAGCTGCCCCCCACCTGCCCGACGTGCCGCGCGGACCTCACGGTGTCGGCCCGGTCCCGGTTCGGCACGGTCGCCGAACAGGGCGGCGAGCGGACGGCCGAGGTGATCTGGCTGTTCTGCGGGGCCTGCGGCCGGCTGCTCGCGGCGAAGCTCCCGGACGAGAAGGCCTGAGGAGACTCCGGGGTCAGCGCACGGCCAGCACCGCGCACAGCACGCCGGTGGCGGCGGGGGCCTCCTCGCCGTAGGAGAGCAGGCCCATGGCCCGGGGATCGTTCACCTTCGTCCAGCCCTCGGGGGTCAGGCGGAACGTCTCCTGTTCGAGGATCCGGAAGGGGCTTCGCCGGATCAGCTCCTCCCACGAGTCGGCGTCGTACTGGAACATCCAGCCCCGCTCCTCGCGCCGCCCGAACGGAACCGAGATCAACACCCGGCCCGAGGGGGCCAGGACCCGGGCCATCTCCTCCAGGGACCGCGCGGCGGCGCCGGGGTCCTTCTGCTGGAACGGCAGCCCGTACCGGGTGTTGTCGAACCCCACGTGCTCCAGGGTGGACAGGCAGCACACCAGGTCGAACGAGCCGCTCCGGTACGGGAGGTCCCGGATGTCGGCCCGCACGCGCTGCATGCCGGGGACCGAGAGGACGGCGATGTCGAGGCCGTGGAGCGAGGGGATCCCCAGCTCGAGCAGGGCCGTGAGGTACACGCCGGACGCGAACGCGTAGCCCAGGTCCAGGACCCGGCGCTCGCCCTCGTACCGCGAGACCATCCATGGGATCTCCACCACCCGCTCGGTGGTGTTCGGTGCGGAGAGGGTCTCGCCGGGGGGGATCGTGAAGGGGTGGGGGGAGTGGGCCCGTTCCCGCAGCACCTGCTCGAGGGTCAGGACCTCCTGGAACTCCCGGCTGGTGAGCAGGCGCCGGACCAGCCCGGCCCGGGTGAGCTTGCCGCCGAACGCCAGCTCGGCGTGGGCGTGCCGGAGGGCCTCGGGCTCCGCCGGCCGCCGCAGGATCATCCGGTACAGGAGGTCCACGTAGGCCGTGACGCCGTCCTGGCCCAGCGTGGCCCCGGCCAGGTCGTCGATGCGGGGGCGCTGCCGGGCGTGCAGGGACTGCTGTTCGGCCCAGGTCAGGGGCCGACCGGGACGGTGCTCCTCCGGCAGGATCATGGTCGCGGGGTTCTCCTGGCCGCCGACCTCGCGGGCGAACGAGATGTACAGGTCCCGGCACCGGTTCGGGTCCAGGAACTCGTGAGCGTAGGCCCGGGCATGCTCCTCGACCCCCGCCCGGAACACGGGGTCGCGGGCCAGGTGCAGCAGGTGCTGACCGACCTGTTCGTCCTGCGGACCATCGATCTCCACCTTGAGCGCGACGTCGGGTGGGAGCTCCGCCCACGAGGCGTAGTTGTTCACGATCACTGCTCGGCCCTCGGCGAGCGACCGGGCCAGCGTACCGGAGGTCTCACCGGCCGTCGGGTACCGCAGGTTGATGATCGCGTCGCAGGCCCGCATCGCGATGTAGAACTTCTCGAGGTCGACGTAGCCGGCCATCCGAACGGAGTCGCGGAGTCCCACCTGGTCCACCAGCCGGCCCAGGGCCCCGCCCGTGTGGTCGGCCCCCACCATCATCAGCACGGCGTCCGGGAACTCCTGGTGCAGGGCCCAGAAGCCGCGGACCACCGCCCCCGGCTGCTTGGGCCGGGTGATGAACCCGAAGTGGCCCACCACGAACGCCTCCGGCGGGAGCTTCAGCCGCCGCCGGGCCTCCTCCCGGTCGATCCCCTCCACGGCCCCGGGGGGCTCGCCTGCATGGTGGGGGATGACCACCAGCGGCACGTTCGGCGCCGCCTCGCGCATGCGGTCCGCAGCGTCCTGGCTGTGCACCACGATGCCCCGGGCCTTCTGGGCCACGTGCGCCGTGAGCGGGAACAGGAACTTCTCGTAGTCGGTGGCGATGGCGTTCCGGCGGAGGTTGGCCAGCCGGGTTCCCCGTTCGCCGTACTCGCCGTGGAGGATGCCCTCGTACCGGGCATCGTCCCCGCCGGCCTCGATCGTGACGTGCGCGATGAGGTGGTGGAGCACCGCGTCGTGGAACACCGCGATCTCGGGGTTCTTGCGGGCCAGTGTGTAGATGTACTCGTGGTACGGGTTGTTCCCCAGGTGGTAGTAGACGGCGTCGTATGCCTCCCGGTAGAAGACGACCGGGTCCCGGAGCTTCGCTCCCTCCGGCACGTGGGGCTTGCGGAACGCGCCGGGCCGGGGGCACACCACGTCGATCTCCACCTTCTGGGCCAGGTACGGGACGATCTCGGTGGTGTAGTCGGAGATGCCGGAGGGGATCGGCGGCAGCGGGCTGAACCAGGCCAGTTTCAAGGAACCGGCTCCCGCCTAGTCGGGCCGGCGCGACGCGGGCGCGACCGCGGGAGCCGAGGCGGCGATCCTGCCGTTCCCGTCTGCGCCGCCGGTGGCTCCCTCGTCGCGCTCGGGGCGGGGGCTCTCGGCGGCCTCGTCGCCGGTCTCCGCGGATGCGATCTCGGGGAGCTCCGCCCGGGCCCGGTCCCCCACGTCCCTGAGCTCGGGGTCGGACACCTGGCGGAGCCGGCCCATCTCCTCGCGAAGCTGCACCAGCTGCTCCTCCACGGCGTTCAGGCGTTCGCCGGTGCGAGCCGACACCCCCTCGATCCGCCGGTCGAGCTCCTGCAGGATGATCTCGGTCCGCTCCAGGACGTCCTTCACGATCCGCTCGTAGAACCCGTCCCGCCGGGCCGCCACCCGGCCCTCCAGGTAGTCCAGCCGGGTCTCCCGCTCCATCAGCTCGTACCCCAGGGCCTTCAGGTAGCGCTTCCTGGCCCGGCGCGCGCGGAGCCGGTTGACCAGCGAGTTCGGCAGCAGTTTCACCGCGATCCGGCGGAAGACCCCCCGGATCGGCGAGAGCTTCAGCCAGAGCAGCCGGAGCAGCAGGCCGAGCGTGATCCTGCTGGCCCCCCCGGCGGATTCCAGGATGCGAACGCGCAGGCCCCGGTACCAATCGACGAACCGATCGGGCAGCAGCTTCTTCGCCAGGTCGCGATGCTTGGCCATCGTGGGCACTGTAGCAGGCACCTGCCGGCCCGGACCGCAGCCTCAGGCGTCGTGCCGGCAGGAGGTCCGGCTCCCCGGGTTCGAGGGTCCCCGCTGCTAGACTTCGCTGGTCCGAGGCCATTTTCCTCGCGCGACCGAGCCACGAGCGACCACGAGCCACCGGGACCCAGCCAATGAGCGACCTCATCGACGGCGTGTGGATCAAGCCCCTACGCGTGATCCCCGACGAGCGGGGCCGCCTGATGGAGATCCTGCGGGCCGACGATGAAGGTTTCCGTGAGTTCGGACAGGTCTACCTGTCCACGACCTACCCTGGAGTGGTGAAGGCCTGGCACCTCCACAGGGTCCAGGACGACAACTTCTGCTGCGTGAAGGGAATGGTCAAGCTGGTGCTGTTCGACGGCAGGGAGGGCTCGCCGACGCACGGGACACTGTCGGAGTACCACATCGGGGAGCACAACCCGCTGCTGATCCGGGTCCCGGCCGGGGTCCTGCACGGGTGGAAGTGCGTCTCGCAGGAGGAGGCCCTGGTCATCAACGTCCCGAACGAGCCGTACCACCACGAGCAGCCCGACGAATACCGGGTCCCCTGGAACTCGCCCGACGTTCCCTACTCGTGGGACATCGAGTTCAAGTGACCGCCCGGGGACCGGCCGTCGATCGAACGCGATCGGAGCACGTCCTGGTCACCGGCGGCGCCGGGTTCGTGGGCTCGCACATCGTGGATCTCCTGCTGGACCGCGACGGCCTCCGGGTCACCGTGCTCGACCGGCTGACGTACGCCGGGAACGTCGACAACCTGTCCCGGCACCGGGGGAACCCGCGGTTCGACTTCGTGCGGGGCGACGTGGCCGACCCCGAGGCCGTGGGGCGCCTGGTGGCGCGGTCCACCTCGGTGATCCACGCGGCCGCGGAGTCGTTCGTGGACCGGAGCATCGCGGACCCCGCCGAGTTCGTCCGGACGAACGTCCTGGGGACCCAGGTGGTCCTGGAGGCGTGCCACCGGGCCGAGAAGCACCTGCTGGTGGTCTCCACCGACGAGGTGTACGGGTCGGTCCGCCGGGGCGCGTTCACCGAGGACGACCCCCTGCTCCCGAACAGCCCGTACGCGGCCACGAAGGCCGGGGCCGACCTCCTGTGCCGGGCCTACCGGGTGACGTACGGGATGCCGGTGACCCTGGTCCGCGGAACGAACGCGTTCGGGCCCCGCCAGCATGTCGAGAAGGCCATCCCCACGTTCGCGCTGGCCGCGCTGGCCGGGGGGGAGGTGCCGGTGTACGGAGACGGGTCGAACCGGCGCGAATGGCTGCACGTCCTGGACTTCGCCCGCGCCGTGCTGACCGTGGAGGACTCCGGGCACCCGGGGGAGACGTACAACATCGGCGGAGGCCACGAGATCTCGAACCTGGAGCTGGCCCGGGACGTGTGCCGCCTGGCTGGCGCGTCGCCGTCGCTCATCGAGTTCGTCCCGGACCGTCCGGGGCACGACTTCCGGTACGCCCTGGACTGGACCCGCCTGGCCGAGCTGGGATGGAAGCCGGAGATCCGGTTCGCCGACGGGCTGGCCCGGACCGTGGACTGGTACCGGGACAACGCCGCGCGGCTGGGGGGGGGACGGCCATGAGGCTGGTGGTCACCGGCGCCGCGGGTGCCGTGGCCCGGGCCTTCCTGGCCGAGGTCCCCGGCCACCACGACGTCCACCCGTTCACGCACGCCGAACTCGACGTGGGCGACCACCACGGGGTGATGCAGCGGGTGGTCCCGGTCAGGCCGGACGCGATCGTGAACCTCGCCGCGATGACCCGGGTGGACGACTGCGAGATCGAGCGCGAGGAGGCCTACCGGTCGAACACGATCGGCCCGCACAACCTGGCCCTGGCGGCCCGGCGGTGCGGGGCCGTGCTCCTGCACGTGTCCACCGACTACGTGTTCGACGGCGAGAAGGGCGCGCCCTACGACGAGCTGGACCGCCCGAATCCGAGCTCCGTGTACGCCCGGACCAAGCTGGGGGGCGAGGTCATGGTCCGCCGGCACCTCCCCGAGCACTTCGTGGTGCGGACGGGCTGGGTGTTCGGCGGCGGGAACGACCACCTGTCGCGGACCGTCGCCGCCATGCGCGAGGGCGAGCCCGGGCGGGCCCTGGCCGACCGGGTGGGGACGCCGACGTTCGTCCGCCATCTGGCGGAGCGGCTCCTCCCGCTGGTGCTGACCGAGCGGTTCGGGACCTACCACGTGGCCGGGCCGGAGCCGGCCAGCTGGTTCGACGTGCTGACCCGGATCCGGTTCCTGGAGGGCCTGCCGGTGTCCGTGGAGCGCCAGGAGGTCCAGGACCTCGACCTCCCCGCCGCCCGGCCGGCGAACTCCGCGCTCACCAGCCTGTTCACCGAGGACCTCGGCGTAGGGCCGCTGCCGTCCCTCGACGTCGCGCTGAAGGAGTTCATCGATGGCGCTGGATGAGAAGGTCGAGGAGCGGGTCATCACGGCCGAGGAGCCGTCGAAGACCACCACCTCCGAGTCGCCGAAGCTCCACCCCTTCCGCCGGCTGAAGGAGCTGTGGCGGTACCGCGAGATCCTCGGCAACCTCACCCGCAAGGAGGTGAAGGTCAAGTACACCTCCTCGGTGCTCGGCGCCGCGTGGGCCATGCTGAACCCGCTGCTGTTCCTGCTGGTGTTCTGGCTGGTGTTCGGAGTGATCCTGCCGAACGGGCTGCCCGACTTCCCGATCTACATCCTCTCGGGCATCCTCGCGTGGAACGTGTTCAACGGCTCGCTCACCGGGGCGTCGCGGTCGATCGTGGAGAACGCGAACCTGGTGAAGAAGGTGTACTTCCCCCGGGAGATCCTGCCCCTGGCATCCATGGGGGCCTCGCTGGTGGACTTCGTGTTCCAGGCCGTCGTCTTGGGGGCGTTCCTGGCGATCCTCTCGCACAACCCGTTCGGCCTGAACATGGTCCTGCTGCCGCTGGCGTTCGTGGCGCTGCTGCTGTTCTCGCTGTCCCTGTCGTTCCTCGTCGCCGCGCTGAATGTGAAGTACCGGGACACCCAGCACCTGCTGTCCCTGGCCCTGCTGATGTGGTTCTGGCTCAGCCCGGTCATCTACCCGATGGCAGCCATCCAGGACCGGTTCATGCACTCCCGGTTCCTGGAGGGCGGGCTGTACGCGTACCTGATCCTGAACCCCATGGCCACGATCCTCTCGGGGTTCCAGCGGGCCATCTACAAGGTCGTCACGTGGACGATGACCTCGAGCAAGACCGTCGGGCCGGCGACCAACCGGCACGTGAAGGTCACACACGATCATGTCCGGGCGCTGCTCGACTTCTCGATCGGCAAGCAGGCGGTCTTTCTGGGCATCTCCTGCGTGGTCTCGATGCTGCTGATCCTCGTGACGTGGCGGTACTTCTTCCGGCAGGCCGGGGACTTCGCGGAGGAGCTTTAGTGCCTCCGGCGATCGAGGTCCAGGGGATCGGCAAGAAGTTCCGCCGGTACCGCGAGAAGCCCACGTCGGTGAAGCAGCGCGTGGGCAGGCTCCGGACCCGGGCCGAGGAGTTCTGGGCCCTGAAGGACGTCTCGTTCGACGTGCCGCACGGGTCCACCACCGGGCTCATCGGGCCGAACGGGAGCGGGAAGTCCACGCTGCTCCGGATCATCGCCGGGATCCTTCGGCCCACCGATGGGCGGGTCGTCACGCGGGGGCGGATCGCCGCGCTGCTGGAGCTGGGGGCCGGCTTCCACCCGGAGCTCACCGGCCGGGAGAACGTCTACCTCAACGGCTCGATCCTTGGGCTCTCCCGGGCGGAGACCGACGCGGTGTTCGACGCCGTGGTCGACTTCTCCGAGCTGGAGGACTTCATCGACACCCAGCTGAAGTTCTACTCGAGCGGCATGGTGGTCCGGTTGGGGTTCTCCGTTGCCGTGCACGTGGAGCCCCAGATCCTGCTGGTGGACGAGGTCCTGGCGGTCGGCGACGAGGCGTTCCAGCGCAAGTGCCTGGCGCGCATCGAGCAGTTCCAGAAGGAGGGACGGACCATCGTGTTCGTGACGCACGCCGCCGACCTGGTCCGGCAGATCTGCGACCAGGCCGTGATGCTCCAGAAGGGCGTGGTGCACGCCGCGGGCGAGCCCGACGAGGTGGTCCGGACGTTCCGCCTGTCCATGCTCAAAGAGGACCTCGCCTACGCCACCGACCAGGGGACCCGCGAGCTCGAGATCGTGAGCGCCTCGCTGATCCGGGAGGACGGCTCATCCGGCGAGCAGGCGGTGTCCGGAGAGACGCTCACGCTCCAGGTGGACCTCAAGGCGAACAAGCCGGTGGAGGACCCGGTGATCTCGTTCGCGCTGCACGACGAGAACAACAAGTTCGTGTTCGGGACGAACACCGACTGGAAGGGCGTGCGGTTCCACCCGTTCGAGGGGAAGAAGCGG